>JAJYXE010000048.1 GCA_021791145.1 Actinomycetes bacterium | reverse complement strand
AATACAGCTCGTGATATCATTGGGACATGAAACAGCTCCTCCTCAGAGTTCCCGACGACGTCCACCGTCGATTGGCGGCGCGTGCCGCTCGTGCCGGACAGAGCGTCAATGCCGTGGCAAACGAGATCCTCGATGCCGCGGTCGACGCCGACGAGGGCGACCGGCGGACCCGACTGCGCGCACGGGCAACGGCGTTGGGAGTGCTCCAGTCGACGAATGGCCCAGTCGTGAGCACCCCCAGGCGACGGCGGATCGTCGCGTCGACGAAAGGTACCGGTCCTGTCATCGACCGGCTCTTGGCCGAGGAGCGTGAGCGGGTGTGATCGTCTACCTCGACTCGTCGGTGCTCGCACGCGCCTACCTGGCCGACGAGCCCGGATACGAGCAGGCGACGTCGCTGCTCGCGGATCTTGAGATCGGGCTTATTACCGGCACTTGGACCCGCATAGAGGTGTCCGGCGCACTGGTGCGTGCGGCTCGGGCCGGGCGAGGTGACGAGGCGGGCCTGTTGGAGCTGCTCGATGGGGACCTGGGAACGGACGGTCCGGTCACCGTGGTAGCCGCTGATCAGAAGGAGGTCGAGGAGCGTGCTCTCCACCTTGTTCGTGAGCACGCCCTTCGCGCCATGGACGCATGGCATCTCGCCGTGGCAGTCGTGACGTTACCGAGCCTGGTCGAGCCAGGAGAGGACGTCGGCTTCGCCTCCCGAGACGAAGCGCAGTCCGGCGTGGCGGTGAGCTTGGGCCTCCGGCTCGTCTAGGTCGACCACCGCAGAGAGCCGTTCTCGCAGCTCACGAAAGTTTGAATAGGAGATCGTCTTCTCCACCACTCGGGACGGTCCGCGAACCGCCTCAGACGTAAACGGTTCAGACCAGGGATCCCAGATCGGCACCGGGAGATGAGATGAGCCCAGTTCGGACGTTACCGAACCGAAGTTGAGCGAGTGTCGTGACGGTTCAGCGACGCCACATCCTCCTGCCATCGCACGTCGCTGGAAAACCCCCAGCCGAATCGGTGCACAAAGTGCGTCGCCGCTCACCGCCAGCTCGTGATCAGGGAGTCATGCCGCTAACACCGGGACGCTCGATCGCGTGGAGCGAACAGCCGCGAAGCCGACGACGACAGCATCGACGATGGATTGTGAGCCTCGCAGTGGGGTGGGCAGTCAGCATCTGCGGATCCGTGCCAACTAGTGCGGCGCAAGCGTCGTCCACCGCGGTACGGTCGACAATTCAGGCTATCACGTCTGCGAGCACCGTGACTGTCCGTTCGCTTCCAACCTCGATAACGTTTGCAACGCCACGTGACGGCTACGTAGCCGACGCGAATTATCTCGTTCACACCTCCGACTCAGGGCGGTCGTGGATTGCAATTCGACCGGGTCTGGGGTCTATTGAGCAGGTGCAGTTCCTAACCAGACGTGACGGACTCCTCCTCACCCACAAGGGATTGTTTTCGACGACAAATGGGGGTTCGACTTGGTTGTTGAAGAGCCGAAGACCCGCCATCCGGTGGATGTCATTCATCACTTCTGCGAAAGGGTGGGCGCTCAGCGCCAGCACATTGTGGGAGACGACTGATTCTGGGGAATCTTGGCAGCGCATACATACGCCGGTCACTCCCTCTGAAGCGTGCTTCGCCAATGGTGACGACGGCTGGATCATGGGGTCGTCACATTCGCAAGGCCCAGAGGTCATCTGGGGCACGCTCAACGGAGGTGCGACCTGGGTGCGACGACCCATCGAAACACAACTCGTCCGCAATGCGGGCGCATCGCCATACGGTCTTCGCATCCTCTCCTGCGCTTCGCCTGCGACGATCTGGGCTTTAATCGAGCCCCCGGGAGCTGGCTATGCGGGAGGAGAGACGTACGGAATCTATGACAGCTCTAACGGTGGTCGATACTGGCATCTAGCTGGCGTCAACCCTGGCAGAGATCGGCTGCCCGCAGCGCCTCGAGCTCAGCCGGAGGCGCTTGAGCTTGCCGGTGCGACGACCGCCTACGTCGCAGCGAGCTGCGAAGCGTGCGGCCGCGTGGGTACGACCTCCGTTGGAGTAATGAGCAGAGGCCAAACGAAGTGGCACGTGGTGAACCTCAAAGGTGCGGGGTTCTCCGAACTCGTCCTCATGGACTTTCCTCGCGCGTCTTTTGGGTGGGCGCTAACCGCCCACCTTTCGAGCCGAAGGTATCGGCTGAAGCTGTTCGAGACCCGGGATCACGGTGCTGCCTGGATAACTCGGCCGATATTCGGGTCCGAAGGACGATGATTGTCCGGGAACGTCAGATCAGAGAGTCGTACCGGTCCGTGCCGAGAGCGTCAGCCCTCGGCTGTGATGTGGACTCTGAGGGCAGAGATTCGCAGCGAGCGAGCGCACCTTCCGGGCTGCCGCGCTGCACGGAACCGACGAGCCGTGTGCGCCTTGTCGAGCCCTGGAATCCCGGCGGCGGACCGGGGCAGCAATGACTCTCAAGACTCCCGGATCGACGGCCCTCGAGCGACTCCGGCCGGTCGTGTCCAGCCGGCAAGTTCGGCGAGACGCACCCGGGTCTCGTCGGCACCGAGAGGCGCCCAGACGCCCCCTCTCGGCCGGACGGGTCATGGACGGGACGGGTCATGGACGGGACGGGTCATGGGCTGGGCTGGTCGTGGCCAGCCGCCGGGCCCTGGCCGGACAGGCGCAAACCCCGCGTGGCAGACACAGAGAGCCGAAGGTTCACGCGCCCCGTGATCCGCGGCAGGGCGCCCGCCCCCGCTCGGCAGCAGGGACCGGGCGCCCCGTCTCTTTGTCCCCCAGGACAGCCGGGTCGAGCAGTGGCGGCCAGGAGCCGTGAAGGCTCCGGTTCTTGCACGTTCCTCTTTCGAGGCTCTTGCCGTGTACTCAGGCCACCGCCTCCGTCAGCACCTGCCGAGCAGGTGAGCAGAGGCAATCCTCGATCGGCCAACCCGGTTCTGGAAGTTTCAGTCGGTCAAGCCTCCCAATTCCTCCTTCCCGAGCCCACTGTGGGACCCGACACCATTTTACGCGTTCGGCGCCGTGGATGAGAAGCGCATGAGAAGCGCATGCGGAGCGAGTGAGAAGCTCGAGACCGGCACCGCCACGCGGAACGCAGCGCTCATGCGTGCCGAGCCCGCCCGGACGGCGGGGTCCACTCCGAAGGCAGGTGCTTGATCCCGTTGACGAAGGTCGAGAGGAGGCGTTCGGGTGGGCCGACCGCTCGGATGTCCGGGAGCCGCGTGAAGAGCTCGCGCCACATGACCCCGATCTCGCGGCGCGCGAGGTGGGCACCGAGGCAGAAGTGGGGTCCGGCTGCGCCGAAGCCGACGTGAGGGTTGGGCGAGCGTCGGACGTCGAAGCGGAAGGGATCGTCGAACACCTCGTCGTCCCGGTTGGCCGAGCGGTAGAAGAGGAGCACCTTCTCGCCCGCGTCGAGCCGCTGGCCGCCGAGCTCGGTCGGCGAGGCGACGGTGCGCCTCATCCAGGTGACCGGTGAGATCCACCGCACGACCTCGTCCACCGCCGTCGGGGTCACCCGCTCAGGGTCCTCCTGCCAGATCTTCCGCTGGTCGGGATGCTCGGTGAGGAGCCACAGCGTGTGGGCGATCGCATTGCGCGTGGTCTCGTTGCCTGCGACGACGAGGAGGATGAAGAACGACGCGAGCTCGGCGTGCGTGAGCGCTTCGCCGTCGACGTTGGTCGTGACGAGCGCGGTCGCGAGATCGTCGGCCGGCCGGGACAGCCGTTGCTCGCCGATCGCGTGCATGAGCTCGGTGAGCTCGGCACCGGCCTGGAGAAAGGCCTCGATGGGGTCGATCCCATCGGGGACGTACTCCTGGTCCCCCTCGGAGAGGATGACGTTGGAGCACCGGTAGACGGCGTCTCTGGACTCCTCGGGGATGCCCATCATGTCGCAGATCACCCCGAGCGGGAGTGGAGCCGCGACGTCGGTGACGAAGTCGCCGCTCCCCCTCTCGCTGATGTCGTCCACGATGGCGCTCGCGCGTTGCCGCACGCGTGCCTCGAGGGCCGCGACCATGCGCGGGGAGAACGCGGCGCCGACGATCCGGCGCAGCCGAGCGTGACGCGGGTTGTCCGTCGAGATCATCCCGCTGAAGTACTCGACCATCTCCTCGGGCATGTCGATCACGCTCACCGCGCCCTGCCCGGAGCGGAAGACCTCGGGATGCCGGCTGGCCCGGGCGACGTCCGCGTGGCGAGTCACCGCCCAGTAGCCCGGTCCCGGCGGCGGCATGTGGGGCGACCGGTCCCGCAGGTCCCGCTCGTCGAAGTGCGCGATGGGCCGCTCTCGGCGCAACGCTGCGAACGCGCCATCGATCTCCTCGGGCGTCCTCGCCCAGAACTCGAGAGCGGACAGGTCGATCTCGTCGAGCGTGACGGGTTCACGAGGCAGCACTTCGCTACGCTACGCCGCGGACGAAAGGTCCACTCGCTCGACTCGACACCGCGTCTCGAGCGGGCGCGCGGGGATACCGGAGACGTCCGCACGTAGGGGCTCCTTGGCTGCCCGCGATCGTGCTGCCCGCGATCGTGCTGCCCGCTATCGTGCGCCCCGCGATCGTGCGCCCGCTATCGTGCGCCCGCTATCGTGCGCCCGTGACCCGGCTCTCGGGGCTCGAGGCAGAGCTCGTCCGCCCGGACGGGCCGGCGCTCTTGGAGGAGTGGTTCTCCCCCCTCTCCGCCGTCCTCGAGGCGGACTGGCCCGACGACCCGGGGTGGCTCCTCCACGAGCGGGCCGCCATGTTGGACCAGCCGGGCGTGCGAGCCTACGTGCTCGGCGTGGCGCGGCTCGCAGACGTCGTCGCGGGCTGCTTCCAGGTCCGGACGGAGCTGCGAGACAACCTCGACGCCGCCGACATCGAGATCTGGGTCGATCCTGCGTGGCAGCACCGCGGAGTGGGCCGGGCGCTCCTCGAGGCGGCCGAGCAGATCGCGCGTGACCGCGGCCGGCACGTCTTGTCGGGGACGTCCGAGTCCCCCCTCGGCTCCCCCGAGACCGGGCGCCGCGACTGCTTCGCAAGGGCCGCGGGGTACGAGCCGGTGCTCGCCGAGGCGCGTCGAGAGCTCGACGTCCCAGTCGACCCGGAGCTCCTCTGTGCGCTGGCCTCCGAGGCACACGTGCGAGCAAGCGGCTACCGGCTCGTGAGCTGGGAGGGGAGCTGCCCTCGGGAGTGGGCAGCCGGGCGGGTCCGGGCAGCCGCCGGCATGTCGACCGACATCCCCTCTGGAGGTCTCGAGGTCGAGCCGGAATCGTGGGACGTCGCCCGCCTGCGCCAGCACGAGCACGTGGTCGAGGCGATGGACCGCGCCACGATGGCCGTGGCGGCGATCTCACCCGACGGCGAGCTCGCCGGGTACAGCGAGATCGGCGTCCCGCGTGCGGCGCCGTTGGTCGCGTACCAGCTCGATACCTACGTCGTGCCCGCCCACCGCGGCCATCGGCTTGGGACGCTCCTCAAGGTGGCCAACCTCCGCAGGCTCGTCGAGCGCTTCCCGGCGACCCGGCGCGTCGTCACCACCAATGCCGCGTCCAACGAGCCGATGATCCGCGTCAACGAACGGCTGGGCTACAGGCTCACCGGCACGGCGACGGTGTGGCAGAAGCGGCTCGGCCGCGGCGCTTGCCGGTGAGGTGCGACACCGTAGAAGTCGCCCGGGTCCGTGCCGGCGCGCTCAGCGGTGGCAGGTGCTCGCGTACTGCTCGAGCTCGTCGGCGAGTTGCACGAGGAAGACCCGGTCGGCATCGGTGAACGCGACGTCGCCGCGCACCACCGCGCTGAAGACGGTCGCCTGGTCGTAGAGCCCTCGCAGCTCGTCGCTGCCGCACGCGACGACGAAGGCTGCGGCCAACGGGTAGAAGTCCGGCCAGTCTTCGCGGGCCAGCCCCGGCGTCATCGAGCCTTCCGACAGGGCGACTGCAAAGCGCTGCAGCCTCCGGACCGTCTCGGCCGACAGGTTTCCCGTGGTGTCGAGGTAGCCGACGAGGCCCTGGTCGACGGCACCGAGGTACGTGACGAGATCGTCTGCCACTGTCCCATCATGGCCACCCGCCCTGCGAGCGTGCACATCGGTGGCGACCGGGAAGCTCGGGGCATCGAGCCCGCGACGGGCGCGGCAGCGACCACGGCGCGCAGACCGCTGCGCAACGCCGTCGACCGGTCAACCCAGCTTGTCGCCGGGCTGCGCCCCGGCGTCCGGCATGACGAGCAGCACCGTCTCCCCGCGGTAGGTCCCGAGGGTCAGCACCTCGGAGTGGGACGGACCCACCTGGCGGGCGGGGAGGTTCACGACCGCGAGGACAAGCCGGCCCTCGAGCTCTTCCTTCGCGTAGTTGGTTATCTGCGCCGAGGAGCGCTTCTCGCCGATCTCCGGACCGAAGTCGATACGGAGCTTCCAAGCGGGCTTGCGCGCCTCGGGGAACGCGGACGCTTCGATGATGCGCCCCACACGAACGTCGACCTTCGCGAAGTCGTCCCACGTGATCACAGCCAGATCCTATGCACGTTGCAGGTCCGCTTCGCTGGGGCATACGCGCCCCCCGACCTCATCGCTTCATCGCTTCCGGACGCATCGGAATCGCTTCATCGCTTCCGGACGCATCGGAGCCCCCGGGCTCCGGGGGCTCCGATGCATTGTGACTGACGCCCGGTGGTACCCGGACTCCTCCTTCCTACCCCCGAGCCATCCCCTTCATGCATCGGCGAAGCTGCCCCGCTGCGGGATCGCACCGTGGTCGCCATCTCCCGCTCTGACGACTTCCTGATGGAGCCTCACCGATGCCGATGTCGTCACCAAGTGCTCCGGAGCATCCAACCCGCTCCCTCGGCCCCTTCCGCAGTGCCCATACCGCATTCCCGAGCACCGCATGCCGGGCCCATTCCGAAGGCACCAACCGGAACCCGTCCGTGGCGCACGGCAAAAGTCCCGAGGGACCGGTCGCAGCTTCTGCCGTGCTCCTTGTCATGGCTCGTACTGGGCCCGGGAGGAAAGCACAGACTGATAGTGCAAAACGTGGGCCACCGAGCCGCCGAGCGGAAGGAAGGGAGGCAGCGATCCGCCCGGCTCCACCAGGAAGGACGACCAGAGGCGCCGCATGGCGAGCGACTCTGGGGGTCCTCCGCGCTCGAGGCTTTGAGAGATCAGTGCGGAGTCAGCGGCAGGAGAACGCGCCTGACAGCTCTGCGTGCGCGAGGCACAGTGAGCCAGAAAGGTTCGAACGCAGGGTGGAAGTGATGTAGTGTGACGAGCCATGGCTACTTCGACTGCTTCCAAGAGTGCGACTGCTTCTAAGAGAAGGGCTCGCAAGCCGGGCCCGATGTCCGATTCCCACAAGGCCGCGCTGGCAAAGGGGCGCGAAGAGGGTCGAATTGTCCGGGCGTACCTCGAAGCCCTCGAGACGACCAAGCCGCGACGGGGCAGGAAGCGGACCGTCGAATCGATCCGCAAGAAGTTGGCCGCGATCGAAAAGGAGATCGCGTCTGCGAGCCCCCTGAACCGGCTGCATCTGGTGCAGGAGCAGCGAGACCTCGAGGCCGAGCTCGCACACTCGGGCCAGTCCGTCGACGTCGCGGCCATCGAGAAGGATTTCGTCAGGGTCGCGAAGAGCTACAGCACTCGCAAAGGCCTCTCCTACTCGGCGTGGCGTGCGGTCGGCGTCAGCGCGCAAGTGCTCGAGAAGGCTGGGATCCCGCGAACCCGTAGCTGACCGGAGGGCTCGTTGGCAGCGGAGTCAGCGGAAGTCACGGGACCCCGGCACCGGCCCGAGCGCGAGCGGCTCGAACCGCTCGGCGACCACGTTCACCGTGCCCTGTGCCCGCTCCAGACGCCCCTTCACGATCAGCGCAGGCGAGCTCCTCGCCACCGCACGCCAGCGCGCCCACGCACCCTTCGAGCACACGACGTTCAGCATCCCGGTCTCGTCCTCGAGGTTCAAGAACACCGCGCCGCGGGCGGTGTCGGGCTGCTGGCGGTGGGTCACCACCCCGGCGACCACCACTTTGGACGAAGGACCCTCCACGACCTCAGCGATCGTTGCCACCCCGCGCCGCTCAAGCTCGGGGCGGGCGAGCTCGATGGCGGTCCGGTCCGGGGCCACCCCGATCGACCACAGATCGTCCCTCACCTCCTCGATCGCCGCCCTGGGTGGCAGCGAAGGCGCGACGGCGCCGGTGACGATCCCCGGGAGGCGCCCGGGAGTTGCCTGGGCGGCCGCGCCCGCGGCCCACACGAGTGCGCGGCGGTCAGGCGCGCCGGTCCGCCCGTCGAGCCCGTCGAGCCGGTCGAGCCGGTCGAGCCCGTCGAGCCCGTCGAGCCCGTCGAGCGCGCCCGACAGCGCGAGCGCCTCGAGCTGCGCGCGGTTCAGCCCTCCCCGGCGCACGAGGTCCTCCTGGCTCGCCCAGGGCTGGCCGGCGGAGATCCGCTCGGCGGTCCCCCTGCCGACGAAGCGCACGGAGGCGAGACCGATGCGCAGGGCCGCCGCGCCGACCGGTGCCGCGCCGGCCCGGCTCACGTTCACGTCCGGACGTAGCACGGCGATCCCGTGGCGCTTGGCGTCGGCGAGCAGGCTCTGGGGCGACCAGAAGCCCATGGGCTGTGCATTGAGGAGGCCTGCCGTGAAGGCCGCCGGGTAGTGCAGCTTCAACCATGCGGAGGCGTACACGAGCGAGGCGAAGGACAGCGAGTGGCTCTCGGGGAAGCCGAAGTTGGCGAAGGCGGACAGGCTCTCGAAGACCTTCTGCGCCACGTCGTCGGACACCCCGCGCGCGGCCATCCCCGCGAAGAGCCGGTCGCGCAGCGCCTCCATTCTCTCGTCCGAGCGCTTGTGGCTCATGGCTTGACGGAGCTCGTCCGCATCGGTCGGCGTGAAGCCGGCGACGTCGACTGCGATCTGCATGAGCTGCTCCTGGAAGAGCGGGACGCCGAGGGTGCGGCGCAAGGCCGGCTCGAGCAGCGGGTGGAGGTAGGTGACGGGCTCCTCACCGCGCCGGCGCCGGATGTAGGGATGCACCGCGTGGCCCTGGATGGGGCCTGGCCGGACGAGCGCGACCTCGACCGCGAGGTCGTAGAAGCAGCGCGGCTGCACGCGGGGCAGCGTGCCCATCTGCGCTCGGCTCTCCACCTGGAAGACCCCGACCGTGTCCGCCCGGCACAACAGGTCGTAGACGGCGTCCTCCTGCGGGAGGGCCGCGAGGTCGATCACGACGCCGTGGTGCTCGGCGACGAGGTCGACCATGTGGTGGAGCGCCTCGAGCATCCCGAGACCGAGCAGGTCGAACTTCACGAGCCCCGCGGCCGCGCAGTCGTCCTTGTCCCATTGCAGGACCGTGCGTGTGGGCATGCGCGCCGGCTCGACGGGGCAGACGTCGACCACCGGACGGTCGCAGATGACCATGCCCCCCGAGTGGATGCCGAGATGGCGGGGGAAGTCGAGCACCTCTGCGGCCAGCCCGCGCAACGATGCGGGCACCTCCTCGCGCCCTCCGAGCGCGTCCGTGCGATCGGTCTGCTTGGCCCACCGGTCCACGTCCATTGCGTCGAGGCCGAGCGCCTTTCCCATGTCGCGCAACGCAGAGCGCTGGCGGTAGGTGATCACGTTCGCCACCTGTGCAGCATGGCGGCGGCCGTAGCGGCTGTAGACGTACTGGATGATCTCCTCGCGCCGCGTCGACTCGATGTCGAGGTCGATGTCGGGCGGCCCGTCCCGTGCGGGTGAGAGGAACCGCTCGAAGAGCAGGCCGAGCGACACCGCGTCGACGAGCGTGATCCCGAGCACGTAGCAGACCGCGGAGGTCGCGGCCGAGCCGCGGCCCTGGCAGTAGACGCCGGTGCGCCGGCACTGCTCGACGATGTCCCAGACGGTGAGGAAGTAACCCGCGTAGCCGAGCGTCTCGATGACCGAGAGCTCGTGGTCGAGCCGCTCCCAGGCGCCGGGGACCCGCTCGGCGCCCCGAGGGCCGTAACGCCTGGTCGCCCCATCCTCCACGAGGTGGCGCAGCCAGCTGTCCTCGTCGTGCCCGGCCGGGACCGGGAAGTCCGGCAACTTGGGCGCGACCAGGCGCAGGTCGAAGGCGCACGCAGCCCCGATCTCCGCCGCCTGCTCCACCGCGCCCGGCCAGCGGGCGAACCGGCGCTCCTGCTCCCCTCCGGTGCGCAGACAGGCTGCCGCCGTCGGGGGCAGCCACCCGCACAGCTCCTCGAGCGGCCGGCGTGCCCGGACCGCCGCGAGCGCGGTGGCGAGCGGGAACCTCTTCGGGGAGGCGTAGTGGACGTTGTTGGTGGCGACGATCGCACAGCCGGCGTGGACGGCCAGTTGAGCGAGCACATCGTTGCGCGTGGAGTCGAGCGGGTCTCCGTGGTCCCACAGCTCCACCGCGACGCTGTCCCTCCCGAACGCGGCCACCAGCTCGTCGAGACGTCGACGGGCCGCGCGCGGCCCCTCTTCGGTCAGCGCGGCGGCCACCGGTCCCTTCCTGCACCCCGTGAGCACCTGCCAGCTCCCCCCGCCGGCGCGGGCGGCGGTGGACGCGTCGGCGAGCGCCGCGAGCGAGAGTGCCGGACGGCCCTTCTCCCCGCCGGCCAGGTGCGCCTCGGCGATGGTGCGGCTGAGATGCGCGTAGCCCAGCGGGTCCCGGGCGAGCACGACCAGGTGCCGGCCACCGGGATCGGGCTCGCCAGTGCGCACGGGCCCGGGGGTGCGCTCGGGCCCCGAGGCGGGAGGCGGGACGCGCCCGGAGGGATCGACGGTGAGCTCGGCCCCGAAGACGGTCGGGAGGCCGACGCGCCGCGCCGCCTCACTGAAGCGCACCACCCCGTAGAGCCCGTTGTGGTCGGTGAGCGCGAGCGCGGAGAGCCCGAGCCGCGCAGCTTGCGCGACGAGCTCCTCAGGATGGGAGGCGCCGTCCAGGAAGGAGAAATTCGAGTGGCAGTGCAGCTCCGCGTAAGGCGCCGTCATCGGCATCTCGGCTCCTCAGTCGTAGAGCTCTCAGTCGTAGACGGCCTCGACACGCCAGCAACCACGCTCGCTCACGAGGAGCCGTGCCGTGCCGTCCGACGAGAGCACCTGCAGGCGCGCGGCACGTCGGCGTGCGGTCGACCACCACCGCTCCTCCACGGGCCAGGGCGCGCTCCAGGCGGTGACCGCGATCCACGGGCCGCCGCCGACCGAGAGTCGTGCCGGCTCTGCGGTGAGCAACCCCCTCCCGCTGACCACGACAGGCACGCCGGCACCGTCGACGAGGTCAGCGCTCCGATCCCCCGCCATCACCCGCGCGGGCGCGGGCGGAGGAAGCCGCCCCGGCCACGGCGGCTCGGAGGAGGGCTTCCGGTTCCGACGCGGCGACTTCTGCCCGGGGAAGGGCGCGTACGCCAGGGACGCTGCGGCGGGGCTCCAGGGCACCATCCGGCACCGGTCCGCCGGTCCGCGACCACCTTGGAGCACGGGCACCGTCACCGCGGCGGTGCCGAGCCGACGCTGGAGCGCGGTCAGCACCTCCGCGGCGCGCTCGTCAGCGGCGCTGACCCCTCCCCAGAAGCCGGGCTGACGGTCCTGGAGCGCCAGGGCGCGTCCGAGGGCGGCGACCAGCCGGGCGCTCATGCCCGTGACCCGGTAGCCGGGGAGCTCTCCGTCGAGCGCGCGCGCGAGCCGGTGGCCCCGGACCCCGGAAGTGCCGAACCGGGCGAGGACGTCCGCCACGGGGAGAGCGGCGAAACGCCCGAGCGTCGTCAGCCCCAGCCGGATGAGGACGTCGGCGAGCTCGGGGTCCGAGAGCTCGTCGACGGGCCAAGGGGCGAGGAAGCGTGCGGTCTCCCCCGCCGGCACCACCGCCCCGCTCCTGGCCGCGAGCGCGGCGGCGAAGACCCCTTCGGCCACGCCGAGCCGGACCCGGTCGCCCTTGCACAGGTCGTCGGCCTCCGCAGCGGGCAAGGCGCCCGCCACGGCCTCCGCCACCCTGGCGAGCACGGCATCCTCGCTGCCGAAGTAGCGAGCCGGGCCCTTGATCGGCAGGATGCACACTCCGGGACGGACCGCGTCCACCCACGGGCACACCGACGACAGCGCCTCGACCACCCGGCCGAACCGGCGGAGGTGCTCGCCGCCGCCGTCCGCGCCGGACGCGTCGAGCCCCGGGCACTCGACGAGGAGGAGGCGGGGCAAGGGCACCTGCCCGGCCGCCTCTCTGGCCGCGCGGGTCACTGCACGGGTCTCTCCGGTCATGCCGCGGCCACCTTCCCGGCCGCGGTGGGCAGCCACAGCTCCTGGCGGACCGGCCGGACCGCCGGGCCGCGCCCTCGCGCCACGACCGTGACCCGGCGGGACTGGAGGCGACCGGCACCCTCGGCGAGACCGTGCCATCGCGCCGCCTCCACTGCGAGCTCGAGCTCGGCGGGGAAGCCGGGGAGCTCCTCGACCACGAGGACGACAGCGCCGCGGTCGCGGGCTCGGGCGACGATCGTCCGCGCCGCGGCCGATCTCGCATGGCGCGGCGGCACGAGCACCACGAGGTCGAGGCCGTCGACGAGGACGGCCGCCGCGACGGCCCATTCAGCGGGAGCTGCCCGCACGACCACCAGTCGTTCGAGATCCAGCCCGTACCCCGCGGCGGCGAGGATGCCGACCTCGTCCATCCCCACCGTCGCGCACCACGACCCCGCTGCCGACGGCCCTGCCGCCACGGCCATTGCCAGGCTCGACGCCGCCGGCCCGGTGCACCGGACGACGGCACCCCGTCGGAGGCCGCCGTCGGGCAGCAGCGCGGCGATCGGGGGCAGCGCGGGGAGCAGGCGGGTCCTGCTCGAGGCCACTGGCCGCACCCGCTCGGCGAGCGCTTGGAGACCCTGGGGCCGCGGGGCGGGTCCCTGGGGCCGCGGGGCGGGTGAACCGAACATATGTTCGCCACCATACACCGGCTTCCTGACTCTGTCTCTTGGCTGTCTCTTGGATCTCGGCCGGACGTTTCCGCAAGAACGCACCTCCGCGGGAAGGCGCGCCAGCCACCAGCCAGGTGTTTCCCAGCCGGACGTTTCCGCGGGAACGCGCCTCCGCAAGAACGCGCCTCCGCGGGAAGGCGCGCCGGGAGATCCCCGATCCCGCAACGATCCGGCAGTACGGTCAGGACGGATGGCGGACCGCTCCGCACGGCTCCCGGCGACACCCGCACCGTCACCTCGGGTAGGGCACTGGGCGCCCTCGCTCGCGATCCTCGCTGCGCTCGGCCTCTACCTGCTCCTCCCCGACCAGCTCGCCATCGGACCCCGCTGGCTCATCCCGGTCATCGAGGGGGTCCTGGTCGTCGGGCTGAACCTCGTTCGCGCCTACCGCAGGGCCGGCGAGGAAGCGGACGTACGCGAGTTCATGATCGGAGTCATCGCCCTGCTCAACATCGCCAACATGGTGTCCGTCGGGCTCCTCGTCGACTCCCTGCTCTACGGGAGCCTGGCGAAGGGCCGCCCCCTCCTCTATGGCGCCGTGTCGGTATGGCTGACCAACATCATCGTGTACGCGCTCTGGTTCTGGCAGCTCGACCGCGGCGGTCCCCTCGAGCGGGCGCGCCACCGTGAGAGGCACGCAGACTTCCAGTTCCCCCAGATGGTGACTCCTGACGCGTCGCCGGTCTCGTGGACCCCTGAGTTCTTCGACTACCTCTACGTGGCACTCACCAATGCGGCGGCCTTCAGCCCGACCGACACCATGCCTCTCACGCGCGCCGCCAAAGCGCTCATGGGCGCGGAGTCACTCGTGTCCATCGTCACCGTGGCCATCGTCGCCAGCCGAGCGGTGAACATCCTGAGGTGACCACCCTGCAGCGGGCAGCAGGCGGAGAACCGGCGCGCGCTCGCCCGATGAACCGATGATCAAGTACCTGGGCTCCAAACGGCGCCTCGTTCCCGTGCTCGAGGCGGTGGCGGCAACGAGCGGAGCACGCAGCGCGCTCGACCTCTTCACCGGAACGACGCGCGTCGCCCAGGCGTTCAAGCGCCTCGGGATCGCCGTGACCGCCGTCGACCTGGCCAGGTACGCAGAGGTCTTCGCCCGCTGCTACGTGGAGACCGACGCGTCCAGCGTCTCGGCGCGCGAGCTGTCCGACGCCCTGGCCCACCTGAACGCGCTGGCCGGCAGCCCGGGCTATGTCACGGAGACGTTCTGCCGGCGCGCGCGGTTCTTCCAGCCCTTCAACGGCGAGCGGATCGACGCCGTGCGCGACGCGATCGCTTCGGAGTTCGCCGACTCGCCCCTCGAGCCGGTCCTGCTCACCAGCCTCATCGAAGCTGCCGACCGCGTGGACTCGACCGTCGGGTTGCAGATGGCCTTTGTCAAGCAATGGGCGCCGCGCTCGTACAAGCGCCTCGAGCTCATGGCGCCGGCGCTCCTCTGCGGCGCGGGCCGCGCGGTGCGCGGCGACGCCCGCACGCTCGCTCGCCACCTCGGCAGCTTCGACCTCGCGTACCTCGATCCGCCCTACAACCAGCACCGGTACTTCACGAACTACCACGTGTGGGAGACCCTCGTCGCCTGGGATGCCCCTCCCCATTACGGCGTCGCCTGCAAGCGGCTCGACGCGAGGGACCCCTCGACGCGCAGCGAATTCAACTCCAAGCGCACCATGCCCGGCGCGCTGGCGGAGACGGTCGCGTCGGTGGACTGCGGCCTCCTGCTTCTCTCCTACAACGACGAGGCGTGGGTCGGCGTCGATGACCTCGAAGACATGTGCTCTCGGCACGAGGAAGTGGTCACGCTCTCCTTCGAGTCGGCGCGCTACGTCGGGGCCCGCATCGGCATACACGATCCCTCCGGAGTCAAGGTCGGGACGGTCTCGCATCTCTACAACCGCGAGTACCTGGTGATCGCCGGCTCGGTGGCAGCGGTGCATCGGGCCGTGAGCGCGGCGATGGACGTGGCGCCTGGTGTGCGGCGCACCTCTCGAAGCTGACCGGCCACCCTGAGCGCGTGACCAGGCGCACCTCGAAGAAGACCCCCTCCCCCGCTAACGTGCAGGCGATGGAGCGTCTCGGCATCACCGTGCCCTTCGCCGGCGTCCCGCTCTCAGCGCACCGCAGCTGGTTCGCCGAGGCGCGCGCGGCGGGCTACACGGACGCGTGGTCCGCCGAAGTAGACGGCACCGACGGGTTCACCCCGCTGGCGCTTGCGGCCGCGTGGGAGCCGGACCTGCGGCTCGGGCTCGCGGTCGCCCCCGCCTTCACCCGTGGCCCCGCGCTCCTCGCGCAGAGCGTTGCCGCGATGGCAGAGGCCGCACCTGGACGGTTCGCCTTCGGTCTCGGCACGTCTTCGGACGTCATCGTCGAGCAGTGGAACGGCATCGCGTTCGATCGACCGTTCGCACGGGCGCGGGACACCCTCGCATTCCTCCGGCTGGCCCTCTCGGGCGCGAGGGTCGCCGCCGACTTCGAGACCTTCTCCGTCCACGGATTCCGCCTGGCCCGCCCGGTGACCGCTCCCCCGCCGCTGTACCTCGCCGCGCTGAGGCCTGGCATGCTGCGGCTCGCCGGCAAGATGGCCGACGGCGTGATCCTCAATTGGCTCTCGGCGGACGACGTGGCCACTTCCCTCGAGGAGGTCCGTGCAGGCGTCGAGAGCTCTGAAGATGGCCAATCCGGAGATCCGGCCCGTCATGTCGTCGCGCGCATCTTCGTGGTGGCGGAAGCCGACGCGTCGCTCGCACGAGCAGTCGCTCGCCGCCTGATCGCCGCGTATCTCAGTGTTCCCGCGTACGCAGCGCTCCATCGCTGGCTGGGGAGGGGGCCGCTGCTCCAGCCGATGTGGGACGCATGGAACCTCGGAGACCGCAAGTCGGCGCTCGCGGCTATCCCGGACGAGGTCGTCGATGCGCTGGTCGTCCACGGTGACCCCGGAGACTGCCGCGCGCACGTGGCTCGCTACGTCCAACAGGGGGTCACGGTGCCGGTGCTCATGGTGGTGACCGCGGAGAGCGACCTTCGAGGCGCCGTCATGGGGCTCGCCAGAGAGCTCGCCGGAGATCTCGAGAGGTAGCCGTGGATTTCCGTACTGTCTCGGTCACCGAGCTCGCCCGCCGCGTGCGCACCCGGGAGATCTCGGCCCGGGAGGTCGTGACCGCTTCCGTCGAGCGCATCGAGACGATCAACCCGGCCCTCCTCGCGTTTGTCGCCGTCGATGCCGAGCGCGCGCTGGAGCAGGCTGGGGCGGTCGACCAGCTCGTCGCCACCGGAGCCGATCCGGGACCTCTTGCAGGCGTCCCGATCGGGGTGAAGGACAGCGAGGACGCCGCCGGTTACCGCACGACCCACGGCTCCCTGCTGCACGCGACCGGACCGGTGGCGGGCCACGACTCGGTCCTCGTCGCACGGCTACGCGCCGCTGGCGCGGTCGTCGTGGGAAAGACCAACCTCCCAGAGTTCGCATGGACCGCCCACACGTCGAACGCGCTCTTCGGCACGACGCGCAACCCCTGGTCGCAGGACCACAGTGCCGGCGGCTCTTCGGGAGGCTCGGCCGCCGCAGTCGCCGCAGGCATGGTCCCGCTGGCGACCGGCAGTGACGGCGGTGGGTCGATCCGGATCCCGTCGGCCTGCTGCGGGCTCTCTGGGATGAAGCCCTCGCAGGGCCGGGTGCCTGCCGGAGGCCAGGGAGGAGCCGGCTGGCTCGGGCTTTCTTCCAAAGGGGTGCTCGGCCGGACCGTGCAGGACGTCACTGCGGCGCTCGACGCCGTCGTCGGACCCGACCCGTCGGACCTGCGCGCGCTCCCGCACCCGGAGAGCAGCTGGCTGAGCGCCCTGGTCGAACCCCGCGTCCCGGTGCGCGTCGCATGGTCTCATGCGCTCGGCTACACCGAGATCGACCGCTCCGTCTCTGCAGTGGCCGAGCGGGTGGTCACAGTCCTCGACGATCTCGGAGCCGACGTGGTGGAGGTGGACACCGTCTTCGACGAGGACCCGCTCGATGATTGGCTCACCATCGTGAGCGCGTGTCTGTTGCGGACACTCGAGCCATACGAGGCACGCTGGAACGAGGTCACACCAGTGCTCGTCTCCCTCGTCGAGCACGGCCGGACCATCCCCGCGCTGCGCCTCGTCCGGGCCCTCGACCGGTGCCACCAGATGAACCTCAGGCTCGTGGAGCTCTTCAGGGACGTCCGGCTCCTCGTGACGCCGACCACGGCAGCGCCGCCTCCGCCCAACGCGCTCGGAGGAAAGGGCGTCGTCAACGGCGTGGAGGATCCCAACTGGGTGCGGCTGACCTACCCGTTCAACATGACCCGTTCTCCCGCCGCGACGGTGTGTGCCGGCCTGAACGCCGACGGGCTGCCAGTCGGCGTCCAACTCGTCGGACCCCAGCACGCCGACCTCGTCGTGCTCCGGTCCGCAGCAGCGCTGGAACAGGCGATCGCCTTCGAGGCGACGGCACCGATCTGAGAAGGGCTCGGGGGTGCCGTGCCGGAGTTGCCGCAGATGCAGGCGCTCGCCGAGCGTCTCGACGCCGCCTTCGCAGGCGCGGTGCTCGAGCGAGCGGACCTGCTCGGCTTCGCCAGCTTGAAGACGGCAGTGCCGACGACCGACGTCCTCACCGGGCGCTCGCTCGAGGGTGTGTCACGGCGAGGCAAGTACGCGCTGCTGCGATTCGCGGGCGGCTACCGGGTGGCACTGCATCTCTCGCAGGCGGGCAGGGTGGACGTGGAGCTACCACCCAAGGCGACGCGACCGCGCGGTGCACTCGTGCGCTTCAGGTTCTCCGGCCCTGACGCGGCGGTCTTGCTGCGCGAGCATGGCACGCAGCGCAAGGCGGGGTGGTGGCTTCTCGCTCCGGGCGACGACGGCCCGCTCGCCGGTCTCGGCCCGGAGCCGGACAGCGAGGAGTTCGCGGCCCTCGTTCGCGAGGAGCGCGGCGGACGTCGGCTGTACACCTGGTTGCGGGACCAGCACGTCGTCGCCGGGATCGGGAGGGGCTACACCGACGATGCCCTCCACCGGGCGCAACTCTCTCCGTTCGCCACCCTCCGCTCGCTCGACGACGACGCGCGAGATCGGCTCGTCGGCGCCGTCCAAGAGGTGCTCTCTGAGGGCTTGGCGCACGAGCGCACTCGCAGCGGCGGCCTGTCCGAGGCGCGCCTGGGCGAGCATTTCGCCGTCCACGGGCGAGTCGGGCAGCCCTGCGCGCGTTGTGGCGCGGCGATCCGTCGCGTCTCGTTCGAGTCCTACGAGATCGCCTACTGCACCTGCCAGACGGACGGCGCGGTGCTTGCCGACCGCAGGATGTCGCGCCTCTTGCGCTGAGCGAGGCGGCGCGTCAGGGTTCGAGCGGCCGGCGAGCAGGGCTCGCCGGCACCGTCGCGGCCTGGGCGAGGGAGTCCGGGGACCGAAGCCGCCAGCGGTGCGCCCTTGCCTGAAAGGGGGCGAAGATGCCTGCGGCAGCCGCCGCGAGCACCCCGACGACCACCATCATGATGGACAGCGCGCTCATCGCGCCGAGCGAGTGCACGATGCCGACCACCGAGGAGGCGCCCACCAGCGTCTCTCCAACTCCGAGCCAGACGAGGACTCGGCGCAGCGACCCGGTCGCGACGGGCGCCAGCACGACCAGGCCCCAGGTGAGGTACCACGCCCAGAGCACCGGGCTCATCAGCGCGAGCACCAAGAGCGCGAGGCCGAGTGCTCGGATGTCGCCAAGGCGGGGTGAGCGCCAGAGCAGCCACGTCCCGGCGGTGACCGCGAGCGCAACGCCCGCGATCGAGGTGACCGTGCGTACCGGGGCAAGCGCGGTCCGGTCGCCGACGAGGTGGAGAAGTCCCGTCACAGCGTGCGCCGCAGCGACGACGGGCGTCACCCCCGTCGAGACCTTGTCGGGCGCGGTGAGGGTCAGCACCCAGCCCCAGCCGACCCCCGAGACGGCGGAGAGCGCCGCGAGCGTGACGGCCCCGATGGCGAGCGCGCCCAGCGTCCGGGCGATCCGCTCGGGAATCCGCGCGTGCAAGCCGCCCCAGTTCCACCCGATCAGCACGATCCCGAGCGCGGCAGGCGCCTTCACGCCGGCGGCGAGCGCGCACAGCACGATGCCAGGGACGGGCCCGTACCGCTTCCATGCTGCCAGCCCGGCGAGGAGCAGCCCGACCATCAGCGCGTCGTTGTGCTCGCCGCCGATGAGCGTCGCGAGCACGATCGGGCTCCCTGCGCCCAGCATCACCACCGCAGCCGGGTCGCGCCCCATGCTCCTCGCAAGCGACGAGAGTGCCAGCGCGATGAGCACGACGCCAACGACCGCAAGCAGCCGCAGCAGGAAGAGGTCCACGAGGATCTCGTGGCCCGACAGCTGGGTGAGGAGGCCGTCGAGCGACAGGAACGTCGGTCCGTACGGCGAGGGGGTGTTCGCCCAGAGGGGTCCGGCGAGCAGGTTGAACCGGGTTGCGCCGAGCACGCCGGTTCCGTAGCTGTAAGGGTCGATGTGGAAGGTGACCATCGCCCCCTGGCCCGCGTAGCTGTAGACGTCGCGGCTGAAGAGCGGCGGGGCGATCACGAAGGGCACCGCCCACACGAGGAGCACCCGCGCCACCGCGCGCACCTGCACGCCGGGGTTCCGCCACAGAGCCCGCAGCAGGCGCCACCACACCGCACCCAGGACCGCCAGGCCTCCGTAGACCGCGAGGACGCTGACCGCGGGCGCCCGCTTCGAGGCTGAGCCCACAAACCCGAGCGGCCCCCCCGGCGTGCCGAAGTACCACGCACCCGGGAGATGGGAGACGAAGCTCGAACCACCGGCCATCGCGCCCGCGACGACCACCGCGCCCGCCAGGAAGCCGGCGATCGCGTAGCGCCGGAGCAGTAACGGACCCCCCTCCTCATAGACGAGCTCTGCAGCGATACGATGCTTCAGCCCCGCAAGCATTTCATCCCATTCTTGCCTGGCCACAGGCTCGGCCGCCAGGAGCCAAGCCCTCGGGTCCGGCGAGCTGCCCCGCGTGGCCTGGCCGGGGGCACGCCGACGCCTGTCCAGCACGAACCCACCGCCCGCCCGGCATCGTAGCCACGTCCGCCCACCGGTCCGCCGACCGGTCCGCCCGCCGGTCCACCCCCAGGTCCGCCTGCCAATGCAGGGTGTCGCGCCTCGAGCGATCGGATCGGGCCACGAAAGGATTCACTCCGGTCGGCCGCGGGTAGGACCTTGGCGAGAGTGACGACGGGGTCACTCCGTACTCGGAGGTCCAAGCGTGCTACTGCTGCTTGCATTCTTGATCGTCCTGCTCTTCTTCGGGCTCGGATTCGCGCTCCACTTCCTCTGGATCATTGCCGCGATCTTCCTCGTATTGTGGCTCGTCGGGTACGCGATCGGGCGCGGGGAGCGTGCGGGGAGCCGCCGCTTCTACCGGTGGTGACCGCTCCTCGGGGCTGACCGCTCCTCGGGGCTGACAGGTCTGCCGGGCTGGGTGACGGGCAATTCCACGCGAGAATGACCCCGTGGACAGGCCTGCGGACAGGATCGGCGTCGTCGACACGATGTTCGCCCGTTACGACATGGGGGCGGAGGCCGTCGACGAGCTTCGGCAGTGCCCAGGGTACGGCGAGCGGTTCGAGGTCATCCGCCGGACGGTGCCGGGGTTCAAGGACCTGGCGGTGGCGGCGAAGCGGATGATCGAGATCGACGGATGCCGGATCGTCGTGGCGCTCGGCATGCCCGGCAGGGCCCCGATCGACAAGACCTGTGCCCACGAGGCATCGACGGGGATCATGATGGCCCAACTGATGACGAGCACCCCCATCCTCGAGGTGTTCGTCCACGAAGACGAGGAGCAGGACCCCACCGACCTCGTCCCGGTCCTAAAGGACCGGTCCCGCAAGCACGCGCGCAACGCCTTTTGGATGCTCTACGAGCCCGAGCAGCTCGTGCGGCGGGCGGGCCGGGGCGTGCGACAGGGTTACCCGGACGCTGGGCCGCTCAGCTCGCACGAGTAGGCGACCTCGACGAGAGGCCGGCCGCGCCGTTCGCGCTGGCCGCGCCGTTCGCGCTGGCCGCGCCGGCCGCGCCGGCCGCGCCGGCCGATCAGAGCTCCACCACGTGGTGCGCGAACGTGACGACCCATGCCACTGCGACCAGCGCCGCGGGGAGCCACAGCCGATGGCGCGACCCGAGGAGCACGATCGACGACAAAAGATAGAGGTCCTCGAACCCACGGAAGTCCGCCCGCCCGTACCAGATCCCGCGAGCGAGCGAGACTGCGACGAGCAACGCGATGACCCACGCCGTCTTCTCCCAGACCGGCACCCGGGAGCGGACGAGCGACCAGGCGGCGTAGAGCGTCACTACGGCGAGGACGAAGAGCTCGCCGAGCCACACGAGAGACCCCAGGGAGGTGATCCGCACGAGGTAGTGGACGATGGCACCGACCATGGCGACGAAGGGCACGCCGAGGTTGTCGCCGGTGTCCGCGCGCATCGGCAGCGTGCCGGTCACCGCCCAGCCGGTCAGCTGCCAACCGACGAATGCAAGCAACGGCACGACCCACGCGGCGTCACGCATGCCAGGTCGCCGGCTTCGCCGCACGACAACCTGGACGAACGCGACAAGAGCGACGGCGATGACGACGTCGAGCGTCGTCTCGAGAGTGAGCACCGCGCAGGCGAGCACGACGCCCGCGAGCACCGGCCGACTTCTCCGGAGCGCGACCAGGCCGGCCACGAGGAAGCAGCTCGCCACGACCTCGGGAAGGTCCCGGCCGATGCTGAAGAGGAAGCCCCAGTAGCCGGCGACGAGGAGCCCCCATGCTGCGTGCCGCCCGGCGTCCCGAGCGATCAGCCCGCCGAGCCACGCGAGGACCACGAGCGCCGCGAGGTTCACCGCGACGAGGGAGGCGGGCACGAGCTGGTGCTGCCCACCTGACACCAGCCACGCCAGCGCAGACATGCCGATCCGCTGAATGCGGAATCCCGCATCGAGGGTCACGCCGAACGCCGTCTTGTGGAGGTTCGCCGGGTCGAGCGCGAGCCGGTAGTAGAACTGGCCGTCGTAACCGGTGCCGGGGAAGACGTGGAGACCCGGCGGGGCGGTGGCCGGGTCGACGAAGTCTCGCCCGGCCATCACGAACCGCGAGAGATCCCCCTTCGCTACGACGAAGAGCCGTGCGAGGACGAACAGCGTGCCGCCGAGGGCCGCGACGACAGCTGGCACGAACGCGTGATCGGTCCGGCTGGCCATCGCGGCAGGGCCGCCGCGGGCCTTCGAGAGACTGGGCGTGTGTCGCTGGGTGACGGCCACGGACTGTGCTCCGCTTCAGTCGAAGTCGCCGGAGACTATCAAGGGGAGGCGCCGGTTCCCGGGCTGGAGCGCGCCTTTCTCAGGCAAATAGGCTCGCCCGAGGTGGTGACCGTGACGCAGACCAGCTGGAACTACGCCGTCGTGTGGGAGGCGGTCGCCGACGCGCAGCCCGGGTCGGTCGCCCAGGTTCAAGGCGAGCGGCGCCTGACCTGGGCCGAGATGGACCACCGGGCCGACGGCATCGGCCGGTGGCTGCTCGGACGGGGCGTCGGCCACCAGGACAAGGTCGCGCTCTACCTCTACAACTGCCCGGAGTACCTCGAGGCGCTCTTCGGCGCGCTGAAGGTCGCCGCGGTACCCGTCAACACCAACTACCGCTACGCAGACGACGAGCTCGTCTACCTCTGGGACAACGCGGACGCGGTGGCGGTCGTGTTCCACGGGGACTTCGGCGCACGGATCGAACGCGTCCGGGCACGCCTCCCCAAGGTCCGCGCCTGGCTCTGGGTGGACGACGGCACCGGGCCCTGCCCGAAGTGGGCCAGCCGGTACGAGGACGCCGCAAAGTCCGCTGCGGGCCGAGTCCATCCTCCCTGGGGGCGGAGCGCCGACGACCTGATCATGCTCTACACCGGCGGCACGACCGGCATGCCCAAGGGCGTCATGTGGCGCCAGGACGACCTGTTCGCGCGCACCAACGAGTCGGGGTTCCGCCGCTACGACGAGTCGAAGGGCGTCGCGGGGGTCGTCTCCACACTCGAGGAGCGCGGACCGGGCATGTCGCTCCTCCCTGCTTGCCCGCTTATGCACGGCACCGGCGGGTTCACCGCGATGGAGTGCCTCAACGAGGGCGGGACGGTCGTGCTGCTCGAAGGGCGCCACTTCGATCCCGTCGAGCTCTTCGACACCGTCGAGCGCGAGCGGGTGAACGGCATCGTGATCGTGGGCGACCCGTTCGCACGTCCGATGCTCGCGGCGCTCGACGCCCATCCAGGGCGCTGGGATCTCTCCTCGCTGCTCGGCATCCTGTCTTCAGGCGCGATGTGGAGCGAGGAGGTGAAGGAGGGTCTGCTGAGGCACCGCCCCGAGATGCTGCTGCTCGACTTCTTCTCCTCCACCGAGGCGGTCGGGCTCGGCACGTCGATGTCCTCGGGCGCGTCGGCCTCGAAGACCGCGGAGTTCGCCCTCGGCCCGGACGTGAAGGTGCTCGACGGTGAGGGGCGCCCGATCCAGCCGGGATCAGAGGAGATCGGCATGCTCGCCCTCGCCGGGCGCAACCCTGTTGGCTACTACAAGGACGAGGCCAAGACCGCGTCGACGTTCCCCGTCATCGACGGCGTCCGCTACTCGGTGCCCGGCGACTACGCGCAGGTCCGGGCGGACGGCTCGCTCCACATCCTCGGCCGCGGCTCGAGCTCGATCAACACGGCCGGCGAGAAGGTGTTCCCAGAAGAGGTCGAGGAAGCACTCAAGACCCATCCCTCGGTGCGTGACGCGGCCGTGGTGGGAGTCCCTGATCCCGACTTCGGCGAGATGGTGGTCGCGATCGTCGAGACCGCGTCGGACGAGCCGCCCGTGGTCGACGAGCTGATCGCTCACGTGAAGTCGCTCCTCGCCAGTTTCAAAGCGCCCCGCAGAGTGTGGGTGGTGCCGACGCTCGGACGGTCCCCCAGCGGCAAGCTGGACTACGGCCGTCTGGCCGAGGAGGCCGCAGCGCTGGCGTCGGACGGACCGGACCTCCCGGATCGCGCTTGATCGCCCGCCGGCGCGCGCCGCGACGTGACCACTACGACGCGGTGGTCGTCGGCGCGGGACCGAACGGCCTCGTGGCCGCCAACGTCCTCGCCGACGCGGGATGGGGAGTCCTCGTCGTCGAGGAGCAACCCGTGCCGGGGGGGGCCGTCGCGAGCGCACCGTACCTGGGCACCGACCTCGCCGCCGACGTCTGCAGCGCCTTCTACCCCCTCGCAGCGGCCTCTCCGGCATTCACCTCGCTGCGTCTGGCAGAGCACGGTCTCGAGTGGTGCCACGCGCCGGTCGTGCTGGCGAACCCGTTTCCGGGAGGTGACGCGGCGGCGCTGTACCCCGACCTCGAGGAGACGGCCGAGAGACTCGACTCGGACGCGCGCGGCGACGGAGCTGCGTGGAGAGGGCTCTTCGACCTGCACCGCCGTGCGTCGCCTGCGCTCCTCGACGCGCTCTGCACGCCCTTCCCGCCGCTGCGGCCCGCCGCACGCCTTCTCCATGTGCTCGGCGCGGGCGGTCTCCTGCGTTTCGTGCGCCTGGCGCTGCTCAGCGCCCGTCGGCTCGGCGAGGAGGAGTTCGCCGGCACCCACGGGCCCGTGCTGATCGCGGGCTGCGCCGCGCACACCGACCTCTCGCCGGAATCCGCAGGCGGCGGGTTCATCGGATGGCTTCTCGCGATGCTGGGCCAGTCGTACGGGTTCCCCGTCCCGCGAGGCGGCGCGGGCGAGTTGACGGCGGCGCTCGTCCGCCGGCTCGAAGCTCGCGGAGGCGAGCTGGCATTGGGCTCGCGAGTGGTCGGCGTCACGGTGGCGCGGGGGCGGGCACGGGCGGTCGAGACCGAAGAGGGGATCACCTACCACGCCCGCAGGGCGGTCCTCGCCGACGTCAGCCCGACCGCCCTGTACGGCGAGCTCCTCGACCCCCGCCTCTTGCCGCAGCGCGTCCCAGACGACGTGCGCCGGTTCCACTGGGACCCCGCGACGGTCAAGGTGGACTGGCGGGTGCGGGCCGGCATACCGTGGCGGGCACCCCTGGCTCGGCGCGCCGGGACCGTCCACCTCGCCGGGAGCGTCGACGAGCTGACCCGCTGCAGTGCAGCGCTCGCGACGGGCGCCGTGCCCGCCGAGCCATTCCTTATCGTCGGGCAGCCGGCCGTCGCCGACACCAGCCGCACGAGCGGCGGGGAGGTCGCGATCTGGGCGTACACGCACGTGCCCGCCGTCGTTCGCGCCGATCCCTGCGGAGTCCTCCAAGGCTCCTGGAGCGAGACGCAGCTCGCTGCATTCGCCGACCGGCTCGAGTGCCGGATCGAGGCAGAGGCACCCGGATTCCGCGCGCACGTGGTGGCACGGCACGTGATGGGGCCGGCGGACCTGGCGGCGCACGACGCGAACCTTGTCCACGGCGCGCTCAACGGGGGCACCTCGTCGCTCCACCAGCAGCTGGTCTTCCGGCCGATCCCTGGGCTCGGTCGCCCCGAGACCCCGGTGGCCAGCCTCTACCTCGCTTCGGCGGGCGCGCACCCCGGCGGCGGCGTGCACGGGGCCTGCGGCTGGAACGCGGCCCGGGCGGCGCTGGCGACGAGCGGCGGCGCTCGCAGGGTCGTCGGACGTGCACTCGTCCAGGCCGAGCGACACCTCGGGAGGTAGGGGCACGGCGTGCGCCGGCAGTCCGGACGGCGGGAAGCTGGAGGGGTAGACCGCTCGTCGCGGCCGCCGGAGAGGTAGACCAGTCGTCGTGGCTTTCGAAGAGAACGAGGAGAAGACGACTGCATCCGACTGGGCCGGGCTCTTCGCCCGAGAGCTCGGGACGACCCCGCCGAGCAAGGAGGAGATCGACGACCTCCTCGCGATCGCCGGGCTCGCCGCCCACGCCTCCGAGAGGGTCGCGGCGCCGCTCTCCACGTGGCTCGTCGGCCGTGCCGGCGTCGAGCCCGCCGCCGCCAAAGAGGCCGCTGCTCGGCTGGCCGCAATGCTCGACCGCTCGAAGTGACCGGACCCGGGCCCGGGCCCGGCCCCGGGGACGTGCGCTCGCGCCCGGTCGACCGCGACGCCGCCGTTGGGCCACGCTGGTACGGTCGCTCTCGTGAGGCTCCGTCGTCCATGACGGGCGCGCGTCCATGACGGGGATCTTCGGCACCGCACATCGGGCCGCGCCCGCCGAGCAGGTGATGGTCACGGCGCTCGAATCGAAGAGCCGCGCCGAGCGCCCGGACGAGGTCGTCGGCGAAGAGCCTCTCGAGGTGCGTCTCTCCGGTCCCGGTGGGCCGGCGGAGCCGGTGGCGGTGACGATGCGCACCCCCGGCCACGACTTCGAGCTCGCCGTCGGCTTCCTGCTCGCGGAGGGGCTGCTCGCCGACCAGTCGGACCTCCGGGGGGTCCGGTACTGCGACCTGCCTCCAGGCGATCCGCAGGCGTTCAACGTCGTCACCGTCACCACCGCGCATCCCGTCGAGATCGGGCCCCGCCGCCGCGAGCTCCGCGTCAGCGCGAGCTGCGGTGTCTGCGGGACCGCCACCCTCGACGCGCTGAAGGACCGCTGCCCGCCCGTGCCGGCGGGCGAGGCGATCGACGCGGACGTCCTCACGTCGCTGCCCGACCGGCTCGGCGACCGCCAGCACGTCTTTGCAAAGACGGGCGGTCTGCACGCGGCCGGCCTCTTCGACGTCGACGGCGCCCTGCTCGCGGTGCGAGAGGACGTGGGGAGGCACAACGCGGTCGACAAGCTCGTCGGCTGGGCGGCGATGCGGCGGCGCCTCCCGCTCGCCCGCTCGGTGCTCGTGGTCTCGGGACGGGTCAGCTACGAGATCGTGCAGAAGGCAGCGGTCGCGGGCATCCCCGTGCTCGTCGCGGTCTCCGCCCCCTCGAGCCTCGCGGTCGCGACGGCACAGACGCTGGACATCACGCTCGCAGCGTTCGTCCGCGAAGGAAGGGCGAACCTCTACGCGGGCGCGTGGCGCGTGAAGGGGACGCCCCGGTGACGGCCGGCGAGCCCACGGCCGGCGAGCCCACGGCCGGCGAGCCCGTCCTCACCCACGTAGACGGGGCCGGACGGGCCCGGATGGTCGACGTCACCGGCAAGGCAGTCACCGAGCGCCGCGCGACGGCGCGCTGCATCGTCCGATCGACCGCGGGCGCGCTCGAGTCCGCGGTGAAGGACGAGGACTTCTCGCCCTTCGCTCGAGCGGCCGGGATCCTGGCCGCGAAGCAGGCGCCCTCCTTCATCCCGCTGTGCCACCCGCTCCCGCTGGACGACGTCGACGTCGAGATCGAAGTGGACGTGACGGCCGGCAAGGTCGCGGTGCGTGCGACCACCGCGGTCGTGGCGAGGACCGGCGTCGAGATCGAGGCATTGACTGCGTGCGCGTTCACCGGACTGACGCTGCTCATGGCGCTGCGCAACTACGACCAGGAAGCGGTGCTCACCACACTTGCGCTCTGGCACAAGTCGGGTGGCCGCTCGGGCACCTGGGAGCGGAGGGCCGGGAGCGGTTCGGAGGCCAGGCCCGGGTCTTGAGCTCGGACGCTCGTCGCAGACCGCAGCGGCCCTGTGCGCACCGATCCGTCAGTCCGTCCGTGCGAACTCGTAGATCGCGACGGCGAGGAGCACCACGGCGAGCACCGCAGCGAGGCCCAGCTCCACGCCGACCGGGACCGTCCAGCCGTTCCAGGTGACGCCGCCGGCAAACAGCGTGCGCACCTCGGCAGTGGTGCGGACGTGCGCGAAGACCGCCCTGCGCATCGGGTCGACGAGGTACGCAAGAGGGTCGAACTTCGTGAGGACGGCGAGCCAGGTCGGCAGGGAGTGGAGTGGGAACAGCGCGCCCGAGAGGAAGAACAGCGGCAGCACGACGAACTGCATGACCACTTGGAACGACTCCACCTGCGCCATGCGCGATGCCAGCGCCGTGCCGAGCGCGGTGATCATGACGGCAGCGAGCACCATCTCGCCGACGAGCGTGAAGATGAGCGCGGGAGAGTAGGGCACGTGAACAAGCCCCGCGAGCGCGAGCATGATCAGCGCCTGGATCGTCGCAACGGTGGCACCGCCCGCGCACTTGCCGACGACGAGCGCGCCTCGCCGGACGGGCGCCACCAGCATCTCCCTGAGGAAGCCGAACTCGCGGTCCCAGACGATGGAGACCGACGAGAAGATGGCCGTGAACAGGACGGTCATCGCCACCACGCCCGGGAACATGAAGGTCCGGAAGTCGGTTGCGCCCGACCCGAGGCCCCTCCCCATGAGCGAGGACAAACCAGTCCCCAGCACGAACAGGAAGAGCACCGGCTGGACGAGCGAGGTGATGATGCGAAGGCGGTTCCGGCTGAAACGGATGAGCTCGCGCTTCCAGACCATCGTCACGGCCCGGAGGTCGTCCTGCCAGCGGCCGCCTGCGACCCGGACGGCCGCGGGCGCAGCCCGGTGGCGCGCCGGGTGTGCGGCCGCGCGGAGTGTCGCGTTGGACGGGTCTCCTCGTGTCACGTCCTCGCGGACCGCCTCGCTCAACGTCGCCTCGCCCGCATCCACGGAGCGGCCGCCATCCGCTCGCTGCTCGACGCCTCCGCGTCGCGGATCGTCCGCCCCGTATAGGTCATGAAGACGTCGTCGAGCGTAGGCCGCGCGACGCTCACGGACTTGATCGGCACGCCGAGCTCGGCGAAGAGTCTCGGGACGAAGGCCTCTCCTCGTGCGACGTAGAACGCCACCGTGCCTTCGCTGATCGTGGCATCGATCGAGAAGCGGTCGTGCAGCACGGCGATGGCCGCGCGGTCGTCGTCGGTCGAGATCTGCACACGGTCCTGGCCGACTCCCGCCTTGAGCTGCTCGGGCGTGTCTTCGGCCACGATCCTCCCCTCGTCGATGATCGCGATCCGGTCGCAGTGCTCTGCTTCGTCCATGTAGTGGGTGGTGAGGAAGATGGTGATCGCCTCACGCTGTCGGAGCTCGTTGATGTACCCCCAGATGTGCGACCTCGTCTGAGGGTCCAGTCCGACAGTCGGCTCGTCGAGGAACAGGACGCGCGGCGAGTGCAGCAGGCCGCGCGCGATCTCGAGGCGTCGCTTCATGCCGCCCGAGAAGGTGCGCACCAAGCTGTCGCGCCGCTCGACCAGCCCGACCATCCTGAGCACGTCGTCGATGCGCGGACCCGTCTGGCTGCGCGGCACGCCGTAGAGCTCCGCGTGGAAGCGCAGGTTCTCCTGGGCCGTGAGGTAGTCGTCGAGCGTCGTGTCCTGGAACACGAGACCGATCCGCTTGCGCACCTCGGCGCGTTCGGCGACCACGTCGTGCCCGGCCACCCGGGCGGTTCCCGACGTCGGGTTGAGCAGGGTGCACAGCATGGAGATCGTCGTGGACTTGCCCGCGCCGTTGGGCCCCAGGAAGCCGAAGGTCTCGCCCTGGGCGACGCGGAAGCTCACTCCCCTCACCGCCTCGAGGCCGCCGAAACGCCGCACCAGGTCACGAACCTCGATCGCCGGCGCGCCCGGCTCAGCGCCCTTTGGGTCGGGGCCGCCGGCGGGCACAAGGTCGGCGTCGTGCCTCGCATCGCTCGAGAGGAGGCCCATCCGGGCAGCGTAGCGAAGGTGCGTCCGCGGGGGGCCACGGGTTAGGTTCCTGAGAAGTAACCCGACCGCCCGCCCCCTCGCCCGGGCGACCTCGGACCGGTGCCAGGAAGCAGCGAGGAGGACGGCGCGGCTGGGAGCGCAATCGCGGCTGCGAGCGCGGCTGCGAGCGCGGCTGCAAGCGCAGCCGGGGACGCGGCAGGGAACAATTAGGAGCAATAGGAACAAGACGAGATGAGACGAGAAGAGACGAGGAGAGGTGCCGAATGCCCGAAGCCGTGATCGTCGCCACTGGGCGGACCCCCATCGGCAGGGCCGCCAAAGGATCCCTCGTCGAGTGCCGGCCGGACGACCTGGCGGCGCACGTCGTGAAGGCGGTCCTCGACAAGGTGCCGCAGGTCGAGCCGCACATGATCGAGGACCTTCTGGTCGGCTGCGGCCAGCCAGCGGGGGAGTCCGGTTACAACATCGCGCGGGTCGTCGCGGTCATGTCCGGGCTCGACGATGTGCCCGGCGTCACCGTGAACCGCTACTGCTCGTCGTCCTTGCAGACGATCCGGATGGCCGCCCACGCGATCATGGCCGGAGAGGGCGACACCTTCGTGGCGGCAGGTGTCGAGACCGTGAGCCGATACGGGAACGGCTTCGCGGACTCCGGAGCGCACAACGAGGCGTTCGCCGACGCCGAGCGGCGCACGCTCGCGCGCGCGCCGAAGGTGACCGATCCCTGGGAGCCCCACGGCGGGCTCGACGACGTCTACATCGCGATGGGACAGACGGCGGAGAACGTTGCCGAGTACAAGAAGGTGAGCCGCGAAGTGCAGGACCAGTACGCGCTCGTCTCGCAGACCCGCGCCGTCGCGTCGGTCGAGAACGGGTTCTTCGAGCGGGAGATCGTCCCGGTGACCACCCCCTCGGGCACGGTGGTGACGAAGGACGACGGGCCCCGGCCGAACACGACGCTCGAGGGGCTCGCCCAGTTGAAGCCGGTCTTCAGGGAGGGCGGCACGGTCACCGCGGGGAACGCCTGCCCGCTCAACGACGGCGCGGCGGCGGTCGTCGTGATGAGCGACACGCGCGCCAGGGAGCTCGGCGTGACCCCGCTGGCGCGCATCGTGGCGAGCAGCGTCTCGGCCTTGAACCCCGAGATCATGGGGCTCGGCCCGATCGACGCCGTGCGACGGGTCCTCCAGCGCGCGGGGATGACGATCGACGACATCGACCTCGTCGAGATCAACGAGGCGTTCGCGGCCCAGGTCGTCCCGTGCGCCGCAGAGCTCGGGATCGAATGGGACAGGCTCAACGTGCACGGCGGCGCGATCGCGCTCGGCCATCCGTTCGGCCAGACGGGCGCCCGGATCATGACCACCCTGCTCAACGGGCTCGAGGACGCGGACAAGGCGATCGGGCTCGAGTCGATGTGCGTCGGCGGCGGTCAGGGCATGGCCATGATCGTCGAGCGCCTCAGCTGAGGGCGGGTCACCCGCCGAGGGCGGTGCGCAGGTCGTCCAGTTCGCTGCGCAGCGCGCAGAGCTCCGCTCGGAGCGACGTGAGCTCCGCTCTGACCGCGTCGAGGTCGCGTCGCACCTCGTCGACCTCCCCGAGCGCCTCCCCGGCGCCGCCGCCTGGCCCGTCGAAACCGGCCTCGGCGCCCGGGAACGGCTCGGCGAGGAGGGACGTCCAACGGTCCTCCTTCTGCCCGTGGCGCCTGGGGAAGCGCCCGCAAAGGGGCTCTGCACGCGACGCCAGCAGGTCGAGCTCATGGTCGACCGATTCGATCTCGGCCATCCGCCCGGTGCGCGCACGCAGCTCGGCTAGCGTCTGGGGACCGCGCAGCACGAGGACCGCGAGCACGGCGAGCTGCGGCGCGTCGAGGCCGAGGGTCTCGTCGAGCACGTGCCGATAGCGCACGACCGAGCGCCCGTGGGACGGGAGCACCGCACGGACCATCCTCTTCGACTTGAGGGACTCGACCGCCCCGAGCACCTGCGCGTGGTCGTACGAGGTGACCGGGTCACGGCTCGACGACTGGTTGCAGGCAGCGACGAGCGCGTTGAGCGTCAGCGGGTAGTACTGCGGGACGGTGAGCGCCTTCTCCACGAGCGACCCGAGGACTCGCCCCTCGAGCGCCGTCAGCCTGTCCACGCCGCCAGACGCTGCTTGAGCTCGGCGAGCGCCGGGACCGGGCCCGGATCGACGCCTTCGGCGGCTGCGAGATGGAGCGAGACGAAGTCTCCGAGCAGCACGAGGTCGAACAGGGCCGCGACGTCGTTCGCCGCGTCGGTCCTCACGTCGAGCACGTTGGCCACGGCTTCTGTCGTGAGCTGTTCGACGAGCTCGAACCGGCGAGCCACCCTCGGGTGCTCTCCGGGGTAGCGCAGTGCCACCACGGTGAGCGCCTGGCGCGTGACGTCGCCGTGCTGTCCCCACCCGGCCACCTCGTTGTGGGAGAGCTCGGGCTGGAGGGAGAAGAACGCGGGCGACTTGGCGTTCTCGTTCACCTGGGTCTTCCATCGCTGCGCGGCCACGCCGGTCGGGCCGGGAGCCCCGTGGACGAGGAGCATGGTCCTGCCGATGCGCCTCGCGAGCTCCTCTGCGGTGCTCGCCCTGCCGACCAGGGCATCGCGGCTTTGGGCGACGACCTCCACCGCCTCGCGGAGCGCGACCTCCATCCCCTGGAGCACGCCCAGCCGCTCGAGGACGACGAGCGGGGGGACGGCCAGGGCACCGAAGGCGGCCCGCGGCTGCGGGATGCCGGCCGGCACCAAGACGAGCGGCCACCCCGCCTCGAGGGCGGCGCCAGAGAGCGTGCCCGGTCCGCTGACCGCGACCACGGGAGCCTTCCGCCTGCGCGCGTCGTCGGCGGCCGAGAGCGTCTCCTCGGTGTCGCCCGAGCACGAGACCGCGACGACCAGCGTCGACTCGTCGACGTAGGCGGGGAGCCGATACCCCTTCACCACGCCGACCGGGACTCTGGCGCGGGTGAACGCCAGGGCCGAGAGCACGTCGCCCGCGATCCCGCTTCCCCCCATCCCGGCCACGACGACGGAGGAGAACGGGCCTCGCCGTTCCAGACCGCGAAGATCGACGTCGACCCCGCGGTCGATCGCCTCCGCCATCTGTGTGGGGAGCGCCGCGGTGGCCCCCCACATGTCGAGCGAGTCCACACGGAGCGGGGACCCTGCCGCCGTGCTCACGCCGGCGGCTCGCCCACGTCTTGCGGCGCCTCCGGCGCAGCCTCTGGCGCTCGCCGCCCGGCCGATCCCGTCTCGAGCACGCCGCCTGCACGTGCCTTTGCCATCAGGCGCTCGTGCTCGGCCTCGTCGACGTCCCGGGACTCCTCGACGAGGAGCACGGGGATGTCGTCACGGACCTCGTAGCCCTTCTTGAGCCGCGGGTTGTAGAGGAGGTCCTCGTCCTCGAACCACAAGAGCGGCCCCTTGTCCAAAGGGCACGCCAGGACCTCGATCAGCAGCTGGTCGAGCGCCACGGGTCTGCTCCTCCTCTTCCTGTTCCCTCGTGCGTCAGCCGGCAGCGCGGACGAGGTCGAGGACCTCTACGACGTGCCGGGCGCATGACTGCTCGTCGCGCGCCTCCACGTTGAGGCGCAGCAGCGGCTCGGTGTTGGACGGTCGGAGGTTGTACCACCAGTCGCCGCGGTCAACCGTCAGGCCGTCCAGCCGGTCGACCTCGTTGCCGCGCGCCGCCTCTGCGGCCGCCACCGCCTCGACAGCCCCGGCCGGGTCGGCGACCCGGGTGTTGATCTCCCCGGAGTCCGCGTAGCGGCGGAACGGAGCGAGCAGCTCGGAGAGCGGACGGTCGCTCCGGCTCATGAGCTCGAGCACCAAGAGCGCGGTGATGACGCCGGAGTCCGCACGGTAGTTGTCACGGTAGTAGTAGTGCCCCGAGTGCTCGCCGCCGAAGACGGCACCGGTCTCGGCCATCACCTGCTTGATGTACGAGTGCCCCACCCGCGTCCGCACGCCCTTGCCGCCGTGCTCGGCGATGACCTCGGGCACCACGTGCGAGCAGACGCAGTTGTAGAGGATCGTCGCACCCGGGTGCTTCTCGAGCATGGCGACGGCGACCAGGGCCGTCGTGAGGGAACCCGACACGGTCTCGGCGCGCTCGTCGACGAGGAAGCAGCGGTCCGCGTCGCCGTCGAACGCGAGCCCCACCGCCGCTCCCCGTTCGAGGACCGCCGCCTTCAGGTCGCGCAGGTTCTCCTCTTGGATCGGGTCGGCAGGATGATTGGGGAACGTCCCGTCGAGGTCGCCGTAGAGGATCTCCAGCTCGAAGGGAAGGCCCTCCATCACCCGGGGGACGACGAGCCCGCCCATGCCGTTTGCGGTGTCGGCCACCACGTGGAGCGGCCGGAGCGCCGTCACGTCCACGAAGGAGCGGACGTGCGCGGCGAAGTCCGCCAGGACGTCGAGCCGCTCGATCGGTGCGAGCGGCCGATCCGCTGGGGCGGGCGCCGCGAGCAGCTCGTTGGTCAGCGCCTCGATCTCCCGCAACCCGGTGTCCCGGCCGATCGGTCGCGCGCCGGAGAGGCAGAGCTTCACGCCGTTGTAGGCCGCAGGGTTGTGCGACGCGGTGAACATGGCCCCGGGCGCGTCCAGCTTCCCCGACGCGAAGTAGAGGCAGTCGGTGGAGATCATGCCCAGGTCGATGACCGCGGTGCCCTCGGCGCGTGCACCTTGCGCGAAGGCGTCGGACAGCGCGAGGCCGGATTCCCGCATGTCCCTGGCGACGAGCAGGCGGTCCGCGCCGGCGAAGCGGGCCATCGCGCCGCCGATGGCCCGGCACATGTTGGCGTCGATCTGGTCTGGGACCGTGCCGCGGATGTCGTACGCCTTGAACACCTCGGCCGTCGAGCCCATGGGCCGGTCAGCCTATCCGGCGGCGGAGACGGCCTTGTCTCGAGCGCCTCGCCAACCACCCCACGACCACGACGAGCAGCGCGGCCAAACCCGCAAGCGTCGCGGCGTCGCCCGCCTGTGTCACCGGGGTGCTGGCGTAGGTGAGGACGACGTGGCGGCGGGTGGGGAGGACCACCATGAGGTTGGGCGTGGCGCGCCATGGACCCCTGGCGCCCTGAACGTGCCAATTCGGGAAGTACGAGACCTTGACCAGCACAGGCGTGCCCGGCGACGAGACGTCGAAGCTGACCGACTCCGGAGCGGCTCGGATGGCGAAGACACGGGTCGGCCGGACCGGGACCGAGGGAGGAGAGGTCGCCCTCCCCGCCTTGATGCGAGGCCACCCCGGGAGGCCGCCGGCGACGAGCTCGGTGCCCCACGCCTCGGGGTCGAGGTACCAGCGCAGGGACGGCCCCTCGCTCATCGTGCCCTGGGGGCGGGGCCGCCCGAGCCATGTTGTCTGGGACTGGCCGACCCCGGAGAGGACCGCGGGCTCCTTCGACAGCGGCGTGACGAGCGAGGAGTGCGCCACCTCGTAGATCCTCCAGGTGACCGAGAGACGTTCACCTTGGTATGTGGAGCGCCACGGGCCGCTGGTCGCCAGCAGTCGCAGTGTGGGGTCCGCCGACGCCTCCTCGACGACCTCTGTGCTGAAGGCCATGAAGTAGCGGACCCCCAGCAGCTGGAGGTGGCGGACGCCCAGGGCGACTGTGACCGCGCCGTAGGGCAGGCCGACCACTGCCTCGGACGGCGACGCGGACAGCTCGGCCTGGTTCAAGAAGTGGTACGGCGTCGTGGCCGAGGACTCGAACAGGAGCCCTTCCATCGAGTCGACGCAGCCGTGGGTCCAGTAGGGCAGGAGCATCAACGCCTCGGGCGTGCCGAACCGGTTCTCGTTCGCGTTGTACTCCCACATCGCGCGCCCGCACCCGTGCGTGCGGCCGATCCTTCCCATGAGCCCCATGAGCGCGCGGTACTCGGGGTACGCGGGCTTTCCCTCGTAGCCCGAGTAGTTCCATGCCGACCACACGCTCACTTCGTTGGGCCCTGGCCGGACCCCGATGCGGGGCAGCGACGAGGCGAGCGCGGGGACGAAGGGCGGCACCACGACTGCCAGGGAGGCTGCGAGGACGAGCAAGGAGCCGCCGACCGCGCCGGGTGGCCACGGAGCGAGACGCGGCGGCCCCGGACCGGCGACCCCCTCTGCGCGCCGAGCCGCCGCGCGAGCGAGCCGCGCCCGGCGCATGACCCGCGCGCCAGCCGAGATCCCGACCCCGGCGACCCAGCCGGCCATGAGGTAGACGCAGAGGAACCACAGCGGCAGGAAGCGCACGTTGTAGAGGCTTCGCAGCGGATCCGCCACCACCGCGAGCGCGGACACGCCGCCGAGCGCCGAGACCACGAGGCCGAAGCGGCTCCGCATCGCCACCGCCACCACCAGCGCGACTCCCGCGAGGGTGAGCGCCCAGAGGTCGGCGCCGGGGAACAGCACCGCCACGTAGGTGGTCACCTTGGTGTAGTTCATCGACGTCGAGTACGGGAGGCGGAGACCGAACGGGACGAGCCACCACGCGCACAAAAGGAGCCCGATCCCGACCGTCGACCCCGCCCACCACATCGTGGCCCCGGGCCTCCGAGGCTCCTCGACACCACCGCCGTCGGCGAGCCGGACCCGAGCGGGAAGGAGCTCGACCACGGTGAGCACGAGCGCGCCCACGAGTGCGAGCAGACCTGGGACGACATGGGCCAGGATGCACACTGCGAGGGTGATCGCGGCCCAGCCTCGGAGGCGTCCCGTTCGGACGCCCCGCGCGAAGAGACCGAGGAAGAGCACCAGCGCGGCGACCGCCAGCGAGTAGGAGTACTCGCCGGCGAGGGTGGAGAACAGGTTCCCCCCGTAGATCGTCCAGGTGTAGTCGAAGAGGAACGGCAGGGTCGCGGCGGCGAGCGCTGCGGGGACCGGCGCTCGCAGCCCGAAGAGCCGTCCCGACGCCCACGCGGCGAGCGGGAGAAGCACCGAGCCGAGCACCGTGGCGAGCTTGAAGGCCACGTCGTAGGCGATGACGTGGGACGCCAGCGCGACGAGGACGTCGGGCAGGACGAAGTAGAAGGTGTAGGCCGGATAGCCGTCGTACCAGCCTGGGTCCCACCCGGTGAGGTGCGGGAAGAGGACCGTGTTGAACAAGGACGGCATCATGAAGTGCGCGCCGGTGTCGCCGCCCGTCGTCGTGGTGTCGGTGAAGAGCATCGGGAGGTGGAGCTGCCAGAGCACCACGGCCACGACGCCGAGCACGACGACCGCGCTCGCGAGCCCGGGCGCTGCGCTGAGGAGCGCCCCGCCCACAGGACCCATCGGTGCCGCACCGGGGAAGTCCGCGCCGGTGCCGGCGCTCTCGGGCTCCTCGCTTGGCTCGGGCTCGAGGCGGCCCGCGCGTCCGTGCGGCCTCGAGACGTCGACACCGCGCACGGGGGAGGTCACCCTCGCCTCGGAGCGGTCCGGCCACGCCGGGTCAGTGGACGGCACCACCCGCAGAGGCGAGGACCGCCAGCACGGCGACGAGGTTGAACGACGCGTGGGCGACCATGTTCATCCCCAGCCGGCCGGTCTTGTAGCTCACGGTCGCGAGCAGCATCCCGAAGACCGCGAGTCCCGCGAACTGGTACAGCTCCCAGTGCGCGAGGCCGAAGAGGACGCCGTCCACCACGACAGCGAGCACGACGCCGGCCGCACGCCGCCGCGTGGGGCCCTGCGCCAACGGCGTGAACAGTCGGGCGAGCGCCTTGAACGCGAGCCCCCGGAAGAGGATCTCCTCGAAGAACGGTGCCCCGCAGACCGTGAGGACCGCGATCACGAGGAACCCCCACCCGTGCGATGCGCCGACCAGCTTGTGGGTCGGCGCTGTGAAGTGCTTGAGCTGCTTGATGAACGGCGCGTAGAGGGCGTCGAGCACCAGCTGTCCGGCGAGGCCCAACGGGATGCCCGCAAGGTCCACGAGCCGGAACCGGACCCCGAGGTCGCGCAGGAATCGTCCGGTCCCTCGGACCTTGCTCGCTACCAGGGGGCCGAGGAAGAACCCGATCCATAGACCCACGAGCGAGGTTCCGACGTACCACTCTGGCGGCGCAGCCATCGTCGCGAACTTGGAGAGCTGACCGCTCTCGCCCGCGACGGCCGCGGCGACTGCGACGAAGATCGCGCCGACGACCTGGCCGATCGCGAAGCCGACAAGGCCCATGAGGATCCAGAAGCCCGCCGCCCCCCTGTTCGCCGGCGGCTCGCCCGGGTGGTCGAAGAACCGTCCCCCTCCCGGCGCAGTCGGGCGGACCTCTCCCGTGGACGGGAACCACCCGTCTCCGCCTCCGCGTCCGCGTCCCGGCGGGCCGGGCGGGTACGGCGGGGGCGGGTACGGCGGGGGCGGGCCGGGCGGGTACGGCGGGTACGCCGGGGGCGGGTACGGCGGGGGCGGGTACGCCGGGGGTGGGTAGCGCGGGACCGCGTGCGGTGACGACGACGCGACGTGAGCGGGCGGGGACCCGGTCGGCGCCGGTCCCAAGGACGCCGGCGGGAGCTCGCCGTTCGGCTCCGCCGAGCCGTGCTCGGTCTCGCCGGGGCGGGCCATCGGGCCACGTTACCGCCGGCCCGGCCTGCGACGGCTTCGCGTGGGCGCCGGGGGCGGCCCTCGGCCCGGTCCGCTCCGCTGCAGCCCCCGGTCACGCCCGGGACGCCCCCGGTCACGCCCGGACGCCCCCGGTCACCGCTGGGATCAGGCGACGAATAGCATGGCCCGGTGAGCCAGCAACGGCCAGACAACATGCCGCCGCGTTCGGGTCAGGGACCGGACCAGAGCTGGCGGTGGATCTGGGGCGTCCTCATCCTCGCGGTCCTCGCCGTGCTGGTCGTCCCTTCGCTCCTTCCCCACAGCTCGGCGAAGCCGATCGCGTACAACGTCTTTCGCAACGACGTGAAGCACGACGTGGTCAAGTCCGCCACAATCAACAACACAACCGGGGTCATCACCGGCAAGCTGACCACCGGGCAGTCCTACTCGGTCACCGGACCGCATCCGGCGAGCCAACAGACAGTCGACCTCATGCGCTCGCACCGGGTGTCGGTCAACTACTCCAACCCCCCTTCCAACATCTGGGGCGCTTTGCTGCCCTACATCCTCTTCGTCGGCATCGCGGTGGTGCTGATGCTGTTTATCAGTCGCCAGGCCCGGGGGCAGATGTCGGGCATCATGTCGATCGGCCGCTCGAAGGCGCGCCTGTTCAGCAGTGATCGCCCCACGACGACCTTCCAGGACGTGGCGGGGTACAGCGGGGTCAAACAGGAGATCAGCGAGGTCGTCGACTTCCTGCGGACCCCCGCGCGCTTCAGGGACATCGGGGCGAAGATCCCCAAGGGCGTCCTCCTCGTGGGCCCGCCGGGGACCGGCAAGACCCTGCTCGCCCGCGCGGTCGCAGGGGAGGCGGGAGTCCCGTTCCTCTCGGTGAGCGGCTCGGACTTCATGGAGATGTTCGTCGGCGTCGGCGCAAGCCGTGTCCGCGACCTGTTCCAGACGGCCCGCAAGCAGGCGCCGGCGATCATCTTCGTCGACGAGATCGACTCGATCGGCCGCAAGCGCGGCGCCGGCCTAGGGGGCGGGCACGACGAGCGTGAGCAGACGCTCAACCAGATGCTGAGCGAGATGGACGGCTTCGACCCCGCCGAGGGGGTCGTGATCATCGCGGCGACCAACCGTCCGGACATCCTCGACCCCGCCCTCCTGCGCCCCGGGCGCTTCGACCGCCAGATCGTGGTCCCTCTCCCCGACCTCGAGGAGCGCCTGCCGATCCTCCAGGTGCACTGCCGCGGGAAGCGGATCGGGCCCGACGTGGACCTGGACCTGGTCGCACGCGGGACCCCGGGGATGAGCGGCGCCGATCTCGCCAACCTCGTCAACGAGTCGGCCCTCCACGCGGTGCGCCGAGGCAGTGCGACCATCGAGATGACGGACTTCGAGTCCGCGCGCGACCGGGTGCTCATGGGGCAGCGGCGCGAGAGCCTCGTCCTGTCCGACGAGGAGAAGGAGCGGGTCGCGTACCACGAAGGTGGTCACGCAGTGCTCGCGTACGTCCTCGAGCATGCGGACCCGGTCCACAAGGTGACGATCCTGCCCACGGGCATGGCGCTCGGGGTGACGATGCAGCTCCCGGTCGAGGAGCGCCACATCCATCCGCGTGCGGACATCGAGGACTCGCTGTGCGTGCGCATGGGGGGCCGTGTCGCCGAGATGCTCGTCTACGGGGACCTGTCGACTGGCGCGGCGAACGACCTCGTCGGCAACACCGAGCTCGCCCGCAAGATGGTGCGGGAATGGGGCATGAGCGAGGAGATCGGTCCCATGGCGTGGGGCTCGCAGGGACAGGTCTTCCTCGGCGAGGACCTCATGCACACCCGCGACTATTCGGAGGACACGAGCCGGGTCATCGACGACGAGGTCGAACGGATCCTGCGCACGCAGGAGGAGCGCGCGATGGAGCTGCTCACGCGCCACCGGGCGGGACTCGACAAGGTCGCCCACGCGCTGCTCGAGCAGGAGAGCATCGACGGGGGCGAGGTGGGTCGACTCGTCGACGAGGCGTACGGGCGGCCGGTCCACGCCGAAGGCCGCAAGGCGAAGACGATCCAGTTCGAGGTGAACCGGTCGAACGGTGCCAACGGTGCCAACGGCGCCCACGGTGCCAACGGTGCCACGGGCAATGGCGCCAAGGGCCACGAGCCAGCCTCCCTTCCGGCGGCGGGGCCGCACACGGGGCTCACCTCGCTGCGGAGCCACCCACCGGTGCCGGCACCGGGCCAAGGGCAGCCGCAGCCGCCGGGCGGTTGGCCGCCCCCGTGGCCCCAGCCTCCGGGTTGGGCGTCACCCGGTGGTCCCCCCTCACCAGGCTGGCCGCCTCCTCCGACGTACCGGCCTGCGCCCGGCGATCATCCCGGCGCGCCGCTGCCCACCCCTCCCGGGCAACCCGGGCAAGCGACATCCGGCTCCTCGCAGGGCGATCCGAAAGACGCGGCGGGCGCACCGGGAGAGGCGCCGAAGGGCGAGTGACGAGCGGGCCGCGGGCCGCGGGCCGCAGGCCGGGGGCCGCTTTGGGCCAGGTCAGCGCAGCGGCACCGCCGGGATCCCGACGACTCCCGCCGTACCAGGGGGCGACGCGTCGGCGATGACCGCGAGGGGGGCGTCCGCCCGGACCACCGCCGCCCTGCTCGGCGCGTTGAGCGTGGCGCGCCCATGGGCGGGCACCTGGAGCCGGCGGAGGCGCCTCGTGCCTGAGCGCGTCCACCACACGACCTCGGCAGCGACCGGCCTTGCGGCGGGGTTCTCGACCGCCAGCACGCCTGCCGACTGCTGCACGGCGCCCGGAAGCGCCGGCACGAGCCAACGACGGGCCGCGCTCGACTGGAGAGCGTCCACCGCCGCGGCAGCTGCCCACCACGGGGCCGGGCTGCGCGGCCCGCCGGCACCGGTGCGCGCCACGACCGTGCCCGGGCCCGTCGAGCGCACCTCGACGGTGTAGGGCTCCTGGGCGGCGATCCGAAGCTGGTCGCTCGTCACGAGCGTCCAGACGCTCTGGGGCCCGAGTGTCTCGGTGAACGGCTCGACGGGGCCCGTCGCGAGCCGGACCGTTGCGACGACACGCTCCCGCCTCGACGACGGGTTGAACACGGCGAGGTCCGACATCCCTCCTGCGAGGTCTTCGACGCTCGGCAGGTTCCAGCGCCTCGACGCAGCGGGCGCGCCGAGGGAGAGCGAGAGGCCCGCGGTCCCGCCCGGGCCGTAGAGCTCGAGCTCGCCCGCGACCACGGCCCCGGCCCGCGCGGCGACCACGGTCGCGACCGATCGCTGGTTCTGGACGTAGCGGCCGACTGTCAGCGTGCGGAGCGCCCACGGCTCCACGACGAGCCCCTGGAAGGGGGCCGGCACTGTGTCGCCAGTGCCGGTCACGAACGCGAGGTCCACGACCGCCAGGTTGGGCGTCGGGTTGAACAGGGTGACGCTGAGCGTGCTGCCGGACGCCGTGCTCCCCGAGGCGAAGTACCAGCGTGGTGAGACCTCCGACGCGCACGAGGCGAGGGAACGGCCCTTCCTGCCGTCCACGACCTCGGTCGCGCTCACTGCGCCGCCCGCCACCTCGATGCCGCTGGCGAGCCACGCGCCGTGGACGAGCCGTCCAGGGGTGAGGGCCGACTCCGCGTGCGGCCCGAGCCGCAGCGCGACGCGACGGCGCTCTCCGCGTGCCGACACCACGACGACGCCGATCCGCACCCGCTGCGCCGCCGCGTTGGCGAGGACGACGTGCGTCGTCCCGGCGTCTTCGCCCGGGCCGGCCGGGCAGTACCAAGTCGACGAGGCCGACCCCGCAGGGGCCGCTTCCGCCGCGAGCGCGGAGGGCTGGAGCACGACTCGCGGCGGCTGACGCGCCGCGACGTCGCCGAGGACGCCGCCTCCGCAGAGAGCCGCCGCCACGAGCGCGAGCGCGAGCAGCCGCCCCCGCCCCCTCCTCGGGCCTCGGCGGACGACAGTCACGTCTCTGCCAGTGGCTGAGCGGTCGCCTCGGGCAGGACCACCTGCTCCGCGGGCTGCTCCGCGGGCTGCTCCGCGGGCGCCGGCGCGCCGGTGAGAAGGCCCGTGCCGACCTCCACGGCGCCACGGCGCCTCTGTCGGGTCCTCCTCCTCGAGCGCGCGAGCGGTGCCCACCAAGAGTCGAGCCACCGGCGCCGGCCGAGCAGCGCCAGCGCGACGACGACCCACAAGAGGAGCTCCCCGGCGGCGGCGAGCGGGTCCACGAGCGCGGAGGTGCCGCCGCCGGCGGCGGCGACCGGCGGCGTCCGGGACGGTGGCCGCGCCGTGTCCTCGAAGACCGTCATGGCGCCCGAACCGACCGGGACTGTGCGAAGGTCCTCCTGGCGGGCGAGCGCGCGCACGAGCCCCACGGGGAGCGGGAACGCGGCCGCGGACGACGCCCCTGGCGTGCTCGGCGCGAGCGCGTCGACGACGACCACGTAGCGGATGCGCGCGGCCGCCAGCACGCTACCGAGGTGCACCGTCTCCCCGCGCATCGCGACGCCGAGCGCGTCCGCGATCCTCCCGGCGCCACCGGGCGATGCGGGAGCCCACAGGTCCGCGAGGGTCGGTGTGCCGTCGCTCGACGTCGCGTAGGCGAGGCCCGGGCCGATGGACCACCCTCCCAGGGGCAGTGCTTGGGGGGCGCCGAGCCACAGCACCCGGTAGCCGGGCACCGGCGGCCGGGCGCGAGGCAGCCCGGCGGCCGCCTGGTAGCCCGACACCGGCAGCCCCCACCTCCCGTTGCCCGCCTCGACCAGCGTCGGCAGCACCCCCAAGGCAACGGCCGCGATCGACAGGGCGGCGAGCGCCTGGCGCCAGCCGAACCGGTAGCCGGCGAGGTCGGTCTCGAAGGCCGCGACCCCGAGGCCGACCCCCGCCGCGACACCCAGCGCGGCGGGGGCGAGGAGCACGTCCACCGAGGGAGCGAAGGGAAGGGCCCAGCCCTTGGCCGCGACGAGCGCGACGAGCCACGACGGGATGGCGACCGCCCAGAGCCGGATCGCCCACGCCAATCGCACCGTGCGGGCGAGCAGGAGCGGTGCGACCGCGGCGGCGAGGAGGAGCCACACGAGCGGCGAGCTGCCGACGGGGCCGACCGCCGTGCGCAGCAGCACGCTCCAGCCGGTGACCGGCGAGCGGCCTGTCGCGAGCCCGAGGACGCCGAGCGCCCCGCGGCCGGCCCGCAGGGTTGCCACGACCCACGGCGCGCACAGGACCGCGGCGACCAGGGTCGCGCCGGCGGCCGCGGCAGCGGCCCGTGCCCCGCGTCGCACGTCGCCGGCGACGAGCGACCCGCCCGCGACGCCCAACCCTGCGAGGAGCACGACGACGACCACGGCGGGTGCGAAGGACATCGCGACCGCCTCGATCGCACCCAGCGCGAGCACTCGGAAGCCGAACGACCGCCGCCAGCCCAAGGCGTCGGCCGCGACGGCCCGCCCGGTCACGGCGGCGGACCCGCCGCTCGCCGGTGCGAAGGGCTCGAGCCGGGTCGCCCGCGCCAGCTGCAGCAGGATCCACGGCGTCGCGGCGTAGGCGACGAGCCCGTCCCAGCGGCCACGGGCGAGGGCGTCGATGCCGAGCGGGAGCGCGAGGTACGCGATGGCGCCGGCGAGCCGCGCACGCGGCGACCCGAACGGTCCAAGGAGGCGCGACACGCCCCACGCCCCAAGGGGCAGGCACCCGAGGACGACGACCTGCTGGAGGAGCCCGCTGCGCCCGGCAACCAGGGTCCCGGCGAGCGCGAGGAAGCCGAACGCCGGGCTCGCCGGCAGGCGCGAGCCGACACCGGCAGGCTGCCAGGAGGAGAGGAACTGGTGCCACAGCCCCGTCCACGAGGGGAACGGCAGGAACTGGCCCACGAGCGGCAGGGGCGTGCCGAGGAGCCCGCGCGAGCCCACGACGAGCACGACGGCCGCCACCAGCGCCACTCCCACGCGTGCGCGACGCGATGCGAGCAAGCCTCTCCCTGGAGCGGCGCCGCGCCGGTGGCCTGCGCGCCGGCCCAGGTCGTCGAGCTCGTCGAAGTCGGCATCCTCGGAGAAGGCGGCGCCGACGGAGCCAGTGAGCTCCGCCGCGCCGACGCCGGCACCGAGCGCCCGGCCCGCCGTTGCGCTGCCGAGCCCAGCCCCCTCTTCCTCCCGGAGGCCTTGGAGGCCATGCGCCGCGTCGATGCCCTGGTGCGTGAGCCGCGACAGGTACGTCGAGAGGCGCGCGCTGCCCGCCACCTGCAGGCTCCGGACCTCTGCGTCGGTGAGCACGCGGATCGCCGCCAGCGCGCGCCTTCGGCGGCGCAGCTCCGCGTGGCGGGCCAGGTTCCATCGCCATGCGTGGAGGATCGCGCGGGTCCTGCGCCGGTCGCCGGCGAGCGTCGAGACGAGGACCTCCCCGAGGGCCAGCAGCAGCGCCTGGGGCACGACCCGGAGCAGGTGGCCCCACGTGTAGCAGGTGAGGACGGCGGCGAGCTCGTGGCGCCGCTGGAGCGACTGCAGCGACGGGGCGTCAGAGGGCGGCGGCGACCGGTGCCCGGAGGCGAGCAGCTCGAGGTGGCGCACGGTCGCCGACGGCGCGACGACCACCCGGGCCCCGGCGACGTGCGCCCGCCACGAGAGGTCGAGATCCTCGCCCATCGCGACGAGCGCGCAGTCGTAGCCGCCGAGCGCGCGGAGCAGGTCGGCGCGCACCAGCGTGCACCCGCCCGGCGCGACGAACACGTCGCGGACGGCGTCGTGCTGGCCGGCGTCGATCTCCCCGTCCTGCACCCGCTCGACGACCGCTCCGGTCTTGTCCGCGTGCTGGCCGACGTGGAGGAGCATGCGCGGGTCGTCCCAGCGAACCATCTTCGGGGAGACGATCCCGGCATTGGAGCGGAACGACTCTTCGACCATGAGGTGCACGGCGTCGGGCGCCGGCGCGCAGTCGTCATGGCACAAGAGGAAGAAGGAGGCGCCTTCGACCATCGAGAGCGCTTCGGCGACCGCGGCCCCAAAGCTGGCGGGCCCGGGGAGGCGGCGTACGAACGCCTCGGGGAGGCGTTCGGCGACCATCGCAGTCGGGTCGACGCCGCCCCCCGACACGAGCACCAGCACCGAGAGGTTGTCGTAGTCCTGAGCAGCGAGAGCCTGGAGGGTCTCGTCGAACCACTGGCCGGGGTCGGTCGTCACGACGACCGCCACCACCGCGGGGGCCCGCGCCGTCTTCGCCGCCCCCTCTGCCATCAGGACAGGCAGGCTACTCCCCCCCGCGCCCCGCCACCGTCACGGGATGGGCGGTGCACATGCTTGCAAAAGTATCTCTTATCATATACAGTTGTACATGACCTTCCCGGTCCGAGCGGGCCGGGGCCAAGAGGCGACAAAAGGAGTGCTCCCATGCCTGGCTCCAACGAGATGGCAGACGAGATCGCCGACGAGATGCGTGCCCTCGCTCGAGCCCTGGCACGGCGGGCACGCTATGCGGGCTACGTCGCCGTGGGCCTCGGAGTCCTCGGCCTCCAGCGCGCGCGTGCCGCCCAGCACGACCTGGGCCAGCACGACCTGCTGGCCCAGGACCGCCTCGACGAGGGTGTCGCCCGGCTGCGTGCGGGCGTCGAGGCCGGCAGCCACCGGGTCGGTGCGTGGCTCGACGACACGGTCGAGCTCGTCTCGAGCCAGTTGGCGCCCCTCGGCGAGCAGCTTCCCGAGCCCGCCCGAGAGCTCGCCCTGAAGGCGCGCGCGGCGCTCGGCGAGCTCGGTGCCCAGCTGCGTCACTTCCCTGCGTCCGGCGCCTGACCCCCCTCGGGCTCGAGCTCGGCGAGCACGTCGCGAAGCGTCTCGTCGAGCTCGATGGCCGGCGCCCACCCGGTCGCCTCGACCAGTCGCGAAGGGTCGCCCCGCAGCACCGGGGCGTCGACGGGCCGTACGAGGCGCTCGTCGGTCACCAGCGTGAGCTCGACGCCGGCCAGGGCCATCAGCCGACCGGCGATCTCTGCGATGGCATGGTCACGGCCCGAGCAGACGTTGTAGACGCCTCCCCCCTCTGCACGTGCGACGAGCAGGCGGTAGGCGCGGACCACGTCGCGCACGTCAGTGAAGTCGCGCCGGGTCGTGACGGTCCCCACGGCGAGTTCCCGGCGCCCCTCCCGGCGTGCCTCGAGCACACGGCGAGCGAGCGCGGGCACCGCGAAGGTCGCCGCCTGGCCCGGCCCCACGTGGTTGAAGGGCCGCACGACCACGACACGCTGGCCGTAGCCCCGCCACGACTGCAGCGCGACCTGCTCGGCGGCCGCCTTCGACGCGGCGTAGGGCGTCACCGGTCGGAGCGGCGCGTCCTCCTTGAGAGGGAGCTCTTCGGGGCTGACCGCGCCGTAGACCTCAGATGAGCTCACGACGAGCACGGTCGCGCCGGGAGCGGCCCGCCTCGCGGCTGCGAGGACCGCGGCGGTGCCGAGCACGTTGACGCGGATCACGTCGAGGGGCTCGCGCCACGACTCGCCGACGTGGGTGCGCGCCGCGAGGTGGTAGACGACGTCGGGAGGTGACGCGTCGAGCGCGCGCTCGACGGCGCGCTCGTCGGTGACGTCGATCTCGACGTCGACGACGCTGACCTCGTCCCCCTGCTCGCGCAGGTGGCGACCGAGCCATCGGCCGACGAACCCCCGGCCGCCCGTGACCAGCGCGCGCACGGACGACGACCCTACGCGACTACGCCCCTGCCGCGATCCGGTACGCCTCGACGTGGCGCTCGGCGCTCCTCTCCCACGTGCACGCGGCAGCGCGGGCGAGCCCGATCTCGCGCCGGCGCGCCGACTCGGGACCGCCGGCAGCCTCGAGGACCGCGCGGAGCGCGTCGGCGAGGCCGTCGGGGTCCGAGGGCGCGACCAGGGTGGCGGCCTCCCCGGACAGCTCGGCCATCGCGGTGCCTCGAGTCGTCACGAGTGGCGCCCCGCACGCCAGCGCCTCGAGCGCCGGGAGCCCGTAGCCCTCGGCGAGCGAGGGGTAGGCGACCACCGCGGCCTTGCGCAGGAGAGCGGGGACGGCCGCGTCGGGGACGTAGCCGGTCGAGACGATCCGATCGCGATGCCGCGACGCCGCCAGCGCCTGGTCGACCGGGCCGGTGCCCCACCCCCGACGGCCTGCGAGGACCAGGGTCAGGTCGCGCTCGTCGTCGCCGAGCGTGCCAAACGCGCGGATGAGCGTCGGGACGTCCTTTCGCGGCTCCATCGTCCCGAGGAAGAGGACGAACCGCCGGCGCGGGTCGAGGCCGAGCTGCGCGAGCACGGCGTCGTCCGCTCCGGGCACACCAGGCGCGGCGCGGAAGCGGTCGTGATCGACGCCGTGGGGCGCGACGACGACCGGCACCGACACCCGGCACACGGACTCGAGATGCCGAGCCGTCGTCTCGCTCACGCAGACGAGCGCGCCCGCGCGTCGCGCCGCGACCCGGATCGCGCGGCGGAAGAGCCGGACCTTGGCAGCCTCGTGCCACTCGGGGTGGTCGAAGTACGTGCAGTCGTGGACCGTGACCACGACCGGGACCGGAGAGCGCTCTGGCATCGTGTAGTGCGGGCTGTGGTGCACGGCCGGGCGCGCACGGCGCAGGACGCGCGGGAGCGCGAGCTGCTCCCACGCCAGACGCAGGGGCCGAGCCGACGGCGACGACGCGAGCACGTCCAGGCGGCCCCCCGCGAGCTGCCGCCACCGCTCGGCGTCCGTCCGCCGGGCGAGGACGACGAGCCGGGAGTCGTCCCTCCGTGCGAGCGCCGCGGCGAGCTCGATCGTGTAGCGCCCTGCGCCTGCGGGTGTCTCGGGGACCGCCGTCACGTCGAGAGAGACCTTCACCGGAGCGAGACCTTCACCGGAGCGAGACCTTCACCGGAGCGAGACCTTCACCGGAGCGACTCCCACCACTCGACGTGGGCTGCGGCAGAGGCTCTCCAGGTGAGCGGCGCGACGAGCTCTCTGCCTTTGTGGACGAGGGAGGCACGCAGCGCCTCGTCGCCCGAGACGCGTACGAGAGCTGCCGCGATGTCGTCGACTGTGGTCGGGTCCACCCTCAGCGCGGCCCCGACGCCGCCGGCTCCGTCCGCTGCCGGCGTGCTCACCACGGCGGTGCTCGGCGTGGTGGTGCTCACCACGACCGGCGCGCCACAGGCCATCGCCTCGAGGGGCGGGAGTCCGAACCCCTCGGTCAGAGGCACGTAGACGAACGCGCGGGCGTCGTGGTACAGCGCGGCGAGGACCGCGTCGTCGACCGGCCCCGTCACGATCACCCCCTCGGATCCGTCGCCGCCTGGCGCGGCGTCGCCCCAGCCCGCGGGCCCGACGACGAGGAGCGGCCAGCGCCCCGCCAGCGAGCTGCGCGCCGAAGAGAACGCGGCGACGAGGCGGCTGAGGTTCTTCCTCGGCTCGAGGGTCGCAGCCGTGAGCAGATACCCATCTCCCACGCCCAGCCGACGGAGGAGAGACTCCGCGCCGTCCGTGTCGGGCGCCGGCAGGTGGTCCACCCCGTGGGGGATCACCCGGACGCGCCCGGCGGGCGCGCCGGCGTCCTCGAGGTCGCGGGCGACCGCGGCAGAGGGGACGACGAAGGCGTCGGCGTGCTCGAGCGCACGCTCGAGCGCCGCCTGGTGCCACCGCCTCCCCCGCGCGGTGGTGGCCTCGGGGTGGGCGCGCCAGGCGAGGTCATGGACGGTCACGACGAGCGCCGGCCCTCCTCTGGCACGGCGCGGCCGGACGGGGGGCGCTGCGAGTGACACGGAGTGCACGAGGCGCGCCCTGCGGACAGGGGCCGCTCCCCGGTCCCACGCGGCGACGAGGAACGGCGCGGGGAGCGCCGAGGTGCGGACCGGGAACCCCCAGGCCGAAAGGGGGTCCGGGCCGTCGAGGCGTGCCCGCGCGCGCCGGCGGCTCGCGAGCAGCTCGACCCCTTGGCAGCGTCGCTGGCGCAGGCCGTCGAGGAGACCGCGCGCGTACCGTCCAATCCCCCCGGGGACCGGGCGGCGCAGCTGCTCGACGGCGACGACCAGACGCCCATCGATGCCGGCCGGGCTCCTCGTGCTCACCGCCGGGACCGCCCGCCCGCCGCGGCATCCCGGTACAGCGCGACCAGGCCTGCGGCGCAGGTGTCCCAGTCGAACCTCGCGGCCCGCTCGCGACCGCGCTGGGCGAGCGCCGCGGCGGTCCGCGGGGAGTCCACCACGGACGCGATCGCCTCGGCCAGCGATACGGCGTCACCGGGCTCGACGAGCAACGCGGCGTCGCCGAGCACCTCTTCGAGCGCGCCGGCGCGCGTCGCGACCACCGGCGTGCCGAGCGCCATGGCCTGGAGCGGCGGATACCCGAAGCCTTCGTAGCGCGACGGGTACGCGAGCACGCTCGCGCGCTGGAGCAGCCCGGCCAGCGTCGCGTCGTCCACCCAGCCGGTGCGCACTACTCGTGCCCGCTCGCGGGCGGCGTCGAGGGCTTCACGAAGCGTGGCGTCCCCCCAACCTCGCGGTCCGGCGAGCACGAGACCGAGGTCTGGCCGGTCGAGCGCGACGAGGTCGAAGGCGGCCACCAGGCCGGGCAGGTCCTTGCGGGGCTCTGCGGTGCCGACCGCCAAGACGTAGCGGTCCACGCCCGTGGGGAGGTAGCGGGACGGCGCGTGCGCGTCGGGGGGCGCCAGCGGCGGCACGCCCGAGGCGACCGCGCGCACCCGGGCGGGGTCCGCCCCGAAGACGTCGACCACCTCCTCGGCGACCGAGGACGAGTGCGTGTGCACCCACGCGCCATGCGCCAAGGCGCGCCGCACGAGGCGCGGGAATTCGAGGGTCGCGCGGTTGCACAGCTCGGGGTAGCGCACCGTCGTGAGATCATGCACCGTCACCACCCGGGCCGCCCTGCGGGTCGGGGGGACCACGTAGTTGGTGCCGTGGACGACGTCGACCGCGCCCACGAACCATTCGACTGGGGGGATCTCGGCATGGCCCCACGCCGCGTGGAGGGGACGAGCGGGCATCGCGCGGCTCGCGATCGCCACAGCGGGAGGGACCCGTCCGTCGATCGCGTGGCGACGCCGCCAGCTGACTGCGAAGGCGCGGGCGGCCACGTCCTCGCGCCGCGACAGGCCTTCGAGCACGCCCGCGCAGAAGGCGCCGACGCCGGTCGGGGTCCCGATGAGCGGCGTGGCGTCAAGCGCCACGCGGAGCGGGTCAGCCATGCGCCGGCCCTTTGGCACGCGCACCGGCCGTCTCGCGCGGCCCGTGCCCGAGTGTCTGGAGGACCGCGTCGGAGAGCGCAGGCCACGCCTCGGCGGCCCACGGGCCGAACTCGCGGTCGCTCAGCACGCAGCAGGCGGCCCTTGCGACGGGGTCGACCCACAGGAAGGCACCCGACCGGCCGAAGTGGCCGAACGTCCTCGGGCTGTTGCGCGACCCGGTCCAGTGGGGGTGCTTGGCGCCGCGGATCTCGACGCCGAACCCCCAGTCGTTGGGCGATTGCAGCCCGAAGCCGGGAAGGACCCCCGAGAGCTGCGGGAAGGCCACCGCGGTCGCGGCACCGAGCGTCTCGGCGGTGACCACCCGTGGGGCGACGAGCTCTGCCGCGAGCGCGAGGAGGTCCGACAGGGTGCCTTCGGCGCCGTACGCCACCGAAGCGCCAGGGGGAACGCGCGCGCCGGCCATCCCCAGGGGCGCGAAGACGGCCTCGGCGACGTACCGGCTCGCAGGCATCCCGGCGCGCTCGGCGAGCAGGTCGCCGACGATCTCGTACCCGGCATTGGAGTAGATCCGCCTCGTCCCGGGCGGCGCGATCGCCTCCCGCCGGTCCGGGGCGACGCCCGAGGCGTGCGCGAGCAGGTGCGCGACGGTGGCGCCCGGCGGACCCGCTGGCTCGGAGAGCGAGAGGGTGCCTTCTTCGCACGCGACGAGGACGGCGAGCGCCGTGCACAGCTTCGTGACCGACGCCCAGGGGAACCGCCGGTCCAGCTCTCCGGTCGTCGCGACGAGCGACACGCCCGGCCGGAGCTGGCGCACCTCACCCGCTCCGCGCGCCGCGACCACGGCAGAGCGGTCAACGGTTCCGTCGGCCGAGAGCACGCCTGCGGCTGCGGCGCGTACCGGCCAGCGGTCGAGGAGATCGAGCGAGCGCATGGGCAGTCGAGCGTACCGTCGGGTGCCCTTCTCTCCCCTCCACCTACCATGGCCGGGTGCTGGTAGCCATTGCCGGAGGCGTCGGCGGCGCGCGTCTCTTGCGCGGGCTCGTGGAAGTCGTGGACCCCGCGGAGCTGGTCGCCGTGGTGAACACCGGCGACGACTTCGAGCTCCACGGGCTCCACATCAGCCCTGACGTGGACACGGTCGTCTACACGCTCGCCGGGCTGCACAACGCTGCGACCGGTTGGGGGCTGGCGACAGAGAGCTGGCGCGTGATGGCAGAGCTCGAGCGGCTCGGCGGCCAGGCGTGGTTCCGCTTGGGCGACCGTGACCTCGCGACCCACCTCTACCGGACCCAGCGTCTCGGAGAAGGTGCCCTTCTCCACGAGGTCACCGCCGAGCTCGCGCGAGCTCGCGGCCTCGCCGTGCGCGTGCTGCCGATGTCCGACGACCCGGTGCGCACGCGCGTCGTGCTCGCAGAGGAGGCGATGGGTGACCCTGCCGGCACCGAGGTGTCCTTCCAGCACTACTTCGTGCGGCTCGCGCACGCCGTCGCGGTCCGCGCGGTGCGATTCGACGGAGCGACAGCCGCCCGCCCGGCCCCGGGGGTGCTCGACGCGATCAGGGACGCCGACGCGGTCGTCGTCTGCCCCTCCAACCCGGTGGTCTCGATCGGCCCGATCCTCGCGCTGCCGGGGGTACGCGAGGCGCTCGTCGCCCGGCGCACGACCGTCGTCGCGGTGTCCCCGATCGTCGCCGGCGCGGCGCTCAAGGGGCCGGCGGACCGTCTTCTCTCCGAGCTGGGCCACGAGTCGTCCGCCGTCGGCGTGGCCCGCCTCTGCCACGAGTGGGTGGGGTCCCTCGTGATCGACGAACGGGACGCGCAGCTGCGCGGCGCCGTCGAGGCCGAGGGCGTGCGGGCGGTGATCGCGCCGACCGTGATGACGAGCCCCCAGATCGCGGCTGCGCTCGCTGGGACGGTGCTCGATGCCGCTCGATGAGGCGAGCGCGCTCCGCGTCTACGGCGTGGCCGGTCTGGGCGAGGTCCGTTCCGGCGCCGACGTCGGCGCGCTCCTCGCGGGTGCGCTCGGCCCCCCGGGGAACGGCGCGCTCCTCGACGGGGACATCGTGGTCGTCACCCAGAAGATCGTCTCGAAGGCCGAGGGCCGGCTCGTGCCCGTCGACCACGCCGACCCGGCCGCGAAGCGGGCGGTCGTCGAGTCCGAGTCCGTCAGGGTGCTGCGTCGACGGGGCGACCTGCTCATCACCGAGACCGCCCACGGGTTCGTGTGCGCCAATGCCGGCGTCGACCTCTCCAACGTCGCCGAGGGCTGGGCGGCTCTGCTTCCGGTCGATCCGGACCGCTCGGCGAGGCGGATCCGTGCAGAGCTGCGCCGGCGCCTGTCCGTCACGGTGGGCGTGGTCATCTCCGACACCTTCGGGCGGCCGTGGCGCCAGGGCGTCACCGACGTCGCGATCGGCGCGGCCGGCCTGGCGGCGGTCGTCGATCTGCGGGGCACGCTGGACGCGACCGGCCGAGAGCTGGTGGCGACCCAGGTCTGCGTCGCCGACGAGATCGCCGCAGCCGCCGAGCTCGTCATGGGGAAGGACCGGGGGGTCCCGGCCGCGGTCGTGCGGGGCGTCCCGGCTGGGTGGCTGCGCGAGGGCTCGGTCCGAGAGGAGGTCGTGCGCGGGCCGTCCGAGGACCTGTTCCGCTGACCCGCCCCGCACCCAGCGGCGGCCCGGTCGGCGCGCGCAGCCTGCGCCTCGCTTCCCCGACAACTGCGGCGACCCCTTCCCCGAGGGTCGTCCACGGCCGCCACCCGAGATGGATGGCCGCCCGCGTCGGATCGAGCGCGCTGCGCCGGAGCTCAGCGGCGCGCGCCGGCGCGCGCCGGACCTCGGGATCCACGCCGGCGGCCGCCGCCACGGTGCGCAGCAACTCGTTCACCGACGTCTCGATCCCGGTGCCGACGTTGCACACGAGCCCGCCGCCCTTCGTGGCGGCCCTCGCGAACGCGTCGACCACGTCGTCGACGTAGACGTAGTCGCGGGTCTGCTCGCCGTCGCCCACGACCGTGACGGGCCGGCCGGCCACCAGTGCGTCGGCGAAGACGGCGACGACGCTGGCCTCGCCGTGCGGGTCCTGGCGAGGCCCGTAGACGTTGCCGAGCGCCAGCGCGCAGAATTCGAGCGCGTGCAGCTCGCGATAGGCGACGAGGTAGTCGATGACCGCCTTCTTCGAGACACCGTAGGGGGACAGCGGACGGTGCGGGTGCGACTCCCGCAGCGGAAGGTCGGCGGGATCCGGCTCTCCGTAGATCGCGCCTCCGCTGGCGGCGACGACGACCCGGTCGGTGGCCGCCGCCCGGGCCCCTTCGAGCACGCGCAAGGCCCCAACGACGTTGACGTCTGCGTCCCCCACGGGGTCGTCCACCGACATCCGGGCGTCGGTCTGAGCAGCCAGGTGGAAGATCACCACCGGGCGGCGGCGCGCGATCAGGTCGGTGGCCTCCGGCAAGCGGACGTCGAGCTGGTGGATGGTGAGCGCTCGCCCCCCTGCCGCGCGCGCGTCGGCGAGGTTGACGAGCGAGCCCCTGGACAGGTCGTCCACGACGTCAACCTCGTGACCCTCCGCCAGCAGCCGGTCCACCAGCGCTGACCCGATGAATCCGGCCCCGCCGGTGACCATCATCCGCATGGCGCCACATCTTGCACGCTGAGGCGGCCGGTCGCGCCCGCCGCTCAGCCGGCCAGCCTCCCCGAGGTGACCACCGACCTGGCCCCGACCTTGGCCCCGGCGCCGATCACCGAGAGCGGACGCACGTCACTGCCCTTCCCCACGTGCGCGCCAGGCCCGACGATGGACCCGGCCACCGTGGCCCCGGGCTCCACGACCGCACCGGCGAGCAGGACGGAGCGGACCACCCGCGCCCCGCGCTCGACGACGCAGTCGTGCCCGACCACCGCGCCGTCGACCAAGGCGCCGTCACGTACGAGCGCGCCGTCGCCGATCAGCGCGGGCCCCCGCACCTCCGCGCCCGGCTCGATCTCCGGCACACCGAGGACCCAGAGCCCTTCTCCCGCATCCCTCGCACCCGGCGCGGGCGGGCCCTGACGACGGCCTTCGAGAAGGTCCCAGTGCGCGCGCAGATAGGACTCCGGGGTCCCTGCGTCGAGCCAGTACGAGGTGTCGGAGAGCGCATAGAGCGAGCCGTCCGCCACCATCGAGGGGAACGTCTCGCGCTCGATGGAGACCCTCCTGTCGTCCGGGATCCGCTCGAGGACCGACGGCTCGAGCACATAGGTGCCGGCGTTCACGAGGTCGGTCGGCGCCTCCCCTCTCGGCGGCTTCTCGACGAAGGCGCGCACGCGTCCGTCGTCATCGGTTGGCACCACGCCGAAGGCGGAGGGGTCGTCCACCGGATGGAGCGAGATCGATCCCTGCGCCCCATGCGTGCGATGGAAGGCGAGGAGCGCACCGAGATCCATGTCGGTCAGTACGTCCCCGTTCACGACGACGAACGTGTCGTCGATCTGCGCGCTCCGGGCGGCGAAGCGGATCGCGCCAGCCGTGTCGAGGGGCGAGGGCTCGACCGCATAGGAGAGGCGGACGCCTGCCGCGACGCCCTCGGGGTAGGCCTTCACGAAGGAGTCGGGCAGGTACCCGAGCGAGAGCACTGCCCAGTCGATCCCGTAGCGAGCGAGGTGCCCGAGCACCCGTTCGATCATCGGCTGCTCCACAACGGGCAGCATCTGCTTGGGAACCGACAGCGTGAGCGGACGAAGGCGAGTCCCCTCGCCCCCCACGAGCACGACCGCCTTCACGGCGCCGTCCCTACCCCGCCTTCGTGGTGCTGGTCGAAGAGGAGGCAGGCGTGGTGGTCGAGCCGGGTGCCGTGGTCGAGGTCGTGGGCGCCGTGGTCGAGGTCGTGGGCGCCGTCGTCGGCGTCGTCGAGGGGACGGTGGTCGAGGTCGAGCCCGCCGAGGCGTTGAGGAGGGCCGTCACGATGGAGCCGTTGGGCTTGGGCAGCTTGGTGCCTGCAGGGACGAAGCCGACGGTGATCAGCTGGTCGTTGCTGAACCGAAGTGTCCGCGGGTCGCCCTGCACCCTCGTGGGCCTTTCCTTCGGCGCGAACGCGTTCGCCCAGGAGGTCACGGTCACGACACCCTTCTTCCCGGCGTCCTTGGTTCCTGACGGGCACTTCTCGCCGTTGCGATAGGTGGTCCCCGAGCTGGCCTTCTTGGAGGACTTGGAGGATTTGGAGGACTTGGAGCTGGCCGCCGATGTCACGGAGGCCGGGAGGTGCAGCTCTGTCGCAGTGAGAACGAGCCCCTTGTAAGAGGAGACGAACTTCCCGAGCACCGCGTTGTGCCCCGCGTCGCTTGTCTTCTTCGGGGAGACCGTGATCACCCCGTTGCCGGTGGTGTAGAAGGACTGCGTCGCCGTACTGAGCGCGTTGGAGGGCAGCGGGGGACGCTGTGTCCCGCAGACGTCGAAGTCGATCGCGGCATACCAGGGCGCACCGCCCTTCACCGGCGGGATCGTGTTGGCCACGGCCCCGCGCTGGTAGTCCATACGGGCGAACGCGATCGAGAGCAAGCCCACGATGACGATCACGACGAGGGCCGCGTACCAGTTGACCGGCACCTGTCCTCGGTAGGTGCGGCCGCCCCCGGTCGCTGCAGCGCGCGCGACCCACTTCCCCGTCGAGCTCCTGGGCATGGCGGGTGAGACCTTAGCAATCGGCTCACACTCCACCCCCGCGGGGCGCGAGCGTGCGTCCCTGCAGCTACGCGCCTGCCGGCCACCGCCGGCCGCGCCGGGCGACAGGCTGCTCACGCGGGAGACGACCGGCTCGCAGCGGCGCCCGGCGACTGACCGCACGGTACACGGCCACCGTGTCGGAATGCAGCCACGCGTCGAGGTCGACGAGGCGGCCAGCCAGTCCTCGCAGCTCCTCTACGGGCTTGCCCGAGACCAGGTGGACGAGCTCTTTCATGGTCGACTCCACGGCCGCCGGGTTGCCCTGCCCGTCCGCTGCGACGAAGAGCAGCCGATAGAGCCGTTCGTCGTACGGCGCGACCAAAAGGGCGCGCCGCACCAGACGCTCCGCGGCCCGCGCGTCGGCCGCCGCGAGGAGCTGCTCCGCCGCATCGATCGCCAACTGGACGATCGTGGTCTCCATCGCTGCGCTGAACCCCTCCAGCACGGCCCAGTCGCTCGAGCGAAGCCCGCCGAGAACCGGCCCGCGGACGAGGTCGAGCGCGGCGCTCCAGGCAGCCAGCGCCCCGGGCCCGCGCGCCGCTGAGAGCGCGAGGAATTGCGCCCAGTCGGTCGTCACGGTCGAGGCAAGCCGGAGCCGACCGACTGCACGCAAGAGGTGATCGGAGCCGCCGGAGGCACGCCCCAGTCCCCGACGAGCTTCCGAGACGGTCGAAAAACGCGTGGCGTCGGGCGCCAGACGGTCGGGCCACAGCGCGGTCGTCCACGCGTCGGTGCTCGCACCCTCGGGATGGAGCGCGAGATAGGTCACCAGTTCGGTGCACCACGCCCGCCGGAACGGGCGCGCCCCGCCCACGATCTCGACGCGGCCGAGCACCCGTACGACGACCTCAGGAAGCGGCGGCTCGACAACCTCTCCACACACGCCTGGCATGCACCCGAACGGTCGTCGTCCGCTGGCCGGTCGCGCCGGCACCGCACGACGTCCCGGCCTTGCCCGACAACGTCTCGGCACTCCGGTGGACCGGCCGGGACGGGGGCAGGAAGGGGGTACTCGACGTCCCGGTCCGGTCCATCGGAGACCTCGCGTGAGAGGCGTGCGCCCAGTGTGCACGGGGCAGCTTGCCGGCGACCTTGCACACGACCTTGCTGGCGCGGGCAAGACTGTGCGGCGGGGGGGACGTAGCCCAATCGGCAGAGGCAGGGCGCTTAAACCGCCTCCAGTGAGGGTTCGAATCCCTCCGTCCCCACCAGATCGCCGTATTCGAA
>JAJYXE010000022.1 GCA_021791145.1 Actinomycetes bacterium | reverse complement strand
AGCCGTTCGTTGGCGTCATGGGACGCCGAACGGCGCGCCGTGTCCGCGGCGGGTCAGCCCTTGCGAGGTTCGGGTTGCAGGGCGGGGCGTCAGGTCTGGTCTGGGGGCGGCTGGGAGCGTGTGCGGGGAGATTGAAACAGCGATGGACCGGTCAGCGGTGACGTTCGATCCAGCCGACGAGCGTCGCGACGACTCGCGGGTCGGCGCGAAGCCAATGTCCTGCCGCCGGCACGATTCGCAGATCCACGGGCCCGTCGGTTGCTGCATCCGCGATGGCGCGGGCGGCCGCGACCGGTACCTCCGCGTCGTCTGAGCCGTGGACGACGAGGAGTGGACGGCTGCCGAGGTGTGCTGCAGCGTCGAGCGGTGCGAGCGCAACGATCTCAGCGGCCCACGCGTCGACGTCGGGGGGGAAACCGTCCGTCGATATGACACCGCTCCGCCGACACCGCTCGAGGACCGTCTCCCGAGCCGAGATCCACGCCGTCAAGTCCGCGGGACCGGCAATGGTGGCCACTCCCGCTGCCCGCTTGTCCCGCTGAGCGGTGCGCAGCGCGATCGCGCCTCCGAACCCGAAGCCGACGAGCCACAGCCCTCCCTCGAGCCCGCTGTCAGCGTCAGCAACCGATGCCAGATCTTGGAGCCAGCCCTTCGCTGAGAAGTCTCCTGCGGATCCGCTCGTCCCCCGGAGCATCGGCACGACGACGCGGCATCCGCACTCCTCGGAGAGCCGGTCGGCAAGTGCCGGATAGCCGCGTCCGGTGTCAGTCGCCCGATCTGGCTCGCGCGGCAGCTCGTGACAGAGAAAGAGGACGCTGCTCGAGGAGTTCACCCGACCCGCTGGCGTCTCGTACACACGAAGTGGCCCGGCCTCGCCCTCAACGATGCGCCAGTGCCCCGACACAGCTCAGATGCCGATTTGCCGAGCGAGCAGCTCCCGGTGGTAGGCAGGATCGCCGAAGAGAAGTTCCGAAGACTTGGCCCGTTTGAAGTACAGGTGCGCGTCGTGCTCCCACGTGAAGCCGATCCCGCCGTGTATCTGGATGTTCTCTGCCGCCGCGTGGAAGTACGTCTCCGAGCAGTACGACTTCGCGAGACTCGCCATGAGCGGAAGCTCGTCCGAGTCTTCCGACGCAGCCCAGCCCGCGTAGTACGCGGCGGAGCGCGCCGACTCCACTTCGAGCAGCAAGTCGGCACACTTGTGCTTGATCGCCTGGAAGCTACCGATGGGCCGTCCGAATTGGATTCGCGTCTTCGCATACTCGACGGAGCTGTCCAGGCAGTGCTGGGCTCCCCCGACCTGCTCGGCCGCCAGGGCGACCACCGCGAGCTGCAGCGTCTTGGTGATCCCCGGCGCTGCCGTTCCGGGGACGCCGACTATCCGGGCGGGAGTGGCGGAGAACTCGAGGCGAGCCTGCTTGCGGGTCTGGTCCATGGTCCAAAGAGGCGTCCGGACCAGTCCTTCGGCGTCGCCCTCCACAACGAACAGTCCGAGCCCCTCCCCAGCACGAGCCACCACGAGCAAGAGCGTCGCGCTATGCCCGTCAAGCACGAAGCTCTTGTGGCCGTCGAGCGTCCAGCGGCCCTCCCCGTCTCCGGCGGGTGCCGCTGCGAGCTCGACAGCGTCGAGGTCCCAGCGGCCCGAGTCCTCCGCGAGCGCCAGGGTGGCGATCGTCTCTCCCGACGCGATGCCCGGGAGCCACCTCGCCTTGGCCTCTTCGTCGTCGGAAGTGAGAAGGGCGCTCGCTGCCAAGACCGTAGACGAGAAGAACGGCGCGCACAGCAGCGCCGCCCCCATCTCCTCCATGACGATGGCCATTTCGACGAAGCTGAAGCCGGTGCCTCCGTACTGCTCTGGGATCACGAGCGACTGAAGCCCGAGCTGCTCACCCATCTGTCGCCAGACGACCGGATCGTAACCGTGCTTCGTCGCCATCAGCCGCCGGACCTCGGATTCCGGGGACTTGTCAGCGAGGAACCGGCGGACGGCCTGACGGAGCTCCTCTTGCTCCTCACTGAAAGCGAAGTTCATCGGGTGGTGGTCTACCACGTGTGCAATCCTGGGGGTATGCCTGACGTCGAAAGGATCTGGGAGGACGCTGCATGTGAGATCCACCGGACCGTCGTGGGGCCGATGGACAACAACGTCTACGTCGTACGATGCCGTCGGACCGGCGACGCCCTCCTGGTGGACGCGGCCAACGAGCACGAGCTGCTCCTCGATCTCTGCCAGCGCCTGGGGGTTCGCAGGGTGGTCGAGACGCATGGGCACTGGGACCACATCCAAGCTGTGCCTGCGGTCCGCGAGGCCGGCTACTCGGTAGCCGTGACCCAGGCGGACGCCGGCATGCTCCCCTCCTATGACGAGCTCCTCGAGGACGACACCGTCTTGGAGGTCGGGCGGCTGCGGGTCCGCACGCTCGCGACCCCAGGACATACCCCGGGATCGATGTGCTTTTACGTCGAGGGTACGCCGCTACTTCTGACTGGGGACACCCTCTTCCCCGGAGGCCCGGGCAACACGTCCTTTCCCGGGGGAGACTTCCCGACGATCATCAACTCCATCGAGCGCCGCCTGTTCTCCCGTTTCGACCCCTCGACGCTGGTGTTGCCGGGGCACGGTGCCTCGACCACGATCGGGTCGGAGTCACCCCATCTGGCTGAGTGGATCGAGCGGGGCTGGTAGGGGGCCGGGTCGGGACGGTCGGAGCACTCCGCCTGCGAGCCGCATGCTTGCGCGGGCTCCGACCCGCCAAGGATGCAGGACACCCGGGATTTCTCCTACGTATGTGGTAGAAATAGGACCCCCCCGGTAGACTTCCCGACGATGACCGTGCCGCTGCTCGAGATCGAGGGACTCCGCGTCGCCGCGGTGGGTGTCGCCGGAGTGGGTGTCGCCGGAGAAGGCGTCGCCGGAGAAGGCGTGACCACCCCGGCATCCGCCGCCGACGAAAGCCGCAGCTCGGACCCAGGGCTCGACCCCGGCGGCGTTGGGCGCGACCAGGGCGACCCAGGGCTCGACCCCGGCAGCGCGGGGCACGCCAGCGAAGGACTGATCCTCAAGGGGGTGGACCTCACCATCAGGCCCGGAGAAGTCCACGCGCTCATGGGTCCGAACGGGGCAGGCAAGTCCACCCTGGCTTCCACCCTGATGGGGAGCCCGTCCTACCGAGTCGTCGACGGCACCATCCGGTTCAAGGGGGAGGACATCACCCATTGGGCCACCGACGCCCGTGCGAAGGCCGGCCTCTTCCTCGCCTTTCAGTATCCCGAGGCGATCGATGGCGTCTCGGTCGCCCAGTTCCTGCGCCAAGCCATGTCCGCACGCCGCGGCCAGGACATCTCGGTGCTCGAGGTGCGACTGGCCATGATCGAATGGATGGACCGCCTGAGAATGGACCCCTCCTTCGGCGAGCGATATCTCAACCAGGGCTTCTCCGGAGGCGAGAAGAAGCGCAACGAGATTCTGCAGATGGCGATGCTGGAACCGGATCTGGCCGTCCTCGACGAGACCGACTCAGGCCTCGATATCGACGCGCTCGGCGTCGTGGGCCGCGGCGTCGGCACGGTGCGCGAGCTCCATCCCTCGCTCGGTGTGCTCGTCGTGACGCACTACCAGCGGCTCCTCGAGGCGCTCGTCCCCGACCGCGTGCACCTGCTGGTCGACGGAAGGATCGTAGAAAGCGGAGGGCCCGCGCTGGCTGAACGGATCGAGAAGGAAGGCTACGAGTCGTGGCGACGCTGACACGGATGTTCCAATGAATCCCGTACCTCTCGACAAGCCCGCCCCGCTCGACGTGGAGACCCTCCGCAAGGACTTCCCGCTGCTCGCCCGAACCGTCCATGGCAGGCCGCTCGTGTACCTCGACTCCGCGTCGAGCTCCCTGCAGCCCCGCCAGGTGCTGAGTGCGATGGAGCAGTACTACGAGACGTGTCACGCGAACGTGCATAGAGGCGTGTACACGACTGCCGAGGAGGCCACCGCCCACTACGAAGGCGCCCGCGTCTCGGTGGGCCGGTTCATCGGCGCGCGGGATCCCGAACGGGAGATCGTCTTCGTCAAGAACGCCACGGAAGCTCTCAATCTGGTGGCCCGTTCCTGGGGCGTCGCCAACCTTGCGCCAGGCGACAGGATCCTCCTCACCGAGATGGAGCACCACGCCAACCTCGTCCCCTGGCTGATGCTCTCGGAACAATGCGGCGTCGAGCTCCGCTACCTCGGACTCGATGACGACCTTCGCCTCGACCTTGGCGATCTCGATCGCAAGCTCGACGGCGTCAAGCTGGTTGCGGTCTCCGCCATGTCCAACGTGCTCGGGACCATCAACCCCATTCACGCGATTGCTGAGGCCGCACACGCCGTCGGCGCGCTAGTCGTCGCCGACGGTGCCCAGTCGGTCCCGCACCTGCCCGTCAACGTCCAGGAGCTCGACGTAGACTTTCTCGCGTTCTCCGCGCACAAGATGCACGGACCGACTGGGATCGGCGCGCTGTGGGCTCGGGCAGAGCTTCTCGAAGCGATGCCTCCCTTCCTCGGTGGGGGAGGGATGATCCTCGACGTGCGGCTCGACCGCTTCCTGCCGGCCGAACCTCCCCACCGCTTCGAGGCGGGCACGCCGCCCATCGCAGAAGCCGTGGGGTTCGCCGCAGCGGTCGACTACCTCTCGAACCTCGGCATGTCCAGGGTGCGAGCACACGAGGAGCGGCTCACCGAGTACGCGCTCCGCGTGCTCCCAGAGCGGCTCGGCGACGACTGCAAGGTCTTCGGGCCCCCCGCCGGCCCCGACCGCGGAGGGGTACTGTCGCTGGGCTTCCGAGACGTCCATCCCCACGACCTGGCCCAGGTCCTCGACAGGTACGGCGTCTGCGTGCGACCGGGCCATCACTGTGCGAAGCCGCTCATGCGCGTTCTCGGGGTCAGTGCGACCGCGCGGGCATCAATCGGCACGTACAACGATGAGCACGACATCGACACGCTGATCGAAGGCCTCATCGAGGCCGGGAGGCTCTTTTCGTGACGGACCTGGAAGACCTCTACCGGGAGATCATCTTGGACCACTACCGCTCACCGCGGAACCGCGGCGAGCTGGACTCACCTCCCGCGCACCGCGTCGAAGGGTTCAATCCGCTTTGCGGGGATGAGGTCGTCCTCACCGTTCTCGCTGAGAATGGAACGGTGACCGACATCAAGTTCGCCGGCACCGGGTGCTCGATCAGTCAATCGTCGGCATCGCTCATGTCCTCAGCAGTGAAGGGAAAGACGCTGGGCGAGGTCCGCGAGCTCATCCGGACTTTCAAGTCGATGATGTCCATCCACGAAGCCGCGCTTGGCCCCGAGGCCGAGGAGGGCCGCGTGCAGAGTCCGGGCGAGGCTCGAGGCGGCGAGGCTCGAGGCGGCGAGGCTCGAGGCGGCGAGACTCTAGCCGGCGAGGCTCGAGGCGGCGAGGCTCTAGCCGGCGAGGCAGGGACGAGCGGCGTGGAGGCATCCAATGGTGCCGGCACTGGAGCGGGCCTCGCCGACGTGCGCAAGCTCGGCGAGCTCGCCGCGCTTCAGGGAGTGGTGAAGTTTCCCGTGCGGATCAAGTGCGCGACCCTCAGCTGGAACGCGCTGACGCAGGCCCTGGACGAGATCGAGGCGTAGGAGGCCGCCAGAACGCACGCCGATCACGCGACGTCGCTGTCGTCTCCGTACTCGCGATAGCCGGTGTGTTCGAGCTCTTCTGCAAGGTCCGGACCGCCGCTCGCGACGATCCTGCCGTCGACGAGCACGTAGACCTTGTCCGCGCGAAGCTCGCGCAACAGGCGGTGGAAGTGCGTGACCGCGACGACGCCTAGCCCCCACTCAGACGTTGCACGCTCGATGCGCTGTGCGACCGCGCGCACTGCGTCCACGTCAAGACCCGAATCGATCTCGTCGAGAACCGCGAACTTCGGCCGGAGAACCGCGAGCTGGACGACCTCGTTGCGCTTGCGCTCTCCGCCTGAAAGATCGACGTTGAGCGAGCGCCGGAGAAAGCGTTCGTCGAAGCCGATCGCTGCCGCCTCTTCCAGCAGCCGCCCCGACAGGTCAAACTCGGCAGCCTCGGCCTCGGCAGCCTCGGCAGCCTCGCCTTCCGCGCGGAGCGCTTCCCGCAACGCTGTCTCGACGAGGACACCCGGCACTTCTATCGGTTGCTGGAGGGCCAGGAACAGTCCGGCCTGTGCTCGCCGCCAGCTTGGAACCCCCACCAGCTCAGTGCCGTCGATCCGGATGCTTCCCGACGTCACGGTCGTGCCCGGCCTCCCCATCAGGGCATGCGCGAGCGTGCTCTTCCCGGAGCCGTTCGGGCCCATCACGACGTGCACCTCCCCGCCGGGCACCCGGAGGTCCACGCCTCGCACTACCTCGCGCGCGGCCACCGAGGCGTGCAATGCCTCCACCTCGAGCAGGGTCATGGGCGCGACTCCTCGTTGCCGGATCCTTGCGGGCCAAATGGACGTAGCTCAGGTCTGATCTCGGGCCGGGTCATGGCAGGACGACCGCCACATCGTCCCCGTCAACCTCCACCCGGTAAACGGGGACCGGCTTGGTCGCAGGAAGCGAACAGGGCTCACCCGTCGCCAGGTCGAACGTGCTGCCGTGCCTCGGACACTCGATCTCGCACTCGTCGGTCCATACCTCGCCTTCTGCGAGCGAGTAGTCCTCGTGGCTGCACCGGTCACCGATCGCGTAGAAGTCGTCTCCGACCCTCACCAGAGCGATGCGGTGGTCCCCGACATCGAACCGGCGGACTTGGCCGCTCGAGAGCTCGTCACGGCGCAGCAAGACGACGCGCTCACCCATCTTGCTCACCGATCCCCATGTGCTCGTCCGTTCCGGCAGGCTCGTGCCCGGAGATCTCCTTGCCGGCCCCCGGGGCGCCCTCCCATTCACTCGAAGGCCCAAGATCGAGCTCGAGCGTGTTGGCGAGGCGGAGCCCCACCTCGCGGCGGAGGCGGGGGACGAGTGCAGGCACCGGCGAGCGTTGCACGATGTCGTCGAAGAAGCCGAGGACGATCAGCTGCTCCGCCCGGGTCGGCGGTATGCCTCGAGACTCCAGGTAGTAACGCTGGTCTTCGTCCACGGGACCCACGGTCGAGGCGTGGCTGCACCGGACGTCGTTCTCCTCGATGTCGAGGTTCGGCACCGAGTCCGCGTGCGCTCCCTCGCTGAGCACGAGATTGTGATTGGTCTGGAACGCGTTGGTGCGCACCGCTCCCCGGCGCACCCTGATCAGCCCGCTGTAGACCGAGCGTGAGGTTCCAGCAACAGCACCCTTGCACAGCAGATCGCTGGTCGTGTGCGGTGCAACGTGATCTTGGAGCGTCCTCACGTCGTGGACCTGCGTGCCGGTCCCCAGGTACGCAGACCGCAGCTCGGTCGCGGCGCCCTGGCCCCGGGCGACCGCGTCCGTACGCGTCCGGTCGTATGCTCCGCCGAGGCCCACCGTGAAGGTCCGGAGCGTGGCATCACGACCGGACGATCCAACAAGGCGTCCGATGTGCCAAACCTCGGTCCCGAGCACCTGGAGCGCGCCGTAGGAAAGCCGGGAGCCGTCCTCGGCGACGAGCTCGGCCACGGGCACCACGAGCGCGCTTCCTGCGTCAGGTGCTCCTGCGAGCACCTCCACCACTTGTGCGCTCGCTCCCCGGCCGAGCCGCACGACCGTGCGGGGAAAGATCGCCGGAGCTTCCGGCCGGCCGGCGCGTGTCCCGCTCGTGCACCAATGGAGCACGATGACGGGCGAGTCGACGATGACTCCCGGTGGGACATCTACGACGACCGCGTCGGGATGAAAGGCATCGTTGAGCCGGACGAACACGTCCCCACCGGTGAGAAGGCCACCGAGGACCGGCCTTTCGGCATGGACTCCTGCATCGGCCGTGCCTCGGATTCCCCGTTGGATACCGTCGGTGCCGAGCACCGTCACTCCCCCGACAACGACCTTGTCGGGGAGCGCCCGACGATCGACGGAGACCGGCTTCCCATCGACGACCGTGACGAGAGCCGCGAACGAGGGAAGGTCTGCGACGATGCCGGCCACGAATGCAGATCCGACCGGGCCAAGGTCCTCGCGGTGGCCGCCTGGAAGCGGGGTGAAGTCGTTGAGCCGCAGCTGGTCGATGGGCGTGTAGCGCCAGACCTCCTCCTTCTCGGAGGGCATGGGCATGACACCCAACTCCTCTACGGCCTCGATCCGGCGATCGCGCAGCCAAGAAGGGCCGCCGAGGGCAACGGCACGGTCCGCGGTGAACTGGCTCACGACTGCAGCATCCTCCAATTCGCCGACCACTCGATGGATGAAGCCTCCATCACCGGGGCTGACATCTGACCATCAACGCGGCCGACATCGTGGACGTCACCGCCGACGTCACGGTGACACGCTCATCCGAACGGAAGTGTACCGGCGAGGTCGGTTGCTAACGTCCGCGAAGTGCCGAACGTCCCTGAAGACTCCAATGCTCCGCGAACCTCGCAGCCCCCGGAGCCCCCGGTTCCCTCGGAGCCTCCACACCCTCCGGCGGCTTCGAGGTCCCCGCTGCACATGGATCTCGACCGGGCAAGCGGAGTCGCGACCGTCTGGCTCGACCGCCCCGACGCCCACAACGCGCTGGGACGCGCCTTCTTCGACGAGGTGCCGACCGTGATGGTCGCACTGTCGGACAACTCGACAGTGCGTGTCGTCGTGATCGCTGCTCGAGGTCGGGACTTCAGCGTCGGTCTCGACCTGAAGGAGATGGGCACGACGCTCTTGGGCGGCCCATGGAACGTGACACGTCCCGCTGGCGACCCGCCCACCTCCTCGCAGGGCGACCCGCCCACCTCCTCGCAGGGCGACCCGCCCACCTCCTCGCAGGGCGACCCGCCCACCCGCTCCCAGGGCGACCCGCCCACCCGCTCCCAGGGCGACCCGCCCACCCGCTCCCAGGGCGGAGCACCGGCGTCGCCTGCTGCGAGGGCAGCCGAGACGCGCCGGGCGATTCTGCGGCTCCAGCGAGCCATCAACGCCATCGCTGACTGCCCGAAGCCGGTCGTCGCAGCGATCCAGGGCTACTGCCTCGGCGCCGGGATGGATCTCGTGACCGCCTGCGACATCCGCCTCGCGTCCGCCGAGGCGGTCTTCGGCATCCGAGAGACCCGGATGGCGATCACCGCCGACCTCGGCACCCTCCAACGACTCCCCCGCATCGTCGGTGCCGGGCACGTCGCCGAGCTGGCGCTGACCGGCAAGGATCTCGACGCGAGGCGCGCAAGGGAGATCGGGCTCGTCAACGAGGTCTACCCGGACCACGCCGCGCTCCTCAGCGCGGCGACGTCGATGGCGCGCGAGATCGCCGCCCTCTCGCCGCTCGCGGTGCAAGGCACCAAAGCGGTCCTCGCGGCGAACGACGGGCGGACGATCGCGCAGGCGCTCGACTATGTCGCGACGTGGAACGCGGGCATGCTGGCCTCCGACGACCTCACCGAAGCAGTGCGAGCGTTCATGGAGAGACGCCCTCCCCGCTTCACGGGCACCTGACCCACCCGCACCTGACCCACTCGCACCCTGACCCACTCGCACCCGACAGCCGGGCCACCGGCCCAGCCACCGGCTTCCGCGGCCCCGGGCGCTAACGGTTGCGACGCCACCAACGACGAGCCGCACGCGCTTCTCGTCGTGCGTCGTCGGCCCTGGCCTCGCGCAGCGCCTCGGGCGCGATCGCGCCCACGATGCTCTCGGCGTCCTCGAGGATCGCCCGCATGTCCCCGGAAGGCACGTCGGGCTCGTCTTCGATCGGCGGCTCCACGAGGCTGCCGTGCACCCAGCCCGCGTCTGCAAGCCGGCGCTCGTAGGACTTGCAGTCTTCAGGGCACCGCCACGGCGCCTCAGGCGCAAGATCGAGAACGCAGAAGCGCGCGACCTCGCCCGATGCGTACGTCCGGCTCTGGAAGTGCTTGCACTCCTCACGCATCGGCACGGCTCGACCTCCTTGCCGATCGGCCCTCGCCTGTCAGCCCGCCCCCAACGCCCCCTGGGCGCGCCGTGCGGACGCGCCGGGCGTCGGTCAACCGACGGACCCTTCCATCTGCAGTTCGATGAGCCTGCTCCACTCGACGGCGTACTCCATGGGCAGCGTGCGCGTGACCGGCTCGATGAAGCCGTTCACGATCATCCCCATCGCCTGGCTCTCGGTGAGGCCTCGGCTCATCAGGTAGAAGAGCTGGTCGTCGCCGACCTTGGACACCGTCGCCTCATGGCCGATCTGCGCGTCCTGCTCCCCGACCTCCATGTAGGGCTTGGTCTCCGAGACCGATTCGTCGTCGAGCAGCAGCGCGTCGCAGCGCACAAACGACTTCGAGCCCTTCGCCTCGGGGTCGACGTGGACCAGGCCTCGATAGGTCGTCACCCCCCCGTCCTTGGAGATCGACTTGGACACGATCGTCGACGTGGTCTCGGGCGCCGCGTGGATCATCTTGGCCCCCGCGTCCTGGTGCTGGCCACCTCCGGCGTACGCGACCGAGAGCACCTCGCCCGAAGCCTTGGGCCCGACCAGGTACACCGAGGGGTACTTCATGGTGAGGCGGGAGCCGATGTTGCCGTCGATCCACTCGACGTGGGCCTCCGCCTCAGCTCGTGCGCGCTTGGTGACAAGGTTGTACACGTTGTTCGACCAGTTCTGGATCGTCGTGTAGGTGATCCTGCTCCCCGGCAGCGCTATGAGCTCCACGACCGCGGAGTGCAAGGAGTCCGACGTGTACACCGGCGCAGAGCAACCCTCGACGTAGTGCACCTGCGACCCCTCGTCGGCGATGATGAGGGTGCGCTCGAATTGGCCCATGTTCTCCGCGTTGATGCGGAAGTAGGCCTGCAGGGGCATGTCGACCTTCACGCCGGGCGGCACGTAGATGAACGAGCCTCCGGACCAGACGGCCGAGTTGAGCGCGGCGAACTTGTTGTCGTTCGGCGGGATCACGGTGCCGAACCACTTGCGCACGATGTCGGGGTACTCGCGCACCGCGGTGTCCATGTCGCAGAAGAGCACTCCCCGGGCCTCGAGGTCCTCTCGATTGCGGTGGAAGACCACCTCGCTCTCGTACTGGGCGGTCACCCCGGCGAGGTACTTGCGCTCCGCCTCGGGGATGCCGAGACGCTCGTAGGTGCGCTTGATGGCGTCGGGAAGCTCCTCCCAGTCCTTCACCTGTCCGCCGGTCGGCTTGATGTAGTAGTAGATGTCGTCGAAGTCCAGGTCCGGCATGTTGACCGCGAACCACGGCGCCATGGGCTTCTTCTCGAAGCGCCTGAGCGCCCGGAGCCGGAACTCCCGCATCCACTCGGGCTCCCGCTTCATCGCCGACATCTCGCGGACGATCTCTTCGTTGAGGCCCTTCTTGGGCTTGAAGACGTAGTCCTCCTCGTCGCTCCACCCGAGCTGGTAACGACCAAGGTCGAGGTCCACGGTTGCCATGCGATCGAATCTCCCTTGCACTCGTCGCGCCACTCGTCGCCGACGCCGGGGACGTCCACCGCAAGGCGGGTGCCCGCACCGCCCTCGAGCCTGCTGGCCCAGCCCGGCGAGGTGCCCCACGGCGAATTATCCCTACGGTGATAGTAACAACTCTGGGGGCCGCCCCATGCGCCTTGGCCCGGCGCGGCGGCCACGACCCCTTGCTCCCCCAAACGAGGGTGCGAACCCGATCGTGAGCCGCCGACCAGGACCGGAGGACCGCAGTTGCGGTCACCCTGCGTCCCCGAGGAGGGCGCCCCGACGGCCTGCCGGAAATACTTTGATGCCGAAGTATCATGGTCTCGTGGCGGACCGTCGCCGTTGGCAGGAAGAGTTCGACCGATCACCGTCTCGAGGCGTCCCCTTCGAGACGATGTCCGGGATCCCGCTCGAGCCGGTGTACGGACCCGACGGCGCGGAGCTCCCGGGCCAGTTCCCCTACACGCGCGGCCCCTACGCGTCGATGTACCGCTCGAGGCTGTGGACGATGCGCCAGTTCGCCGGCTTCGGCACTGCGGAGGACACGAACCGCCGGTTCAAAGAGCTGCTCCGCTCTGGCGGCAACGGGCTCTCGACGGCGTTCGACATGCCGACCCTGCTCGGGCGCGACTCCGACGACCCTCTCGCCAAGGGCGAGGTCGGCAGGGCCGGCGTTGCCGTCGACACGCTCGCCGACATGGACACGCTCTTCTCGGGGATCGACCTCGGCGCCGTCACCACCTCGATGACCATCAACTCGGCCGCGGCGATGGTGATGGCGATGTACGTCTCGGTCGCCGACCGCACCGGCGTCTTGAGATCGGCGCTCGGCGGCACCATCCAAAACGACATCTTGAAGGAGTACCAGGCGCAGAAGGAGTACGTCTTCCCGCCACGCCCCTCGGTGCGGCTCGTGACGGACGTAATGCGCTTCGCTGCCGCAGAGCTGCCCCGCTGGCACCCGGTCTCGGTGTCCGGCTACCACATCCGCGAAGCCGGCTCCACGGCGGCCCAGGAGCTCGCCTTCACGCTCGCCAACGGCTTCGCGTACGTCGAGGCAGCGGTTGCGGCCGGTCTCGCCGTCGATGACTTCGCTCCGCGGCTGAGCTTCTTCTTCAACTCGCACATCGACTTCTTCGAGGAGATCGCGAAGTTCCGCGCGGCGAGGCGCATCTACGCCCGATGGATGCGTGACCGCTACGGGGCGGTGGAGCCGCGCTCGATGCAGTTGCGCTTCCACACCCAGACCGCAGGGGTCTCCCTCACCGCCCAGCAGCCCGAGGTGAACCTGTCTCGGGTCGCGATCGAGGCCCTCGCGGCTGTGCTCGGGGGGACCCAGAGCCTCCACACCGACTCCTACGACGAGGCGCTGGCTCTCCCGACGGAGAAGGCGGCACGTCTGTCGCTGCGGACCCAGCAGGTGATCGCGGAAGAGACCGGGGTCGTCCACGTCGCGGACCCTCTCGGAGGCTCGTGGTTCGTCGAGGAGCTCACCGACGAGCTCGAGCGCCAGGCCGAGCAGATCTTCTCGTATCTCATGGAAGCCGGATCGGGCTCCATGCTCGAAGGCGTGCTCGCGTCCATCGACGACGGATGGTTCTGCTCGCAGATCGCCGACTCGGCGTACCGGTTCCAGTCCAAGGTCGCGTCGGGCCAGTGGGTGCAGGTGGGCGTGAACGGCTACACGGACGGCGACGACGGCGAGACCCCGATCCTCTACATCGACCCCGAGGTCGAAGCGCGCCAGCTCGAGAGGCTGGCCGCAGTGAAGCAGTCGCGCGACGATGACGCCGTCCGGCGGTCGCTCGACCGGCTGGGGCGCGAGGCGGCGGATCCGACGGTCAACTTGATGCCCGCCCTCATCGACGCCGCAAAGGCCTACGTCACGGTGGGCGAGGCGATGCACACGCTCGAGTCGGTGTTTGGCACCTGGTTCGAGCCGGCCTTCGTGTGACCTCGATGCGCGGCCCTGGGGATCGCGGGGCTGCCGGCTTCTCCGGCGGCAGTGCCGACACCTCCGGCGGGGTTGCCGGCGCGGTTGTTGGCGGGGTTGTTGGCGGGGTTGCCGGCGCGGTGTCCGGCGGGGTTGCCGGCGCGGTGTCCGGCGGGGTTGCCGGCGGGGTTGCCGGCGCGGTGTCCGGCGGGGTTGCCGGCGCACGAGGCTCGAGCTCAGCTGGGGCACCCGCGGGCCATGACGACCCGCCGATTCGGGTCCTCCTCGCCAAGGTGGGCCTCGACGGGCACGACCGCGGGCTTCGGGTGGTCGCCCGGGTGCTCCGCGACCACGGTTTCGAGGTCATCTTCGCCGGCCTGCGCCAGACGCCCGAGGCCATCGCTGCCGCAGTCGTCCAAGAGGACGTCGACGTCGTGGGCGTGTCGATGCACAACGGCGCGCACCTCACGCTGGCACCCGCCGTCATCGGCGCCTTGCACGATGTGGGGCTCGCGACGCCGGTGATCGTCGGCGGCATCGTCCCGGACGTCGACGTTCCACGCCTCGAGAAGATGGGCGTCGCGGCCGTGCTCGGCCCGGGCGCCTCCAACGATGAGGTGGTCGACGCCGTCAGGGCTGCCGCCCTCGCCCCGCCCAACGGCACACCGGGCGCTCGGGGAGACCAGGAGACCGCCGGGCGGTCCTGATCCCCACCCCCGATGAGGAGCGTGACGCCCGTGGGCGGCCGCGCACCGCCGACCCGTCAGCGCGCGACGGGTGTCACCGTGAGCGGCCGGGACCGCCGATCCGTCAGCGCGGGACGAGTGTCACCGTGAGCGGCCCCCCAGCGCCGCCCGGGAGCACCACGGGCACACCGGTGATGGACACCTTCGCCGCGCCCGGTGCCCCGATCACGATCGTCGAGTGACCGGTGAGCGACAGGGACGCCGATGCGCCGGGCGCGAAGGTCTGGGCGAGCACCATCGTGCCGGTCGCCGACGTCACGCTCATCCAGCAGTCCGATGTGGTCGCTCCGATCGTGAGCGAGTACGTCGTGCTCAGCGGCTGGTAGGTGGCAGAGGAGCTCGTCGAGGCGACCGCCGTGTACTTCGCTGGGAGCGTGGTGGTCGGGGGGGTGCGGACGTGGGCATGGGTGCCGGCCGACCGCCGCGGTGGATGCGCCACGTGATGGGAGCGCACGACGACGTACGCGGCGCCAGCCCCTGCGGCGACGAGCACGGCGAGCGCCGCGACCAGCCCACCCAGGCGGCGGGCGGGACGCTGCATGGCGTTGAGGGAGCGATCAGGGTGCACGCTCGCCGAGCCGGATGAGGCGAGCGGCTGGCGGGACGCGTCTTTGCCGAGATCGTCGAAGCTCGCGAGCACCTCTCCCCCGGCCCGCCCGACTCCCCCGGGCTCCCGGGCTCCCCCGGCTCGCCCGGCTCCCCCGGCTGCCCCGGGCTCCCGGGCTCCCCCGGCCGCTGCAGAGGATTGGCCAGCCCGGTCGTCGAAGGAAGCGGTGCCGGGGACCCCGACCCTGCCGGCGGAGCCAGGCGTTCGGGCAGCACCAGGTTCGGGGGGCGGCACCAGCCTGACACCGCTGCGCTCGCCACCGCCCAGGTGGCCCAGCACGTCGAGCGTCTGGCGATAGTCGTCGATCGACTCGGCCTCACTGATCCTGCGCCTCCGAACGACCGCAACGAGGATCACCACGACTCCGATGCCGGCGGCAAGCGTGACCGCTACCTCCACGTCCTCCATATAACAGGATCGGAGCGACCGGTGTGGAGTGTGGTTCCGACGCGTTTGGGCAATGGGAGGGCCGCGCTCCCCTTACGGGAAGATCCCCTTACGGGAAGATCCCCTTACGGGAAGATCCCCTTACGGGAAGAATTGCGCGCCAGTTCCCTGTAACCTCTCATTTCAGTGGAACTGCACCGGCGAGCCTGCCGGAGACCGAGGAAAGAGAGCCGCAGTGGCCAGCGAGATTGACAAGATCGACGGAAGGCGCGCACGAGGCCTGAGGACGCGCGACGCGATCATCAGCGCGCTCTTGGACCTCGTCGCTCGGGGCGACATCGCTCCGACGGCCCAGCGCATCGCCGACCGGGCAGGTGTATCCGTGAGGTCCGTCTATCAGCACTTCGCTGACGTCGAGGGTCTGTACGCCGACGCAGCCGAGCGAACCTACGATTGGGTTCGCGAGACCACCAAGAGCATCGACGTCTCGCTCGCGCTCGACAAGCGAGTCGACGCGTACGTCGAGAGCCGGGCAAGCATGCTCGACTCCCTGCTCTCCTTTCATCGCTCGGTCCGGCTGATGGAACCCTCCTCCGACAGGATCCGCTCGTACCGCCTGGCGACGGAGAAGTGGGAGAAGGACCGGATCGGGAAGGTCTTCGCACCCGAGCTCAAGGCCATGGACGCACCGACTCGTTCGGCGGTGCTCGCCGGAATCGACGTGCTCGCGAGCGCCGATGCATGGGACCACCTGCGGCGCAACGGGCAGTCGGCGCGCGCAGCCCGGCAGACGCTGAGGACGGGGATCCTGTCGCTCCTGGGCTCGAGGTAGCCCGTCTTCGACCCGACAGGCGCTCTCCTTCCAGGCGGCGTCTGCGCACCCGAGCACCCGACGGCATCTCCCCACCGGCCTTCCGGGGCCCAGAGCGGCTCGCCGAGCCCGCCCCCGTGGACCTGCAAGCGAAGCTCAGGTCCGCAGGCCGAGGCGCGGACGCAATGCCGGCAAGATGCCGGCTCGGCGCGGGTTGGCCCTGTCGCGTGCTGAGAGCACCGGCTCCTCCACTGCCCAGTCGGCGCCCACAGCTGGATCGTCCCAGGCCAGCCCCAGCTCGTCCGCAGGGTTGTAGTAGCCGTCGACGAGGTACCACAAGAGGACGTCGGTCAGCGCTGCGAACCCGTGCGCCACTCCCGGCGGGATGAAGAGCCCGCGATCCTCGTGGCCGTCGAGCTCGATCGTCTCGGTCACCCCGTCGGTCGGCGAGCCCTCCCTGAGGTCATGGAGCACCACGCGTGCGCGGCCGCGCAGCACGTACCAGTAGTCCGCTTGATGGAGGTGATAGTGGAGCCCGACGACAGCCCCGGCCTGCTTCTCGGAGCGGTTGGCCTGCACCATCTCGCGCCCGAGCGGAAACCACTGTCGCCGATAGGTCTCCACGAAGCGACCCCGCTCGTCGCCGTGCGCCTCGGGGACCACGACGAGGACGTCCCCGATCCTTGACTGCAGGAGCGTCGGCACCGACGCACAGTAGCCCCGCCTTGCGCGGCCCGGTCACACTTCGAGGGTCGCCCCCTCCTGGGCGACGGCGATCTCCCCAAGTCGCCCAGCATCGGGGTGGCGCCGCGCCACACTGGCGAGCTCGGCGACGTCGCTGTCGGAATGGGAAGGGTCGTGATGGAAGAGGTAGAGGCGCTTCACTCCGCACTCCGCTGCCACCTTGACCGCGTAGCCCACGGTCGAATGTCCCCAATCGGGCTTCGTCTCGAACTCCTCGTCGGAGTACTGCGCGTCGTGGAGCAAGAGGTCGGCGCCTTGGCACAGTGATCGGAGGGCGTCGGGCACCGTCGAACGATCAGCGGGTGCCTGGTGGTCGGGAACGTACACGAGGACGCGCCCCTCGGCTTCGATCCGGAACCCGAGCGTGTTGCCCGGGTGCGGGACGGTTCTCGCCGAGACGCTGATCCGGCCGAGCCCGAGCCGTGCTCCGTCCTGCGCGCCAGCCTCAGCCGAAAGCTCTCGTACGTCGAGCTCCCCTCCGAACTCCACCATCTTTACCGGGAAGAAAGGCGGCTCGACGGCCCGCTCGAGCGCTGTGCGGAGAAGCTCACCCTGCTGGCTCGGGCCGTACAAGGTGAGATGGGCGCCGGGCTCGTGCAGCGGCGCGAAGAACGGCAGTCCGAGGATGTGGTCGAAGTGCAGATGGGTGACCAGCGCGTTGACCCGGAGCGGCCGATCGTGCTGGCCCGCCGCCTGGAGAGTCTCCCCGAGGGCTCGGAGGCCCGTGCCGAGGTCGAGGACGAGAGGTGGCTCGCCGTCGACCGACACGAGAACGCACGAGGTGTTCCCGCCGACGCCGCAATAGTCCGCCCCGGCGCACGGGCACGAACCTCGCACTCCGAAGAAGCTGACGCGCATCGAGACACCGTAACCCGGTCTCGGTGCCCGCTCCATGCCGCGCCGGCTCATCTCATCATCTGAGGGCGAGCTCCCCCCCGCGCCAGCACGCGAGCCCCTCGGAGACGAGGTCCTCAGCGATGCGACGCGCACGGGCCTCGTCACCGGGCCATCCTGCGGCGGCCGCCAGCCGGTCCGGGGCGATCGAGGAGCTGCGCAGGACCCCGACGAGCCTCCCGCGTCCCTCGCGGTCGGAGCCTGCGAATGGGGGCTGTCGACGGACGGCGCGCGCCGGATCGCCGGACGCTGTGCCCTTGCAGGCGCTGTTCGCCGGTTCGGCGGCCTCCGCCTCTGCCCACCGGCACCGCGAAGCGAGCGGGCAGCTTCCGCAGCGGGGAGCGTGCGCCGTGCAGCAGCGTGCCCCGAGGTCGAAGAGCGCCTGGGTGAACAACCAGGGGTTCCGTGCCGGAACAAGACGGTCCGCGAGGCGCTGCGCATCTTGGGGCTCGAGCTTGTGACCGACGACGGCTCGTGACAACACCCTGGACACGTTGGTGTCGACCACGCCGATCCGACGCCCGTACGCGAGGGCGAGAACGGCTCTTGCCGTGTAGGGGCCGACGCCAGGAAGCCGGAGCAGGTCATCGAGCTGATCGGGCACCCGCCCCGCGTGACGGTCGACGACGAGCACAGCCGCCCTGTGGAGGTTGAGCGCCCTGCGGTTGTACCCAAGCCCCGCCCACGCACGGACCACTTCCCCCACGCTCGCCACGGCGCACTCGGCGACCGTCGGAAAGCGCGCGACGAACCGGGTGAACGGCTCGACGACCCGGGAAGCCTGCGTCTGCTGGAGCATCACCTCGCTCACGAGCACGGACCAGGGGTCTCGCGTCGAGCGCCACGGAAGGTCTCTCCACAGGCTCGTCGACGACCGCAGCACCAGACGGCGCACCGTGGCGAGCTCGCGCGCGGTCGGTTCGGGCGGCGAACCGAGGGCGGGGCCGGCGGTCCGGGGGCCGGCGGTCCGGGGGCCGGCGGTCCGGGGGCCGGCGGTCCGGGCGGGTCCGGCCGGCTCAGCTCCAGACGTCGTCGGCATACGGGCGCCGCCGCTCCGGGGCCGCCGCGCGCTTCCAGACCATGACCTTGCGTCGGAAGGCGCACACCTCCTCACCGTGCTGGTTGAACGCCTTGGTCTCCACGGTCACGACCCCTCGGTCGTGCTTCGACTTCGACTCCACCGCGTCGACCACCCTCGTCTCCGCGTAGATCGTGTCGCCGTGGAACGTCGGGTTCCGGTGGACGAGCGACTCGACCTCCAGGTTCGCGATCGCAGAGCCGCTCACGTCAGGGACGCTCATGCCGAGCGCGAGCGAGTAGACGAGGTTTCCGACGACGACGTTGCGCCCGTGAACGGTCTCGTGCTCCGCGAACCACGCGTTCGTGTGGAGCGGGTGATGGTTCATCGTCAGCATGCAGAAGAGGTGGTCGTCGGACTCGGTGATCGTCTTGCCGGGCCAGTGCCGGTAGACGTCCCCGACGACGAAGTCCTCGAAGTAGCGGCCGAACGGCCGGTCGTAGATGGTCATTCTCCGGGTGTAGTACGTCGGCTTCGCAACGTCCAGCCTGTCGCCGGGCGCGGCGTCCAACAGCCTTTCGTCCAGGCTGTTACGGTGCCTGCGTCCAAGTGACCGACCTGCAAGCGGGGGACGTCGGAGAAGCGATGAGCGTACGCCGGGATCCACGTCGGCATCGAAGGGGCGGCCTGCGAGCGTTGGGGGCTGCGGGCGTGCTCGTCGCAGGCCTGCTCGCCGGGACGGCTGGCGGAGCTCTCCCCCGGGGCGCCTTCGGCGGGATCAACCGTGCCGCAGCAGCATCCGACCAGGCCGCGCGTCAGGCCGCGCCCGTAGCCGCGCGCCACGGTCGGGTGCTGCTCGTGGGCACCTTTGACGGCCGCCGCGGGCAGTACACCAGCATCCAAGCAGCGGTGGACGTCGCAAAGCCTGGTGACACCGTCCTCATCGGGCCGGGGGACTATCACACAGCCGACGACCTTGCCCACCCGCCGACCCCGGAGCAAGCAGCACTCGGCGACTTCGGCGCGGTCCTCGTGACGACCCCCCGGCTGACGATCAGAGGCATGAACCGCTCGTCGGTGATCGTCGACGGGACGAAGGTGGGTTCTCCCGCCTGCGACCCGTCCCCGACAGCGCAAGTCGATGGGCCGCCGGACCCGAGCGGCGGCAACTACGGGACGAACGGAATCGTCGTGTTCCGGGCTGACACAGTCACCGTGCAGAATTTGACCGTGTGCAACTTCCTCGCGGGCAAGGGCCCTTCGGGGAACGGCATCTGGTGGAACGGCGGATCCGAGAGCGGCACGATCGGGCTCAGGCGCTACTGGGGCACATACCTCACCGCGACGACCACCTACTACGGGAATGCGACAGTGGCGCCGACCTACGGGATCTTCGCGAACAGCGCTGCCGGCCCGGCAGGTTGGTCCAACATCTACGGTTCCAACTTCGACGACTCGGGGATGTACGTCGGCGCCTGCCAGCAGGTCTGCGACGTGACGGTGACGCACGCCTGGATGGAGTACAACGCCCTCGGGTACTCCGGGACGAACTCGGGGGGTGCGGTCGTGATCGAGCATTCCCGCTTCGACCACAACCAGGACGGCTTCGACACGAACACGCAGATCTACAGCGACCCGCCCCCGCCCCAGAATGGCGACTGCCCGGGCCACGCGAAGAGCCCGCTCACCCACACGCGCTCGTGCTGGGTGTTCATGCACAACCTCGTCGAGGACAACAACGACGCCCACGCCCCGATCGCTCCGGGAGGCTACGCGAGCGCAGGGCCCGTCGGCACGGGGATGACGGTGTCGGGCGGCCGGAACGACACGGTCATGGACAACACCTTCAGGGGCAATGCGGCCTGGGGCATCCTGTTCGTTCCCTTCCCCGACAAGGACAAGCCCTTCCCGGGCGTCACCTGCGCAGGAAGTGGAGGCCACGAGGTGACCGGGTTCGGCTGTGTCTACGACCCCGAGGGCGACGCGCTCCTCCGCAACAGCTTCTCGCACGACGGGTACTGGAAGAACCCCACGAACGGGGACTACGGGCAGATCACCCTGTTCGGCCACGAGCCTGCCAATTGCTATGCAGGGAACAAGGCGCCGGACGGGGGCTGGCCGGCCAACCTGGAGAAGGCCCAGCGGCACTGCGGCCCGCTGACTGCCGCCGCCAACACCGGCGGTCCGCTCCTGGGCCAAGTGGAGTGCGACACCGGATTCGGGCTGTGCCCGAAGGGCGCCGCGTACCCCAAGCCCTCCCCGTCGAGCGTCATCCTGCATCCCCTGCCCAAGGGGCTCCGCTCGATACCCAACCCGTGCAAGGGCCTCCCGGCGAACGCCTGGTGCAAAGGGGGAAGGCCGATTTGACGTACGGAGCCGGCCCGGCACGCAGGGACCGGCGGCCTCGACGCTCGCCTACTCGCCTACTCGGCGGGTGATGGTCGCGGCCGGGTCGTGAACCTGAGATCCGCACCCGGCAGCGCCTCGCCGTCGACGGTGAGCCGCCACGTGTACCGAGCGTCCGGGGGCAGGGGGATCGGGCCCATGTTGACCGCCAGCGTGACGTCGATCGGTGACCCTTCGGGAACCGATGGAGGCTGCGTGACGGTGAACTCTCCTCGTACCTCGACGGGCTGCGCGCCGTCAGGGGTCTCGACGAGGACGGGGCGGCCATCTGCGTCCTCGAGGAACAGTTCCCAGTGGTGGGCGCGGTCGGCCTCGTTCCAGTCGACTTCGATCTTGAGGGCGATCGCGGACGGCACCGGGTCGGGTCCGGTCATCGACCACCCCCCACCGAGGATGTAGAGCTTCCCGTCCGCGACCTGCGCGGCGTCGCACAGCATCATGGTGACCCTCACACCGCTCGAGGCTACCGGCGCGGCGCGAGGATGGGTCGATGCTCCGTGATGACGTCTACCGTCGCCCGCTCGCCACGGCGCTGGAGCGCCTCGGGGTGACCGCAGGATGGCGGGTCGCCGACGTCGGTGCAGGAGCGGGTGACGTGGCTGTGGCGCTAGCCGAGATCGTGGGCCCCGAAGGTCGCGTCTACGCGGTCGACCGTGACCCGATCGCCCGGGACGAGACTGCACGCGCGTCAGCGGCGCACTCCCAGGTGCTGGCGATCACGCAACGGGCTGAGGACCTGCGCCTCCCTGAGCCCGTCGATCTCGCCTTCTGCCGTTTCCTCCTGCTCCACGTCCACGACCCGCTGGCCGTCGTCGTCCAGCTGGCCACTGCGGTCAGGCCTCAGGGCTGGGTGGTGGCACAAGAGCCGGTCACCTCTGCAGGGCGGGTCGCCGGTCGAGCGCTGTCGATGCCCGACGTGCCCCACCCTGATGTGGGCGCCCTGCTCCCCGCCCTCGTACGCCGAGCAGGGCTCGTGCTCGAAGACGCGTGGGCAGAGGCACCCGCGGGCGCCGGGCCCGGCCCCGTCGCGTCCTATCTCCACGAGCTCACCGAGGTGGATCCCGGCGACGACCCGATCGTGCTCCCCCCACTCGTCACCGTCCTCGCGCGCCGACGCGGGTAGCGTGCCGTGACGATGGACCTCGAGCAGGCGAGCGAAGCACTCGCGTGCGCAGACGAGGTCATCCGTCGCGGGGTCGTGAGCATCGCGCGCACGGGTGCCGACGTGTCGCAGGTCCTCGCGTACGACGTCGCTCATGCCGCCGCGGCGCTCGCCACCGGCCGGGCCGCGCTCGACTACGGGAAGCACGGAGAGGTCGAAGCGCGCCTTGCGTGCGCGTTCGTGGCGGACGTCGTCGCGGACCTCCAGGGCAAGATCTCCGGGCGGTCCGCATCCTGGACAGCCGGGCCGGACCTGCTCCGCCCTGCCGACGCCTTCGTCGCCCGTCACCGCGATCCGGACAGACTCGCGCAGCTCTGGAGCGAGGCGGGTCCTCGCCACCTCCCAGAGGAGCTCGAGCTCGCTCGAGAGACCTTTCACCGCTTCGCACAGAACGAGATCCGTCCCCACGCCGAGCACGTCCACCGGACCAACGCGGACATCCCCGAGTCGATCGTCACGGGCCTGGCGGAGCTCGGCGGGTTCGGGCTCTCTGTGCCCGAGGCGTACGGGGGCTTCGCGTCGGGAGGAGAGAGCGACTACATGGGGATGGTCGTGGCGACCGAGGAGCTGTCCTGGGGTTCGCTGGGCATCGGCGGATCGCTCATCACGAGGCCAGAGATCCTCACTCGGGCCCTCGTGCGCGGCGGGACCGAAGCACAGAAGCACCGTTGGCTGCCGAGGCTGGCGAGCGGCGAGCTGCTCGCGGCGGTCGCAGTCACCGAGCCGGACTACGGCTCGGACGTCGCCGGAATCGTCACGTCCGCATCGCCCGGACGAGACGGCTGGCTGGTGAACGGCGTGAAGACGTGGTGCACCTTCGCAGCTCGAGCCGACGTCCTCATGCTGCTCGCACGGACTGACCCCGATCGCTCGAGAGGGCATCGGGGCCTCTCGCTCTTCGTCGTCGACAAGGAGCCGTCGACAGGGAAGGGGTTCGTGCTGCACCAGCGCGGAGGCGGGAAGCTGGAGGGACGCCCGATCGACACCATCGGCTATCGGGGCATGCACTCCTATGAGCTCGCCTTCGAGAATTGGCTGGTCCCCCGAGAGAACCTCGTCGGCGAGGACGACGGCCTCGGGAAGGGGTTCTACCTGCAGATGCAGGGCTTCGAGAACGGACGCCTCCAAACCGCGGCCCGCGCCATCGGCGTCATGCAGGCCGCCTACGAGGCTGCAACCTCCTACGCGCGCGAGCGGAAGGTCTTCGGCGTGCCGATCTCCGACTACCAGCTGACGAGGGTGAAGCTCGCACGCATGGCCGTGGTCATCCAGGCCGCCCGGCAATTCACCTTCAAAGTCGCGCGACTCATGGCGAAGGGCGAGGGTGCCCTCGAGGCGTCGATGGCCAAGGCGTACGCGTGCGGCGCGGCCGAGTGGGTGACCCGCGAGGCCATGCAAATCCACGGTGCGATGGGCTACGCCGAGGAGTACCCGGTGAGCCGCTACTTCGTGGACGCCCGGGTGCTGTCGATCTTCGAAGGCGCGGACGAGACTCTCGCGCTGAAGGTGATCGCGAGGCGCCTGGTCGAGGGTCTGCGCTCGGAGTGACTGATCACTGCGGATCATTGTCGAGCCGCTGGCGGGGAGCGCTCGGAGCCGGCTGGCGGGGTGCGCTCGGAGCCGGCTGGCGGGGTGCCCCCGGAGCCGGCACGCTCGGGGTCAGGGGGCAGACCGACGCAGCCCGGCACGCTCGCCACGCGCCACGAACTTGTGCGCCATCTTGCGGCTCGCCTCGTCGATCATCTCGTCGCCAAACATCACCGCACCCTTCCGCTCCTCCTCGGTCGCCCTGCGGTAGGCCTCCAAGATGTCCCAGGCGCGGTCGAACTGCGCTTGGGTCGGCGAGTACACCTCGTTGAGCACGGCTGCCTGGTCGGGCGTGAGCGCCCACTTGCCGTCGTACCCGAGGACCCTCGTCCGCTGCGAGAACTGCCTCAGGCCGTCGAGGTCGCGCACGTAGAGGTACGGCCCGTCGATCACCTGCAGCCCGTTCGCGCGTCCCGCCATGAGGATCTTCGAGAACACATAATGGAAGTGGTCGCCCGGGTACTCGGGAATGGCGACGCCTCCGGTGAGCACCGGCATCTCCATCGACGCTGCGAAGTCCGCCGGACCGAAGATGATCGTCTCGAGGCGAGCCGACGCCGCGCAGATCTCTTCGACGTTGATGAGGCCGCGGGTGGTCTCGATCTGCGCCTCGATCCCGACATGGCCGACCGGCAGCCCACAGTTCTTCTCGACCTGGGTCAGCAGCAGGTCGAGCGCCACGACCTCGGCGGCGGTCTCGACCTTCGGCAGCATGACCTCGTCGAGACGCTCGCCCGCGTTGCCCACCACGTCGATGACATCGCCGTAGGTCCACTCGGTGTCCCATGCGTTCACCCGGACGCAAAGGACGCGATCGTCCCAAGTGAGATCTCGGATCGCGTCGACCACCTTCCTTCGCGCGGGGACCTTCTCGAGCGGAGCGACCGAGTCCTCGAGATCGAGGAACGTCATGTCCGCGGGCACCGTCGGCGCCTTGGCGAGGAACTTTTCCGTCGCGCCAGGCGTGGAGAGGCAGGATCGGCGGGGCAGGTCGCGTGAACGTGCTGACACGTCTACAGCTTCGCTCGGAAGAACTGGAGCGTGGAGGTCCAGAGGTTGTTCGCCTCGACGGGGTCGTAGACCTCAGGACGGGTGTCGTTGAAGAATGCGTGCTGGGCTCTTGGGTGCACGATCATCGTCACGGCTTTGCCGAGGCCCCGCAGCTGTGCTTCGAGCGCGTGGACTGCCTCGGGAGGTGCCGACTCGTCGAGCTCCGCGTAGTGGCCCTCGACGGCTGCCTCCAAACGAGCGTAGTCAGGCTGCGCGTCCGGCCAGGGGATCACCCCGTAGCAGGGGACGACGGCCCGCACCGCGTCGGGTCGCTGCGTCGCAAGGACGAGCGCCAGGCCGCCGCCCATGCAGAAGCCGATCACGCCGACCGCATGGCGCCCGGTACGCCGTTGCAGCTCGTCCACCGCGCCGCTCATGTCCTTGGCTGCCTGGTCCATCTTCATGGCCATCATGGCCTTGGCCGCCTCGTCGGGCTCGCTCGTCGCCCTCCCGCGGTAGAGGTCGGGGGCCAACGCGACAAACCCCTCGGCAGCGAAGCGGTCACAGACGTCCTTGATGTGGTCGACGAGGCCCCACCACTTCTGGATAACGACGATCCCCGGTCCAGCGGTCCCCGCCAGGTAGCCCTGCCCCGTGCCGCCGTTGCTCGGATATTCGATGATTTCTCCCACATCGGAGACGGTAGCTCAATGTAACGTTTGCTGCACCACAGTGCGCGCGAATCGTAATCTTTCAGTATATTTCCGTAACCTAAATAGCGGTCTGACCAGGAACGACAGTTTTGATTTCGCACCACTGGTGGGATCACGCCGAAAAGATTTCGAGAAATTGAGTTGCTTCGGGTCACCGGCTGGGCCAGAATCCACGGCATTGTGACTGACGCTGTAGCGAGCTCGCGCCTGCCTGCGCGCAGCTCGAAGCCCGTGCGGGTACTCCGCCTGCTCCCGGTCGTGGGGATGCTGGCCGTCGCCATACCGGCCACCATCTCCACGACTGCCGGCGCCGCGAGCCCGTTGTCGCTCGAGCAGACGAGGGCCACGCAGATCGAGGCGGAGATCCAGCAGACGGGTCAGCGGATCGACGCGCTCGACCAGCAGTACCAGGCCGCACTCGCCAAGAAGGCCGCCGTGGACGCGCAGATCCGCGCAACGACTGCCAACATCGACCGCTCCGTCGCCGCGATCGCGAAGGACAAGGTGACGCTGCACAGGGCAGCGATCGAGGCGTACGTCACCGGCGGGACCGCCGCAGCAGCGAGCGCGATCTTCGTGGGCAGCCAGACATCAGCGATGGACTCCTCGGTCTACAACCAGGTCGTCGCCGGCGACCTCGACACGTCGATGGCGAACCTCCGCACCGCCGTCGCACAGCTGGGCGCCCAGCGTCAGACCCTCAAGTCCGAGGACGCGCAGGCGGCCAGCGCTGTCGCGGCAGCGCACGCCGCTTACCAGCAGGCCCAGGTGCTCGAGACACAGGAGCGCGCAGCGCTCGCCCAGGTCAAAGGGCAGATCGCGGCGTTGATCTCGCAAGAGCAGGCGGCAGCGGCTGCGGCAGCGACCGCCTCGGCACAGGCCGCTTTGTCGGTGGCGCCACCCGCGGTCGCTCCTCCGCCGGCTGTGGGCGGTGGTGCAGGCGCCATCGCGGTGCGTGCGGCCGAGTCCCAACTGGGCGTCCCCTACGTGTGGGGAGCGGAGGATCCGGGCATCGGGTTCGACTGCTCCGGGCTCACGGCCTGGGCGTGGAGCCAGGCCGGCGTGTACCTCCCGCACTACTCTGGCGCCCAGATGGCGGACAGCGTGCCGGTGCCCATCTCGGACCTGCAACCAGGCGACCTGCTCTTCTACGGGCCGGGTGGATCCGACCACGTCGCGATGTACGTGGGCAGCGCAATGATGATCGAGGCGACGTTCCCAGGGACAGTGGTGCGAATCGACCCGGTCCGGTTCGGCACAGGATTCGCGGGGGCCGGCCGGCCCTAGTGCGCCGCCGGCGGAGAGGGAGCCGAGGCTCGAGCCGCCATCGGAGCCGCTGTCGGAGCCGTGGCGGCGGCACCATCGAGGCCGCCGCTGCAACACCGCTGCCGGCACGGGGGATACTTGACCGGTGAGGCCCGTCCCTGTCGCCTTCCACCTGGGTCCGCTGGTCGTCCATACCTATGGGATCGGCCTCGCCATCACCTTCTGGTTCGCCTACCGCTATTTCGAGCGACGGCTGAGGTCACGCGGCTATCGCACGGACTGGGTGCTGAGCCTCTTCATCGTCGTCACGGTCGCCGCGATCGTGGGCGCACGTGCCATGCACGTCTTGGCCAACCTCTCCTACTACCAAGCCGATCCGGCACAGGTGCTCGCCATCTGGCACGGCGGGCTCTCCTCGTGGGGCGGCCTGCTCCTCGGAGTCCCGGTGGGAGCAGTGCTGACGCGGCGGCGGTGCCCCGAGCTCCGCTTGGGCGCCGCCATGGACATCCTCGCACCGGTGCTCGCCGCCGCCTGGGCGATGGGCCGCCTTCTCGGTCCTCAGCTGATGTACGCGGGAGGCGGGCACGCGACCCACCAGTGGTTCGGCATGTACTACGCCGGCCAGGTGGGAAGGCGTTTGCCGGTACCGATCTTCCAGGCGGCCGAAGATTTTGCGATCTTCTGCGTGCTCGTCTACGTGGAACGCCGCGTGCATCGCGTCGCCATGAGCCGGAGCGGGAGCGCGAGCGCGGCCGCCGTCGGTGGTCGCCAGCCTGCCGGCGCGGTCATCGGTACCGGCATGGTGCTGTGGGGCATCGAGCGGGTGCTCGACGAGAAGCTCTGGCTCGCCTACCCCGGACAACTCGGTGACGTGCTCGTCGAGGCTGCCGGCGTGGCGTTGGCCATCGCCGGTGTCATCGTCCTCGTTGTGACCTGGCGTCACTGGCGTGCCTGGCTCGCGATCGGTGCGCCGGCCCCGAGCGCGGCCGTGCCGGGCTCCCCGATCTCGGAGACGTCGCCTCGGCCTGCCGAGCACACCCCGTCGCCGACCGCCGAGCATGCTCCCGGGAGCGGACCTGTCGAGAGCGGACCTGTCGAGAGCGCGCCTGTCGAGAGCGCGCCTGTCGGGAGCGCGCCTGTCGGGAGCGCGCCTGTCGAGAGCGCGCCTGTCGGGAACACGGCCGCAGCGAGCGTGCGCGGAGGTGGCGTGCGCTGACCCCCTGGGCGGGATCGGGCATGCCAGCCCGCGTGCCAGCCCACGGACAGCCCTCGTGCCAGCCCACGGATCCGTCAGCACGGGCAACACCTCCGAGGGGCGCACTGGTCCGGCAAAGCGCGGATCCGGTGCCTCGCAGGACATACCATCGGAGCAACGCGACACAGGGTCGCAGGGCAGTGCTTCGTACCGGCGGAAGGGGGGTGCTCATGCCCGAGGCCGACGCCTCTCCGGGCTCGGCACCGCCGGACTCTGCAGGGCCGGCTCACGGCGCGACGGTCTCGACTGCCTCGTCGGCGGCCCCGAGGACCTCGTCGGCGGCGTCATCGGCCCCTGGCGCGACCGCTCTCGGCGCGATGGCTCAGACGCTCTCCTCCCAGCAGGTCACCCTGGGCGAGGTCTCAAGGATCCTGTCGGGCACCCCGATACGGCTCCCGACGCCGTGGGAACGCGACTTCGGGAACCTCGCGTACGAGTGGCGGCGCATCTTTGCAGAGCTCGTGGGCACCTTCTTCCTGGTGCTCGTCGCGGCCGGTGCGGTGACGATCGGCGCCCTTTACAAAGGATCGGTCAGCAACAGCGCAGAAGTCGTGGCGCCCGGGCTGATGGTGATGGCCGTCATCTTGGCCATCGGTGCCGTCTCCGGCGCGCATCTCAACCCGGTGGTCACCATCGCCTTCTTACTTCGCGACGAATTCCCGCTACGTCGCGTCCCCCTGTACATCGTCGCCCAGGTCGGCGGTGCGCTCCTGGCGTGCCTGTTCCTCTGGGCGATGTTCGGGAAGGCGGGCCACCTCGGTGCGACGCTGCCAGGAGCCCATATATCGGACGTGAAGGCGATGTGGATCGAGGCCGTGCTCACCTGCGGGCTCGTCACCACGATCCTCGGCACGGCATCGGGCGCACAGAACGTCGGCCCGCTCTCAGCGATCGCGGTAGCGGGGTACATCTCGCTCGCCGGTCTGTGGGCCGGTCCCGTGACCGGCGCGTCGATGAACCCCGCCAGGTCGCTCGGACCGCAGATCGTCGGCGCAGAGTACGCCCACCTCTGGGTCTACCTCGCCGGTCCGACGATCGGCATGCTCGTGGCCGTTGCATTCGCGTACGTGCTGCGCGGCCCGGGCGGCGACCCGACCGCGGTCCGCGCGGCACAAGGGACGCTGTCGGCATACTTGTCGGTCCGACCGAGCAGGCGACAAACGCCCCTACCCGAAAGTAGTGCCGGCGACCCGACCACCCCGGACGGGCGCGGCGACCCGGCCACCCCGGACGGGCGCGGCGACCCGGCCACCCCGGGCGGGCGCGGCGACCCGGTCACCCCGACCACCCCGACAGCCAGCCCGCCTTGACCTCAGCTCACGCCGGAGCACCCGCCGCCACAGCGCAGCTCCCGCCACAGCGCATCCCAACTCGGCACAGCCCATCGCGCTCGGTTCGGAGTACCGTGGCGCCCGGAGGTGCTGATGGAGCGCGAGGACTGGGACCGCAGGTATGCAGTCGACGAGCTGATCTGGCGGGCTGAGCCCAATAGGTTCCTCGTCGAGGCGACTGCCGATCTCACCCCCGGCTCGGCGCTCGACGTCGCCTGCGGAGAGGGCCGCAACGCTGTCTGGCTCGCCGAGCAGGGGTGGCGCGCGACCGGCGTCGACTTCTCCCCCGTCGCGCTCGACAAGGCACGCCGGCTCGCGGCCTCACGCGGGGTCGACGTCGAGTGGATCGAGGCCGACGTCCGCTCCTGGGTTCCCCCGCGGTCGTTCGACCTTGTCATCCTCATGTACCTCCAGCTCCCCGCCGCGCAGCGGCGCGCCGTCTACCGGACCTTCGCCGGGGTCGTCGCCGCTGGCGGGCACCTCTTGGTCGTCGGGCACGACACCGAGAACCTCACGGCCGGGGTCGGGGGGCCCCAGGATCCCTCCGTCCTCTTCAGCGCGGGGGACGTCGTCGACAGCATCGAAGGCTCCGGCCTCCGTGTGGAGCGGGCGGAGCAGGTGCGCCGACCGGTGACGACCGAAGAAGGCGAGGTCGACGCCCTCGACGCGTTGGTGCGGGCGGTTCGACCGCCGGGCTGAGAGAGCTCCCGCCCCCGGCCGCCGGCCCCCGGCCGCCGGCCCCCGGCCCCCGGCCGCCGGCCCCCGGCCGCCGGCCCAATCCCCCGGTGCAATCCCGAGGCCCAATCCCCCGGCCCAATCCCAAGGCCCAATCCTGGGGCTCAGTGCTCAGTCCTCAGTGCTCAGTCCTCAGTGCTCAGTGCTCAGTGCCCAAGGTCCCGGCCCCGGTCCCGCAGCAGCACCCCTTACGCGAGGGCGATGTCGTCCGGCCGCACCGGGGCGCGCGTGATCGGGAGTCCCGTCGCGTCCCGGATCGCCGCGAGCACCGCGGGACCCGACGAGATGGTCGGGGGCTCGCCCACACCCTTGGCGCCATAGGGCGCGCCGGGCTCGGGCTCCTCGACCACCGTCGCCACCACCTCGGGCATGTCGAGGATCGTAGGAAGCAGGTAGTCGGTGAAGGACGGGTTCCGGACGCGACCCTCGGTCACCACGATCTCCTCCATGACCGCCAGGCCCACGCCCTGGGCGATCCCCCCTTCGATCTGGCCGGTCACCTGGACCGGGTTGATCGCCTTGCCGACGTCCTGGCCGGTGGCGACCTGCACGACACGGAGCAGTCCGAGCTCGGGGTCCACGTCGACCACCGCCCGGTGGGCGGCGAACATAAACGACACGTGCGCATCCCCCTGGCCATCGGAGTCGAGCGCCTGCGTGGGGCGGTGATGGAACTCCTGGACGGTCTCGAGCGGCCCGCGCGCGAGGAGCTCGGACACCGACAGCCGCTCCCCCGTCTCCGTGCACAGGACACCTTGCGCGACGAGTTCGCACGCTGCGCCCGGGCACTCCCACAGCTCGGCAGCACGGGACACGAGGTCTTGGCGCAGCACCGCGCAGGCGAGCTGCAGGGCGCCGCCGCTCATCCAGGTCTGGCGCGAGGCGCTCGAGGACCCTGCGGACCCGACGTCGACCGTGTTGGCGGGCGCGAGCACGACGCGGGCGACCCCGAGCTCCTCGCGCACGATCTGGTGGGCCATCGTGACGAAGCCCTGGCCCACCTCTGCGGTCGCGACGCTCACCGTCGCGACGGGCTCTCCTTCGAGACCGGCTTCGAGGCGCAGACGCGCCGTCGCGTAGTCGTCGAACCCCTCGGAGTAGGCGACGTTCTTCATGCTGACCGCGAACCCGATGCCGCGGCGGATGCTGGCGGGGTCGGCGGTCGCGCCGGCGCCGCCCGGGAGGGCCATCATCGGTCCCGCCGGGTCCGGCGGTGGGGGGAGCGGATGGGAGGCCGCCGCGCGGATGACCTCGCGCACGGGCGCGGCCCCCGTGAGGACCTGCCCGGTCACCAGCCGGTCGTAGCGTTCGAGCGCGTTGCGCAGGCGGAGCTCGACGGGGTCCATCGACAGCGCGGCCGCGAGCTTGTCCATCTGGGCTTCGTGGCCGTAGCAAACCTGGACCGCGCCGAAGCCCCGCATCGCGCCGCACGGCGGGTTGTTCGTGCGCACTGCGTACGCGTCGATCAACGCGTTCGGGACGCGGTAGGGGCCGGCGGCGAAGCACGCCGCGTTGGAGATCACCGCGTTCGACGAGGACAGGTAGGCGCCGCCGTCAAGGACGATGCGGGCCTCCACCTTGACGAGATCGCCGTCGCGCGTCGCGTGATGGCGGTACCACATCTTGGCCGGATGGCGGTGGACATGCCCGAAGAACGACTCGTCACGCGAGTACACCATCTTCACCGGCCTGCCGGTCCGCAGGGCCAGCATGCACAGGTGGATCTGGAGGCTCACGTCCTCCCGTCCCCCGAAGGCGCCGCCGACGCCGGCGAGCGTGAGACGGACCCGCTCGGGGGGAAGGCCCAGGCTGGCCGCGATCTGGTCCCGGTCGACGTGGAGCCACTGGGTCGCGACGTACAGGTCGACGCCGCCGTCCTCGGCGGGCACGGCGAGGCCCGACTCGGGGCCGAGGAAGGCCTGGTCCTGCATGCCGATCTCGTAGCTCCCCTCGACGACCACGTCGGCGGTCGCCCCGACGTCGCCGTGGCGGACCACGAGATGGCGGAAGACGTTGCCGTCCGGATGGATCGGGTCGGCGCCGATCGCGATCTCGGGGTCGACGAGCGGCACCATCGGCTCGTACTCGACGGCCACCGCCTCGGCACCCGCGCGTGCCGCCTCCGGGTGGTCGGCGGCGACGGCGGCGATCGGCTCCCCGTGGTAGCGGACGACCTCGGACGCGAGCACCGGCTGGTCGGGCACCTCCAAGCCGAACGTCGGGCGCCCGGGGACGTCCGCCGCGGTCAGGACTGCTCGCACGCCCGGTACAAAGAGCGCGGGGCGCGGGTCGATCGAGCGGATGCGCGCCGCGACGTGCGGGCTGCGAAGCGTCTTGCCCCACAGCATCCCGTCCATCCACAGGTCCGAGGAGAACGCGAACTCGCCACGGGTCTTGGGCCCGCCGTCCGGCCGCCGGACGTTGTCGCCGACCCTGTCGGCGAGCCGCCCGCCGAGGGTGCGCTCGGCGATCCCCGCGCCGCTACCCGGCGGCACCGCTGCTCCTGCGTACCCCTTGGCGCGCACTTTGGACGCTGCGCACCGCGTCGAGGATGCGGCCGTAGCCCGTGCACCGGCAGAGGTTCCCCGAGAGCGCCTCGCGCACCTCCATGTCACCTGCGTCGGGGCTGCGGCGGAGCAGGTCGTGCACCGCCACCACGAACCCGGGCGTGCAGAAGCCGCACTGCACGCCCCCGGCGTCCACGAGTGCGGCCTGGATGTCGGCGACCTCCGCCGTCGCGCTGAGACCCTCGACCGTCTCGACGCGGCTGCCGACCGCGTCGAGAGCGAGGACGAGGCACGCGCAGACGACCACGCCGTCGAGGAGCACCGAGCAGGACCCGCACTCGCCCTGCTCGCACGCGTTCTTCGAGCCCGGGAGGCCGAGCCGCTCCCGGAGCACGTAGAGGAGCGACTCGCCGAGCCATGCGTCCTCGACCGTGCGGCGGCTGCCGTTGCCGTCGAGCTCGTAGGGCGGCAATTGCACGAGGCCCGCCCCCACGACCCCCTCCCCGGCGCCCTGCGCCACCGCACCCGTCTCCGCGACCCCCTCCCCGGCGCCCTGCGCCACCGAGCCCGCCTCCGCCGGCGTCACCTCAGGCCGCACGGGACACGCACCTCTCGAGCGCCCGCCGGGAGATCACCTGCACGGCCCGACGGCGGTACGCCGCGCTCGCGCGGTGGTCGGTGATCGGCGAGGCCGCGTCGGCCGCCAGCTCGCCAAACATCGCCAACGCCGCGCCGGACGCCCGTGGCCCTCCCGGCGCCCGCCAGTCGACGGCGTCGGAGATCTGGTCTTCGGCAGCCCTCGCGCGCAACGGGACCGGTGCGACCGAGCCCAGCGCGACCCGGACCCTGCGCGCCTCGAGGTCCACCACCACCGCTGCGGAGGCGATCGCGATCACCATCGCGTTGCGCGTGCCGACCTTGAGGAACTGCTGGGGGCCGGGAGGCCGGTCGAGCTCCACGGACACCACGACCTCGTCGGGTGCGATGGAGGTGCGCTTCACCCCGGTGACGACCTCGCTGACAGGGACCGACCGCTCACCCGTTGGCCCCCGCAAGGTGACCCGGGCGTCCAGCGCGACGAGGAGCGGCAGCGTGTCGCCCGCCGGGCTCGCCGTGGCGACGTTCCCCCCGAGGGTCCCCGCGTTGCGGATCTGGGGAGAGCCGACGGTGCGCGCCGCAGCCGCGAGCGCGGGAAGCGCTGCCGCCAGCTCCCCGGTGCCCATGTCGGCGTAGGTCGTGCCGGCACCGACGCGCACCCGCTCAGGGGTCACCTCCCAGCGCCGGAGCTCGCGGACGCGGCGCAGCGCCACGACGGCCGGCGGCCGCCTGAGACCGAAGTTCACCTCGACGCAGAAGTCCGTCCCGCCGGCGAGGAGCTGCGCCCCCGGCGTCTCCGACAATGCTGCGACCGCCTCGTCGACGGTGCCCGGGAGGGCGACACGCGCAACCCGCACGCCGGCGATCTTTGCCCGAACTTGTACAGACTGTCAATCATGCGGTGCCTGAATTTGAATGTTTTGTTTCAGCGGGAGCCCGCCACCTTCGGGGCCTCCGAGGCCCCCAGGGAGCCCGACGCCCCCGATGCCCCCGATGCCCCCGATGCCCCCGACGGCGCGGCGGCATCCAGGTACTCGCGGACGGCCGCCACGTACCGCTCCTTGCGTGCCTGTGTGAGCCACGACGCCTCGAAGCCGTGCTCGGCAAGCGTCGCCAGCTCGGCACGGGACAGCCCCGCCTCGTCCTGGACAGCGGCGAAGTTGTCGGCGACGTAGCCGCCGAAGTACGCCGGGTCGTCGGAGTTGACGGTCACGAGCACGCCCCTCGCCAAGAGCTCGGTGACCGCGTCCGCCATCAAGGTGCCGTACAGGCGCAGGTTGGACAGCGGGCAGGCGGTGAGCCCGATCCGGCGACGGGCGATCTCCTCGGTGAGCGCCGGGTCGGAGAGGCACTCGAGGCCGTGGTCGATCCGCTCCACCCCGATGAGGTCGAGGCACTGCCAGAGGTGGGCGACGGAGTCCTCCTGGCGGGGGTCGCAGTGCATGGTGAGCCGGTAGCCCGCCGCCCGGGCCTGGGCGAAGACCTCGGCGAACTCCGCCGGCGGGTGGCCGCGCTCGTCGGAGTCCAGCCCGACGCCGAGGATCCAGCCTTGGTCCCGGTACGGGAGCGACGCCGCCAGCGTCTCGGCGGCCGACGCCGCCGGCTCGTCGCGAAGGAAGCACATGACGAGTGCGGTGTCCGGGCCGCCCCGGGCGCGCGCGTCCTCCTGCGCGCGGTGGATGCCGCGCACCACCGCGTCGAACGGCACCCCCCGGGAGGTGTGCGCCTGGGGGTCGAAGAACATCTCGGCGTACACGACCCCCTGGTGGCGCGCGGTCTCCAGGTACTCGGACGCGAGCTCGTAGAAGTCCCCCTCCTCCTGCAGTCCCTGCATCGCTGCGTAGTAGGCCGAGAGGAAGTCGGACAGCCCCGAGAACTGGGCCGGCCGGGCGCCGAGGTCGCCGGTGCCGTCGCCGTGGCTGGCGTCGGTGCCGGCGCTGTGGCGGGCAGCCAGCGCCCGCGCCATGGCCGGCTCGAGCGTCCCCTCGAGGTGCACGTGCAGCTCGCACTTGGGCAAGCGGCGGATGAACTCGTCCAACGTGGTCCCCTCTCGTCTCGCGCCTCACTGTGTCGGCTGGCGCCGGGGGGTGTCAACCGCCGCGACGACGTCGGGGGGGCGTCGGGCGCCAGCTCGAGGGCGCGTCGGGCGCCAGCTCGAGGGCGCGTCGGGCGCCAGCTCGAGGGGGCGTCGGGCGCCAGCTCGAGGGGGCGTCGGGCGCCAGCTCGAGCAGCCGGACGGGCGCGCGGTCGGCTCTCCCAGCAGCCGCCCGCGCCTCGGACATGACATTGCACTTGCACTGTTGCCTGGATGATGTTATCCTTGCATGTGCGATTTGGGGATGGGGGTGAGTGTCGGCCCGACGCTGTGACTCTGCGCCAGGACTCCGGCATCTGAGCCCCCTTTCGACTGCGCCCTGACACGGCGCATGGAGGGGAAGGCAATGGTGAGCACTGCACTCGGGCGGTCGCGCGCGGACCGCCACGCGAAAGGGCGGGCGGCCCGCCACGAGGCGAGGCACGCGGCTGATCGGCACTCGGCGGATCGGCACCCGGCGCATCGGCACACGGCGTCGCGCAAGCGGCGCCTGCCGCAGGTGGCGGCGATCTTCCTCGGCACGCTCCTGGCGGGCTCGAGCGCCTACGCGCTGACGCAGTGGGTCGTGTCCCTCGCTTCGGGCTCGAGCGGTTTCGCGCAAGGCGCGACCGTGAAGAACATCACGGTCACGGCCGTCTCGTCACCGTCGCCGACGAACCTCTTGTACCCCGAGGGCACAGGCGACGTGGTCCTGAAGATCACGAACCCCAACCCGTTCCCCGTCACGATCACGACAATCGAGGTGCCGAGCTCATCCAGCTTCGCCACGGGCTTCAGCACATCCGGACTCGCCAGCTCGCTCGCAGCGTGCGGCGCGTCGTCTTCAGGGAGCGACGTGTACTGGCACGACGCGACGGCTTCGGCGAGCACCAGCCACGCGCTCGCGTCCCCGCTGGTGGTCGGGCCGACAGGGAGCTCAGGCGACCCGCTCACCGTCACCCTTACTGGGGCGGCCTCGATGGGCGCCACAGCCTCGGCGACATGCGAGGGCGGGTACTTCAAGATGCCGTCCCTTGCGGGGGTCACCGCCTACGCCGGAGGGAACGTCTCGCCGACCTCCAGCCCGGCCACCGACTCGTAGGAGCGGCGTCCGCGATGCCGGGGGCGTCGGGCTCGCTGAGGGCGACCGCCCGCCGCGCGCCGGTCGCGGTCGCGATCGTCGTGGGCATCCTCCTCGCAGGGAGCCCGGTCGACGCAACGAGCGGCTGGTCGGACTGGTCGGCCGCGCTCCTCACCGGCAGCGCCGCCGAGGCGGCGGCAGGCACTGCGCCGGGCGCGCCCCCGGGCCTCGTCGCGTCGTGCGCCTCGCGCTCGAAGGGCGCGGTCCAGCTCAGCTGGGGACGTGTCGCGCACGCCACGGCGTACACGGTGTCGGCGTCCGAGACAGGCTCGCCCGGCTACACGGCGGTCGCGACCGTCACGGCGAGCGCGTGGACAGGCACGTTGGCGAAGGGGACCTACCGCTTCGAGGTCTCCGCCTCCGCCGGCGGCGACTGGGCGGGGCCGTCGTCGGGCCCGACGGGCGCGATCGAGATCAACGCCGGCGGCCACTGCAGGTGAGCCAGAGGTGGGAGCGTCCTGTCAGGGGGCCCCTGTCAGGGCGCGTCCTCAGGGCGCGTCCTCAGGGCGCCTTCCCACGCTCCGCGGCGCACCTGAGCTGCTCCACAGCGGCGGTGACCTCGCGGGCGACCTGCGCCAGGTCGACCGAGCGGAGCTCCCCTTCTTCCAGCACCGCCCGCCCCCCCACGAGCAGGAGCTCGAGGGGTGGCCGCGCGCCCAGGGTGAGCGCCGCGACGGGGTCGGCCATGCCGGCGTGCGACGCCGTGTCGAGGCGCCACAGGGCGACGTCCGCGAGCTTGCCCGGCTCGAGCGATCCGAGCTCCTCCTCGCGTCCCAAGCAGCGGGCCCCTGTCATCGTCGCCATCGCCAGGACGTCGCGGGTGCCCAGCGCGCCCGCCCCCGAGCGAGCCCTGGCAGTCAAGAGCGCGCCTCGTACCTCGGTCCACAGCTCTCCCGATTCGTTGGAAGCCGAGCCGTCGACCCCGAGCCCCACCGGCACCCCTGCGGCGCGCAGCTCGGGCACGGGCGCGACCCCCGCGCCCAGGCGACCGTTCGAGCTGGGGCAGTGCGCGACCCCCGTGCCGGCCTCCCCCAGTGACGTGCGCGCGCGAGCTGTGAGGTGCACGCCGTGGGCCACCCAGACGTCGTCGCCGAGCCAGCCGAGCGACGCCGCGTAGTCCGCAGGCGTGCAGCCGTAGCGCTCCTTGCAGTAGGCGTCCTCGTCGGCGGTCTCCGCCAGGTGGGTGTGCAGCCGGACGCCGCGGCGGCGCGCGAGCTCGGCCGCGCCCGCCATGAGCTCGCGGCTCACCGAGAAGGGCGAGCACGGCGCCACCGCCACGCGCACCATCGCTCCGGGCGAGGGGTCGTGGTAACGCGAGATCGCATCGTCGGTGGCGGCCAGCGCAGCATCGGTGTCCTCCACGACGTCGTCGGGCGGGAGGCCGCCGGCCGACGCTCCCAGGTCCATCGAGCCGCGGGAGGGGTGGAAGCGAAGCCCCACCCGGGCCGCCGCCTCGACCTCGGCCGCGAGCAGGTCGCCTCCCCCGCTCGGGAAGACGTACTGGTGGTCCATCGTGGTCGTGCATCCGCTCGTCGCCAACGCGCTCAGCGCGCCGAGCGCGCCGGCGTGCTCCAGCTCCTCTGTGACGAGTGCCCACCACGGGTACAGCTCGGTCAGCCAGCCGAAGAGCTCGGCGTCCGGCGCCATGCCCCTCGTGAGCCACTGGGAGAAGTGGTGATGGGTGTTGACGAAGCCCGGCGTGAGGAGGCATCCCGAGGCGTCGAGCCGGCGGGCGCCCTCGGGCACGACTGTCTCGGGGGCGCGGCCGGCGCCGACCGCGGCGATGCGGCCGCGGGAGACGACCAGATGACCGCTCCCGTGCTCGGTCCCCGAGGCGTCCACGGTCGCGATCGCCGCCCCCTCGATCACCCAGTCCGCCGTGTCACCGCCGCCTGCGCCGCGCATCGGGCGGCGACTGTAGCGCCGACCGGTCGAACGCGGGTTGTTGGCGGGTTGTTGACAGCACGCGGCCCTCTTGCGAGGCTGCGGCCGTGGCCGACACGACTCCCGGCCTGGTCTGCGGGCATCACCACCTCTACTCCGCGCTCGCACGCGGCATGCCGGCGCCGCCGCGGACGCCGACCACGTTCCGCGAGATCCTCGAGCAGATCTGGTGGCGCCTCGACGCCGCGCTGGACGCCGAGATGCTCCGGTGGTCGGCGATGCTCGGCGCGCTGGAAGCGCTCGAGTGCGGCACCACCGCGATCGTCGACCATCACGAGAGCCCGTCGGCGATCGAGGGGAGCCTCGACGTCATCGCGCAGGCGTGCGCAGAGGTGGGCGTACGCGTGCGCTGCTGCTACGGGGTCACCGACCGGCACGGGCCGGACGGGGCGCGGCGGGGGCTGGAGGAGAACAGCCGGTTCCTACGCGGCGGGGGTGCCGGCATGGTGGGCGTCCACGCCGCCTTCACGTGCACGGACGCGACCCTCGAGGCCGCCGCGGGGCTCGCGGACGACCTCGGCGTGGGCGTGCACGTGCACGTCGCGGAAGGAGCGGTCGACGCCGACGCGCCGGCGAGGCTTGGTCGGCTCGTCGCCCCAGACTGGCTCGTGGTGCACGGGGTGCACATCGCCCGGCCAGTGCCCGAGCCGCTTGCTCGCACGACCCTCGCGCACTGCGCGCGGTCCAACATGCACAACGCGGTCGGCTACGCGCACCCTCGCACCTGGCCCGACCGGGTGGTGCTCGGCAGCGACGGCATCGGCGCCGACATGCTCGAAGAGTTCCGCATCGCGTACGTGAAGGCCCGCGAGGACGACGTCACGACCGCCCCGCCACAGGTGTGGAGCTGGATCGAAGAGGGGTGGGCGCTCGTCCCCGAGGCGCTCCACGACCAGGTGCGGTGGAGCAACGCGGAGGTGGACGACCCCTGGCACCTCGCCTTCACGCCGGGGGTACGCGCAGTCGACGTGTGGGTCGCCGGCGAGCAGGTGCTCGCCGGCGGCACGGCGACCCGGGTGGACCCGGCCGAGATCCGCGCACGCGCGGCCGAGCAGGCCCGCCGCCTCTTCGAGCGCCTCTGACCTCGCCACGCCGCCCGGCGCACCTCCTCGCCACGCCACCCGGCGCACCTTCTCGCCACGCCGCCCGGCGCACCTCCTCGCGACGCCGTCCGGCGCACCTCCTCGGCGCACCGCCTGCTCAGGGCTCCGAAGACGCCCTCGTGGCGTTGAGGTAGTTGTAGACGGTCACGCGGCTCACCCCCATCGCGTCGGCAACTTCGTCAACCGCGTTGCGGATCGCGAAGGCGCCACGCTCGTCGAGCATGCGGACGGCCCGCTGCTTGCCGACCCGGCTGAGTGTCGCCAGGCGTCCGCCGAGCTCGCCCTCGATGTCGGCGACCAGCCCGCTCAGCCCGTTGCGCAGGTCGCTCACCTGCGCACGCTCGAGGCCGCCGACCACGCGCCCCTTCCACACGAGGGGCACCGACGAGGACCCCATCCGCTCAGCCGGCACGATGCGCCCGCCGAGCGCGCGGGCGAGCGGCCCCACCGCGGCGAGGAAGGAGCTTGCGTCGTCGCCGCCGACGGCGCGGGCGGTCACGCTGATGCCCGACGCCCCGGCGTCGAAGGACGCCGCAGCAGCCCGGGCGACCGCCGCGAGCAGCGGGCCGGCGTCGCCCTCCACCGCGTTGCCGAACGGTCCCACCTCCGCCTCGAAGCCGTCGTCGCGCAGCGAACGGAGCGCCGCGTCGACGTGGGCGCCGAGCCGTCCCTCGCGGAACGGCTCCACGGTGAACTCGACCCTGACTTGCTGCATGCGAGTCCCTCCGTCACCGCCGGTCCCGCACGACCGATCCCGGCCGCCGGTCCCGCACGACCGATCCCGGCCGCCGGTCCCGCACGACCGATCCCGGCCGCCGAGCCCGCATGAGCGAGCCCGCACGACACCCGGCTCGGAGCGTGACTTGACAACCCGTCCAAATGAACCTTGACAGATCGTCAAAGTCAAGGCAAGTTGGTGGGGTGGACTTGGCGGTAGACGCCGCGAGGCTCCTCTCCCGGCTGGAAGAGCTGGGCCGGATCGGCGCCACCGGGGACGGGGGGTGTGCACGGCTCGCCCTGTCCGACGAGGACCGGGAGGGCCGGGACCTCGTGGTGACCTGGATGCGCGACCTCGGGCTCGACGTGCAGGTCGACGCCATCGGCAACGTGGTCGCACGCCGCGAGGGCAGGGAGCCAGGCCCGCCCGTCATGTGCGGCTCGCACGTGGACACGGTGGCGACCGGGGGCATCTACGACGGCAACCTCGGTGTCCTCGCCGGCCTCGAGGTCCTCGAGACCCTGGCCTCCGCCGGCGTCGTGCCGCGCCGGCCGATGGCCGTGGCCTTCTTCACCGACGAGGAGGGCGCTCGCTTCGCCCCCGACATGCTCGGCAGTCTCGTCTACGCCGGCGGCATGGCCGTCGAGGAGGCCTACGACCTCGTCGGCATCGACGGCGCTCGCCTCGGCGACGAGCTCGCGCGCATCGGCTACCTCGGGAGCCTCCCGTGCCCGGGCCTCGCTCCGCACGCCTACGTGGAGCTCCACATCGAGCAGGGGCCCGTCCTCGAGCGCCACGGCGAGGTCATCGGCGCGGTCACCGGGGTCCAGGGCATCTCCTGGCAGGAGGTCGGGTTCGCCGGGCAGTTCAACCATGCCGGCACGACCCCGATGGCCTACCGCCACGACGCCGGGTACGCCGCGGCGGCGGCGGCCGTCGCCGCGCGGGCGGTCGCCCGCGAGCTCGGCGGCGACCAGGTCGCGACCGTCGGGAAGCTCGACCTGCGCCCCGACCTGGTGAACGTCGTCGCCGGCCGGGCCACGCTCACGATCGACCTGCGCAACACCGACGGCGACGCGCTCGCGACCGCCGAGCAGCGGATGGCAGAAGAGATCGACCGGATCGCCTCCGAGGAGAAGGTGGACGTCGAGCGCCGCCAGCTCGCACGCTTCGACCCGGTCCGCTTCGACGAGAGGATCGTGGACCTCGTGGAGGAGACCGCGCGCGCACACGGCCATCCGGTGCGGCGGCTCCCGTCCGGCGCCGGCCACGACGCGCAGATGCTGGCGCGGATGTGCCCTGCGGGCATGGTCTTCGTGCCGAGCGTGGGGGGCGTCAGCCACAACCCGGCGGAGTTCACCTCGCCCGAGCACATCGAAGCAGGCGCCAACGTCCTTCTCCACGTGCTGCTGCGCCTCGCAGACGGCGACGTGGTCGCATGAGGGGTCCCGCGGGCGTGGGCCGCCGCGTCAGGGTCGCCGCCGCGCAGCTCGGTCCCATCGGTGCCGGGACACCGCGGGAAGCCGTCGTCGAGCGGCTGCTCGCGCTGCTCCACGACGCCGCGCGCAAAGGTGCGGAGCTCGTGGTCTACCCCGAGCTCGCGCTCACGACCTTCTTCCCGCGCTGGTGGACCGAGCCGCTCAACGCTGCGGACCACTGGTTCGAGACCGAGATGCCCGGTCCTGCCACCAAGCCGCTCTTCGAGGAGGCCGCTTCGCTCGGGATCGGGTTCTTCCTCGGCTACGCCGAGCTCACTTTCGACCAGCACCGCTACAACAGCGCCGTGCTCGTCGAGCGCGACGGGTCGACGGTCGCCACGTTCCGAAAGGTCCACATCCCCGGGCACGAGCACGACGAGCCGTGGCGGCCCTTCCAGCACTTGGAGCGCTACTACTTCGAGCCGGGGCCCGACGGGTTCGGCGTATGGGACGCGTTCGGCGGGCGCGTCGGGATGATGATCTGCAACGACCGGCGCTGGCCCGAGACCTACCGGGTGATGGGTCTCCAAGGCGTCGAGCTGATCCTGTGCGGCTACAACACGCCGATCCACTACGCGCCCGACCCGTCCCAGGACGCGCTGGCCGGCTTCCACAACCACCTCGTGATGCAGGCGGGGGCCTACCAGAACGGAACGTGGGTGGTCGCCGCGGCCAAGGGCGGCGTCGAGGAGGGAGTCGACTCGCTCGCGCAGAGCGCGATCATCGCGCCCTCGGGCCAGATCGTGGCCCAGGCATTGACCACGGGTGACGAGGTGATCGCGGCGGACTGCGACCTCGAGTGGTGCGACCGCTACAAGAAGACGCTGTTCGACTTCGCGCGCTACCGGCGCCCGGAGGTCTACGGGGTGATCTGCGAGACGCCCCCGGCGCACGGCGCCGACGCGCAGCCGCAGATGGCGAAGGAGGCAGCCCGATGACCCTCGTCGACAAGGACGTGGTCGCGCTCAGCGTGAACGGCGAGGAGGTGTCGGTCCGCGCAGACCACCCCCACCTCCTCTCCGCACTGCGAGAGGAGCTCGGGATCACCTCCCCCAAGGACGGCTGCTCGCCGTCTGGGCAGTGCGGCTGCTGCACGGTGATGATCGACGGCAAGGTGCAGGTGAGCTGCCAGTACCCGCTGGAGAAGGCCGCCGGGCGCAGCGTCGTCACGCTCGAGGGGCTTCCCGAGGACGAGCGGCGCCGCTATGCCGAGGCCTTCGCCGCGAGCGGCGGACTGCAGTGCGGCTTCTGCATCCCCGGCATCGTCATGCGCGCCAAGGCCCAGGTCGACAAGAAGGGCGCCGACCTCACCCGAGAGGACATGTCGCGCCACCTGGGCGCGCACCTGTGCCGCTGCACGGGGTACGTGAAGATCCTCGACGCCATCGAGGCCGTCGCGAAGGGGACCCCGCCTGCGCGGGCAACGCCGGGGCACGCGGGGGTGGGTGCCTCGATCCCCAAGTACGAGGCCGCGAGCCTCGCGCTCGGCGACCGGGGGTACATCGACGACCTCCGGGTCCCGGGCATGCTCCATGCGGCGCTCCGGCTCACCGAGCACGCCCGCGCCGAGGTCGTGCACATCGACACGGCGGCCGCGGCGGCCGCCCCCGGCGTGGTCGCGGTGCTCACGGCGGCGGACGTGCCCGGAGAGCTGCGCGTGGGGATCATCGAGCGCGACTGGCCGGTCCTCGTCCCCGAGGGCGGCCGCACGTCGTACGCGGGAGACGTCCTCGCCGTGGTGGTGGCCGAGACGCGGCACGAGGCGAGGGCGGCCGCGTCGCTCGTCTCGGTGGACTACGAGCCCCTCGACCCGCTCACCGACCCCCTCGCCGCGCTGTCGTCGTCGGAGGTGGCGGTGTGGGGGACCGACTCCAACGTGTTGTCGCGATCGGTCTACGCGCGCGGCGACGTCGACGCCGCGCTGGCGCAGAGCGCGCACGTCGTGCACGAGGTCTTCGAGACCCAGCGGGTGGAGCACGCCTTCCTCGAGCCCGAGTCCACGCTCGCCGTCCCGCGCGACGACGGCGGCCTCCACGTCTACTCCGGCGGCCAAGGGGTCTGGGACGACCGGGACCAGATCGCCTCGGTGCTGGGCGTCGGGCGCGAACGGGTGAGCGTCCAGCTCGTCTCGAACGGCGGCGCTTTCGGCGGCAAGGAGGACATGTCCAACCAGGCGCAGACGGCGCTGGCGGCGTGGCTCCTCAAGCGGCCGGTCAAGTGCACGCTCTCTCGTGAGGAGAGCTTCGCCATGCACCCCAAGCGCCACCCGATCCGGATGGAGTACTGGGCCGGCTGCGACGCCGAGGGCCGGCTGACCGCGGTGCGCGCCCGGATGGTCGGGGACTCGGGCGCCTACGCGAGCGTCGGCATGAAGGTCCTCGAACGGGCGGCCGGCCACGCGACCGGCCCCTACCGGATCGGCGCGGTGGACGTGGAGTCGATCGCCGTGCGCACCAACAACCCGGTGTGCGGCGCCTTCCGCGGCTTCGGCGCGAACCAGGCGCAGTTCGCGATGGAGGGGGTGATGGACCGCCTGGCCGAGAAGGCCGGGCTCAGCGGCTGGGAGATGCGCAAGCGCAACGTCGTTCGTCCCGGCGACGTGTGGGGGCCGGGCCAGGTGATGGACGACGGCTGTGCGGGCGCCGAGCGGTGCCTGGACGCGCTGGCGACGCGCTACGAGGAGGCTCGCGCCGCCGGCAAGGCCGTGGGCATCGGCCTCAGCCTCAAGAACAGCGGGCTCGGCAACGGCTTCAAGGAGGTCACCCGCGCCGTGGTCCGCTTCGAGGAGGACGGCACCGTCGAGGTGCGCCACGGCTGGACCGAGATGGGGCAGGGCGTCCACACGGTCGCCCTCCAGGTCGCGGTCGAAGAGCTCGGCGTCGACCCCGCGCGGGTCGTCGTCAAGGTGGACACTTCGCGCGAGCTCGGGGAGGGGCAGACGACCGGCAGCAGGGGCACGCTCATGGGCGCGGGCGCGGTCGCCGACGCGTGCCGCGCGGCGAAGGCCGCCGGGTGCGTGCCGGGGGTCGACTACGTCGGGGAGCACCGGGTCGACTGGACGCACCACATCGGGGAGGTCGAGCACCCCACGATCCACTCGGCCTTCGGCTACGCCGCGCAGCTCGTGGTGGTCGACCGCGAGACCCGCGCGGTCGAGCGCGTCGCCGCCGCGCACGACGTCGGCAGGGCGGTCAACCCGATGCTGTGCGAAGGGCAGGTCGAAGGTTCGGTGCACATGGGGCTCGGCTACGCCCTCACCGAGGAGTTCCCCGCCGACGAGCGCGGCTTCCCGACGAAGTCGACGCTCCGCTCGCTCGGGATCTTGAGGGCGAAGGACGTGCCGCCCATCGAGGTCCTGCTCGTGGAGGTGCCCCAGCCGCGCTCGCCCTACGGCATCAAGGGAGTCGGCGAGATCGGCCTCGTGCCGACTGCCGGCGCCGTCGCCGCCGCGCTCCACGACGCCGACGGGATCTGGCGCACGAGGCTGCCGATGCACGCCGGCGGGGACGGCGGGGACGGTGGCGGCGCCGGTGGGGACGGTGGCGGCGCCGGTGGGGACGGTGGCGGCGCCGGTGGGGACGGTGGCGGCGCCGGTGGGGACGGTGGCGCCGCCGGTGGGGACGGTGGCGGCGCCGGGGTGAGCTCGTGAGGACCGCCCTGTACCTCCAAGACGCCCACTCGATCCGCGACGGCATGGGGTACGCCGCGTACGCAGAGGCTCGGGGCTTCGACGCCGTCTGGCAGGCCGAGAGCCGGCTCGTCCGTGAGGCGACCGTGCCCCTCGCCGCGTACGCGGCGGTGACCGATCGCATCAGGGTCGGCTCGGGGGTGTCGGACTGCTGGTCGAGGAACCCTGCCCGCCTGGCGGCCACCTTTTCGACGCTCGACGACCTCGCCCCCGGACGCGTGCTGCTCGGGCTCGGGGCGTGGTGGGACCCGCTCGCGAAGAAGGTCGGCATCTCCCGGACCCATCCGCTCACCGTCATGCGCGAGGTCGTGACGGCGGTGCGCGCGCTCCTCGCCAACGAGACCGTGACGTTCCACGGTGAGTGGGTCCACCTGACAGGCGTCGAGCTCGACTACGTCTACCAGGAGCGCCGGCCGAAGGACGTGCCGATATACATCGGCGCGACCGGCGACAAGATGCTCGAGCTGGCCGGCGAGATCGCGGACGGGGTGGTGCTCAACTACCTGGTCTCCCCCGATTACAACGAGCGGGCGCTCGGCCACCTCGCCATCGGGCTCGAGCGGTCGGGTCGCAAGCTCGAGGACCTCGACCGCCCGCAGCTCGTGGTCTGCTCGGTGCACGAGGACGAGACGACCGCGCTGGACATGGCGAGGCTCATGGTCACCCAGTACCTCGGCCAGCAGCCGCACATCATGCGCGCCTCGGGGGTCCCCCAGTCACTGCTCGACGCCGTCGGCGAGGTGCTGACGTGGCCGGCCACCCACGAGCAGGTCGAGGCGGCCTCGAAGCTCGTCCCCGACGAGGTCGTGCGCATGCTCACCGCGTCCGGGACGCCCGCCCAGGCACGGGCACGCGTCGGCGACTACGTCGCGCACGGCTGCACGTGCCCGATCCTGTACCCGCTGGGCGACGTGAACCAGATGATCGACGCGTTCAGCGGCTGGACACCGTGAGCTTCGGCTTCCGGGCCGTCGTCAACCCCCTCGCCGGGCTCCAGGACCCGGCCGGGGGACCCGACGTGGACGCGGCGGCCGGGGGACCCGACGTGGACGTGGCGGCCGGGGGACCCGACGTGGACGTGGCGGCCGGGGGACCCGAAGTGGCGGAGCGGGCCGACCCCGCAGAGATCCTCGCGTTCCATCGCCGCCTGCCCGGCTACGAGCCGACCCCACTCCTGTCCCTCCCTCGCGTCGCCTCGGCCCTCGGCGTGAAGGAGCTCTTGGTGAAGGCGGAGTCCACGCGCTTCGGGCTGCCCTCCTTCAAGATGCTCGGCGCCTCGTGGGCCACCTACCGCGCCCTGCGGGCCCGGCTGGCGCTGGAGCGCGGGTCGGATGCTGAGTCGCTGCACTGGGGGGACGTGGCCGAGCTCGCCAGCGCGCTCGATCCCCTCCGCCCCTTCAGCCTCGCGGCGGCCACGGACGGCAACCACGGGAGGGCCGTCGCCCGCATGGCCGGTTGGCTCGGCGCCGGCGCACGCATCTTCGTGCCCGCGGGCACTACCACCTCGCGCATCGATGCGATCGCGGGGGAAGGAGCCGACGTGGTGATCGTCGACGGCGGGTACGACGACGCCGTCGCGCGCTCTGCCGAGGAGGCGGGACCGAGGTGCCTCGTGATCAGCGACACGAGCTGGCCCGGCTACACCGACGTCCCGCGCTGGGTCATCGAGGGATACGGCACCATGTTCGTCGAGATCGACGACGCGCTCGAGCGTGCGGGCCACGAGCAGCCCCACGTCGTCGTGGTCCCCATCGGCGTGGGGGCGCTCGCTGCGGCGACGGTCACGCACGCCCGCGCGGCTCGCCGCCCGCCATCGGTCATCGGCGTGGAGCCGACCAGCGCGGCGTGCACCACCGCATCGGTGCTCGCCGGCGCGCTCGTCACGCTGACCGAGCCCCAGGAGTCGATCATGGCCGGGCTGAACTGCGGGACGCCCTCTCGGGTCGCCTGGCCGCGGGTCTCCGCGGGGGTCTCGGGGTTCGTCACCATCGACGACGACTGGGCGCGCGAGGCGGTGCGCGTGCTCGCCGCCTCCGGCATCGAGGCCGGCGAGACCGGCGCGGCCGCGCTCGGGGGCCTCCTGGCCCTCCAGCGCCAGGGCCGTGCGACCCCGCTGGCAGCCCTCGTGGACGAAGGCAGCTCCGTGCTCGTGCTCGTGACCGAGGGAGCGAGCGACCCGCCGGCGTGGCGGGAGATCCTGGGCGCCGAGCTCCTCTGAGCCGGGGACCACCGCGCCGAGGGGGAGCCCGCCGACGTGGCGACCCGACCAGGCACCGCACCGGCAAGCGGTGGCACCACGCGGCGACGCTCGCGTACAGTCGCAGGCGTTCGCAAAGGTTTGGAGGCCCCGTGCAGATCGACGCCTTCGCGCACATCATCCCGTCCGGCTATCTCGAGCGGCTCGAGCGGGCGGTCGCTGACGGACGCCTCTCGGCGCGCGTGGAGGGGTACGCCCCCTGGATCCGCGAGGACCCGGCCCTCGTCGACCTCGACGCTCGCTGGCGGGTGATAGACCCGTTCCCCGACTACCGCCAGGTGCTGACGCTCGCGGTGCCCCCGATCGAGGAGATGGGTGACGCCGCGACCTCCGCCTCGCTCGCCTCGATGGTGAACGAGGAGCTTGCCGGCCTGGTCGCCCGGCATCCGCAGCGCTTCGTCGGGTTCGCCGCAGCCCTCCCGATGGCCAACCCGGACGCGGCTGCGGCGGAGCTCACGCGGTCGTCCAGGGAGCTCGGTGCGCTCGGTGCGCAGGTCCACACCAACGTCTTCGGTCGCCCTCTCGACGACCCGGCGTTCGCTCCGGTCCTGGCGGCAGCGGATCAGCTCGGCGCGACGCTGTGGATCCACCCGACGCGCAGCCCGATGTGGGCGGACTACCCGGTCGAGGACCGCTCGAAGTACGGCATCTGGTGGTCGCTCGGCTGGCCCTACGAGACGTCGGTCTGCATGGCGCGCCTCGTCTACAGCGGCGCCGTCGGCCGGTACCCCCGGGTGCGCTTCCTCGCCCACCATGCCGGCGCGATGGTGCCCCACTTCTCCGGGCGGCTCGCGTCGCCGATGGAGGACCCGGCGCGTGACGAGGTCATCGCGCAGCTGACCGACACGCCCATCGCTTTCTTTCGCCGCTTCTACACCGACACGGCCATGTTCGGCGCCCCGCACGCCGTCCGCTGCGCGCTCGACTTCTTCGGCCCCGACCACGTGCTCTTCGGCACCGACATGCCGCTCGGCGGCCCCAAGGTGGTCGCGGACACCATCGCGGACGTCGAGGCGACCGGGCTCGAGCCCGAGGACCTCGACAAGGTCTTCTCGCAGAACGCTCGGCGGATCTGGAGGTTGCGATGACCGAGCTCGGTCCGCAGGCGGCGCCGGGGGGGCAGGGGGGGCAGGCGGCGCCGGGGGCGCTGCAGGCCGCCGACGGCTACGAGCACCTCGGAGAGCGCCGGCTGTCCCTGCCCGACGTGGTGGCCCAGTCGGTCGGCTTCCTCGGCCCGGTTTTCTCCTCCGCCTTCCTCATCCCGCTCGTCGCCGGGATCATCAGCGCGAGCGGCAAGGGAGGGGGCGTGGCGTCGCCGATCTCGGTGATCATCGCGTCGATCGGCGTCTTCGCGCTCGGCTGGGTGGTGTCTCGCTACGCGAAGCGCATCCACGCGGCGGGATCGCTGTACGACTACGTGGCCGAGGGGCTCGGGCGCCGGGCCGGCGTCGCCGCCGGCTGGCTCTACTACGGCGGGATCCTCGCGCTCGTGAGCGGCCTCGTGCTGCTGATCGGCGGGTACCTGCAGAGCACGATCGCCTCGGAGTTCGCAGTCACGCCGCTGCCCAACTGGGCGTGGAGCCTCTTGGTCGTCGCCTTCTTGTTCTCCGTCGCCTACTTCGGCGTGCGGATCTCGACGCGCTTGCAGCTCACGCTGGCGCTCGTCTCGCTCTCGGTGCTCACCGCCTTCTTCATCTACGTGATCGTCGACCTCGGGAGCGCCAACAGCCCCAAGCCATTCGAGCCGTCGTCGGCCGCCGACGGGTGGTCGGGCATCTTCTTCGGCGTGCTCTACGGGGTCCTCCTGTTCGTGGGCTTCGAGACCGCGGCAAACCTGGCGGAGGAGACGCCCAAGCCCAAGCGGCACATCCCTGTCGCCATCATGTTCACGGTCGGCCTCTCCATGGCCTTCTACGTCCTCGCGACCTACGCGGAGATCGCGGGGTTCCACTTCAGCCTGAGGACCCTGAGCGCAGCGGTGACAGCCCCGCTCTTCGCGCTCGGCGCGGCGAAGTCGGCCGGCGGGTACGGAGGGACCTGGATCGACCGGCTGCTCGAGCTCGTGGTGCTCTTCGACATGCTCGCCGTCGCGCTGGGCTGCACCGTCTCTGCCTCCCGGGGGCTGTTCGCGATGGCGAGGGACCGGCGGCTCCCCTCTGCGCTGGCGACGGTCTCCACGCGCCGGCGCACGCCGGTCGGAGCGATCTACACGGTGATCGGGGCGTGCCTCCTCTTCATCGTGCTGAACCAGTTCTGGACGGGGCTCTTCTCCCTGCCCAAGACCCCCCACTACTTCGCAATCTTCTCGTGGAACTCGACGTTCGGCGGGTTTGCGCTCGTGGTCGTGTACCTGCTCATGTCGGCGGGCGCGCTGCGCTCGCTTCGCTTCGACCCCGGCCCGGTGCGGCTCGCGCTCGCCGCGATCGTCGGCATCGTGATCACGGGCGGCGCGATCTGGGGGTCGTTCTACAAGGTCGCCTCCCCGACGATCCTCGCCCCCGAGATCGCGTTGGCGTGGCTCGCGGTCGGGATCGTCATCGCCTTCGCGACCAAGGGCCGGACGTCCGCTGCCGAGGCGCTCGACGAGCTCCACGAGGAAGCCGGAGCGGCCGTCACGGCCGGCCTGCCGCCGACGCGCGTCCCCGGGTAGCGGGCTGCGGGGGGCGGGGGGCGGGGATGGCGCCTACTCGAAGGTGCCGGTGGCTCGCCCTGGGGACGGGGGCCTGGCGCCTGCTCGAGGGCGTCCTCAGCCGCCGGCGGGCCTCGCCGACATCGTGATGAAGTCCCTTGCCCACCAGGGCTCAAAGAAGGTCGCCGGGCCCTGCTCGGTCGACGCCACGAGCTTGCTGCCGTCTGTCGGCGCGGCTGCCCCGTGGGGTGTGGCCGGGTCGTAGGTGACGAAGACGGTCCAGTACGGGTTGATGTCGAGCTGCATGCCCTTCTCCACACCCGCACGCACGAGCAGGTCCGCGAGCTCGAGCGGCGACAATGCCGGCCCGGTCACGTAGACGAGCGCGCCGTCGGCGGTCACCCCCACGCCTGAGCGCCACTGGTTCTCGATGCCGGGGCCTGTGCAGGTGCTGACCCCGCACGTTGCCCCCCACGACATCCAGTCCGGGCTCGACGCCTGCGGCGTCGGCTGGCCGCCTTCGACGAGGGGGACCAGGTTCTGTCGCACGCTGACCACGTCGGGGGTCATCGTCACTGTCGCGCCCCACGTGCCGACCGTCACAGACCCGTCGGCGTAGATGACGAGCGAGGCGGCGCCGTCGACGAGGGGCACCACGGTCCTCCCTGTCGTGTAGTACCCACCCCTCGCTGTCGCCATCTTGAACCCGCCGTTGAAGGCGGCGACGAGCGACGTCGCCTGCGCGGGCTCGACCGGCGCGGTGTACGTGTACGGTCCGCCACCCGGGCTGAGGGATCCCGAGTAGAGCCGGGCGGCGAGGAGCCGCGTGTCCATCCACGCGATCCCGGCGGCCTGGGACCCCCCGGGCGGCACGAGGGAGGTCTCGAAGACCGCCGGCTGGCCGTCGACGGGCCGGCCTGCGGGAGCCCACACGCCGCCGCCGCTCAGTGCCGGCGCTGTCGGGAACTGCGCCAGCGTCGCCGGGGCGGGGAGGCCGGGTGGGGAGGTCGTGGAGGTCGGGGAGGTCGGGGAGGTCGGGGAGGTCGTGGTCGACCGGGGCGGGCTCGTCGACCGTGTCGCAGATCCGGCCTTCGATCCGGCCTTCGATCCCTTCGAGGACCCTGACCTCGACCCCGCACCCGACCCCGCACCCGAGGCGCCGGGGCGCGAAGAGGCCGTCCGGGGCGCGTGGGATCCCGACGAGCCCTTCGTGGCGGCGGTCCCTCCCCCGCACGCCGCGAGAAGGACCGAGAGCGTGGCGACGGCCACTCCGGCGAGAGCCGCCCGAGCGTGCGGGACCTGGAGCACTGGCGGAGATTACGTGGACGCGCCAGCCAGGTCACGGCGCCCGAGGCCGCCGGGCCGCGACCGCGGCGAGAGCTCGCGAAGCGCCGAGGCGTCTCCCGCCGACGCGTCACAGCCCCGGGGCTCGCCTCCTCAGGATCTCAGCTCTGCCTCATGAATCACGATGTGGCGAGCGAGTGCCTGTCGCATCGCGGGCGGACAAGCCGTCAGCGCCGAGCGAGACGGCGGCCGCTCTCCGTGGCGATTGGGGTGTAGTTCATTTCGAAGTGGTGATAGAGCTTGGACTCATCAGCTTGGGACAGCTCTTCGCCGTGGAGCGCGATATCCGGAGCAGACTTCACCTGGTCTTTGGTGACGCTCACCTGCAAGGACTCGGGACCGATCTGCAGCCCTGCGAGCGGCACGAACGTCAGATGACGGCTGACAAAGCCCTCCTTCACCGTGCCGAACTGGGGTTCGTCGGTCTCCACGTCCACATAGACGTCTTCGAGCTTCCCTATCTTCTCACCGTTCCGGTCGAGGAGCATCTTCCCGTGCCATTGGCTGACGTTCCAGTTGGCCTGGCTTGAATCATCGGTCATGTGAACCTCCTGGCTGTGCCCAAGAACCGCTCTCGTCGCCCAGCAGATGAACCTGTTCGAGACACTGGCTGTCTCCCTGTTGCGATCCTACCGGTCGGTGCGACGGTCCCCGAGGGGTGACCGTCCCATGCACGAACCACGCCGCCGGCCCTCGGGTCGAGGCCGAAACCACGGCGGCGAGGGCACGCGTTCGTCTTGACTCGGGTGTTTTCGAGGGTGGTTTCCGCTCGAATCGTGCGAGTATGCGCAAGCCCGACAAGGGGACCGGCCAAAGGGACCGGCCAGAGGAGAACCAAAGCGGAGAGGAGGCCGTCTGTTGACCGCCCGCATCGACATCCTGTCCACCGGCTACGCCGACGAACGGGTCGCGAGCACGATCACGCTCGTTCGTGACGCCGACGCGACCATCGTCGTGGACCCCGGCATGGTCGCCGACCGACGCGCGCTGCTGGCACGGCTGGAGGAGCTGGCCACCCGAGCGAGAGACGTCACCGACGTCGTGTTCAGCCACCACCACCCCGACCACACGCTGAACGCGGCGCTCTTCGAGAACGCCCGGTTCCACGACCACTGGGCGGTCTACAAGGACGACGTCTGGGAGGAACGCGTCGCCGACGGATGGTCCCTCTCTCCTTCGGTCCGGCTCATGGGGACGCCCGGCCACACCGCCGAGGACATCAGCACCCTCGTCGAGACCGGCGGCGGACTCGTCGCATGCACCCACTTGTGGTGGTCGGCAGATGGGCCCGACGTGGACCCACTCGCCGCCGACCAAGCGTTGCTCGAGGACTCGCGCGAGAAGCTCCTCTCGCTTCGGCCGGCCTTGATCGTCCCCGGGCACGGCGCGCCGTTCGCCCCTCGCTGACTTGGTGCCCCGCGCGCGCCGACTGCCGGCCGCAGCCTGGGCCTAACGCAGCGATCCTCCCCTCACGCGCAGCGACCGTCCTCAGCGGGGCGCCTCCGCCTCGCTCGGCTCGGTCACCCACGCCGAGAAGACAGGCAGGCCGTGCCATGGCGACCGAGCGCCAGCGCCGCTCGGCTCCCCGTCGTCGAAGGCAGCCGCAACCACCGCGTAGGGATGCGCGAAGCGCACGGTGGCGGTCCGCAACAGCCCGGGCCGGTGCGTCATGGCGGAGGCCCGCACGCCCAGGGCCGTGACTGCCGCCGCCTCGAAGCCGACGGCGCTGTAGCGAGCCATGCACACCTGGCGCGCCTCGTAGGCGAAGCGGCGAAGCTCGAGTGCGGACGCGATCACTCGTGCTGCGTCGTCGAATCCGAGGTCGTATCCGAGCTGCTCGTCACCGGCGAGCTCCAGCTTGGTTGTCGCTCGCCAAGCCGGAAGGACCGAGACGACGCGCTCTTCTCTTCCGTCCAACCCCGCGACTTGCACGGGCTCCTCTTGGATCGACCACACGGGGCCGTCCCCCACCGCCAGGTCGAAGAGGGAGACACGGGGGACGCTCCCGCGCTCGGCCGCTTCTCTCGTCACGATCTCCTCGGCCGCCGCCAGCACGTCGCCAAAGGGGCGGTCCTCCTCGGCGGCGATCACCGAGCCGACGAGGAGACCCCCTCGTGCCCGGGCGAGGTGCACGCAGACGGTGCCGGCGCGCTCGCTCGCAGCGAGGAACTGACGGTGACGCAGGTCCGGAGACCGGAGGACCGAGCGCACCGCTCGAGTCCATCTGCTCGGCCCGAGCTCCGCCGCGTCGACCACCTCCAAGGGGACCTCCCAGGACACCTTGGTGGCGAGCGCGCTCGCGAGCACGCAGAGCATCGCGGGTGTGAGCTCGATCGGGAAGCGCTCGATCAGCCCGAGCGTGTGCTGCGCCGCCCAGGCGTCGAGCGCGGCCTGAGTGGGCAGGTCCCCCGTTGCGACCACTCCGGGAAGCGCCTCTCGCCAGACCCTGGACCGCGGCGTCTCGGCGCCCGCGGCAAGCCACACTCCGGCCGCCGCGGCGACGAGCGGATGCGGCTCGCTGAGCAGCATCGACGCCAGCTCGAACGACGCGTCGGGGTCGGCCCCGAGAGCCCGGCCGAGCGTGTCTCGTGCCCGATCATCCCCGGCGGCAGGCACGCACAACGCGAGGACCGTCCACGCGCCGAGCGGCGAGACCACGTGGTGGCCGCTGCCTGCTCTGACGTGCAGCCGTTCGGCATAGCGAGCCAAGGCGGACGTCCATTGCGTGGTCGTTTCCACCGGACCAGTGTGGCTCGCCGGGGCGGCGCACGCAGCGTGGCGACGCCCGCAATGAACCGGTCGTCGAGGATGCTTCGAAGCGTCCCCAGCAGGTTCCCGAGCTCGGTCAGCGTGGTGGGATCCAGGCCGGCGAGCTTGTCCGGGCTGACTCGCAGCAGTCGAGCAGCGAGGCCGGAGTCGATGACCTGGACCTTGGAGGCGGCAACCGTGCGAGCACAAAGCGTCTTGTCCCACGCTGGCCGTCGTTCGATGAGAAACAGGTCCTCGAGCAGCCGGGGGTGATCCTCGAGGGTCCTGCGAGAGGTGCCCAGCCCCTCGCCAGCGGCCGACAGGTTCAGCACCTGACCAGTGCGCCCGGCGAGCCCTCCCAGCAACTCTCGTAAGAGCTGCCGCTGCCGGACCAAGGGGAAGCCACCTCCGCAGAGACGAGCCACGTGCTCCGCACGGGTGGGGCCCGACGTCGGGTACGCCCGGCAGCTGCGAACGGGTCCACTCGTAGTGCGAGCTTGTAGATTCTCAGGCTCGCCGGCGATCTCGCCCTGGGAGAGCAGCCAGATCGTCAAGGTGTGCAACGGGCGGCCACGAGGAGATCGACCTCATCGGCCAGATCCTGCGCGACGTGCTCTCGGGGACCCAGCGCAGGTTCTGAGCGCGACCTCGTCCTGGCGCTGCTCCCGGCGGTCGACGGGCAGGGCGACCGCCGGGTTGGCAGAGTCGATCTCCATCGCCAGGCGATGCCCGTCGAAGACCGCCTCGGAGGTCATGCGCGGGGCGACCGCGTCGCCGATGCGGTAAAGGCCGACGATCCCCGCGTCAAGGAGGGCTGCAGAATCGGCCGACAGCTCCTCCCACAGGCGGGAGTCCGAGACCCTCTGGGTGGCGAGCACCACCGAGCCGGCCCTGATCTCGACCGGATCGCCGAACTCGTCGACACCGGTGATGCCGGCCGGCGACACCGACCGGACGACCACGTTGCGCCGCATCCCGATCCCGAGCTCGTGAAGGTGTGCTCGTAGGAACGGCCCTTCGAGGGTCCCGTCGCTCACCGGCGAGACGACGTCGAAGGGCGTGACGATCGTGACCGCGTAGCCGTCGAGGTGGAGACGTTCGGCGATGCCCGCTCCGACGAGGTAACCCTCGCAGTCGTAGACGACCACGTCTTGGCCCGCGGGCTTCTTGCCCTCGAGCATCACCTGCTCGGGGGTGAGCACGAACGGCAGGGCGGCGTCAGCGCCTGGGATCGGCTCGTGCGTACGAGGCTGGAGGCCGTCACCGCTCCACGACGATCCCGTAGCCACGATGACGATCGCGGCGCCGTAGTCGAGCACGTCAGCGGCTCCGAGCCGGCTCCCACGGACGACCGTGACGTTCTCCAGCTTCCCGAGCTGGGTGGCTCGCCAGTCGACGACCCTGCCGAGCTCTCCCAGGGTGGGGAGCCGACGCACCCACCGAAGATGACCGCCGAGCTCCTGGGCCGCCTCGGCGAGATGGACCGCATGTCCTCTGCGCCCGAGCGTGAGGGAGCACTCCATCCCGGCAGGACCGGCACCGACGACGAGAACGGATCGGTCGCATGCCGAAGACCGAGGCACCACCTCGGGATGCCAACCCCGGCGGAACTCCTCCCCCGCGGTCGGGTTCTGGAGGCAGCCGACGTGACGGTTCACCTCCTCCTTCAGGATGCAGACATTCGACCCGGTGCACTCGCGGATGTCCTCGATGCGGCCCTCGGCGATCTTCTTGGGCATGAACGGATCGGCGATCGCTGGGCGCGCGGCGCCGATGATGTCGAGCTCGCCGGAGCGCACGAGGTCGGCCATGAGGTCCGGGTTGTTGAAGCGGCCGACCGTCACGATGGGCTTGCGCGTGGCGCGGCGTACCTGGCTGGTCCAGGGGCGACCGTGGCCCTCGGGGAAGTAGCGAGCGGTTCCCGAGTCCTGTGGCCAGGTCCCCGTGTTGACGTCGAAGAGGTCGACCAGAGGATCTGCGAGTGCCACGAGCTCGAGGGCCTCGTCGATGGTGATCCCCGGCTCGCCCCGGAAGTCGACCCCGATCCTCGTCGCGACAGCGCAGTCCTGGCCCACGGCGTCGCGGACGGCTGCAAGCGTCTCGAGCCAGAAGCGGGCCCTGTTCTCGAGGCTCCCGCCGTAGCGGTCACCCCGATGGTTGAAGAACGAGGAGAAGAATTGCGTCAGCAGATAGCCGTGCGCGCCGTAGACGTAGACGATGTCGAAGCCGCAGTCGCGGGCGCGCCGCGCCGCTTCCGCCCAGTCGGATTGCACCCGGGCGATGTCGTCGAGGGACATCTCCTTCGGCACCGCTCCGGGCATCTCGACGTGGGCGAGCTGGCTGGGTGCGATCGAGGGTAAGCGGGAAGAGCCGTTCAGGTCCTCGACGCCGCCGTGGAACAGCTCGATGCCGGCGAGCGCGCCGTGGGCGTGGATCGCCTCGACCGTGAGGCGAAGCGCGGCAGCGTCGTCTTCGTCGAAGAAGTCTGCCGCCACCGCCGGGGTCTCGTCGGAGTCCCGCGAAACGGGGGCGTACTCCACGCAGACACCTCCCCAGCCGCCCTCGGCCTTGATGCCGCGGAACGCCGCCTGGGACCTCGGCATCGCGACGCCGAAGCCCGAGGCGTGCGGCACCTGGTAGAAGCGGTTCGGGAGCACCTTCGGCCCGATGGCGATCGGCTCGAAGAGGACGGAGTGTCGCGAATGCACGGGCAGAGGGTAGTTGAGCTCCTTGGGGTCCCTCATCGTTGGGGATCCGTCATCAGATGGTCTTTTCTCCATCCTAACGACTTCTTTGACCGAGCGTTTCGACGTGGAAGTCGCCTCGGGTGGTGCGCCCGTTCCGCCAAAAAGGCGCGGGCACACCGCGCGGTGACGGCGTGTGGATGGCGAATGTCGACAACCGATTATCCGATCCGACTGGCCCTCACTGAAACGGTCGTCGCGGTCGAAATGATGGCCGTGGCCACGATCCTTTCCATCGTCGTCCGGCACCTCGTTGATCTCAGCGGGTACGGCTGGGTGCTCAGCGCGGGCTGGTGCGCCACCTCGACCAGCGAGCAATGAGCGATTTCTTGCTTCGTTAGCCACGTCGTCCGTCCGCGATCTGCAGGACCAGGTGATGATCTTGTCCGTGCGCCCGACTAAGGAGGTTCGCATAATACAGTGACACCTTGGTCATAGCTTGAGGCCGGTGTGGCGGAGGAAGGCGAAGCACAGCCCGGCATCGGATCCGATGCGCTGCAGGCCGTCCTCGGCGTAGAGGGCGGC
>JAJYXE010000039.1 GCA_021791145.1 Actinomycetes bacterium | reverse complement strand
CGTAGTCCCGGTGCTGGGCGACCCAGCGAAGGCCGCCGGGCAGGCGGATCACCGCCCGGCCGTCGGCGAGCGAGGACGCCTCCTCGACGAGGCGCGCGCACTGCCAGGGCGGTGAGAGGCGCGCGAAGGCCCCCGGCCGTTCGTGCCAGGCGAACACGGTCTCGATCGGATGGTCGACCCAGCTCGAGTACTCGATGCTCACCGGTGCCACCCTTGCACACGAATGCGTGTCGCGCACCAGTCCCACAGCGCTCGTCCCTGTTCCTCCTCGGCGTCGAGGACCCTCGTCCCGCCAGAGCCAGAGCCAGAGCCAGAGCCAGAGCCAGAGCCAGAGCCAGCGCCAGAGCCAGCGCCAGAGCCAGCGCCCTCTTCGACGTGCCGCTCGCGCGGGCGGGTCCAGGGCAGGTAGTACGCGCTGCGGCGGCGCCGGTCGTGCCAGAGCCCGGAACTGCCGCCGGCACGGCCGCGCGCGGCCCCGGTGGCGAGCCACACGGCGGTGTCGGCACCCTCGGAGGGTCGGCGGAGCAGCGGCCCGAGACGGCCAAAGGACGGGAGACCGCTCGCGAGGCCGGGCGTGTCCACCCAACCCGGGTGCATGGCGTAGCTGGCGACACCCTGGGCTCCCCAGCGCCGTGCCCACTCGCCAGCCAGGACGACCTGTGCGCGCTTGGCCCTCGCGTAGGCCCGGACGCCGTCGTAGCGGGTCGGGGGCATCTCCAGGTGGGCGAGGTCGAAGCGCTCGGTGTACATGCCGCCGGAGGACACCGTGACGATGGTCGACGTGGCGGCCCGCTGCAGCAGCGGGGCGAGCTCCCAGGTCAGCCGGAACGGGCCGAGCACATGGGTGGCCACGGTCAGCTCGACGCCGTCGCCGGACACGGCGTAGCCGCGAAGCAGCGCCCCCGCGGCGTGCACGAGCGCGTCGACCCGCTCGTGCGCAGAGCCCAGGCGCGCGGCGAAGGCGTCGATCGCGGCGCCGTCGGCCATGTCGACCAACGCGACCTCAGCCCGCCCGCCGTCGGTGCGGATGGCCTGCGCGACTGCGTCGGTGCGGCCTGCGTCGCGCCCGAGTACCCAGACCTCGGCGCCGAGCCGCCCGAGGGCGAGCGCACAGGCACGGCCCACGCCCGACGACCCCCCGGTGACGACCACCACCTTCCCGGGCACCCTCGGCGGGTCCTCCCAGTGCTCGGTGGCCCGGCGGACGAGGTACCCGACGCGGCTGAAGCTCCCGACGACGCTCGCCTCGAGCAGCCCGTCCACCACATTGGCCACGATCCCATGCCCCGGGTCTGGTGCTGTGGACATGCCGAGATTTTAGTGCTAAAGTCAGCGCGGCGGCCGTCGGGTGTCTCCCCCCGACACCCAACTCTCCAAACCAGACGATCCTGCACGCACACCCGGCCCGACACTGAAGGTTGACACCTCCATGCGCATCGCCATCATCGGGACCGGGATCTCGGGCCTCACCTGCGCCCACCTCCTCGGGGAGGGCCACGACGTCACCGTCTTCGAACGCGACGCGCGTCCGGGAGGCCACACCCACACGGTCCGCATCGAGCTCGACGAGGAGATCCACGACGTCGACACCGGGTTCATCGTCTACAACGAGCGCAATTACCCCGGGCTGGTCCGTCTCTTCGATCGTCTCGGGGTGCGGACCAAGCCGAGCGACATGAGCTTCGGGGTGTCGGACGCCGCGACCGGGGTCGAGTGGCGCGCCACCTCCTTCAGCACCGTGTTCGCACAGCCGCGCAACGCGCTGCGCCCGTCCTTCCTGCGGATGCTGGCGGACATCCTGCGGTTCAACCGGCGCACCCGCCGCCTCCTCGCCGCCGGCATCCCCGACAGCCTCACGCTGCGCGACCTCGTGGCCGCGGGCGGCTGGTCCCCGCGCATGGTCGACTGGTACCTGGTCCCCATGGTCTCGGCGATCTGGTCGGCGCCGGCCGGCGACGCGCTGGACATCCCGGCCGCGACCTTCGCCCGCTTCTTCGACAACCACGGCCTTCTCCGGCTGGGCGCCCAACCCGCCTGGAGGACCGTCGACGGAGGAGCGCGCGCGTACGTCGAGGCGATCCTCGCCCCGCTCGGCGAACGGGTGCGCACCGCGACGCCGGTCGCAAAGGTCGTCCGACGTGCAGGGGGGGTGGAGGTCGTCTCCGACCGCTTCGGCCCAGAACGCTTCGACCACGTGATCATGGCCGGCCACAGCGACGAGAGCCTCGAGCTCCTGGGCGATCCCACCCCGGCCGAGCGCGCGGTGCTGGGCAGCATCCGCTACCAGCCGAACACCGCGGTCCTCCACACCGACGACCGCCTGCTCCCCCGAGCCTCGAGGGCCTGGGCCAGCTGGAACTACCGGCTGGACGAGCACACGTCGGGGGCCGCCGGCGCCACGGTCACCTACCACTTGAACCGGCTCCAATCGATCGAGTCACGCCACCAGATCCTCGTCAGCCTCAACCAGACCGAGGCCGTGGACCCCGCCAAGGTCCTGGGGGTGTTCGAGTACGCCCACCCCGTCATCGACGCCGCCGCGGTAGCCGCCCAGACCCGGCACGCGGAGATCAGCGGTGTCCGCTCGACGTGGTACTGCGGGTCATACTGGGGATACGGCTTCCACGAGGACGGGCTCCAGAGCGCGCTGGCGGTGTGTCGCGCCTTCGGCGCAGACTTGTGATGAGCCCGGGTCTGCGATGAGGCCGAGAGTGCGATGAGGAGCGCCATCTACGAGGGGACCGTGGTCCACCACCGGCTCGCCACGGTCGACCACCGCTTCTCGTACCGGATCGCCATGCCGTTCGTCGACCTCGACGAGATCGACGACCTTTGCCGGCTCCACCCGCTGTGGTCGGCGGAGCGCCCCAACGTCGTGAGCTACCGCCGGCGCGACTTCCTGCCGGATCGGCCCGGACCCCTGGCCGACGCCGTGCGGGACCTGGTGGCCGAGCGGCTCGGGTGCCGTCCCCGAGGGCCGGTGGCCATGCTGGGCCACCTCCGCACGTGGGGATGGCTGTTCAACCCGATCACCCTCTACTACTGCTTCGATCCGGAGGGCGTCCATGTGGAGTCACTCGTCGCCGAGGTCACCAACACCCCGTGGCACGAGCGCCACGTCTACGTGGTGGGCGGGCCCGGGCGGCACCGGTTCCAAAAGGAGCTGCACGTCTCCCCGTTCTTCGACAGCGACATGGACTACGAGCTGAGCTACCGCGAGCCCGGCGAGCACCTGGGGCTCTCCATGCGCAACGTGCGCGGCGGCGAGACGCTCTTCGGCGCCGGCCTCCGGCTGGAGCGCCACGAGGCCGACCGCCGCGCCCTCGGGCGCCTCGTCTGGAGCCACCGCCTCATGACCATGCGCGTGTCGGCCGGGATCTACCGCCAGGCGGCCGCGCTGCGCCGGGCCGGCGCCCCCATCGTGCCCCACCCCTCCGGACGCCCACTCTCCCGCGCGCTCGTCACGGGCCTCGGCCGCCACCTCCGGCACGGCACCCTCGTGCTCGAAGACGCTCGCGGCGTGCGCACGATGGGCGCGGGCGAACCTCGCGCGCGGGTACGTGTGCACGACCCCGTCGCCTACGCCGCGCTGGCGCGCCACGGGTCCGTCGGGCTCGCTGAGAGCTACGTCGACGGGTTGTGGGACAGCGACGACCTCACCGACCTGGTGCGCATCCTGGCGGCACACCGCGGGGCTGCCGGTCGCGCCCGGGACCGGGCCGGCCAGGCGGCCTCGGTCCTCACCGACCCCGTGCGCCGCCTCCGGCGCCGCCCCCCGTCCCAGGACCGGCGCGACGTGCGGGCCCACTACGACATCGGCAACGAGCTCTTCGCGCTCATGCTCGACCCGACGCTCAGCTACTCCTGCGCGCTGTTCGAGCGGCCTGGCATGACCCTCGAGGAGGCGTCGCTCGCCAAGCTGGACCGCATCTGCCAGAAGCTCGACCTGTCGCCGGCCGACCACGTGGTGGAGATCGGCACGGGCTGGGGCGGCTTCGCCGTTCACGCCGCCACCCGCTACGGGTGCCGCGTGACCTCGACGACCATCTCTTCGGAGCAGTACGCCCACGCGCGCGACTGGGTCGCCCGGGCGGGCGTCTCGGACCGCGTCACCATCCTCGAGGAGGACTACCGGAACCTGCGCGGCCAGTACGACAAGCTGGTCTCCATCGAGATGGTCGAGGCCGTCGACTGGCGAGTGCTCGACACCTACTTCCGCACGTGCGCGGCGCTGCTGCGCCCCGCCGGGCTGATGGCACTCCAGGCGATCACGATCGCCGACCAGAGCTACGAGCGGGCGAAGAACAGCACCGACTTCATCAAGGCCTACATCTTCCCGGGGAGCTGCCTGCCCTCGGTCTCGTCGCTGGCCCGGGCCGCCGCGCGGACCGACCTGCGGGTCGTGGACCTCGAGGACATCGGTCGCCACTACGCCGAGACCCTCCGGCGCTGGCGGGACAACGTGGACGAGCACGCCAGCGCGATCCACGCCCTCGGCTTCGACGAGCGCTTCGTGCGCATGTGGCGGTTCTACCTGTCGTACTGCGAGGGGGCCTTCTTGGAGCGCCACATCAGCGACGTGCAGCTGGTCCTGGCGAAGCCTGGCTGGCGGGCGCCGCTGCTCCTGCGGCCGTGATCCCGCGCAGCTCCTCGGCGCGCAGCTCCTCGACGGTCGCCACCACCTGGCGGGCGTCGAGGCCGGTCCAGTGGTCGGCGCCGAGGGCACGCGCCGCGCGCTCGTCGGGGACCGCCGCCCCGCCCACCAGGATGGCGAAGCCGGTCTCGGCCCGCAGCGCAGCGACGGTCTCGGCCCGCAGCGCAGCAACGGTCTCGGCCCGCAGCGCAGCAACGGTCTCGGCCACCGCGGCCTCGTGACCCGACCCGGTGACCCCGAGGAGCACCCCCAGCGGCGAGAACCGGCGCGCCGCCGCGACGAAGGACTCCGGGGGCGTGTCCGCGCCGAGGTCCACGACGTCGAACCTCGCCCCGCGCAGCTGGTCCGCCACGATCGCCCCGGGGATCTCGTGGCGCTCCCCCGCCACCGCCCCGACAACGACGACCCCGCGCTTTCGACCGGGGCGGTTGAACCGCGGACCGAGCCGGCTGAGCAGCCGGCGCGCCACGACGGAGGCCCGATGCTCGTCGCCGACACTCACGATCCCGGCCTCCCAGCGCTCCCCGACCGCCCGCAGCGCGGGTGCCAGGAGCTCCAGGTGGACCTCGGCAGGCTCGGCCCCCGACGCCAGCGCGGCCTCGACCACGCCCCACGCCCCGATCTCGTCGCCGGCGAGGAGCCGGTCCAAGAAGCGGGTCGTCGCCCATGCCCGGCGGGGGGTGCGCGGCGCCCGGCGCCCGGCGCCCTGTGCCCGGCGCCCTGTGCCCGGCCCCCGACGCCCTGTGCCCGGCGCCCGGCGCCCTGTGCGCGGCCCCGCGGCGTCCTCCGCCGGCCCGAGCCGGTCGACGTCGACGGGGTCGACCCGCCACTCGCCTGCGACCTTGACGGCGGGGAGCCTGCCCGTGCGCACGTAGCGGTAGACGGTCATGTAGTGGACGCCGAGGCGCTGCGCGGCGTCGTTGAGGCTGATCATCGGCCGCCTGTTCGCCGCATCGCCCCGGATTTTAGTACTAATGTATGGAACGTGGTGCACGAGGTGGGAGACGAGGAGGACGCATGGCCCACGTGGTGAAGACCGTCACGACCACCTGGAGCCCGGAGCGGGCGTTCGCCTACATGGCCGACTTCAGCCATGCCCCCGAGTGGGACCCCGGGGTGGTGGCCGCGAGGCGCCAGGACACCGGCGAGGTCGGGCCCGGCAGCGTCTTCGACCTCACGGTGCGCGTCGGAGGACGCCGGTTCCCGCTGCGCTACGAGGTGACCGACTTCGCACCCGGACGCGTCACGTTCACCGCCCGCTCGGCTGTGATCGAGTCCGTGGACACGGTCACCGTGGTCCGGCGGGGCGAGGCCACCGAGGTCACCTACGACGCGCGCCTGCGCCTGCGCGGGATCCTCCAGCTCGCCGATCCGCTGCTCGCGCTCGGCTTCAGTGGTGTGGCCGACCGAGCCATCCGCGGCCTCGAGCGACGCCTCGGCGAGCTCAACGGGACCGGCGAGGCCGCCTGAGGGTGGCCGCCGTCGCGACCGACGAGCGCTTCCGGCCGGCGTCCTCGCGCGTGGGCGTCCCCTTCGTCCTCGTGCACCTGGGCGTCCTGGCCCTGCCCTTCGTCGGGTGGAGCTGGGCCGCGCTGTTGGGCTGCGCGCTCTTCTACGTGCCCCGCTCCTTCGGGATCACGGTCTTCTACCACCGGGGCCTCGCCCACCGGGCGTTCCGCATGACCCGGCCCGTCCGGCTCGCCGGGGCGATCCTCGGGGCGGCCGCCGGCCAGAAGGGGCCGCTGTGGTGGGTGGCGACCCACCGGGTCCACCACCGGTACACCGACCGCCCGGGCGACCCCCACTCGCCGGTGGTCGACGGTTTCGTCTACAGCCACCTCGGGTGGCTGTTCCACCCGCCGTCCGCGCCGCTCGGAAACGTGGGTGACCTCGCCCGCTTCCCCGAGATGCGCCTGGTGGACCGCTACCACCACCTCGCCCCCCTCGCGACCGCCCTCGCCGCCTTCGGCGCGGGAGCCGCCCTCGGGAGGTGGGTCCCGGCGCTGCACACCTCGGGGCCCCAGATGCTGGTGTGGGGCTTCTTCGTCTCGACCACGCTCCTGTACCACGCGACCTTCTCGGTGAACTCGGTCGCCCACCGCTTCGGCCGGCGTCGTTTCGCCACTGCCGACGCGAGCCGCAACAACAGCCTGGTCGCCTTCTTGACCTTGGGCGAGGGGTGGCACAACAACCACCACCGGTACCCGGCGAGCGCGCGCCAGGGCCTCGGCCGGTTCGAGCTCGACCCCTCCTGGTGGGTCATCTCGGCGTTGGCGGCGCTGCACCTGGTCGACGCCGTGCGCCCGGTCCCCGCCGCCGTGTTGGCCGAAGCGCTTCACGGGCGCCAAGAGACGTTCGCGACCTCGAGCAGCCCCCGGCGGACGCCTCACGGGCGCCAAGCGACGCTCGCGGCCTCGAGCAGCCCCCGGCGGACGTCCTCTTCGTAGACCGCGACCCTGCACGCGGCCATGACCTCCGCGAGCCGGGGGTCCCACGGCGTCGGCGGGACCGCGCCGAACGACGCCGCACCCGGCCTGGCCGCGGCCTGGTAGTCCTCTGCGGTCATGCGCCACGGCGTCGTGCCCGCCCGAGCGCGCAGCCACTCGGTGATGGCGAGCCCCACGGGGTCGAAGTCGGCGTGCTGGCAGAGGGGGGCGCCGGCCGCGCCCAGCTGGCGCAGCAGGACGACCACGGCCACGGTCGGCCGGCCCGAGCTGCAGACAAGCGGCGGCCCGTGCCATCGCGCGGCGGCCTCTGCGAGGAGGGAGGGGTTCTCCACCACGAACGCCGGCTGGTCCGGGGGGAGGGGCGGCCTCGGCCAGCGCCGCAGGGTGGCGAGGGTGAGGACGACGGGCTCGGACGCCGCGCGCGCCGCGTCCAGCCACGCCCCGAGCGGGCTCGGGTCGCCCGAGAGCCCGAGGACCGTCACCGTGGAGGACAACGGATCGGGCACGACGCCGACCGACTCCCACAGGCACCGGGCCTCTTCTGCGGTCGAGGGCTTGGGCTGGCCCGTCGCGAGCGCCACGGCGTCGAGCACCGTGGCGGCGAGCGCCCGGCCCCGGTCGAGGCCGTGGGGGCTCCCCGCCTCGTCCGCCGCGAGCGAGGCCAGCGGGAGCCCGTCGGCGGGCAGCCGGCGAAGGACGGCGAGCGCCGCCTCGAGCTCGCGACGGCGGCGGTCGACGCCGCCGCGGGCGCCGCGGGCGCGCTGCACGTCGACCCACGGCTCCAAGGAGCGGCCCAGCGCGACGCGCGAGGCTTCGTCGGCGAGCCACGCCCACAGGCCCGCGCGCCGCTCGGCCTCGGCGCGGCGCTCGGCTGCATGCTCGGGGAGCGGCCCGACGACGGACTCGACGGCGTCGCGCAGCGAGGCGACGTCGGGCAGGCAGAGGGCGCCGAGCAGCCGGGCGACCCGCAGGCGCGCGCCGGGCTCGGGCACGCGGTCGAGCCCGAGCAGGTCGGCGACCGCCGCCCGGCAGGAGTCGGGGACCGTGACGGCGGCAGGGGTCTTGCCGTCGGCGAGGCGGCGGGCGAGCTCGTCGGCGAGCGGGCGCAGCGCCGGGCGCCCGAGCGGGTTCACGCCGCCGCGGCGCCCGGGTCGAGACGGCGCTCGTGGCCGTCCCAGGTGAAGCGCGTCGAGGTCACCGGCTCGTCCGCGCGCCCGGGATGCAGGTGGTGGATCGCGATCCCGTCGAGGGTCGCGTACTGGCACCACTCGTGGTCGCTCGTGAACACGGCGTCGAGGTCCCAGGCGCTCAGCGTCCCGAAGAGCTGGGCCCGGTTGGCGGTGTCGACCCCGGCGAACAGCTCGTCGAGCAGGATCAGGCGGGGGCACACCGAGGGCCGCCCCTCCGCGCCGGCGTAATGCGCGGCGACCGAGGCGATCATCGGCAGGTGCAACGCGATCGAGCGCTCGCCGGTCGACAGGCGCTGCAGGCGTCGCGGGGTGGCGGGCTGGTACCCGTCCCAGTCGCGGTGCGCGACGTGGAGGCTGAAGCGGTGCCAGCGACGGTAGTCGAGGGTCTCGCGGAGGCGCTGCTCCCACGGGGCGCCGGTCTCCAGCTCGGCGCGGGCCTGGTCCACGCGGGCCCGGACGAACTCCTGCAGGGAGGCGCGCTCGGCGTCGGTCAGGTCGGCGGGGTCGCGCAGCAGCAACGACCGGGCCGCCTTCACCGCCTCGAGCTGGTCGGGGCCGACCGTCCACCCGAGCCGGACACGGACGCCGGCGGCGGCGGTGCGCACCGCGTCGAGCTGCTCGTTGATCGTGTCCACGAGCGCGTTCGCCTGACGGATGCGGTCGGCGAGGGCTCGCCGGACGCTGCCGGCAAGGGTCTGCTCGAAGAGGCGCTCCTCCTCGTCGGCGAGCTCCGCCCGGCCGCGCTCGAGCTCCCCGGCCAGCGCGTCCACGAGCTCGCCTGCCCTGCGGCGCAGGCCCCCTGCCGTGGTGCGCAGGACCCACCACTCCCCTGACAGCTCCCGGTCGACGCCGACGCGCGCGCCGAGCGCCGTGCGGGCCTGGTGCACCTGCTCGCGCACGCGCTCGGACAGCCGCTCGACGACCTCGGGGTCCGTGCGGAGGTCCCCGTGCTCGGCGACCACGCCTCTCGCGAAGGCGAGGACGGCGGAGACCCCCTCGAGCGCCTCGGGGCGGGCGATGCCCGCGTCCTCGAGCAGGTCGTCGGTCGCGGCGAGCAGCCGGCGGTGGGCGGCCTCGCGCGCCTCCTCGGCGCGCGCTCGGGCGTCCGCCGCGTCCTGCACGATCCGCGACAGCTCGCCGACCTTCTGGCGGAGCTCGGGCGTGCGGCCCCGCAGGGCCTCGACGCGCCGGCGCGCGTCCGCGCGCTCGGACTCGAGGGCGGCGATCTCCTCGAGCACCTGGTGGTACTCGCCGCCCACGCTCGCCTCGAGGGCGAAGAGCCGGTCGGCGGCGTCCCTCGCCTCGCGCGCCGCGGCGTCGCGGTCGGACTCTGCCTGCCAGAGCCTGGCGGCCGCGTCGGCGGCGCGCCGCTCGGCGCGGGCGAGCTCTTCGGCCGCGACGGCCGCCTCCCTGCGCCGGCGCGCCCAGATCCCGGCGTCGCGCTCCAGCCGGCGAAGGCCCTCCTCCACGGTGTCGAGGCCGGCCCGGTCGGCGGGCAGCCCGTGCTGGGCGCTCTGGGTGGTGAGCGTCCGCAGGGCCGCGCGCACGTCGTCCTCTGCCTGCCGTACGCGGGCGCGCGCCGCGTCGGCTCGGTTGCGCGCGTCGCCGAGGCGCAGTGCGGCGTCGTCCGCCGCCCGAGCGGCGTCCCGGACAGGCGCCCCGCTCGGAGCCGCCTCGAGCTCGGACTGGACGGCCGCGGCCTGCCGGTCCAGCGCGTCGCGCCGGCGGTCGATCCCCGCCAGCCGCTCGCCCACGAGGGCGAGGGCCGCGTCGATCTCGGCGAGCTTCGCCTGGCGGTGCCGCTCGCGGGCCGGGGCGCCCAGGACCCGGGCGGGCCGGTCAGGGCCGCGGCCAACCGCGCTGCCCAGCCGGTAGGTGCCGTCCCGGCCGATCACCGCACCGGCGACCGCACCCGCACCGGCGACCGCACCCGCACCGGCGATTGCACCAGGATCGCGCGCCGAGAGGGCGCTCGGGACGAGAGGGACGGCGGCCAGGACCGCTGCCACCGTCGCCGGATCGACTCCGAGCTCCGGCCCACCGAGCTTCGGCCCACCCGGCTCCGGCCCGCCAAGCTCGGGGGCGAGGACGGAGCCCAGGGTCTCCTCCCCCGGCCGGAATCCGGCGGTGAGCACGACGTCGGCGCGGTCGTCGCCCAGGGTGACCGAGCCGTCGGGCTGGACCCAGGCGTCGAGCAGCCCGGCGCCCGTGAGCGCCGCCTCGATGCGGTCGACCTCTTCGACGGAGGCGCCGTCGACCGGCTGCACGAGCATCCAGAGAGGCGCCCCACTCAACCCGTCGCGCCCCGTTCGCCACGCCGGCGCTTCGACCTCTGGGAGGGCGCTCTCCTCCCAGCGGGCCCGGTCCGCGCTGAGGGCGTCGCGCTCGGACTCGGTCGCCTGTCGCTCGGCGTCGAGATCGCGGGCCGAGACGGCCAGCTCGCGCTCGAGGGCGGTCTGCAGGCGGACGAGCGCGGGGGCGACCTCGTCGGGGTCGTCGGGGTGCTCGGGGAGCGAAGCGGCCACCCGGCTGGCGCCGACCACCCGACAGCTCGACGCCCACTCCCTCACATCGGCGGCGTAGCGCGCCGCCGCGTCCGACGCGCCGGCGACCGCCAGGCGGTGCTCTGCGTCTCGAGTCGAGAGGTCGCGCGCCGCCGCCTCGGCCCCCTCCTCGTGGAGCGCCCGCCGCAGCACGGCCTGCTCGTGGCGCTCCAGGCTGGCCCGTACCTCTGCGACCAACGAGCGGCGAGCGTGGAGCCACGCGGCGACCAGGCGCTCGCCGGCCTCGCCGTCCTCGCAGCGCCGGGCCTCCTCGGCGACGGCTTCCCCGGCGACCGCCTCCGCCGCGCCGGCCAGGTCGCGCGCCGCGCGATCGAGGTTCGTTCGGGCCGCGTCATGGGCGGCGCCGGCCTGGGCGCGCTCCTCGTGCGCCTGCTCGCTCGACACCCGCGCCGACTCGGCGGCGGCGCGCTGGCGGTCGGCGATCTCGCCGAGGCGGCGGGCCTGGGTCCGCAGGTCGGCGAGCGCGACACCCTCCTTGTACGCATCGGACTCCTTGCGCGCCTCGATCTCCACGCCGATGCGCGTGACGTCCTCTTCGACCCCACGCAGCTCCGCCTCGGCCGCGTCCGCCGCCTCCCGGACGGCGTCGAGCTCGTCGCGGGCCTTTCGCTCGTCCCGGGTCACGTTGTCGCGGCGGGTCTCCGCGGAGGTCACCGACGACGCGCCGGCCACGACGACCGCCCGGGCGTACTCCCTGTGGCGGGTGGCGAGGAGCCGCACCTCGTGGAGCTCGCCCTCCAGGGACCCGAGCTCGTCACGGCGCCGGTCGAGGCGCTCGAAGCCCTCGGCGACCGTGGCGATGTCGTGGTCGTCGATCGGGGCCAACGCGTCCGAGAGGACGCTCGAGAGCTCCTCCACGTTGACCAGGTGCTGGGAAAGCTTCTCCCGCCGGAGCGTGAGCAGGGCGCCGAGCACCGATGCGTACCGGTCCGCGCCGAAGCCGCAGAACAGCACCTCACGGACGGCCGCCCGGTGCTGCTCGCCGTTGTCGTGCACCCGGCCGGTGTCGCCGATCGCCTCGACGAGCGCCTGACGGGAGATGGGCACCCGGTTGTCGTCGAGCAGGCGGAGTCCCTCGCCGACCGCGAGGGTCGTGGTGAAGTAGTCCGGGTCGGCGCGGCGAGTCGACTGGGAGGCCCTTATGCGGGCCCCGACGGTGAACACCTCGTCGGCGCGGCGGAACTCGACCCACGCGAACCCCGTGCGCGTCGTCTCGTCGGTCCCGGTCATCACCCTGTCGAACAGCCCGCCGCGCGGCTTGGCGGCCGAGGTCAGCCGGGACGGGGACGCGTCGGCGTCGAGCAGGAACGGCAGGAGCATCTCGAGGGCCAGGGACTTCCCCGACCCGTTGGGACCTCGCAGCAGGAGCCGGCCGCGGTGGAACGTGAACACCTCGTCCCAGTACCGCCAGATCGAAACCAGGCCGGCGCGTGCCGGGCGCCAGCGGTCGGACAGCCGTGCGGGCAGTTGGCTCATGGTTCCTCCGGGGGCTCTGGGGGATCGAACAGCGTGCGGGCGCCGGAGACCACGGCGGGCGCGCTCCGATAGCGGGCCAGCGCCGGGCGCGCCGCGACACCTCCGTCCGGCGAGCGTCGCGCGAGGCCGAGGCCCACGAGGAGGTCGACGGCCTGGCGCGCCAGGCGCTCCGGCCCGCCTTCCTCGCGCTGGCCGCGCGCCCAGCCGGGATACCGGGCGAGCACGTCCGCCACCGCCTCCTGCAGCTCCCGGGCCGTGAGCTCGCTGAGCCGGCGCGAGCCGTCGGCGTCCTCCACGACCAGCCGGTCGACGAGCAGCAGGGCCAGCTGGTGCACGTTGCCGGCCGGCGCCGGGAACACGACGTCGGTGGCGATGCCGTCGGCGTCGACGGCGAGGAACCCCTCGACGCGCTCCTCGAGCTCGAAGCCCGCCTCGGCCGCGCGCTCGCGCAGCCACCGCCGCCCGCTGATGCTCCCCAGGTAGGCGGCCTCCATCTCGCTCAGGTCCTCGACGTACACGACAGGGTCGTCCAGCATGCGCCGCCCGAGGAGATGGCGCGCCCACCGGTTTCTCGCCTCCTCCCCAAGCTCGGCGAGCCCCGGCTGCCGGGTCTCGGCGGCCCGCACCTGGGCGGGGTCGGCCGCCCGCACCTGGGCGGGGTCGGCCGCCCGCAACTGGGCGGGGTCGACGGCCCGCACGAGCTCCCCGCCGTAGCGGGGCTCGGCGAGCAGCCGCTCGGTCGCCTCCTCGGTGGTCAGCCCGTCGGGCAGGGAGCTCGGCGCGCTCGCCGACACGAGCAGCCGGTGCAGCCGCGCGGTGTCGGCGGAGAGGAGCGCGTTGACCCGGTCGCTGCCGACATAGGCGTCGAGCTCGGCCACGGACACCTCCAGCGCGCCCCAGTCGATCAGCGCGCGCAAGGCGTCGACGAAGGCGCTCCGCTCGGCTTGCCGGCTGGTGTCGAGCTGGGCCTCCGGGGTGATCGCCCCCGCGAGCATCCCGATGGTCGTGACCGGGTGGCGGACGAGCTCGGCGCACACGAGGCAGAGCAGCTGGTAGCGCCGGCGGTCGAACGGCACCCGCTCGCCCCTCGTCCGCCGCAGCGGCCTCGTGGGGTCCAGCGCGGCGGCCCGCTTCGCGAGACGGGCGAAGCCGGCCGAGGAGTCGACCGTGAGCTGCCAGCCGCAGGTCTGCTCGAAGTAGTTCGTCAGCCAGGTCGCGTGCCGGGCGACGAGGCGGAAGGCGTCGGGATCGGCCTTGGAAGAGAGCAGCGGCCGGGCGAGGAGGTAGCGCACTGCGCCCGCACGCTCCGCGTCGAGGTGCTCGAGGAGCCGGGGCGCCGAACGCCGGGACCGCACCGGCACGGCGGTGGCGTCAGGCACCGGCACGGCGGTGGCGTCAGGCACCGGCACGGTGGTGGTGTCAGGCACCGGCACGGCGGTGGTGTCAGGCACCGACGACCTCTCGCAGGACCGTCGCGCCGACCTCGTCGGTCAGCGTGATCGAGACGAGGAGGTCCGGGCCGCGCAGCACGCCGTGGTCCGTCGCGAGCGTCGCCAGCCGCCCGTCTCCCGGATCTCGCAGGACGACCTCGACACGCCCGTCGACCGAAAGGGCGCGCCGGGACCCGTCCGCGTCGAGGGGTGCTTCGAGGCCGGCCGCGAGCAGCTCGAGCAGCTCCCCGAAGGCACGCGGGTCCAAGCGTCCGAACCCCGAGAGCGGCACCGCGCCGTCCGTCGCGAGCGTCGCCCGCAGTGCGTCATGGGCCGCGAGCTGCTCGGCCTGGGCTCGCTGGCGAGCGGCCCGCACGAGCCGCGGGTCGCCCACCGGTCGCGGGTGGCCGCGGTTGGTGAGGCTGCCGGTGGTCCGCAGCGCCGGTGCAACCTCCACCGGCTCGGTCTCCGACCAGGTGGCCGACAGCATCCGCTCGTGGCCGTCGACGCCGGCGAGGTGGGCGTGGCGCGCCGGCCAGAGCCCGAAGGCGGCCGCGAAGAGGAGGTGTGCCTCGTGCTCGCCGGGGGCCGCGGCGAACCACCCCGCCAGGCGCCGGAAGTCGTGCCCGACGAACGCCGACCGCCTGCGGCTGTCCCACCGGCGCTCAGCACGCGCAGCAACTCGATGATCGCAGTGCGGGCCGTCTCCAGGAGGCCGGTGACGAGCGGGACCGACGCGTCTTGGGGCGCGAACCACGCCCGCAGCGCCTGCCAGCGACGATCCCGCTCGGCGAGCCACGCCGGACCGGGATCCTCCCCGGCCACCGGAGCGAGGTTGGCGCCGCCGAGCGCCCGGTCGAAGACCGCCGACAGCCCTTCGGCCTCGAGCCTCGCGATCCCGACAGCGAGCCGGCGCTGCGGCCTCTCGACGCCGTGGACGTACTCCTCGAGGTAGGTCACCGTCCGGCGTTTCACGTCTGCGAAGACGTCGTCGTCCGTGCCGTCCTCCCGGAGCAGGCGCTGGAGATGGCCGTTGAACTGCCGGACGCTCACCACCAGGCTCTCCAGGCTTTGCTCGAGCTGGGAGACCAGGAGGTGGATCTTGGCGTCCACGTCCGGCGCACGAGGCAGCGCTGCGAGCTCGCCGAGCTCTCCCAGCACGTCGCCCATGGCGTCGAGCACCGCCGTCTGCAGCCCCACAGCGTGGCGAAGCGAGTCGACGGCCCGCAGCACCCCGGCGACGGCCGCCTCGCCCTTGGGGGTCAGCGCCCACAGGAGGCTCTTTCGCTCGAACTCCTCGGGCGTCGCGAAGCGCGCCCCGTGGTCCTGGGTGGCCTCGAGCAGCCGCCAGCCGGTCAGGGCGGCCAGCGCCCGCTGCAGGGCGTCGTCCTCGGTCGGCTCGTCCCAGCCCGCCCGGGAGAGCGCGGCACGCACCTGGTCGACGTTGAGGGCGGGGGCCAGGACGGCGGACTGCTCGAAGGCCGCCATGATGGCGACGTACAGGGAGCCGATCTCGGTGGTGGTGAACCGGAAGAGGTCCGGGTCGATCGATCGCCAAGGCCGGGACTGGGCCACGGCGCGACTCTACGCCCCGGCTGTGACGAGTTCCACCGCTGTAACTACGAGGCTGTAGGGCCGGGGCCGGGGCCGGGGCCGGGGGGGCGGGGGCGGGCGCCCGCGCACGCCCTTTCGCTCACACGCGCGCACGCGCACGCGCACGCGCACGCCCACGCGCACGCGCACGCACGCGCACGCGACGACCTACGACCCGTCCCCCCCGATCGACGCGTACAGCGTGTGGGGGTGCGCGAAGTGGACCGTGCGGTAGTAGTCGACCAGGCGCGCGACGAGGCGCTCGGGGTCGGCGTCGAAGAGCACCTTGGCGCCGGTCTCCTTCGACAGGCGCCCGACCAGCTCGCCGATCATGTCCGCCACTCCGTGCGTCCCGGTCAGCACGCCGATGAGCCGTCCCTCGTCGTACGCGATGGCGAACTCTCCCAGCGTGCCCGACTGACCTCCGACGATCACCACGATGTCCGAGGAGCGGATGTTGACGACCTCTCTCCCCATGAGCCCCGATCCGGTGTAGATGAGCGCCGCGAATCCCTCGACGGGCGAGGCGTAGCGTTCGACGTGCTCCTGCTCGGAGAGCGCGGGGGAGATCCCGAGGACGAGGCCGCCGCGCGCCGAGGCGCCCAGCACCGCCTCTTGCGGCAGGCCGGGGCAGGCGCCGGTGACGAGCGTGCAGCCGGCATCTGCGATCGCGCGCCCGAGCACGCGGGCCTGGTGGGCGACGGACGGGTCGATGTAGCCGCTCGCCGAGCCCATGACCCCGACAACGAGCGGACGGCTGGATCCCTGCGGCTCCCCGCCCCTCCCCTCGGCCCGGGGCTCCGCCGTGGGCAGCCCGGGTGTGCTCATCGCTCCACCCGGACACGCTCGCCCTGGGTCGGCACCACCGCGTTCCAGCCGAGCTCGTCTGCGAGGCGGCTCGCCATGGCGTTGGCGGCCGACACCTCGCCGTGGACCAGGTACCCGGTGTCGGGCACGGGCACCGGACGCAGCCACTCGGTCAGCTCGGCGGCGTCCGCGTGCACGGAGAAGGCGCTCAGCTCGAGCACTTCGGCGCGGACCGGGACGTACTTGCCGAGCAGCTTCACGGTCCGCGCGCCGTCCGCGAGCTGCCTGCCGCGGGTCCCCTCGGACTGGAAGCCCGCAAGGATCACCGAGCACCTCGAGTCCGGAAGGCAGCGGGCGAGGTGGTGGAGGACGCGGCCGCCGGTCGCCATGCCGGACGCCGAGATGATGATCGACGGATAGCCGAGCTCGTTGAGCGAACGCGACTCGTCCGGGGTGCGCAGCTCATGGAGCTCGCCGGAGAGCTCGAACGGATCGGTCCCGTCGGCGAGCGCCACGTCCGCGGCATGCGCCGCGATCGCCGCGCGGTACACGTCGAGGACCGCGAGCGCCATCGGGCTGTCGGCATAGATCGGGAGCTTCGGCACCTTCCCTTGCGCGACGAGCTTGCCCAGTGCGATCAGCAGCACCTCGGTCCGGTCGACGGCAAACGACGGGATCACCACCGTCCCCCCTCGCCGGGCCGTTCGGGTGATCGCGTCGGCCATGCGGTCGAGGGCTCGTTCCTCGGGTTCGTGGAGGCGGTTGCCGTAGGTCGACTCGACGAGGAAGACGTCGGCGGCGGGAGGGGTCTGCGGGGGGCGCAGGATCGGATGGTGCGGGCGTCCCACATCGCCGCTGAAGAACACGCGCGAGGGCGCCGCGCCGTCGATCGTGACGAGCGCGCTCGCCGAGCCGACGATGTGGCCGGCGGAGACCAGCTCGACGACGAGCCCGTCGGCCACCTGCAAGGGCGCGTGGTAGTCCACCGGACGGAACCGCTCGAACACGGCGGCAGCGTCCTCACCGGTGTACAACGGCAGGGCCGGCCGGTGCTTGGAGAACCCCTTGGCGTTGGCGTAGGAAGCCTCCTCCTCTTGGAGATGGGCGGAGTCCTGGAGGACGATGCGCGCGAGCTCGGCGGTCCATCGCGTGCTCACGATCGGTCCGGCGAACCCGTCGCGCACGAGCGCGGGCAGGTACCCGCAATGGTCCAGGTGCGCGTGGGTCAGCACGACGGCGTCGATCGTGGCCGGATCGACCGGGAAGGGCGACCAGTTCCGTTGCCGCAGCTCCCGCAGCCCCTGGAAGAGCCCGCAGTCCACGAGCAGCCGGGACCCGCGCGCCTCGAGCAGGAACCTGCTGCCCGTGACCGTGCCCGCTGCACCGAGAAAGGAGAGGACCGCCGGCTGGTGCAACGACCCGTGCTGGTTTGATGTCATGACCACAATGTTGGCGCTTCGGAGTGCGCCGGCAAGAGCACAAGGTCATGTCGCCCCCGGCCCATGCCACGTCGCCCCCGGCCCATGCCCGGCCCGCCCGACTACGCGAAGTGATCGGTCCAGGCCCGGCCGTCCCAATAGCGCTGGCCCCCCTCCGGCGTCGGGTACCAACCGGCGGGCGGCATCCCAGGACCTGAAGGCCCGCCCGGCATGCTCACGCCGCCGCCATAGCCAGGCGGCGTGCCGTAGCCCGAGTAGCTCGCCACCTGGGCGCGCAGGGCCCTCACCTCGCGCAGCACCGGCCAGTCCGAAAACGCGAAGACGAGCGCCATGATGACCCCCACGAGGGGGACGAACGCGATGAGCACCCACCAGCCCGAGTACCCCGCCTTGGTCACGACCTTGACCGCGGCGATGATCGAGATGACCACGATCGCCGCGTACACCAGAAGGAGCACGCCTGCTGCACCCGCGAACGCGCCGCCGCCCGCGGCAGCGACGATCGGATGCGCCTCGTGCACCTGGATCGAGGGTGCCGTTCTGTGGATCATCTCTCCTCCTCCAACGGCCCACAGATCTAGTACAGGTGCACCTGCGGGTCCAGCAATCTCGACCCCGCGCCAAGGCGGAGCTCGATCACCGGTCGCCCGCCTCGACCTCGAGCCAGTGCCTGCTCGAGCCCACCACCTCGATCTCGGGATGCGACCAGATGAACCGCTCGGTCCGATCGAGGAGCTCGGTCGCATGCCTCGCGCTCGGCGCGACGACGGCGAACCCCAAGACCGCGAGCTGCCAGCGATCCTGCTCTCCGACCTCGGAGGCCGACACCCCGAAACGCCGTCGAGCCGTCTCGACCAGGTGGCGCACCACCGAGCGCTTCGCCTTGAGAGAGCCGCTCGCAGGAACGTGGACCGTCATCTCCAGCGCGCCGACGTGCATCCCCACAGCTTGACGCCTCCCCAGGTGCCGGGTGACGGCGTCGGCGTACGGCTCAGCCCTCGCGGCCGCCTCCAACCGGTCCGGCGTCGATCAGCTCCAGCCGGTTCCCGAACGGGTCGTCGACGTAGATCCTCCGGACACCCGGGAGATCACCGTCTGTGCGCCAGGGGATCCCCCGCTCGCGAAGGGCTGCGAGGAGATCGTCGAAGCCGGCGACGCACAGCCCGGGGTGGGCCTTGCGAGCGGGGCGGAACCCTTCCTCGACGCCGAGGTGCACCTGGACGCCGACGCCGGTGCCGCCCGTGCCTGCGGTGCCGGTGCCGCCCGTGCCTGCGGTGCCGGTGCCGGTGCCGCCGGCCGCCGTGAACCACCTCCCGCCGCGCGCTGCGAGGAGCGGCGGCTTCTCCAGCACCTCGAGCCCGAGGACCCCGGCGTAGAAGGCTTCCGCCTCGAGCTCGCGACCGGAGGGCATGGCGAGCTGGACGTGGTCGATCCCGGTGACGCGGTGGCCCATTCCACGATCTTGCACGATCTTGCCCAGGTGCCGCCGCACGCTGCCCGAGAGCGCGCGCCGAGACATTGTTCGGTTAACGAACAATCGCTAGGCTCATCGGCGATCGACTGATGCCTTCTTCGCCTGCTCCTGCTTCGCCTTCTTCGCCTTCTTCGCCTTCTCCGTCGCGATCTTCGCCGCCGACCGCCGGGACCCTGACGACCGGCCGCGCCCGTCCCGCGCCGGCCGTCTCCGCCGAGGCGGTGCGCAGCCTCGCGCGGGCGGCTCGGCTGCTCGAGCGGGCAAGTGGCACTCTCGGCCTCGCCCACTATCGCGTCCTCTGCGCGATCGCAGCAGGCGAGGACCGGGCGTCCCGGCTGGCGCGGCGCTTCGAGCTCGGGCGCCCGACGATCAGCGCTGCGGTCGACGCGCTCTGCAGGGAGGGCCTGGTCGAGCGCTCGGTGGCGACCACAGACCAACGCGCCTTCGACCTCGCGTTGACGAGTGAGGGTCGAGCGGTGCTCGACGCTGTCGAGCAGGCGATGGTCGACGTCCTCGAGGACCTTTGCAGTCGCCTCCCCTCATCCGCCGAGGCGCTCGGGGTGCTCGGGACGCTCGGGGCGCTCGGCGCGGCGCTCGATGCTCGCGCGGCGGCACTGGACGCCCGCGGCGCTGCAGGGCGCGCCGAGCCGGCTTCGATGCGTCAGACCGCGCAGCGTCCCCCCATCCCGGGTCGAGCATGACACCCGGGCCGGCGGCCGGGCCGAGCCCAACGGCCGGGCCGAGCCCAACGGCCGGGCCGAGCCCAACGGCCGGGCCGAGCCCAACGGAGGAGGGCGCCCCCGCTGTCGTGTCTGCCGGAGGCCACCGCCACGGCGGGGAACGCGGCTGGCTGCGGCGCCTCTGGGGCTACATGCTCCGGCACCGCAGGAACCTCGTGCTCTCGTTCGGCGCTGCGGTCGTGGGCGCGCTGTGCCAGACGGCGGTGCCGCTCGTCGCTCGCCAGGTCGTCGACACAGTGATCGAGCGGCGCACGTCACCCCTGTGGCCGTGGCTCGCGCTCCTCACTGGGCTGGCGGTGCTGACCTTCGTCGCAGCGCACGTCCGCCGCTATCGGGGGGGCCAGGTCGGGCTCGCCGTCCAGTACGACCTCCGCAACGACATGCACGCCCATCTCCAGGCTCTCGACCTGGAGAACCTGTCGCGGATGCCGACCGGGCAACTGGTCGCCCGGGCGAGCTCCGACACGACCCTGGTCCAGGCGCTCCTCAACTTCATCCCGATCATGGGGGGCAACGTCTTCCTGCTGGCGATGTCGCTCGCGGTGATGATTTACCTCTCGCCGCTCCTGGCCGTGGTGAGCATCGTCATCGCGCCGACCCTCGTGCTCGTGTCCTACCGGATGCGCTGGCGCGTCTTCCCTGCGACGTGGGACGCGCAGCAGCGGGAAGGCGAGCTCGTCTCGATCGTCGACGAAGACCTGAACGGCGTCCGCGTCGTGAAGGCCTTCGGCCAGGAGCGCCGCGAGGTCGAGCGCGTCGCCGAGTCGGCCAAGGTCCTCTACGGCTCCCAGATGCGGGCGGTCCGGCTCCAGGCGCGCTACCAGCCGGTCATGGAGGCGATCCCGTCCCTCGGGCAGGTCGGCATCCTGGCGCTCGGAGGCTGGATGGCACTCCACCACGAGATCACCCTCGGGACCTTCCTCGCCTTCTCCACCTACGTCATCGCGCTGATGTCCCCTGCGCGCCAGCTCGCGGGCGTGCTCACGATCGGACAGCAGGCCCGGGCGGGCCTCGACCGGATCTTCCAGCTCCTCGACACGCCGCTCGCCATCGCCGACCCGCCGGACGCCGTGACCCTGCCGCCGCTGCGCGGGGAGATCGAGCTCGCAGACGTCCACTTCGGCTACCGCGAAGGCCCGCTTGTGCTGCGAGGAGTCGACCTCCACCTGCAGGCGGGAGAGCGGCTCGCGATCGTCGGGCCGAGCGGCAGCGGAAAGTCCACCCTCGCGATGCTCGTCGCCCGCTTCTACGATCCGACGTCCGGCGTCGTCCTCGTGGACGGGATCGACGTGCGCCGCGTGGCGCTCCGGTCCCTTCGCTGGCAAGTCGGGATCGTCTACGAGGACAGCTTCCTCTTCTCCGACTCGGTGCGCGCCAACATCGCCTATGGAAGGCCCGACGCCAGCACCGAGCAGATCGAGGCCGCCGCGCGGGCCGCGCGCGCCCACGAGTTCATCGAGGCGCTCCCGCGCGGGTACGACACCGTCGTGGGCGAGCGCGGGCTCACCCTGTCGGGCGGCCAGCGCCAGAGGATCGCGCTCGCCCGCGCCATCCTCTACGACCCCCGCGTCCTCGTCCTCGACGACGCCACGAGCGCGATCGACGCCCGCACCGAAGCGGAGATCCACGACGCGTTGGCCATGCAAGAACGGACGATGATCCTCGTCGCGCACCGGCGGTCCACGCTCCACCTGGCCGACCGCGTCGTCGTGCTCGACCACGGGCGGATCGTGGAACAGGGCGCGCACGACGAGCTCGTCGCGCTGAGCCCGCTCTACCGCTCGCTCCTGTCCGGCCTCGAGTGCGAGGAGCACGAAGAGGAGCGGCTCGGGCGCATCGAGGCCCTCGTCGCGGAGCCAGATCCCGGTCCGGAGCCAGATCCCGAGCCGGTGCAGGCGCACGCGGTGACTGCGCCGCCCGCAGTTCCCAGCGCCGCCGCCATGAGGGTGGCAACCATCGGCCCGGGCCTCGGAGGCGGCGGCGGGGGCTGGCGCATGAGCCTCGTGCCGACGCCCGAGCTCCTCGCCCGCGTGGGCGCGCTGCGGCCCTCGCGTGATGTCGCGCACGTCGACCTCGAGCGCGAGGCTCGCCAGGACCGGACCTTCCGTCTGGCCACGCTCTTCTACGAGTTCCGCTGGCCGCTCCTCCTTGGGCTCCTCTTCGTGGTGGCCGACGCCGTTGCAAGCCTCGCGGGCCCGATCCTCGTGAAGACCGGCATCGACGCCGGGGTGACCGCCCGCTCTGCGGCCGCCCTCTTCGCCGCGGCCGGCCTGTACCTCGCGATCACGGTCGCCGATCTCGGGGATCAGGTGGCAGAGACGTTCGTCACCGGCCGCACCGCGCAGCGCATCATGCTCTCGCTGCGTATCCGGATCTGGGCCCAGCTCCAGCGCCTCTCCCTCGACTTCTACGAGAACGAGATGGCGGGCCGGATCATGACCCGCATGACGACCGACGTCGACCAGTTCGAGTCGCTTATCGAGAACGGGGTGCTGTCCGCGCTCGTCGCAATGGTCACGTTCGTGGGCGTGGGGGTCGCGCTGGTCGTGATCGATCCGGAGCTCGGGCTCTGCACGCTCTCGGTCATCGTGCCGCTGGCGGGCGCGACCGTGGTCTTCCGTCGCAAGGCGGCCGTCTTGTACGACCAAGCCCGAGAGCGGATCGCGATCGTCAACGCGGACTTCCAAGAGAGCATCGCCGGGGTGCGCGAAGCCCAGACCTTCGTCCACGTCGACGCCACGCTCGAGCGGTTCCACCGCCTCGGCAGGGACTACCTGGAATCGCGCATCCGGGCGCAGCGCCTGGTCGCCACCTACTTCCCCTTCATCCAGTTCCTCTCGGGGATCGCCCAGGTCATCGTGCTCGGGCTCGGCGCCGCGCTCGTGGGCTCCGGCCACTTGACGACGGGGGCGCTCATCGCGTTCTTCCTCTACATCGACATGTTCTTCTCTCCGATCCAAAGCCTGTCGCAGGTCTTCGACGCGTGGCAGCAGACGCGCGTCTCGGTCGGCAGGATCTCCGAGCTGATGCAGATCGAGACCCGGACGCCTGAGCCTCCGGCGCCCGAGCCGATCGGCCGCCTTGCCGGCGAGCTCACGCTCGATCGAGTCCGGTTCTCATATCCCTCTGCGCCCAACCGCCCCGGGATCACGCCCCAGCGCAGACGCGGACCGGCAGATCCGAGACTGCTCCTCGCGGTCGACGCGCACGCGCGCAAGCCACCTGAGGCACTGCGCGGCGTCGACCTCGGCATCGCGGCGGGCGAGACCGTCGCGCTCGTGGGCGAGACCGGTGCGGGCAAGTCGACGGTGATGAAGTTGATCGCGCGCTTCTACGACCCTGACGCAGGCGTCGTCGCCGTCGACGGTCACGACCTCCGCGACATCGCGCTCGGCGACTACCGCCGCCAGCTCGGGTACGTCCCCCAAGAGGCGTTCCTCTTCTCGGGGACCGTGCGCGACAACATCGCCTACGGCAGGCCGGACGCCGACGACGCGGCGGTCGAGCGGGCGGCGCGAGCGGTCGGCGCGCACGAATTCGTCTCACAGCTTCCCGGCGGCTACCACCACGTCCTCTCCGAGCGCGGCCGCTCGCTGTCCGCCGGCCAGCGCCAGCTCGTCGCCCTGGCGAGGGCACAGCTCGTCGAGCCGGCCGTCCTCCTCCTCGACGAGGCGACCTCCAACCTCGACCTGCCCACCGAGTCGAAGGTTGCGGCCGCGGTGCGCGAGGTGTCCCAAGGTCGCACCACCGTCCTCATCGCCCACCGCCTCCAGACGGCGCGCGGGGCCGACCGCATCGTGGTCGTCCACAGCGGTCAGGTCGCAGAGACCGGCACCCACCAGGAGCTGCTCGAGCTCGGTGGGCGCTACGCGGCGATGTGGGAGGCGTTCGAGCTCGTGGGCGGCGCGTCGTCGAGAGCAGGTTGACGCCCCTCGCCGCGCCCTCAGCGCAGCGCGGGGAGCACCTCGGCCCCGAGCAGGGAGAGGTGATCGAGGTCGGAGAGGTCGAGCACCTGCAAATAGATGCTCGACGCGCCGAGCTCCCCGTAACGCCGGCACCGCGCGACCACCTCGTCGGGCGTGCCGGCCGCCCCGTGCTCGCGGAGCTCGGCGAGGTCCCTCCCGATCGCAGCCGCGCGCTTCTCGGCCTCGCCCTCGGTGCGTCCGCAGCACACCGCGACCGCAGCTGACAGCGCAAGCGTGTCGGGGTCGCGCGCCTCCGACTCGCACGCCGCGCGCACCCGTTCGTACTGGCGAGCCGCATCGTCGGGCACGAGGAACGGCGTGTTGTACTCGTCGGCGTAGCGGGCCGCGAGCCGCGGCGTCCTCGACGGCCCTCCGCCTCCGACGATCAGGGGTGGGCGGGGTTGCTGGAGCGGCTTCGGCAGGGCCGGGCTGTCGACGAGCGTGTAATGGCGACCGGCGAAGGAGAAGCGCTGTCCGGCTGGCGTCGTCCACAGCCCCCTCACGATCTCGAGCTGCTCCTCGAGCCGCTCGAAGCGCTCGCCGATCGGGGGGAACGGGATCCCGTAGGCGCGGTGCTCGTCGTCGAACCATCCCGCGCCGAGTCCCAGCTCCACCCTTCCGCCGCTCATCTGGTCGACCTGGGCGACCGTGATCGCGAGCGGCCCAGGAAGCCGGAACGTGGCCGAGCTCAGGAGCGTGCCGAGCCGGAGCCGGCTGGTCTCGCGCGCGAGCGCTGCGAGGGTCGCCCACGCGTCCGTCGGCCCCGGCAAGCCGTCCACGCCCATGGCGAGGAAGTGGTCGGATCGGAAGAAGCCGTCGAAGCCGAGCGACTCGGCATGCTGCGCCACCGTCAGGAGCTGGCTGTAGGAGGCGCCTTGCTGGGGCTCGACAAAGATCCGGAGGTGCATCCAGCGGACCCTATCAATCGGCCGCCGCTGCGCAGACGGGGCCGACTACCCTCGGTCCAGGCAGGAGCCGGTCCAGGCAGGAGCCGGTCCAGGCAGGAGCCGGTCCAGGCAGGATCCGGTCCAGGCAGGAGCCGGTCCAGGCAGGAGCCGGTCCAGGCACGAGTCGGCGGCGGCCCCCCGCTCGGACCGCACAGAGACGGTGACGATGCACGACGAGGGATGCAGATGACCGAGCAGGACTTGCGCGCGAAGCGCCGCGGTGTGGTCGTCGGCGTCCTCTCGGGATTGCTTGCGCTCGCCGCGTTGGTGGCGGGCTCTGCCTTCGGCGACATCGAAAAGCACGCATTGAGCCCGCGGCTCGTGGCCTGGGTCAGCGCCGGAGTGCTGCTCGTCTTCGGCGCGGTGTCCACGACGCGCCTCTCCTCGGTCCTCGGCCGGCACGTGGCCTCGACGTCGATGCCCAGTGCAGGCGGCGCGGTCCGGATCGTGTCGGCGGCGGTCGGCTACCTGATCGTGATCTTCGGCGTCCTCGCGGTGCTGAGCGTGTCGATCGAGCACCTGCTGGTCGGCGCAGGGCTCGCCGGGGTCGTGCTCGGCATCGCTGCCCAGCAAAGCCTCGGGAACGTCTTCGCCGGTCTCGTCCTGATCCTCGCCAGGCCCTTTCACCTCGGAGATCGCGTCCGTGTCCGGTCAGGGGCACTTGGCGGCATCTTCGACGCTCGAGTCCGCGAGATGACGCTCATCTACGTCACGCTCCAGACCGAGGAAGGCGAGTACAAGATCCCCAATTCGGCGATGCTCGCCGCTGGGGTGGCCCGCACACCTCGCACGCCGCTCCCCTCAGCGCCCTCACCCACGGCCGCACCAGCACCCGCGAACGCAGCACCCGCCCCGGGAGCCGTGGCGCCAGAAGCGCCGGCACCGCTGGACGGCCGCTGACGAGCTCTGCTCCCGCGCGACAGGAGCGTCAACCGAACGGCGCTGCCGGGTCCCCGGGTGCTGGGAGGTCGGGACCCCCGACCGCGACACCCTCGAGCACACTCTCGGGCCCACCATCAGGGACCGGCTCGACGGGCGCCTTGTCGCCCGCGACGGACGCCCCGCCGCCCGCGACGGGCGCCCCCTCAACCCCCTCATCGACGCGGGGGCCCTGGGCACCGAGGTGGGTGCGGAGCCGGATCTCGGGGAGGAACCACGTGAGGACGAAGGCGAGCGCCATGACCGGCACGGCCACGAGGAAGACCGTCCCCACCGTCGACGCGTAGGCGGAGGCGACGGCGGCGTGGACCCCCGCGGGGAGGTGGTGGAGCAGCGCGGGGTCGACCGACGCCCCCAGTCCCTTCGGGACGGTGTACCCGTGCAGCGCGGCGCTCAGGCGGCCGCCGATCAGGTTGGCGAAGATCGCGCCGAAGATCGCCGCCCCAAACGACCCTCCGATCGACCGGAAGAACGTCGCGCCCGCCGTGGCGACGCCCAGCTCTTCGTGTGGGACTGCGTTCTGGACCGCGATGACGAGCACCTGCATCACGCCTCCGAGGCCGAGGCCCAGGACGACCATGAAGAGGTACATGAGCCCGTCGGAGGTCGTGGCGGTGACCGTCGAGAGGAGGTACATCCCGAGCGTCATGACCGCGGAGCCCACCACCGGCCACACCTTGTAGCGCCCCATACGGGTGATGAGGAAGCCCGAGATGATGGACGTCGTGAGCATGCCGGCCATGAGCGGCACGAGCTGCAAGCCTGCGAACGTGGGGCTCGCCCCCTTGGCGACCTGGAGGAACACCGGCAGGAAGGTGACCGCGCCGAAGAGGCCGAAGCCGACCACGAAGCCGATCGCGCTCGTCGCGGAGAACACCCGGTTGGCGAACAGGTGGAGCGGCAGCACGGGCTCGCGCACCTTGCGTTCGACGAGTGCCCACACCCCGATGAGCACGACGCCGGCAACGCCGAGCACGAGGATCGGCGCCGACGACCACGCGTACGTGGTGCCGCCGAGGGACGCGACCAGCACCAGCGCGGTCGCCGCCGCGCTCAAAAGCAGCGTGCCGGCGTAGTCGATCATGGGCTTGCGGGCACCGCGCAGGTGAGAGGGGAGCACCATCGCGGTGACGACGAGCGCGACCGCGCCCAACGGCACGTTGATGTAGAAGACCCACCGCCAGCTCGCGTGCTGCGTGAGGAAGCCGCCGAGCAGCGGGCCGATGACCGTGGCCAGCGCGAAGACCGCCCCGAACAGTCCCTGGTAGCGCCCGCGCTCGCGCGGCGACACGACGTCGCCGATGATCGCCTGCGCGCCGACCATGAGCCCGCCCGCGCCCAGGCCCTGCAACGCGCGGAACGCCACCAGCATGCCGAGCGTGTGGCTCAGTCCCGAGAGCGCCGACCCCACCAGGAAGATGGCGATCGACGCCTGGAAGAAGGACTTGCGGCCGTAGAGGTCGCCGAGCTTCCCCCACAGAGGCGTCGACACGGTCGCGGTCAAAAGGTACGCGGTGACGATCCACGCGATGTGCGAGGCGCCTCCGAGATCGCCCACGATCGTGGGCAGCGCGGTCGCGACGATCGTCTGGTCGAGCGCCGCGAGCAGCATGCCGAGGAGCAGCGCGCCGATGATCAGCCGCACCCGCCCCCGGTCGAGCACGCCCAGCGCAGCGGTCGTCTCGCCCGCGGGGTCTGAGGCATGCGCCGTCGTCATCGGCTAGCGCCCCTGCCGTGCGTGGGCGCGGGCGGGCAGCCCGAGCGCCGCGCACGCGACCTCCACCGCCGTCGTCCGCAGGATCTCGGGATCGTCGTCGGGCTGCGCGTGGACCAGCGCGCCGTGGACGGCGCTCAGCGCCGCACGGACACGGGTCCTTTGCGCGGTGTCCGGCTCGCTCGTGCCGGCGAGCAGCGGCACCAGCCGGCGGAAGACCGGCGTGGCCACGTGCAGGCCGGCGCTCTCCTTCACCGAGGGATCGCTCGCCAGGACCCGGATGAGCTCCGCGTGACGCCCGACCAGCTCGACGTAGCCGACGACGAGGGAACGCCGCGCGCTGCGACCACCATCGGCGCGGGCGTGCTCGATCAGTGCCTCCAGCTCCTCGATCACGGGGCACACGATCGCCGCCAGAAGCTCGTCCTTCGTGCGGAAGTGGTAGTAGAGGGCCGCCTTGGTGAACCCGAGGTGCTCGGCGATCTCGCGGGTGGACGTCGCGGCGTAGCCCTTGTCGGCGATGAGCTCGAGGGCCACGCGGAGGATCCGGGCACGAGTCTGGTCGCCGGGGTGTGCTGCGTCGCCGTGGCCGGGGTCGCCCAGTCCCCCGTTCGCCGCCGCGCCCTGGCCCGGGTCCGCCGGCCCGGGTCCTGTCGCCTCCCATACCATGACGGTCATTGTAGCGACTTGACTTGCCTGTCGGCAAGTAGGTAACTTACTGGTCGGCAGGTAGATTCGAGCACGAGGAGCATTCCATGTTCGCCAGGCTGGGACGGGTGGTCGTGCGCCATCCTTGGCGGGTCATCGGGCTCTGGGTGGTGGCGGCCGTCGCCATCGTCGCCCTGGCGCCGAAGCTCGCGGCGACAACGAGCGAGGTGTCCTTCCTCCCCAGCCATTACCAGTCCGTCCAGGCGTCCGACCTCCAGAAGCACGCCTTCTTCGATTCGGCGACGCCCGCCGCCCTCGTCGTGGTCGAGCGGCGCGACGGCCGTCCCCTCACCCCACGCGACGTCTCGTGGCTCGAGCGCGCTCGCCGGTCGCTCGCCTCGAGGCACCTCGCCGCCGTCGGGCTGGTCGACCCGCCGGTCGTCTCGGCGAACCGCCTCGTCGGCGTGATCGGCGTCCAGATGCCCAACGCCGAGGGACAGCTCACCACCGTGCAGACCGACACGGTCCTCGCGCTGCGCAGCGACGTCGCCGCGCTCGCGAAGGGCAGCGGCCTGCGGGCCGGGGTGACCGGCAGCGCGGCACAGTTCGTCGACCAGCAGAAGTCCGGCCAGACCGCGTCGAAGGTCGTGGCGATCGCGACGATCGGGCTCATCCTCGCGCTGCTGCTGCTCATCTTCCGCAGCCCGGTGATCGCGCTGCTCCCGGTCATTGCGATCGGCGTCGTGTCGCAGATCGCAGACGGCCTCATCGCCTCGCTGAGCGAGGGCTTCGGCCTGCACATCGACAGCACCGTCTCGACGCTGCTCATCGTCGTCCTCTTCGGCGTCGGGACCGACTACGTGCTGTTCCTCATGTTCCGCTACCGAGAGCGGCTGCGGGCGGGAGCGGACGCGAAGGCCGCGATGGTCCAGGCGATCACCCGCGTCGGCCCGGCGATCGCGACCGCTGCCGGCGCGGTGATCATCGCGTTCCTCGCGCTCACGCTCTCGAGCATCACGCTCTTCCGCTCTCTCGGACCGGCGCTCGCCATCGCCGTGGCCTCGACGCTCGTCGCAGGGCTCACGCTGATCCCGGCGATCGTCTCTTTGCTCGGCACGAAGGCGTTTTGGCCGTCCAAAGCGTGGCAGCGAGAGCCGGAGTCCGCGCGCTTCCGCGCGATCGGGGATGCGCTCGCGCGCCACCCCGGCCGCGTCGCGGCGACGAGCGCCGCCGTCCTCATCGCCCTCTCGGTGTCGGCGCTCAGCTTCCACCCCTCCTTCACACTCAACTCGGGCAAGACAGCCTCGACCGAGTCGGCCGTGTTCCAGCGGGTGCTGCTCCGCGGCTACGCAGCCGGCGCCGCGTCGCCGACGGACGTCTACCTCGAGTCGACGGAGCACGCCCCGATCCCCGCCGGCGCGCTCGCGAGCTTCGGGCACCGGCTCTCTCGTGTGCGGGGCGTCGCAACGGTGGCCGCGCCGCGCGTCGCCGAGCACGGCACGGTCGCGGACTTCCGCGTGGTGCTCACCCACCGCGCGCAGTCCGACGCCGCCATGTCGACGGTCCGCGGACCGCTCCAGCGCGCCGCCGACCACGCGCCGCGCGGCACGAGGCCGCTGATCGGCGGCATCACCTCGGTCTACGTCGACCTCCAGGCTGCGATGGGGCACGACTACGCGCTCGTCTTCCCCGTCGCCGCCGCGCTGATCCTCGTGATCCTCGCCCTCCTGCTGCGCAGCGCGGTCGCGCCGTGGTACCTGATGGGCGCCGTCGGGCTCGGCTTCGCGAGCACCCTCGGCGCCACCGTGCTCGTCTTCCAGGACGCCCGCCACGAGAGCGGCCTCACCTTCATCCTCCCGATCGTGATGTACCTCTTCGTGGTGGCGCTCGGCACCGACTACAACATCTTGATGGTGTCCCGGCTTCGAGAGGAGGCCGCAGAGGGCCGAGACCCGCGCGCCGCGGCGGCCATGGCAGTCCGCCACGCCGGCCCCACGATCGCCTCGGCGGGGCTCATCCTCGCCGGCACGTTCGCGTCGCTGGTGCTCGCCGGAGGCACCACGCTCAGCCAGATGGGGTTCGCGATCTCCTTCGGGATCGCGGTCGCCGCCTTCGTCATGGCGATGTTCCTCACCCCCTCCCTCACGGCGCTCGTCGGCCACCTCGCCTGGTGGCCCGGGCACCGCGACGAGCCACTGGTCAGCCGGAGGGATCCCCTCGCCGAGACCGAGACCGCGTGCGACTCACCCCGAGACCTGACCTCCCCTCGCGCTCGAGCTGCGCGTTGAGCTCGCCGCCGAGCAGCACGGCCAGCGCCGCGAGGTACATCCAGAAGATGAAGATCGCGACGCCCGCGAAGCTGCCGTAGGTCTTCCCGTAGGAGCCGAAGCTGCTGACGTAGTAGGAGAACCCGAGCGAGCCCACGAGGAACACGCCCGACGCGAGCAGGCTCCCCGGGCTCGCCCACCGCCACGCGGGACGCCTGCGGTAGGGCCCGTACGCGTAGTACGCGGAGAACAGCACCGAGACGAGGGCGAAGGCGACGACCCAGCGCAGCACGGTCCATCCGAGCGTGAACGCCGGACCGCCGAAGGGCAGCGTCCCGTCGATCGCGGACCCGATCGGCTTGCCGAACACGATCAGCGCGGCGGCAGAGCTCCCGAGCAGGCCCGTGAGCACGAGGAGCGGCACCCCGCGCAGCCTTCGGGCCATGAACTTGCGATCGGCCGGCACCTCGTACGCCATGTCCAGGACCTGCTGGAGCACGGCCATCGCGCTCGTCGAGCTCCACAGCCCGACGAAGATGCCGACCACCACCGCGACGACCGAGCCCGCAGACCTCCTGGTCGCCGCGTGCACGGCGGTCTGGAAGACGCCGGCGGCGCCGGGGGGGAGGGCCTTCACGATGCCGTGCGCCAGGTGGCGGAGCGACCCTGTGCCCAGGTGGACCAGATCGAGGATCCCGAGCGCGGCGATGACCGCGGGGAAGAAGGCGAGGAAGCCGTGATAGGCGAGGCTCCCCGCGGAGACCGACAGCCGGTCGCGCTTCACATGCGCCTGGAGCTGGCGGAGGGTCGTCCTCCAGGAGGAAGCGACGACGTCATCGCCGCCGGAGGCGGGCACCGGCACGTCGGCCCGTGCGGCGGGCATGTGCTCAATCGACGGCGGAGCTCGGCGGAGCGGGATCAGCGCCCCAGGCGGCGACGCTGCTCGCGGCGGACGCGGAGGAGCCGGACCAGCTTGCGGAGGAGGAAGGCCATGAGCTCGGAGCTTACGACGACGACGACGACGACCGAGGGCTCCCGATGGCCCGCCAGACCCGCTCGGGGGTGAGCGGCATGTCGACGTGGCGCACCCCGAGCGGCGAGAGCGCGTCGACCAGCGCGTTCTGGACGGCGACGGTGGCGCCGACCGTCCCGGACTCCCCCACGCCCTTCATCCCGAGGGGGTTCTGCGGCGAGGGGGTCTCGGTCTCGCCCAGCTCGAAGGAGGGGAGCTCGGCGGCGCTCGGCACCGCGTAGTCCGCGAGCGTCGCGGTGAGCGGATTGCCCCACTCGTCGTAGCGGACCTCCTCGAAGAGGGCCTGGGCGATCCCCTGGGCCAGCCCGCCGTGCACCTGCCCCTCGACGATCGTCGGATTGACGACCGTGCCGCAGTCGTCGACGGCGACGAACCTGCGGAGCGACACCCGCCCGGTCTCGGTGTCCACTTCCACGACGCCGACGTGCGCCCCAAAGGGGTAGGTGCCCTCCTCCTGGGTGAACTCGCCCTCGGCGTGGAGCCGTCCGCCGGGCGCGGCAGCCGCCACCTGCGCCCAGCTGAGTGCGCTCTGAGGCACCCCGACGACCGCGAGCCCGCCGTCGACGACCACGACGTCGGCCGGCGACACCTCGAGGAGCCCGGAGGCGACCTCGCGGGCCTGGTCGAGCACCTCCTGGGCGGCCCCCACGACCGCGTTGCCCGCGAGCTGCCCGGACCTCGAGCCGAACGTTCCCACGCCGGTCGGCACGAGGTCGGTGTCCGAGTGGACGATTTTCACCTGGTCGACCCCCAGCACCGAGCCCGCGAGCTGGGTGAGCACGGTGGCGAGCCCCTGGCCGTGCGGCGACGCGCCGGTCGTGACCACGACGGTGCCGTCCCCTTCGACGGTCACGGCGCCGAACTCCCCTCCCGACCCGCTGATCTCGACGAACGTCGACAGCCCGACGCCGAGCGCGACCGGGTCGCCGCGCCGGCGGCGCTCGGCCTGCTCGGCGCGCAGGGCGCCATAGCCGGCGAGCTCCAGCGCCTCGTCGAGCGCGCGCCCGTAGTCCCCGCTGTCGTAGACGGCGCCGGTAGGGGTCCTGTAGGGGAAGTCGCCGGGCGCGAGCAGGTTCCGTCGCCGGACCTCGGCCGGGTCCATGCCCAGCTCCGCTGAGAGCATGTCCATCGCGCGCTCGAGCATCGCCGTGGCCTCGGGACGGCCCGCCCCGCGGTACGGGCCGACCGGCGTGGTGTTGGTCACCACGCCCAACGAGGCCAGCGCGAGCCGGGGGATCCTGTACGCGCCGTTCGCCATGAGGCGCGCCGTACGGAACGGGATCCCGCCCCGCCAGGGGTAGGCGCCCACGTCGGTCACCGTGCGCGCCTCGAGGCCGACGATCGTCCCGTCGCGGCGCGCCCCCAGGGCGACGTCCTGCACCTGTCCGCGCCCGTGGCTCATGGCGACGAGGTTCTCCGAGCGGGTCTCCACGTGGCGCACCGGCCGGCCGAGCCGGGACGCGGCCGCGGCGACGACGACCTGCTCGGGGTAGACGCCTCCCTTCGCACCGAACCCCCCGCCGACCGCCACGGTCCGCACCCGGACCTTCTCGAGCGCCAACCCCATCGCGGCGGCGATCCCGTTTCGGACCGCGAAGGGGGCCTGGCAGGTCACGACGCAGTCCAGCCGCCCGTCGGCCTCGGGCGTGACCAGGGCCGCGTTGGTCTCGATAGGCACCGGCGCGACCCGCTGGTTGACGAAGCGCGCCCGCACGACGACGTCGGCTCCTTCCAGGACGCCGGCATCCGTGGGAGGAACGTCGAGCACGATGTTGGTGCCGAGGGGAGGGAAGAGGAGCGGAGCGTCCGGCTCCATCGCAGCGAGCGGGTCCACCACGACGGGGAGCGGGTCGACGTCGACGACGACCAGTTCCGCCGCGTCGAGCGCTGCGGCCACCGACTCGGCCACCACGACCGCCACCGCCTCGCCGACGAAGCGGACCCTCCCTCCGGCGAGGCACGGGCGCGCCAGCGCGGGGCGCGCCGGGCCCTCGGCGCGCGGCCACTCGGGGATCCCTCCGAGCGCAAGGTCGCCCGCGGTGAAGACCGCGACGACTCCGGGCTGCGACCTGGCCCCCGACACGTCGACCGCCCGCAGCACACCGTGCGCGACGCTCGAGCGGACGAAGACCGCGTGGAGCACGCCGGGGGGATGGAGGTCCGCGAGGTACTCGGCAGCCCCCGTGAGCAGCGGCGGATCCTCGAGCCGTTCGACCCGGTGGCCGAGGACGCTCATTCCCTGGGGCGGCATCCCGGTGACTCTATCGACAGCGGCTGGACCTGCTGACCCTGGTCGACAGGGTGCTTTGGTCGAAAGGGGGCTCTGGTCGGCAGGGGGCCGGCCCGACGCCCGAGCCGGTCAGCTTGCGATCTTGCGCGATCTGGCGAACCGGCGGCGCTTGTCGCCCTCTGGCACCGGGACGAGCGTCGCGACCGCTGCCACCTCCGCCGCCCGGCGGCACTCGTCGCACAGGTACACCCCGTCGCGCAATCGGGTGAGACCGCTCGACCTGCACCCCGCGCAGTTGTGACCGAAGTAGACGACCTCCGAGGGCTCGCCGCGCCTCGTGTAGCTCACGAGGCCCCGCAGCCGCTCGACGACCTCCGGCCGCAGCACCCAGCTGCCGTCGTCGGTCTCCACCACGAGATCCCATGCGAGCATGTTCCGCAGCAGCGGATCGAACCGTTCGATCGGATGGTCGTGGTCGAAGTCGTGCATCGTTGCCGAGCTCCCCCTTTCCTTTCTCTCACTCGTCTCTCACTCGATCCCAGTGTGCCAAAGCGCGTTGGCGATGTCTCGGCACGACGGCGAGAACTCGTCAGTTCTCCGGGGCGACTTCGACCGTCTGGCTCCGGTGCCGCCACAGGTGGATCACCCGCGTCGCCGAGAGGACCGCAGCGAGCGCCATGATGCCGATCGACGCGTAGAAGGCGGCGTGCAGCCCGTCGGTGAAGGAGCCGGCGAACCGGTGCGTCAAGTGGGTGGTGCCCACAAAGATCGCGAAGGCGACCCGGTGCGGGATGGCCCGCCCGGCGACGAGGATGGCGACAGCGAACGAGAAGACCATCCCGACGTTGGCGAACGTGCGCAGCATCCCCGAAGAGACGCCGAAGAGCTCGCGCGGCGCCGCGAGCATCACGGCGGTGGTGTTGGAGGGGAAGAAGAGGCCCGAGCCGAGCCCGCTCACGACCGAGGCGACCACGACCAAGCCGACGGAGGAGCGGACGCCCAGCTGTGCGTAGACCAGCAGCGCCACGATCTGGATGGCGAGCCCGACGGTCGCCGGCCATACAGCGCCGACCTTGTCGGTGAGGCGACCGCCGATCGGGCCGACCAGTCCGGACACGAGGTACCCGGGGACGAGGAGGAGCGACGCGTGCAGCGGGCTGAGGTCACGGACCCCTTGGAGGTACATGATCACGAGGAACAGCACGGCGAAGTTCGCCATCGCCTGGAACAGCGACGCCAGCATCGTCGGGCTCACCGTCGGGATCTTGAAGAGCGAGAGGTCGAGCATCGGGGCCGCGCGCCTCCGCTCGACGAGGAGGAACGCCCCGAGGAGCACGATGCCGCCGACGAGGTACCCGGTGACCTGGCCGCTGAACGAGGTGGTCGAGAGCTTGGTCATCGCCCAGAGCACTCCGAAGACCCCGGCCCCGAACAGGACCATCCCCGCCACGTCGAGGCGCTCGCGACGGCGATCTCCCTTGTCGTGGAGGACCCGCAGCGCGAGGAGGAAGCCGGCGACGCCTGCGGGCACGTTGATCCAGAAGACCCAGCGCCAGTCCACGTACGTGACGATCACGCCCCCGAGGAGGATGCCGAGGATCGCCCCGAGGCTCCAGCCGACCGCGTTGAAGCCGTAGGCGCGGCCCCGCTGCGCCGCTGGGAAGGTGTCCGCGATGACCGCGCCGCTGTTCGCGGTGATGAGCGCGCCGCCCACGCCCTGGACCACCCGGTAGAGGATGATCGTCGTCTCGTTGCTGGCCAGCGCGCACAACGCCGAGCCGACGATGAACACCACGAAGCCCGCCTCGTACATCCGGACCCGGCCGAACATGTCGCCGAGCCTCCCGACCTGGGTCGCGAGCACGGTGATGACGAGGAGATAGCCGATGATCACCCAGATGACGCCGGAGAGCGCGACATGCAGCGACCGCTCTATCTCGGGCAGGGCGAGGACCACGATCGTCGTGTCGACCGCGGCCATGAGGACGCCGATCATGATCACGACGAGCGCGAGACCCGTCCTCGTGGCCCGCGGCTGGGCCAGCGAAGATCCCTCTCCGGAAGGTCCCTGCCCGGAAGGTCCCTGCCCGGAAGGTCCCTGCCCGGAAGCGCCGCCGGGGCCTTCGTCGAAGCGCGCGACCGGGGCGCGGGGGTGGGTGGGCGCGCTCACCGGCTCATCCTAAGACCTCGTCCCGAGAGCCCATCCGGAGATCGCACTGGCGCAGCGGCGCTCGCGAGCAGAGGATGTCTCCGTGACCACCGATGACATCGACTCCGAGAAAGCGAGCGTCTCGCTGACGAGCGGCTCCCCCGAGACGGTCCTGCCCGCGGCCGATCCCGACGCCGTGGAGGCGACGGCCTCGGCGATGGCGGAGCCTCCAGAGCGACGCCGGGCTGCCTTGTCAGAGGTCGCCGCACGCTGGCCCAAGCACCTCGACGCGTGGGCGCGCCTCGCAGAGGTCGCGACCGTCGACGCGGACCGCTACGCCTTCGCGAGGGTGGGCTACCACCGCGGGCTGGACGCGCTCCGGGCCGCCGGCTGGCGAGGGACCGGGCACGTGCGATGGGTCCACGAGGAGAACCGCGGGTTCCTGCGCTCGCTCGACGCGCTGCGCTCGACGGCTGCCGCGATCGGCGAGGACGACGAAGCGGAGCGCTGCCGGGTGTTCCTCCACCAGCTGGACCCCGACTGGCCCTGACCGCTGGCCCTGGACCGGCCCCCCGCCCGCCCGGGAGCACGGCCCCCATCCCCGGGCTCAGCGGTCGACGTCGCGGTGGAACGCCGAGGTGCGGACCCCCGCAGCGGAGAGCCGGGCTGCGAGCGCGTCGGCGAGCACGACAGAGCGGTGCCGACCGCCGGTGCAGCCGAGCGCCACCGTGAGGTAGGACTTCCCCTCCTGCTCGAAGCTCGGCAGGAGCATGCGCAGGAGCTCGTCCACCTTGTCGAGGAAGGCGCCGGTCTCCGGCAGCGCCAGCACGTAATCTCGAACCGGCGCGTCGAGCCCCGACAGGGGGCGCAGCTCGTCGACCCAGTACGGGTTCGGCAGGAACCGGCAGTCGAGCACGATGTCCACGTCGAGGGGGATGCCGTGCTTGTAGCCAAACGACACCACCGACGTCTGCAGGTGCGCCGTGCGCACCGGGTCTCCGAAGAGCTCGATCACCCGCTGGCGGAGCTGGTTGGTGTTGAGGTCGCCGGTGTCGATGACCACGTCCGCCATCCCTCGGAGCCCGTCGAGCAGCCGGCGCTCGTCCGCGATCGACTCCTCGACTCCGCGGGCTGCGAGCGGGTGACGGCGCCTCGTCCCTTCGAACCGCCGGACGAGCACGTCGTCTGGGGCGTCGAGGAACAGCACGCGCACCTCGTGCTGCCCCTTGCGCAGCCTGTCGAGCATCGGCAGCACGTCGTCGACGTACTCGTCCCCTCCGCCGCGCCCGATGACGAGCGCCACACGTTCGGTCTCGGAGCCGGGGCGCCCGACGAGCTCGGCCACCTTGGTGATGAGCGCGGGCGGGAGGTTGTCGATGACGAACCACCCGAGGTCCTCGAGCGCCGCCGCAGCCGTCGACCGGCCCGCGCCCGACATCCCGGTCACGAACAGGAACTCGCTCACTCCCTCCCATCCTCTCGCGCGCGGACCCGAGCCGCCGTGATGCCTCCGGGGTCGCCCCTCGTGTGGAGCCGGACGTAGACGGCCTCGGCGACGCGGTCCGGCAACCAGGTCAGCGCCCGCAGGTCCTCCTCGCTCGCCGCACGCAGCGCCCGCATGCCGCCCATCTCCTTCAAGAGGCGCGACCTGCGCGTCGGGCCGAGACCGGGCACGCCGTCCAGCGCGCTCGCGGTCATCCGGTTGCCGCGGCGCTTGCGGTGGAACGTGATGGCGAAGCGGTGCGCCTCGTCGCGGACCCGCTGGATGAGGTAGAGCGCCTCAGAGCCCCTCGGGATCCTGATCGGCTCGGGGACGCCGGGCCGGTACACCTCCTCGAACTGCTTGGCGAGGGCCGCGAGCTCGACCTGCCCGCTGAGCCCGAGCTCCTCGAGCACCTCGACGCCGACGCCGAGCTGTCCCTTGCCGCCGTCGAGGAGCAGCAGCTGCGGCGTGTACGCGAAGCGCCGCCGCCGCGGCGCACGCTCGCCACCGTCCACGTCGTGCTCGTCTCGGGAGTCTCGGGAGCCTCGGGAGCCGTGCCTCTCGCCGTAACCCTCGCCGTAACCCTCGCCGTAACCCTCGCCGTAACCCTCGCCGTGCCTTTCACCGTGCCTCTCGCCGTAACCTTCGCCGTGCCTCTCGCGCTCGGCCACAAGCGCGCTGAGCCTGCGCGAGAGCACTTCGCGCATGGCGGCGTAGTCGTCGTTGCCGGGCACGTGCTTGACCACGAACTTGCGGTAGTCGGACTTCTTGGCGAGCGCGTCCTCGAACACGACCATGGAGCCGACGTAGTCCGTGCCCTGGAGATGGCTCATGTCGTAGCACTCGATGCGCAGGGGCGCCTGTGCGAGCCCGAGCGCGCTCTGGAGCTCCGTGAGCGCCCTCGAACGCGCGTTGTGGTCTCCCGCGCGCCGCAGCCGGTGCCGGGTGAGGTCTTCGCTCGCGTTGCGGGTAACGGTCTCCTGCAGGGCTCGCTTCGCGCCGCGCTTGGGGACAGCGATCCCGACCGGTCCGCCCCGGAGCCGCCCCAGCCAGTCGCGCAGGACCGGCAGCGCCTCGGGCTCCACCGGCAGGAGCACACGGCGCGGCACCTCGGCGCCCGGCGCGCCGTAGAGCTCCTCGACGACCCGGCCGGCGAACTGCGCGGGGGTCAGGTCCTCGACCTTGTCGGCGACGAAGCCGCCTCTTCCGACCACCCGTCCCCGCCGGACGTAGAAGACCTGCACCGCGGCTTCGAGCTCGTCCTCGGCAATGCCCACGACGTCGAAGTCCTCGGGTCGCTCGGACACCATCTGCTGGGTCTCGGCAGCCTTGCGGACCGCGGTCAGCTGGTCCCGCAGCCTTGCCGCCCGCTCGTACTCGAGCCCCGCCGACGCCTCCTTCATCTCGTGCTCCAGCCGGCTCACGATGGGCGCGGTCTCACCCGAGAGGAACTTCATGAGGTCCTCGACCATGCGCATGTACTGCTCGTGGTCGACGGCACCGACGCAGGGGCCCGAGCACCGCTCGATGTCGTAGAGCAAACAGGGGCGGCCCAGCCGCTCGTGACGTCGGAACTTCGTGTCCGAGCAGGTCCGCACCGGGAAGCTGCGCAGGAGGAGGTCGAGGGTCTCCCGGAGCGCGCCGACGTGCCCGTAGGGGCCGAAGTACCGGACGCCCTTGCGCTTGCGCCCTCGGTACACCATCGGGCGGGGCCACTCCTCCCCGACCGTCACGGCGAGCCACGGGTAGCTCTTGTCGTCCTTCAGCCGGACGTTGAAGCGCGGCTTGTGCGCCTGGATGAGCGAGTGCTCGAGCATGAGCGCCTCGACCTCGTTGGCGACCACCACCCACTCGACGCGCTCGGCGTGCGCCACCATCTGGGCCGTCCGGGGGGGCAGCGCGGCGGGGTCCTGCCAGTAGTTGGGGAGGCGGTGCCGGAGCGACTTCGCCTTGCCCACGTAGAGGACCCGGCCCTCGGCGTCGAGGAACTGATAGGAGCCCGGGGCGTCGGGGATCGAAGCGGTGGGCGGGCGGTCCTGCACCCTCTCATTGTCGCGACTCCCCGCCCCACCCGGAACGTCCCCACCCGGAATCTTCCCACCCGGAACCTCCTCCCCACCCGGCGCGAGATCGGCGGAGGATCGGCGTAACATCGGAGCACCGGGCCTGGTATCCCGGCACATAGCACCTCTCAGACCGACATCCCCGCGGACGGGCGACCAGGCTGTCCCCGCCGGTCACATGGGAGGCCTCCCCAAGGGGGTTCAGAATTGATCAGGCTCCAGCGTCCCCTGCCAGACCGGTACACGAGCGCGTCGTCCGGCGAGCTGGCCGAGTGGATCGGCACGGCGAAGCGTCGCCTCGGCGAGCGGCTCCTCATCCTCGGCCACCACTACCAGCGTGACGACGTCATGGTCTGGGCGGACGCGCGTGGAGACTCCTTCGGCCTCTCGCGCATCGCCGCGGACCGCCGCGACGCCGAGTTCGTCGTGTTCTGCGGCGTCCACTTCATGGCCGAGTCGGCGGACATCCTCACCGGGCCCCACCAGCAGGTCCTCCTCCCCGACCTCAACGCGGGGTGCTCGATGGCGGACATGGCCGACGTGGACGACGTCGAGGAGGCGTGGTCGGCGCTCGCCCGCGTGACCGACGTCGAGCGGGTGCTCCCGATCACCTACATGAACTCGGCCGCCGCGCTGAAGGCGTTCGTCGGCGAGCACGGCGGGGCCGTGTGCACCTCCTCCAATGCCCGCGCCGTCCTGCGATGGGCCCTCACGGCGGCCCACAACGGTGGAGCGCGGGCGGACAAGGTGCTCTTCGTGCCCGACCAGCACCTCGGGCGCAACACCGGGTTCGAGCTCGGCTACGGAGCGGACGAGATGTTCGTCTGGGACCCCCGCCAAGAGCTCGGGGGGCTGACCGAGGCCGAGGTCAAGTCCGCTCGCCTGCTCTTGTGGCGCGGGCACTGCTCGGTCCACCAGCGCTTCCGGCCTGCGCACGTGGCGGCCTTCCGCGCGGAGCACCCCGACGGCTCCGTCCTCGTGCACCCCGAGTGCGCGCACGAGGTCGTCGAGCTCGCCGACGACGTCGGCTCCACCGATCACCTGATCCGAGCGGTGCAGGACGCGCCGGCAGGCTCGGTGCTCGGCGTGGCAACCGAGATCCACCTCGTCAGCCGGCTCGCCCACGAGCACCCCGACAAGACGGTGGTCTCCATCGATCCGCTCGTCTGCCCCTGCGCCACCATGTCACGCATCGACCCCGCCCATCTCGCGTGGGTGCTCGAGGGGCTCGTCGAGGGTGAGGTCCGCAACCGCATCCAGGTCGACGAGGCCACCGCGGCGTCGGCACGGGTCGCCCTTCAGCGGATGCTCGACATCACCTGAGCCCGAGCTGAGGCGTCTGAGCCGCCCTGCTGGCCAGCCGGCCCGCTGACCTGCTGCCCGGCGTGCTCTGTCCGACGGCACCAGCACCTGCGCCGAGCTGGCGCCGCGCTCGACCCCAGAGCCCGTCCGCCGGACGGCGCGCCGCTCGGTCTCGAAGAGACAACGAACGGAAGCGCCGCCCCGGTCCGGCGACGGCTCGCTGGGTCCCCGCCGCACGGAAGCTCATGGTCGCGCCCGCGCTGCGCCTGGCCGTCCCGGCGGCACCGGACCGTGGGAGTCGCTGGCGGGCAGCCCGGGACCCCGGGCCTTGGCGGGCGGGGTGGGACCCCGGGCCTTGGCGGTTTTCCCCAGCAGGCCCGCCGCCCGGTCCCGCTCGGTCTTCGCTGCATGGCAGGAGTAGCAGAGGTCCTGGACGTTGTCGTACGTCGTGGGCCCGGAGCTCGCGACGGGGACTCGATGGTCGCGCTGGAGGCCGAAGGGGCGCGCGCAGTTGGCGCATGCCCTGCCGCTGAACGCGGGAACAGGTCCGAGATCCAAGGCGGTGCGAAGCTCGGCTGTGTACTTGCGCCCGTAGTGGCGGATCTTGTGGATGCTCACCCCGTCATGGAGCACGCCCTTCAAGAAGGCGTCCCGCGACAGCTCCTTCGCCACCTCCACGGGGATCGGGCCACCCCCGATCACGTGGCAGGTCTCCCCGCCGAGCGCGTACCCGCGCCGCCACGCGTAGAGGTCGCACACGATCACGAGGTCCGCCTGCGGCCCGCGCTTGCCGCTGCCGTCGGACGCCGTCAGCGCGACGAGCGCATCCGCCGCGTACGCCTCGAATCGCTCTGGATCTCCAGTCCGCTTCGCGTCCCGGTGACGGCGAGCTGCGTCCCTCTCGATGCGGGCCACGAAGGGGACGCCGGTCTCCGGGGGCAGGGCCCCCTCGAAGCACACCATGCCCAGGCCGTCGCGCCAGTGACGGAACCGCCGGCGAGCGAGCTGGGCACGATGGAGGTCGCGGACCGGGGTAGACGACAGCCTCCGCTCCCTCGCCTCGTCGCGGACCTTGGTGAGGTCTCCATGCCGGGCGGTCTCCAGGAGGTCGTGCTCGGCTTCAGGAAGCTCCGCGGCGATCGCCGCGATCTCGTGTGCCTGGGACACGGACACGCTGCCCGAGACGAGCGCGTCCTTCGTCGCCGGATGGGCATCGAGGACCTTGGCCAGCTCGAGACCCTTGCGGGCGTCCCTGCCGGTGGTGCCTCCCTGGCGGGAGAGCCACGAAACGGGATCGGCCGCACCGGCCTCCTTGTGGGCACCGCACTCGACGGCGCGGGCTGCAGCGAGGAGCCGGCTCCCGCTGCACGCCTTCTCGGTGATGGCGAGCTCCTCGGCGACGAGGGCGCAGTCCGGACCGGGAACGAGCGTCGCATCGAAGTCCGCAAGGAGCGCGCGGAGCCCTCTGGAGGCCTCGAGTACCTGGCTCGCCACCGCAGTCATCAATCACAGGATGGCATAGGGGTGTATCAACCTCCCCCGGCGCTGAGCCCCCCGACCGCCCCGGTCGACGCCCCTGCCCCGCCGCTGAGACCCGCCGCTGAGACCCGCCGCTGAGACCCGCCGCTGAGACCCGCCGCTGAGACCCGCCCGTCCGCCCGCCCCAACCCGCCGGCCGGCTGCGGCGGCGATCAGTCCTTGATCCCGAGCACCGGCCGGAGCACCTCGCCCGTGTAGCTGCCCGGGGTCTTCGCGACCTGCTCGGGGGTGCCCTCTGCCACGATGCGGCCGCCGCGGTCCCCGCCCTCGGGCCCGAGGTCGACGATCCAGTCGGCGCACTTCACGACGTCGAGGTTGTGCTCGATGACGACGACCGTGTTGCCCTGGTCGACGAGGCGGCCCAGCACGTCGAGCAGCCGCCGGACGTCCTCGAAGTGGAGCCCGGTGGTCGGCTCGTCGAGGATATACATGGTGTGGCCGGTCGGTCGCCGGCTGAGCTCGCTGGCGAGCTTCACCCGCTGCGCCTCGCCTCCCGAGAGCGTCGGGGCCGGCTGGCCGAGCCGGATGTAGCCGAGCCCGACGTCCACGAGGGTCTGGAGGTGCCGGACGATCGGCGGCTGGTGGGAGAAGAACCCCAAGGCCTCCTCGCAGGAGAGGTCCAGTACCTCGGCGATGTTCTTGCCGCGGAACGTCACCTCGAGCGTGTCCCGGTTGTAGCGCGCCCCACCGCAGATCTCGCAGGGCACGTAGACGTCCGGGAGGAAGTGCATCTCGATCTTGATCGTCCCGTCGCCCGCGCATGCTTCGCAACGACCTCCACGCACGTTGAACGAGAAGCGCCCCGGCTGGTAGCCCCTGACCTTCGCCTCGGGCGTCTGCGCGAAGAGGCGGCGGATGTGGTCGAAGACACCCGTGTACGTCGCCGGGTTCGAGCGCGGGGTGCGCCCGATCGGCGCCTGGTCGACGTCCACGACCTTGTCGACGTGCGAGATGCCCTCGATCGTGCGGTGCAGGCCGGGCACCGCCTTCGCACGGTGCAGCTCGTGCGCGAGCGAGCGCAGGAGGATCTCGTTGACGAGGGTCGACTTCCCGGAGCCCGACACCCCGGTGACCGCGATCAGGCAGCCGAGCGGGAACGCGACGTCGATGTCGGCGAGGTTGTGCTCGCGCGCGCCGCGCACGACGACCGAGTGGCCCGACCCCGCGCGCCGGCGGTCCGGCACTGCGATCTTGCGCTTGCCCGAGAGGTACATGCCCGTCAAGGACTCGGGGTTGGCAAGGAGCCCCCCTCGGCCGGTCACCGGCCCCGAGTGGACGATCCGCCCGCCGTGCTCCCCGGCGCCGGGGCCGATGTCGACCACGTGGTCTGCCGTCCGGATGGTCTCCTCGTCGTGCTCGACGACGATCACGGTGTTGCCGAGGTCGCGCAGGCGCAACAGCGTCTGGATCAGCCGCTGGTTGTCTCGCTGGTGCAGGCCGATCGACGGCTCGTCGAGGACGTAGAGGACGCCCACGAGGCCGCTCCCGATCTGGCTCGCCAGGCGGATCCGCTGAGCCTCGCCGCCCGAGAGGGTGGCGGACGCGCGCTCGAGCGAGAGGTAGTCGAGCCCGACGTCGAGGAGGAACCGCATGCGCTCGCGGATCTCCTTCAGCACTCGGTCGGCGATCAGGTGGTCTCGCTCGGAGAGCTCCAGCTGCTCGATGGTCTCGAGAGCACGGGTGATCGACAGGCTGCACAGTTCGTAGATATTGATGCCACCCTGCGGGAATCCACCCTGCGGGAATCCACCCTGCGGGAATCCACCCTGAAGAACTCCTCCTCGCCCGGGCTCCCCGCGCCGCCCCTCCGACCCGCGGCCGATGGTCACCGCGAGCGACTCGGGCTTGAGGCGCGCCCCCCCGCACGCCGGGCAGGCCACCTCGCGCATGTACTGCTCGATCTGCTCCCTGCTCCAGTCGGAGTCGGCCTCGGAGTGGCGGCGCTGGAGCCAAGGCACGATGCCCTCGTAGTGGGTCTCGTAGGCGCGGCTGCGCCCGAAGCGGTTGCGGTACCGCACGCTCACCTGCTTGGTGCCCGAGCCGTAGAGGACGAGCTTCTTGTCCTTCGCCTTCAGCTTCGACCACGGCGTGTCGACCGTAAAGCCGCCGAGCTCGGCGATGCCGTTGATGAGGCCCGAGAAGTACTCGCTGCGCGCGCCGGCCCAGGGGGCGAGCGCACCCTCTTCGAGCGAGAGCGAGGGGTCGGGCACCACCAGCTCGGGGTCCACCTCGAAACGCGTCCCGAGCCCCAGGCACGTCGTGCACGCGCCGTAAGGGGAATTGAACGAGAAGCTGCGCGGCGCGGGCTCCTCGAAGCTGATGCCGTCGTAGGTGCACGCGAGGTGCTGGCTGAAGGTGATGGGGTCCCGTCCCGGCTCGGGCATCCCGTCGGGCCCCACCATCTGGACTTCCGCCGTCCCGCCGGTGAGCGCGAGCGCGGTCTCGATCGACTCGGTGAGGCGCTGGCGCATCCCCTCGCGCCGCACGAGCCGGTCGACGATCACCTCGATCGTGTGCTGCTCATAACGCGCGAGCGTCGCGTCGCGGCGCTCTGCGAGCTCGACCACCGTCCCGTCGACGCGCGCCCGTGAGAAGCCCTGCTTCGCAAGATCGTCGAGCAGGGCGGAGTACTCCCCCTTGCGCCCGCGCACGACGGGGGCGAGGATCCAGAAGCGGCTGCCCTCGGGGAGCTCGAGCACACGGTCGACGATCTGCTGGGGCGTCTGGCGCGCGACCGGTCTCCCGCACACCGGGCAGTGCGGCTTGCCGATGCGCGCGTAGAGCAGCCGCAGGTAGTCGTAGACCTCGGTGATCGTGCCGACGGTCGACCGCGGGTTGCGCGAGGCGGACTTCTGGTCGATCGAGATCGCCGGGGACAGCCCTTCGATGAAGTCGACGTCGGGCTTGTCCATCTGCCCGAGGAACTGGCGCGCGTACGCGGACAGCGACTCGACGTAGCGGCGCTGGCCCTCGGCGTAGATCGTGTCGAACGCGAGCGAGGACTTCCCGGACCCCGACAGGCCCGTGAAGACGATCAGCCGGTCACGGGGAAGGTCGAGGGAGACGTCCTGGAGGTTGTGCTCCCGTGCCCCCCGGATCACGAGATGCCCGGACACACCGGGAGGATACCGGTCGGCGGCGGCGGCCATCCCGACACTCTAGCGAACAGACGTTCGGGTGCTGCGACGGCGGCCGGCAGGCCGGCGCGGCAGCCTTCGACGGCCGTGCCCTTGCCGCCCTCCGCCCGGAGCGCATGTCGCATCGGAGCGGGACATGCGCCGCCCTCGCCTGGTCGCGATCAGCTCCTCGGCGGCCCCGCCGAGGACGCCGGCGACGCCTTGTGCGCGAGGCGGGCCATCGCGCCGACCGGCTGGCGGTCCGGCCCGGCGACCGGCTGGCGGTCCGGCCCGGCGACCGGCTGGCGGTCCTGCCCGGTGACCGGCTGGCGGTCCGGCCCGGCGACCCGAACACGCGAGCGAGGCCCGTTGCCCGGCGCGAGGCGGAGAAGAGGTACGGCGGATGGCTGTGCTCCGGCGACCGGCGGCACTGCGGGACCGTGACCGCCGGCCGGACCACCGGCCGGCGCGAGCGGCTGCACCAGCGCAGCGACGACGCCCACGGGTGAGGGTGTCCGGCGGAGGTCGGGCGGTCCGGGCCGTGCACGCGGCTGGCCGTGGCCGAGCGGCTGGCCGTGGCCGAGCGGCTGGCCGTGGCCGAGCGGTTGGCCGTGGTTGCCCGACCGGCCAAGGTGCGAGGGCGGCACACCGTGGGCGCGGCCTGTCGGGAGCGCGTCCTCGTGCGTCGGACCGCTGGGCGACGGTCTCGTCGAGGCTGCGACAAGGTTCGTGGGCGCCACGGGCGAGAGCGACGAGAAGGCGGTGCCCCTTCCGCCGGGGCTTCCCCCGGGGCTTCCGCCGGGGCTTCCGCCGGGGCCCCGTTCAGGGCCTCCGCCGCTGTTCGGCGCCGGCGCCGGCGCCGGCGCGGGTGCGAAGCCGAAGCGTGCGTGTGCGCACGACAACCCGAGTGTGCGGCATACCGGGAGGAGCGACGCGCTTTCGAACGAACCCGAGAACCACGCGACGGCCGCGACGGTTCCGCCGAGCCCGATCGCCGCAAATCCCCATGCCAGCCACGCCAGCGCACGTGTGCTCCGCCTCATCGGAGTCACCCCCTCCAGCCCCAGAGGCCAGTGTAGCGCACCCGCGCGTCCAGTTTCCTCGGACGCCGCGCCCAGCGGCGCGACACGTCGCGCTCAGCCCGCGAGGAAAGCCTCGAAGATGCCCTTCATCGTGAAGAAGCTCGGCAGGTCGTCCGCGCCGATCTGGATCGGCCGCCCGGTGAGCTCCTCGAGCAGCGTCAACGTCTCGATCAGCCCGAACGAGTCGAGGTACCCGGCCTGCCACAGCTGGGTGGTCGGCTCGATGCTGCCGGTGAGGTCCGGGCGGCGCTCGCGCAGGAACGCCCGCATCCGTTCGTAGAACTCCTCTTCGGTCATCCGGCCGAGTCCACCGCCTGAGCCATCGCCGAGCCGGCCATCGCCCCGCTCATCGGCCGGGGCCGCCGGTGAGCGCGACCAGCACGCCCTCCGACCCGCGCAGGTCGCCCTGCTCCCACATGCGGTACACGCTCGCCAGCGCCACCGCCGCCGAGTCGCCCATCGGCACCTCGCGGTTGTGGCGCTGCAGGGCTGCGGCGATCTCCGAGGAGGTCACGTCGACGAAGCCGCCGTCGGACTCGCGGGCCGCCCGCGCCACGTAGTCGAAGCTCGAGAACGGGTCCCCGAGCAGGATCGCCGCGGCGAGCCCCGAGGGGAGCTTCTCGGGAAGCCGCTCTCCGGTGCCGCTCAGCAACGCGCGGTAGGCCTTCACCATCGGCGAGCAGCTGGTCTGCTGAGCGCAGAAGAGCCGCGGGCCCTTGCCCCAACCGCGCACCGCCGCGCTCTGCTCGACGGCCCGGGCCGCGGCCACGATCCCGAGGCCGGAGGCGACCGCCTGGACGACCGTGTCGATCCGGCCGCCCGCCCGCGCGACGTCGTCGAACGCTTCGAGATAGGCGAGCTTCGCGCCCTCACGCCGGCCCAGGTTGAAGAAGCCGCCCTCGGAAACCTCGTCGGGCCGGATCTCCGCGCGCGAGCGGTTGCCGGCCTCCACGTAGTCCCCCTTCACCCGGACGATCTCCATCTGGTCCGTCTTGGGGCCGAGCTGGGAATCGGCGACGTCCTCGGAGACGTACACCCTGGCGGAGAGCTCCGGGTAGTACCCGAGCCCCCAGGCGTAGGCGGCGGCGGTGTTGCCGGTGGAGCTGAAGACGAAGCGTTCCACCCCCCGCTCGACCATGAGCGGCAGCGAGACGGCGATCAGCCGGTCCTTCGTCGAGCCGGTCGGGAGCACCCCTTCGACCTTCGCCCAGATGGGCACGCCGTCGAGCTCGGTGAGGAGGACCGTCGGCGTCGGTTCGATGGCGATCCGGCACGACTCGCGCCGGGGGATCGGCAGGAGGTCCCAGTACGTCTCGAGCGCGTCGGTGTCCCCGGGCCCGAGGGATGCGCCGCTCTCGGGGTAGACGGCCTCGACGAGGCCGTTGCACGCGCGGCACCGTCCCGAAAGGTCCTGCGCGCTCGACCCGCAGTCGACGCAGACGAGCGACGTCGCCCGCCCGGCGCGAGCGCCTGACGCAGCGGTCTCGATCGTGCTCATGATCCGGCTCCTCCCTCCCCTGCCTCGGCGAGCCGCCTGGTCGCTTCGGCGTCCCACTTGCCGTGGGCGTTCACCACCAGGTTAGGCACCACCAGGACCCTCTCGGGCACCGCCGCGGCGGGCAGCTCGGCGCGCAGCCGCTCCAGCACGCGTGCGACCAGGTCTCCTTGCTCACCGTCCTGGGGGACGACGAAGAGCTCGAGGCCGCCCAGACCGCGCTGGCTGACCGTTGCCGCCGCGTGGGCGACGCCCGGCACCGACTCCGCGAGGTCGCGCACCTCGTGGATCTCGATGCGAAATCCACGGACCTTGACCTGCTCGTCGAGACGCCCGAGGTAGTGGAGCTGGCCGTCCTCGCGGATCGCGCACCGGTCGCCCGTCCGGTAGGCGCGGGAACCGGGCGCTCCCGGTGCGCCGGGCGCTCCGGGCGCACCGGCGATGACCTCTTCGTCGAGGAACCGGCCCTTGTCCTCTGCGTCGCCGCCCAGGTAGCCGACGGCGACGCACTCGCCGCCGAGCACGAGCTCGCCCTCCTCGCCCAGCGGAACCGGGTGCAGGTCCTCGTCGACGAGGTAGGCACGCGAGTTCCACACCGGCTCGCCGATCGGCACGGAGCCTTCGGAGGGGAGCGAGTCGCGCTCGAAGCGGTAGGCCGTGCACCCGACCGTCGCCTCGGTGGGGCCGTAGTGGTCGAGAAGGTGCACTCCCTCCAGCCGGTCGCCCAGGCTCGCGACGAGCGCGGCGTCCAGCCGCTCCCCGCCGAACATGACGGTCCGGGTGATGGCCCGGTAGTCGGGGCGAGCGATCCGCTCGAACAGCCTCACGTGCGACGGGGTGATCTTCACGAAGCTGAAGGGCCGCCCACGCGGGGCGATCCACGGCCTCGGGTCCCAGCTGTCGGGTACGAGCTGGACCGAGCCGCCGGCCATGAGCGGCAGCCAGAGGCAGGTGACGGCGTGGTCGAAGCCGAGGCTCGCGAAGCAGGGGGTCGAGTCGTCCTCGCCGAAGTCGGTGAGCTCTTGGGCCCATCCGAGGTAGTTGACGAGCGAGCGGTGCGCGACGAGCACGCCCTTGGGCTGCCCCGTGGAGCCGGAGGTGAAGACCGTGTACGCGAGATGGTCCTGGCGCGCGACGGACTGGAGCTCGCTGCCGTCACGCGGCCCGGCGTGGGTGTCGAGCGTGCCGACGCCGCGAGGCAGGCTGCCGGCGAGCGCGTTGGGCTCCGCCGCCATCATCACCTTGGGGTGGCCGACCTCGAGGATGCGCCGGACCCGCGCGGCGGGGTACGTCGGGTCGATCGGCACGTACCCTGCGCCGAGGGCCATGACCGCGAGCATCGCCGCCACCACCGGCGCCGTGCGCGTCGCCCAGATCGCCACCTGGTCGCCCTCGCCGACCCCCGCGTCCGCCAGCGCCGCCGCCATCCGCGTCGCGTGGTGCCAGAGCTCCGCGTAGGTCAGCGTCGGTCCGTCGCCCTCGACTGCCGGAGCGTCGGGACGTCTGCGGACGTTCGCCGCCACGAAGTCGACCACGGTACCCCCCGGCAGCTCGGCTGCCCTGCCGGTGAGGATGCTCGGTGCAGCTCCGGTCGGCCTGCCGTCTTGGGAAGTCGAGGTCATGGTGGTCGGCGATCCTCTCGGAGGCTTTGGATGGGAGGTCGGGTGCAAGCTCGGGCGCAGCAGGCTCCTTCGCCCGCCGCGGAGCCACCAAGCCTACGCGAGAGTCGCCTCCGCCTCCTCGGATCCCCCGCCCGGCTCGGATCCCCCGCCCGGCTCGGATCCCCCGCCCGGCTCTGATCCCCCGCCAGGCTCTGGTCCCCCGAGGGCCTCCGGCGCGGCACCGGCGGTCGCCGTGGCCCGCAGCGTCGCGAGCTCGTCGCGAAGGAGCGCCGCCTCCTCGAAGCGGAGGTCTGCCGCCGCCGCGTGCATCTCGCGCTCGAGCTGCGCGGCGAGCTCGGCGAGATCGGGCGGCAGCTCGACCGGCCCTGCGCCCGGCACCCATCCTCCGCCGCCGACCGCGGCGCGCGTGCGCACCGTCCGGGCCGCCTTGCCCGAGCGGACGTCGGCACGGCTGCGCTTCGCCCTCGAGGTGCCGTCGGACGACCCGCGCAGCCGCTCCAGGATGTCGGTGACGGCCTTCCGGATCGTCTGGGGGTCGATGCCGTGCTCTGCGTTGTAGGCCATCTGGCGCTGGCGGCGCCGCTGGGTCGTGCCGACGGCCTCGCGCATCGAGTCGGTGATCGTGTCGGCGTAGAGCACGACGGTGCCGTCCACGTTCCGAGCAGCACGGCCCATCGTCTGGATGAGCGACGACGCCGAGCGCAGGAAACCCTCCTTGTCGGCGTCGAGGATCGCCACGAGCGAGACCTCGGGCAGGTCGAGGCCCTCCCGGAGGAGGTTGATCCCGACGAGGACGTCGATCGCCCCGAGCCTGAGGCCCCGCAGGATCTCCACACGGGTGATCGTGTCGATGTCCGAGTGCAGGTACTGCACCCGGATGCCGGCGTCGGCGAGGTAGTCGGTGAGGTCCTCTGCCATCTTCTTGGTGAGGGTCGTCACGAGGACCCGCCCGCCCTTCGTGACGGCCTCCTCGATCCTCGCCATGAGGTCGTCGATCTGGCCGCGCGTGGGCTGGATGACGACCTCGGGGTCGACGAGACCGGTCGGGCGGATCACCTGCTCCACGACCTGTGCGGAATGCTCGAGCTCGAAGGGGCCGGGCGTCGCGGACACGAAGATCGCCTGGGGCACCCGCTCGACGAACTCCTCGAAGCGCAACGGCCGGTTGTCCAGGGCGGAGGGAAGCCGGAATCCGTGCTCGACCAGCACCTCCTTGCGGGAGCGGTCGCCCGCCCACTGGCCGTAGAGCTGGGGCACCGCCACATGACTCTCGTCGATCACGACGAGGTAGTCCTTCGGGAAGAAGTCGAGCAGCGTGAACGGCGGGTCGCCGGGGCTGCGGCCGTCGAGGTGCCGGCTGTAGTTCTCGATGCCCGAGCACACCCCGGTCTCGGCGAGCATCTCGAGGTCATGCTCGGTGCGTGCGCGCAGCCTCTGGGCCTCGAGCAGCTTCCCCTCCCGCTGGAAGTCGCCCAGCCGGTCGCGGAGCTCCACCTCGATCGAGGCGATCGCACGCTGCATGGTCTCGTCGCCGGCGACGTAGTGGGTCGCCGCGAAGACGACCACGTCGTCCATCGGCTCCCCCATCTCGCCGGTCAGGACGTCGAAGGGGACGATCCGCTCGACCGTGTCCCCGAAGAGCTCGACGCGGAGCGCGGCCTCCTCGTAGGCCGGGTGGACCTCGATCGTGTCGCCGCGGGCGCGGAAGGTGCCTCGGACGAGGTTCACGTCGTTGCGCGTGTACTGGAGGTCGACGAGACGGCGCAGGAGGTCCCGCTGGTCGATCTGCTGGCCGACCTGGAGCCCGAGGATGCGGCCGGCGTACTCCTCGGGCGACCCCAGGCCGTAGATGCAGGAGACCGACGCGACGACGATGACGTCCCGCCGCATGAGGAGCGAGGAGGTCGTCGCGTGGCGCAGCCGGTCGATCTCGTCGTTGATCGACGAGTCCTTCTCGATGTAGGTGTCCGTCGTCGGAAGGTACGCCTCGGGCTGGTAGTAGTCGTAGTAGGAGACGAAGAATTCGACCCGGTTCTTCGGGAAGAGGTCCCGCAGCTCGGACGAGAGCTGCGCGGCGAGCGACTTGTTGGGCTCGATGATGAGCGTCGGGCGCTGGACCGCCTCGATGGTCCAGGCGATCGTGGCGGTCTTGCCGCTCCCGGTGATCCCCTGCAGGGTCTGGTAACGGTCGCCGCGGCGGACGCCTTCGGCGAGGGCGCGGATCGCCCCGGGCTGGTCGCCGGCGGGGCGGAAGGAGGAGACGACCTCGAAGTCAGGCACCGCGCGGGAGCGTACCAACCGGTTGTGCGGCCCCGGCCTGCGCGCCGCCTCGGCGCGGGGGCTCGCATCGGCGCCCGGCGCCGGGGTTCCGCCGGCTACGTGCTCCTAGGTGCTCGATGCGCCGTCGCCCGCCGCCGCGCCGCCGGCCAGGCGGTCCGGCGCGACCAACCCCTTGAGCCACCCCCAGAGCGCGTCCACCTCGGCGGCGAGGTGCTCGGGGCCCGAGCCGTTGTCGACCACGTAGTCGGCGAGCGCCAGGCGCTCCTCCCGGGACGCCTGGGCGGCGACCCGCGCACGGGCGTCGGCCTCGTCCATGCCCCTCGCCTCGACGAGCCGGCGAACGGCGACCTCCGTCGGGCAGTCGACCACCACGACCGCGCTGAGCGCCAGCGCGTCGACGTGCGCGCGGCGCAGGAGCGGGATCACCGCGACCGCCACCACTGGTCGCTCGGCGGCGGGGAGGCGCTCCAGCGAGTCGAGCCGCTCGAGGAGGGCCGCCCCGATCGCGGGATGGGTGATCGCGTTGAGGTCCGCGAGCGCGTCGGGGTCCCCGAAGACCCGTGCCGCGAGCGCAGCGCGCTCGACCGTGGCGTCCGCCGCCAGGATCTCGCGCCCGAACCGGGCGACTACTGCGTCATAGGCGGCGGCCCCGGGCGCGACGACCTCCCGGGCGATCACGTCGGCGTCGACGACCGCCGCGCCCCGCGCCGCGAGGAGGTCGGCCACGGTGGACTTCCCCGAGCCGATGCCGCCGGTGAGGCCGACACGCTGCGTCACCGCGCGCCGGGCTCCCTCCACGCGCGCCGGCGCGGCCGTCGGCACACCGCGAACAGCACGAGCGTCGTCTCGTCGGGACGGCCGGTCACGAACCAGTCGTCCGCGGAGATCCCCGACGCGCCGTGCCGGCCGTCTTGGGCCATGAGCGCGTACGCGATCGGGAGGAGCCGGGTGTAGAGCGCCAGGTACCAGCGCCTCGGCATCCGGTGGCGGAGGTCGAGCACGTCGAGGCGGAGGATCTTCGCGGCCTTCTCCCGCCGTGAGGCGAAGTCGGCCTTCACCCGGTCGCTGCCGTCCACCCCGCCCACCCACACGTCGGCAAAGAAGCGACCGAGCAGCGCCGCGAGCTCCTCGGGCTCGAACAGCCGGAGGTGGAACGGGTTCTCGAAGTCGGCGGGGGCGTTGGGGGTGAGGAAGAAGGCGGTCCCGGCGTCCGAGGTGACGCGCGCGACCTCGGCGACGTGGCGGAACGGGTCGGCGAAGTGCTCGATGAGGTGCGACGAGCACACGGCGTCGAACGAGCCGTCGGCGAGGCCGAGCGCGAGGGCGTCCATCTGCGCGACCGGGAGCCCTCCGTCCCCGCCCCCGGCCGCGGCCGCAGTCCGGGCCGCGGTTGCGACCGCCTCCGCCGAGTAGTCCACGCCCACCACCCGGCGGCCGTCGCCGGCGAGCCGCAGCGACTCGAAGCCCTCGCCGCAGCCGACGTCGAGCACGCGCCCGGCGCCGAGCCGGTCGAGCACCGCTTGGTAGCCGGCGTCGTGGAGGGCGAGGAGCGAGTCGGGCGTGGAGCCCCGCCTGGGCCGCTCACCGGTCAGCCTCTCTCGGCCCCGGCGCACCTCGATCCCGCCCCGGCGCACCCGGGCCCCGCCCCGGCGTGGAGCGCCGGCGGCTCCGTCTCGTCGTGCTGGCCTCGTGGTCGTCACCGGTCCCGTCGCCTTCGTTCCCGCCCGCTCCACGAGGACACGGCGCGCTGCCTACAGTACCGATCCGGCGGCCGTGGGCGCAGGGCGACGTGCCGACGCCGGAGCCGCGCGCCGCCCCGCCACCATGACGACCAGGACCACGACCGCCGCGCCGGCTCCCGGTGCGCACCACGCGCCGGACGGCGGTGCGCCCGCCCCGCCCGCTCCCGGCATCCCCCTCGCGCGCGCAACGGGGCTGCGACGCCGCGCGGGCGTGCTCGAGCACCTGCTCCTCGCCGGCCTCGCCTTCGTGCCGCTGCTCGCAGTCGAGCGCGGGGTCGTGAGCTCGGACACCAAGACGTACCTGTACCTCGACCCGGCGAGGTTCCTCGGGCAGGTGGCGTCGATGTGGTACCCGACAGTCGCGCTCGGGACGGTCACCCACCAGTACATCGGCTACCTGTTCCCGATGGGCCCTTACTACGCGGCGACCGCTGCGCTCCACGTGCCCACCTGGATCGCCCAGCGGGTCTGGCTCGGTGCGATCCTGTTCGCGGCGGGCGCGGGCGTCCTCTCTCTCTGCAGGACGATCGGCGTGCGGAGGCCGGGGAGCACGGTCGCGGCGCTCGCCTTCATGTTCTCCCCCTACGTGCTCCAGTACTCGGGGCGGATCTCGGTCATCCTCATGCCCTGGGCCGCGCTCCCCTGGCTCGTCGCGCTGGCGGCCAGGGCGCTCGAGGCACGCCGGAGCCACGCACGACTCGCGTCGTGGCGGTACGCCGCGCTGTTCGCGCTCGTCGTCGCCCTCTCGAGCGGCATCAACGCGAGCTCCGTCCTCTACGTCGTCCTCGGGCCCCTCCTGTGGCTCGCCTGGGCGGCCGCGGTGGAACGCGAGGCGACCTGGCGCGATGCCGGGGTCGTGCTCGTGCAGCTCGGCGTCCTCTCGGTGCTGGTCTCGGCGTGGTGGATCGTCGGGCTGTTGGTCGAAGCCGGCTACGGCGTGGACATCCTGCGGTACACGGAGTCGGTGCGCGCGACCAGCTCGACGTCGACGCCGCTCGAGGTGCTGCGGGGGCTCGGCTACTGGTACTTCTACGGCGGGGGGAAGAGCGGGCCGTGGACCCAGAGCGTGGTGCTGTACACGAAGTGGCTCTGGCTGGTCGCTGTCTCCTACCTCGTCCCGGTGCTGGCGTTCGTCTCCGCGGCGCTGGTCCGGTGGCGCCGTCGCGGCTACTTCGTCGCCCTCGTCGTGGTGGGCGTCGTGCTGTCGGTCGGCGCGTACCCCTACACAGCGCCGCCCCCGGCCGGCGCGGCGCTGAAGGCGTTCATGAACGACACGACCGCGGGGCTCGCCATGCGCTCGACCGACCGCGCCACGCCGCTCGCGCTGCTGGGGCTCGCGATGCTCCTCGGCGCGGGCGTCGCCGGGCTGGCGGCCCGCACGCGTGCGCTCGCCCGCAGGCGCGCGCACGCGCGGCCGCGCGCGTGGGCCGCGGGGATCGCTGCGACCGCGCTCTTCGGGCTCGTCCTCGCCGCCAACCCGGCGATCTTCAACGGCGACGCGGCGATCGTGCACGGTCTCACCCAGCCCGAGAGGCTCCCCGCCTACGACCTCGCCGCCGCGCGCGCCCTCGACGCGGTGCACGGCGCCACGCGCGTGCTCGGGATCCCCGGCGACGCGTTCGCGGCCTACACGTGGGGCAACACCACCGACACCCCGCAGCCGGCGATCCTCACCCGTCCCTTCGTCACCCGGGAGCAGCAGGTCATGGGGTCGATCGCGACCGCCGACACCCTGTACGCGCTCGACTCGCCGATCCAGACACACATCGAGGACTGGGCCGCGCTCGCGCCGATGGCGCGCCTCATGTCGGCCGGCGACGTGCTCGTCGAGTACGACCAGACATCGGCCCACTACGGCAGCCCGCAGGCGGTCACACTCGCCCAGAGCCTGGCGCGCACGCCGCCGGGACTGTCGGGCCCGACGACGTTCGGCGAGCCGGGCCAGCGCGTGGCGAAGCCGACAGTCGACACCGAGCTCCTCTCGGGGACACCGCACGCGACGAAGCCGCCGCCCGTGGCCGTCTACGCGGTGCGCGCCCCCCGGCCGATCGCGCGCGCCGAGTCCGACTCCGGCGCGCTCGTCGTCGCGGGCGACGCGACCGGGCTCGAGACGCTCGCCGCCCAGGGCCTTCTCGACACGAAGAGCGCGATCTACTACGCGGGCAGCCTCGACCGCCGGCCGTCGGCGCTGCGCCGGCTCGCGGCGCACGGCGCGACGCTCGTGGTCACCGACACCAATCGCAAGCAGGGCTTCCGCTGGAACGGGCTCGGCGCCAACGCCGGCCAGGTCCAGACGGCCCGCGACGACGCGACAACACGCACACCGACCGACAGCCCGATCGACCTCTTCGCGACCTCTCAGGACCCGTCGACACCTCCGGGGAGCCGCACGGTCGCCACGTACGTCGGCGCGGCGGACGTCACCGCCTCCTCCTACGGCAACCCGGTGACGTACCAGCCCGAGGACCGGGCGTACAGCGCGATCGACGGCGACCTGCGCACGGCATGGGAGACCGGCACCTTCACCTCCGACGTCGACGGCCAGTGGTGGCAGGTCGACTTCGGCCACCGCGTGACCGCCGGCCACATCACCGTGGTCCAGCCGCTCTTCGGCACACGCAAGCGCTCCGTCAGCGAGGCGACGCTCACCTTCACAGGGGGCCGTCCGGTCACCGTGGCCCTCGGCGCGGCCTCTCGGCGACGCGCCGGCGAGCGGGTCGACTTCTCGCGTCGCACCTTCCGCACCCTGCGCATCACGATCGACGCGACCACCAAGCCCCGGGGCACCCCGGTGGGCCTCGCCGAGGTGGAGGTGCCCGGCCAGCACGTCACCGAGGTCGACCGCATGCCGACCGACCTTTTGTCACGTCTCGGCCGGTCGTCGTTGCGCGACCGGCTGGTCATCGCGATGACAAGGACACGGGCCTCGCCCTACACGACCGCGCGGACCGATCCCCAGATGGTCCTCGCGCGCAGCTTCACGCTCCCGACCGCGCGCACCTTCACGCTCTCGGGGACGGCGACGCTCTCCCCCTACCTCGGCGACGCGCAGATCGACCGGCTCGTCGGCATTCCCGGCGCGACAGGCACGGGCGTCGTCGCCACCTCGTCGAGCCGGCTCACAGGCGCGCTCGGCGACACCGCCGCGGCGGCGGCGGACGGCGACCCGTCCACGCTGTGGCAGAGCGGCTTCGGCGCCGCCGACGTGCTGGGCGCGTGGCTCCAGTACCGGCTCCCCGCACCCATCACCTTCGCCACGATGTCGCTCTCGGTCGTCGCCGACCACCGGCACTCGGTCCCCTCCGCGCTCGAGATCACGGCCTCGACAGCCGCGGCCGGGCGCACCGAGACCCGCCGGGTCGCGCTCGGTTTCTATCCCAGGAGCGCCGTGCCGGGGACCACCGTCACGCTGCCCGTGTCCTTCCCCGCGCTGCGCGGCACACGCATCCGCGTCACCTTCGACGAGGTGCGCGAGAAGCGCGCGCGCCTCGCCTACCACAAGCGCAGCGAGATCCTGCCCCTCGGGATCGTCGACCTCGGCATCCCGGGGCTGCACGTGCCCGCGCCCCCGGCGACGCTGCCCGGCAACTGCCAGACGGACCTCCTGGCGGTTGACGGCCGGCCGGTCGCGCTGAAGGTCGTCGGCTCCGTGGCGAGCGCCCTCCAAGACGGCCAGGTGTCGATCGAGCCGTGCGGCGCCGACGCCCGCGGGATCCGGCTCTCCGCGGGCCGCCACGTGGTCGAGAGCGCGCTCGCGACCGCCCCGGTCGCCGCGCCGGGGCGCGGGATCGTGCCCGACGTGCCCGGGTGGAACGTCGACGAGCTGACCCTCTCCTCTGCGCCGGGCGGCGGCCCAGCGCCTGCGTCCGAGGCGACCGCCGCGCCCACCCCGGGGCCCGCGCCGCGTGTGCGGGCGCACGAGACGTCCGCGACCGGCTGGACGCTCCGGGTCAGCGCCGCGACCCAGCCCTTCGAGCTCGTCCTCGGCGAGAGCCTCAATGCAGGATGGCACGCCGTCGCGACCCCCGTGGCTGGTGCCCGGCCCGGCTCCCACGCCGTCACGCTCGGCGCCCCCCAGCTCGTCGACGCCTTCGCCAACGGCTGGCAGGTGAGCCGGGCCGACCTCCGCGCGCTCGGCGGCTCGCGCTTCACCGTGTCCCTCACCTGGGCACCTCAGCATCTCGTGGTGGCCGGTCTCGCGGTGTCGGCGGCGGCGCTCCTCGCATGCCTCGTCCTCGTCGTCGTGCCGGGCCGCCGCCGGCGGCGAGAGGGGGGCAACGGCGCGCCGGCGCTCGGGCTCCCAGGCGGGGGGGCGGCGGGGCCGGTGCTCCCGGCACTCGGGATCCCAGGCGGGGGAGCCGGGGGGCGCCGGCTGCGCTGGTGGGCCGTCGGGTCGGTGGCCGTCGTCGCCGGCGCGTTGGCCGCCGCG
>JAJYXE010000032.1 GCA_021791145.1 Actinomycetes bacterium | reverse complement strand
GAGCAGAATCGAGCGCATCATCATGAAGTGTTCGAGAAGGCCCTCGGCAAGTTCCGGGAGGCCGTGCTCGAGGACTTCGAGGCAAAGATCGAGATCCTGCGCAAGGGCAAGATCCCCGACACCTACCTGCGCCTGACACGACCCGAGGACCACACGGGCACATACGACACGGTGATCGGGATGCTCAAGATGAGCACCGACGAGGTGGTCGAGCTCGGTACCGATGAGTACGCCAACTACGTCCAGGACCAATGGTCGTGGACCCGCCAGTTCAGGTCGACGGCCGCAAGCTACGGCGTAAGGGCCTGATCCCATGCGCGGAATCGATCACACGTGCTCGACCCGTTGGGCATTCGATCATGGGTTCGTCGACAAAGCCTGCCCGATGGACCTCACCTGGTGCATCAACGAGAAGCGGGACGTCGTCATGCGGCAGCGTGGTGAACCGAACCCGAAAGCGACGAGTCTGCGCCTCTGGCAGAAGAAGCCGCTGACGCTCTACTACGCACCCTGGGACTGGATGAACACGAGGGCCCAGGTCGTTCTCGTCGGGATCACCGCAGGCGGGACGCAGGCGAAGAACGCTCTTCGTGAAGCGAGGCAGTGCCTCCAAGACGGGATGCCGACCGAAGAGGTACTGCGCCGCGCCGATGCAGTCGGCTCGTTCTCCGGTGCGATGCGATCGCGGCTCACCACTGGGCTGAACAGGATCGGCCTCGCCAAAGCGCTGCGGATTCCCGCATCTGCCAGTCTGTTCTCCATGGAGCACCAAGGTCTTCTCGGAACGGCATCGGCCATCGGGTTCCCCATGTTCATCGACGGGAAGAACTACAACGGCCAGAACGGCCCTCGCCTCCTCACTGATCCGACGCTCCTGTCTCTCGTGCGGGCATACCTTGGCGCGAAACTGGATATGGCCAGAGGAGCCGTGGTGCTCCCCCTCGGCAAGGTGGCCACAGCTGCAGTGCAGCGGCTCATCGACACAGATCTACTGAAGGCGAACCGCTGCGTGCGAGGCTTCCCTCACCCCTCACCTCAGAACGGTCACTATTGGCCTCAGTTGGAAGAACGCGAGGCGGACCTGAAGCGTCAGCTCTCCAGCGCCCTAAGGGCCGTTGCGAAGGTGTAGCGGGCTGCCGACTGGCCTGAGGACTCCTCATCGCCGGCCTGCCAACTCGTCAGCCTCGACGTCGATGATGAGCACGCCCACCAGCTGCGTGAGCGCTCCCCAGTGCCTCGGATGCGGTACCGCCGCTCAGCAGCGGATGCTCGATGCCCCAACGTGTTGAAGCGACGCCGGACGGCCGCTGCTTGCTCCACCACTCACCCACCACAGTGCTGTCGACAACAGTGCCAGCGAGGACGTAGTGACAGACTTGCGGATCGCGGAGGGGACCGAGGTGACCGTGCACCATCGGGTCCTCAGCGGCCGGAGAAGGGACCAGTCTGCGGGCGCGCCTGCCTTGATGACGAGGAGCGCACCGTTGGGCAGGACGACCGAGTCGGGTCCCAAGCCGCCAACTGTGAACGGTGCTGCCGGCAGTGCCACGTCCGACCACTCCTTGCCGCCGTCCAACGAGCGGAGCATGGGATACGAGGCGACAGCGTTCACGAACAGCTCGCTCGAGCGGCCGGTCGCAACGAGTGAGGAGGAGGTGCAGCCGTTCACGTTGGCAGGCCATGACAGTGCACGCCAGCTCTTCCCGCCATCAGTCGAGATCAGGACCCACTGAACCGTTCCGTTCATCGCACAGTTGCCCGGTACTGCCGCCCCAAACCTCGTACAAGGTCGCCTTTTAGGACACTGCAAGGAAGACGCCGTCCACGTATCCGTCGCGGTGCCGAAGGTCTCGACGATCGGCGAGACCATCCTGGCCCCGTCGCCGCTGCTCGCACTTGTCGACGCTGGCGTGTACAAGGCGACGACGCGGTCGCCTTGGTACTGGAATCCGGCGAAGTCTGTGACGTGCGCCCTCGGGGGAGGAGGCACGAGCGCCCAGGTCCGTCCGCCATCGGTCGTCTCGAGGGCGACGTAGGCGGCCACCGTTCGTGTCGGCACGACCGCCACGCTGAACGCTGCGAACAGCGCAGGACCCACGTTCGGCACTGCGACGTCGTGACACAGGACTGTCTCGGTGGCGACGTGGTAGCCGATCCCCGCGGTTCCCAACAGGCCATAGCCGATGCCCGCGTTCGCGATGGCCTGAGGAACGCCCGCCGTCGACACGCTGCCGAGCCTCGCGCCCCCCGAGTCGGCAAGGCCGATGATGCCCTGCCCGCACCACGCGATTCGATTGGGAGCGGCGGGGTTGGCAGAGACCGGCGTCGGCCCGTCGGCCTGCTCTCCGAGAATTGCGAGCCGCCCAAGGCTTGCAAACGTGGGTGCAGCACGGACTGTGAGGTTCGCCTGGCCGTAGCGCAGGGTGGAGCCGCCCTTCGGTGCTCGGCGAAAGGCGACCGCCGGACCGTTCGCGTCCCCTCGCAGCACTTCCAGACCATCGAGATTGGACGTGAGCGGGACGAAGCCGCGCACGCGCACGGCCTGTCCAGGCATTGCCGCGTCGAGGTGGAGCTGGAGGTATATGCACGTGGACGGCGTCTCAGACGTGCAGAGGTGCCGTCGGGCGCTGCGGGGCACCACGAGGTGGAAGATCGCCGAACCTTCGGTGTCCCTGGCGCAACCCTTCGACACGACGAGGCAGTCGACGCCCACCTGGTACGTCCCGCTCGCAAGGGGGGCGATCCGGTACCTCCCCACTCGAGAGGCGACCACCCAGGGCGCGGCTGGGACCCTGAAGTGCTCCACAAACGTCGTCGGCGAGGTCCAGTGCTTGGACGTCGTGTACTGGAGCCCGTCTGCACAGCCGTCCCAGCAGATGACGCCGTATGTTGTGGTGATCCTTCCCGGCGTAGGGACCCTCCCCACCACCTTGACCCTGGTCCCCGGGCCTCCTCTCGCCGGTTCGATGGTGAGGCGGACCCTTGTACTTGGCGAAGCGAGGTGCGCATGCAGCGGAGCTCTCGGGACTGTGAGCACCCCGGTGACGACGACGTGGTAGCGGCCGGCCTCCACTGGGCCGACCCGGAGGCAGCTCGTGAAGGAGCCGTCGGGCAGCGGGTTGACCATCGAGCCCGCCGGTGTGGCAGGACAGGCGGCAGAGGATCCGTATGGCACGAGCATGCGACGCGAGATCGACGAGACGACGGAGGAGCGAGGTTGCTGCTCGTCCGCTCCATGACCGCGTAGGCCCGGGGGAGGTGGCGACCCGGTGAGGACGACGGCCCCTGCGACAAGACCGGCCGCGGCGCAGACGGCGAGCGCGCGAAGCGCCCAGCGTCGACGCTGGCGCCGTCTCGCCTCACGCACCAGGACCTCGGGCTCATGTGCCGGTGCCTTGTGGACAGCCGGATCGGAGGTCAGCACTGATGGTATTCTATATGGCACCATGTTGGATGTCGAGATCGAGCCCGACGGGGACGTTCTGCTGCCGAGCACATACGCTGCATCGCGATGACGAGGCGCCACCTCATGGCGAAGGGGGCTGCGATCGGAGTCCTCGCTCTCTCGGTGATCGGAGCGGCAGTCGGAGCGGCACCAGGAGCGGCAGCGAGCCCCACGCACGCGTGGGCTCGGCAGCCTGCCGCCAGCTACACGCAGTTCCCGCTCTGGCGGTCCGGCAACTACTCCACGCTCTGCGACCCCTATGACGCCACACAGCGCGGGACAGCGAACGCCCCCATCGTCGCTGCCAACCTCACGGCCGGCGCCGAAGGCTGCTGGGCCGCCGGAGCCGACGGTGGAGTGTTCAGCTTCGGCGACGCCAAGTTCTACGGGTCGATGGGCGGGAAGCGCCTCGATGCCCCGGTCGTCGGGATGGCTGCGATGCCGACAGACGGCGGCTACTGGCTCGTGGCAGCCGACGGTGGAGTGTTCAGCTTCGGCGACGCCAAGTTCTACGGGTCGATGGGCGGGAAGCGCCTCGACTCCCCGGTCGTCGGGATGGCTGCAGACCCGGCTACCGGTGGCTACTGGGAGGTCGCCTCCGACGGCGGAGTCTTCTCCTTCCACTCGCCGTTCTACGGGTCCATGGGCGGGAAGCGCCTCGATGCCCCGGTCGTCGGGATGGCTGCGATGCCGACAGGCGGCGGCTACTGGCTCGTCGCAGCCGACGGCGGGGTCTTCTCCTTCGGCAGGGCACCCTTCCATGGATCGATGGGAGGCGTGCACCTCGACGCTCCTGTTGTGGGCATGGCGCTCGATCAGGCGACCGGCGGCTACTGGCTGACGTCGTCTGACGGAGGAGTGTTCTCCTTCGACGCCCCCTTCTACGGGTCGACAGGCGGGCGTGGGACATTGCCGATTCCTGTCGCTGGGATTCTCGCCACATCGGCTGGCACTCGGTACTTCCAGTTGCTGAGCGACCCCGCGGTGGAGCCGGGGGTCACCGGCCGCAGCGGCTACGACCTCGCGCGCCGAACCTGGGTCGATGACAGCAGACTTGACTGCGCGAGCCAGTCCCTGCCGTTGTTCCAGGGCGCGCAGTACCTCCTCATCGGCGAGCGAGTGGACGGCGGGACAACGAGCGGCTACGAGGCAGCGAGCAACGAGCTGTACCAAGAGTCCACTCTCCCCGGCATGGGTAGGACGTCCACCCAGCAGGCGGAGTGGCAGCGCGACACCGCCGCGCTCAACGATTTCTTCCACTCGGACGTGCCTGGGACCTGCGGCTGAGCTGCTCCAGGTTGGGCGAGCTCTTGGCCCCGGTCCACAATCGTTCCCAGCGCGTATGGGAGCGGCGGTAGCGTCGGTCTCCGATGGAGCAGACCGCTGATGTCTTCGCGCTAAAAGGGCCGGTGCCAGGCGAGGGCTCGGTCCGTGAGCGTTGAGCGGGATCACGTCGTGTCGCTGCGCGAGGATGACCGCGACCCGGTCGCACCACAGGACATCACCGCTGCCGTTCGCCGAAGCTTCGACGACGCAGCCGATGACCGCCTGCGGCTCCTCCTGCAGCAGCTCGTGCACCATCTGCATGCCTATGCCCGCGAGGTCCGCCTCACGAGGTCCGAGTGGCAAGCGGCGATCTCCTTCCTGACCGAGACGGGGCAAGCCTGCCGTGACGGTCGCCAAGAGTTCGTGCTCCTGTCCGACACGCTGGGCTTGTCGATGCTCGTCGACGCCCTGGACCATCGACCACTGTCTGGGGAGACCGAGTCGACGGTGCTCGGGCCGTTCCATGTCGACGGCTCGCCACTCCGACCGATGTGGTCGTCGACCGTGGAGAAGGCGGGGAGCGGCGATCCGGCACGGTTCACCGGGACCGTGCGGGGGATCGACGGCAGGCCGATTGCCGGCGCGCTGCTCGACGTCTGGCAGAACGCCGCCAACCGGCTGTACGCCGTGCAGGATCCCGCCCAGCCGAAAGAGAACCTGCGCGGCCGGTTCCGGACCGACGACGACGGCGCCTTCGCCTTCTGGTCCGTACGGCCCGTCGACTATTGCATTCCCGATGACGGGCCGGTCGGAAGGATGCTGGCGGCGACCGGGCGCCGGGCGTGGCGTCCCGCGCACGTGCACGTGATCGTGTCGGCACCGGGCTACCGCACCGTTGCGACGCACTTCTTCGATCGGACGAGCCCCTACCTCGACGACGACGCGGTCTTCGGGGTGAAGCCCTCGCTCGTCGTTGACTTCGTACCTCACGATCCCGATGAGCCTGGCGCACCGGAAGGATGGGAGGGGACCTGGTACTCGGTCGAGCGCGACGTGGTGCTCGTTCCACAGGACGCGGACCCCGAGCGCTGGTGACAAGGAGGGCTGATCACCAAGGGCTCCATCGACCATCCGGGCAGTGCACGGCAGGCAGCCAATCAGCGGGCTCTCATGAGCGGCGATGGAGATCGACGAGGTAGCGATGCTCCTCGCTCCCTTCGACGAAGAAGCGCTCGATCGAGTGGAAGCCCTCGCCTGCCCGGAGGACACGCTCAGCGATGCCCAGCATGTCGACGAGCGCGCGGATCCCCGCCGCTTCGACCAATTGCTCGGCTCGCTGGCGGTCGCCGATGGCGGCGTCGGGCTCGCCCGAGAGCGCACGTGCGAGTCGAGCCACCACTTCTTCGAGGCTGGGAGGGCCTTGGAATGTCACCAGGGCCACTCTTGCACGTCGTAGTCTTGCCTTGGAGGTGGAGGGCTGGTGTCCCAGATCGGCGATGACGAAGGGGTCGTGGCCGATACTGCATCCTCGGATGCAGGTTCGCTCGCGTCGAGCCCCTCGACCTCGGACGCGCACACAGAAGATTGGTGGAGCCGGACCTCCAGCGCGTTGACCGAGCGTGCGCAGGACCTCGTCTCCTCGCTGGTGGCAGCATGTCTCATCGTGCTCGCCGCCGTGATCCTGATCGCGGCGATCGTCGACTTCTATCCGTCGACCCACCATGGGCTCACCGTGGCGGCGACCGACTTCCTCGACAAGGTCCTGCTCGTCCTCATCCTGGTGGAGATCGTGCACACGGTGGTGCTCTCGCTGCGCGCGCATGCCCTCGCCGCTCAGCCCTTCCTCGTCGTCGGCCTGGTAGCAGTCATCCGGAAGATTCTCTTCGCCCTCGGAAGCCAGCAGAGGCTGAGCACCCAGACGCTCGCGCTGTACATCTCGATGGTCGCCGTGTTCGTCGCGGCACTCGTGGCGATCGAGGTGTTCGGCCGTCGCCGTTCGAAAGCTTCCGACGAGCCCGGTCTCCATTGACGCAGACACGGCTCGGCTCGCTCGCACCTCGACGGACTGCTCACGTCTCTTGACGCGTGCCCCCCGCCATGTCCTGACCCGCGAGCATCTCACTGGCAGCGGTGTTCTCCGCGGCGACCCGCGTCACGTGTGCGAGCTCCTGGAGTGCGTCCGAGACGAGCGGGCCGGCAGGCTCCGGTTTGCGGATCCGCTTCGCGCCGTCGGGCAGCCAGGCGAGGTCGGTGTCGAGCTGAGCCCTCGCCTCGCTGATCTCCGACCGCGCTCGAATCCGGCGACCGTCTCGTATGGCGGGCTGAAGCAGGGGGCTCGCGCCATCGGGGCCGGCCTCCTCGCGTCGCGCGAGAACGTCGGCGCGCCCGCGAGCCCGCCACACCTGCTTCGCCCCCGGGAGGGTCTCCTTGGCCGGCGAGAGCTTCATCACCGGACGACCGTCGACGTCGACCAGCTTGTAGACCGAGTCGACGAACGGCGCGTCTGCCGCCGTTCCCAACCGGGTCCCGACGCCTGCGGCGTCGATCGGCGCTTTGGAGCGCGCGAAATCCTCGAGCTGGTACTCGTCGAGCGAGCCGCTCACGAAGATCCCGACGTGCGAGAGACCCCGTCCGTCGAGCATGGCACGAGCCTGTCGCGCCAGTGTTGCGAGGTCTCCACTGTCGAGGCGGATCGCCACCTTCTCGGTCAAGCCCAGGTCTTCGATCACGCGGGCAGCCGTCTCCACCCCCTCAAGCGTGTCGTAGGTGTCGACGAGGAAGGTGTAAGGAGGTGGCAGATCCTCGGTGAATGCGCGGAATGCCGCTGCTTCACTGGGGAACGCCTCGATGTACGAGTGCGCCATGGTCCCCGAGGGCATGAGCTCCAGCGCTCTCGCCGCCTCGACGTTGCTGGTTGCGACGAAGCCGGCCATGGCCGAGATCCTCGCGACGGCCATTCCCGCCTCGACGCCGTGGGTCCGTCGCAATGCAAAATCGACGAGGTCGATCGGGCCTGCCGCGAGCTTGCAGCGGACCGCCTTCGTGGCGATCGCCGTCTGGTACGTGATTTGGTTCAAGAGGAAGGTCTCGACCAGCTGTGCCTCGGGAAGGGGGGCGGTGACCTCGAGCAGGGGCTCTTGTGGGAGGACGATGCGGCCCTCGTCCACCGCCTCGACGTCACCCGTGAAGCGGATGTCTCGGAACGCCTCGATCGCGTCCGCACTGAAGCCATGACGAGCCAGCCAGTCGAGGTCCTCTCCCTCGAAGCGGAACGTCTCGAGGTAGTCGACGCAGTCGTCGATCCCTGCAGCGACGAGGAATCCGCGGTCGGGGGGGAGTCCTCGCACGGTCAGCGAGAAGGTCGCCCGAGCGGTCATGCCGCGACGCAAATAGCTTGCGGCCATGTTCAGCTCGTAGAGGTCAGTGATGAGCGCACGTGCCATGTCCTTGCTCACGCTACCGACCTTGCTACCGTCTCGGGCCCGGGTGAGAAGCTCCGAGCGGGTTGCAGCAGCGCAACCCGTTCCCAAGGGGACAGGGGCTACCTTCACGTCGGCAACAGTGCCGCCTGCCTGCTAGACCAGCGCATGGGTAGACCAGCGCATGGGCACGATCCGACATCCCGAGGCAGCGTGATCATGTCCACAAGTCGCTCGGAGGGCCTAGCGGGGAAGTACCGCATGCTGGGATCGACCGGGGGATGCGGAGAGGGGCTCGCAGGACGAGCACCGCGGCGGCGATCGCCCACGGCGGCCGGCTCCGGAGCTCGCGCGTGAGCGTTGCGCACCTGGTCCACTCCTACGGCTACGCGGCCGTCTTCGTCCTGGTCGCTGCTGAGAGCCTGGGAGTCCCGCTGCCCGGAGAGACGGCGCTCATCGCGGCAGCGACGTACGCGGGTGCGACCCACCCCCACAAGCTCTCGATCGCCGCGATCTTCGCTGTCGGCGCGCTGGCGGCCATCCTCGGCGACACGACCGGGTACTGGATCGGCGACAAGGGTGGATACCGGCTCGTCTACCGCTACGGCCACTACGTGCGGCTCGACGAGAAGAAGATCAAGGTCGCGCACTACCTCTTCGAGCGTCGCGGCGGCGCGGTGGTCTTCTTCGGCCGCTTCGTGTCCGTCCTCCGGACGTACGCCGCCTTCCTGGCGGGCGCCACTCGGATGCGCTACCGGCGGTTCCTCTTGTTCAATGCCTCGGGGGGCATCGTCTGGGCAGCCCTGTACGCGTTTCTCGCCTACTACGCGGGCACCTTCCTCTCGAAGGCGTCGACGCCCTTCGAGGTTGGGTTCGGAGTGCTGGCCTTGGTGGTGATCGTGGTCGGATTTCTCCTCGTGCGGAGGAAGATGTCCACACTCGTCGAGCGCGCTGAGAGCGCCTACCCCGGACCGCTCGAGCCTCCCGCGGCTCGCAACGCCCGAGGTCGCCCAACGGCCGGCAGCCGACGAGGTCGCAGCGCCGAGGTCATCCAGCCTCCCCTGCCGACCGCCTCCGACGAGAAGTTGCCCACATGCGCTCCGGGACACGACGAGGATCAGGGCGGCACGTCTTCGGCGTAGAAGCGTGCAGGGACGCCGGTCTCCCGCCGGACGCGGTGTCGGCGTTCGAGGAGCACGAGGTGAGCGAGCGTCTCCCCGTTGGCCGCACGCCGCAGGAAGGCGGGCATGTCCTGCCATGGACGCGACCACTCGAGGGAGGTCGTGAGCTCCCAGACCGTCGAGCCGGGCTGCTCGCGGACGGCTGATGCGAGGTCGGCGAGCCGCGCGGCGTGGTGCTTCTCGATCTCCTCGAGGCGCGAGGAGAGACCGGTGAAGCGGTACTCATGACCGGGCATCACCTCCTCGGGAGCCAGCAGGCGGAGCCTCTCGAGGGACTCGAGGTAGTCGCCGAGCGGGTTGGGGACCTGCTGGGAGTGGAACGAGATGTTGGGGGTGATCCGCGGGAGCACGTGGTCCCCGGAAAAAAGGAGCCTCGTGTCCTCGCTGTAGAGGCAGACGTGGCCGGGGGAATGCCCGGGCGTCCAGATCACGCGCAGGTCCCAACCGGGGAAGTCCACGGTCTTCCCGTCCTCCAGGGCAACGTCGGGCCGCGCCATCGACACGAAGTCGCGCACCTGGAGGGAAGCCTCGCTCAGATCGGGGAGTGTGGCGGGGGGCACGCCCGACATCTCGAGGAGCCCGCGCATCGCGGCGACGAGGTCGCCCACGTCGACGTACCGCTCCTGGAGGAGCGACGCGTCTGCGGGGTGGAGCCCGACCCATGCGCCGGACACCTCGCGCACCCGGCCGGCGAGGCCGTAGTGGTCGGGATGGATGTGGGTCACGACCACCGCACGCACGTCGGCGGGGCCGGCCCCGAAGCAGCGGAGACCCTCCGTGAGGGAGTGCCACGCCTCGTCGGTGTCCCACCCGGTGTCGATGAGCCCCACGCCGCCGCCCGCGAGCTCAAAGGCGTAGACGAGCACGTAGCGGAGCGGATTGATCGGGATCGGCACCGGCAGGGACCAGAGCCCGGGGCGCACCTCCTCGACGGGCGGCAGGACCCCGCGGTCCCAGGCCGTCTTCTGTGCGGTGCCGCTGATCGTGATCATCGCCGTGGAACGGTAACCGCGCGCTCCGAGCAGCCGCTCCGCGAGGCGGTTTGTCCAGACGACCTGAGATGACGAGCGATGGGGGCCTGATGCGAGTGCCCGGCGCCGTTGGCCACGCCAAGGCGATGGTCACGTATGCCATTGAACAGGGACTTCTTGTCGGGGAGGGGGGATTCGAACCCCCGGCCTCGTGCACCCAAAGCACGTGCGCTACCAGGCTGCGCCACTCCCCGGCGCCTGCGCGACTGTGCGCGGGCGCCCAGCGTATGCCGGTGCGGAGCGTGTCGCTGGTCCGCACCCCCAGGCCGCGCCTCACCCCCAGGCCGCGCCTCAGCCTCGGGTCACGCCTCAGCCTCGGGTCACGCCTCAGCCTCGGGTCACGCCTCAGCCTCGGGTCACGCCTCAGCCTCGGGTCACGCCTTCTTGCCGAGGATCCTGTTCATCTTCGTGCCGCAGACAGGGCACGACCCCTGGGCGGCACGCCGCCCGTTGGCCAGCTCGACCTCCTGGCCGTCGAACGTGCGCCTGTCTCGGCACTTGACGCAGTAGCCCTCGTAGTCAGCCATCGTGTGGCTCCCCTCCTCTGGGTCGTTCTCTGGGCGGTGGGTTGGGTGACTCGTCGGAGCGCGGGAGCGATCCGACACGCTGGCCGTCCTCGGCATGCGCCGCGTCCAGGCCCCGGCGGAAGCTAGCCGAGGGCGGCTGAGGGTTGGGGGATGGGAGCGGGACCGAGGTCCGCGCGACCCCTGGGACGGCGGTCCCCAGCAGCGGCGCGGGGGCCCCGGGACCGCCCGGTAGAGTAGGTCACCCATGCGCGCCACCTCTGAAGCAGTCGAAGGCAACAAGGTCCGCCTGTCGGTGGAGGTCGACGAGCAGGAAGTCGATGGGGTGCTCGCCGAAGCGATCCGCACGCTGACGCGCCAAGCGCGCGTGCCGGGCTTCCGCCCGGGCAAGGTCCCGCGCCAGGTGCTCGAGGCGCGCATGGGAGGTGCGGTCGCGTTGCGGTCGGAGGCGTTGCGCGAGGCGATCCCCGACTTCTACGCGCGCGCGCTCGCCGAGGCGGAGATCGACCCGATCTCTCCCCCTGAGATCGACATCACGGCAGGGCAGGACGCCGGTGCCCTGGCGTTCGACGCGGTCGTCGAGGTGCGTCCGGTCGTCGCGATCCCCGGCTACGCCGGCCTCCGGGTCACCGTCCCGTCTCCCGTCGTCACCGACGGCGAGGTCGACGCGCAGGTGGAGCGCCTGCGAGAGACCGACGCCGAGCTCCTCGAGGTGGACCGTCCGGCGAGGGATGGCGACCACGTCACCATCGACCTTCACGGGACGCTACCCGACGGCGAAGAGGTGATCGGCGCGGACGACCTCCTCTACGAGGTGGGAAGCGGTCGTGTCGCGGCCGCGCTCGACGAGCAGCTCCGTGGCGCAAAGGTCGGCGATGTCCTCGCGTTCACTGGGCGCGTGCCGGGAAGGGAGCCGGGCGATGAACGCGACGTGTCGTTCCGGGTCCTCGTGAAGGACGTGAAGGAGAAGAAGCTGCCCGCGGTCACCGACGAGTGGGCAGCCGAAGCGTCGGAGTTCCCCACCGTCGCAGAGCTCCGCGCGGACCTGCGCGAGCGTCTGAGGAGGGTCAAGCTCGTGCAGGCGCAGCTGTCGTTGCGACAAGGTGCCCTTGCGGCCCTTGCCGGGCTCGTCGAAGACGACCAAGTCCCCGAGGTCCTGGTCGACGAGGAGCTGCAAGAGCGGCTGCGCGACCTCGGCAACCGCTTGGAGCAGCAGGGCGTCGCCGTCGGCCAGTTCCTCGAGCTGACCGGTCAGAGCGAAGACCAGCTCGTTGCAGGCCTGCGGGCCGAAGCTCGGGAAGCGGTGAAGAGCGACCTCGCCCTGCGCGCGCTCGCCGAAGAGGAGTCGCTCGAGGTGGCTGACGACGAGCTCGAAGCCGAGATCCAGGCGATCGCCTCGCGCCTCGATCTCAAGCCGGATGTGGTCCGCGAGCGACTCACGCGCGCCGGCCGGATCGCCGCGGTACGCTCGGAGCAGCGGAAGACCAAGGCGCTCGCCTGGCTGCTCGACCATGTCGAGCTGGTCGACGAGGAGGGCGTCCCGGTCTCCCGGGACGACCTGCGGGTGGACCAGAGCGAGGAGGCGTTGCAACCGGGCAACGGTCCAAAGGAGGGCGTGGGGGACATCGGCGACGCGGTGGCGGAAACGGAGTCGGAGGCGATGACGGGTGAAGCCGGGACCGCCGCGAAGAACGGGGAGATCGACGCATGAGCGCCATGCAAGACAGGATGCGGGCACGCAACTACCTGGTGCCCACGGTGGTGGAGCAGTCCAATCGAGGAGAGCGCGCGTACGATCTCTACTCGCGCCTTTTGCGGGAGCGGATCATCTTTCTCGGGACGCCGATCGACGACACCGTCGCAAATCTCGTGTGCGCGCAGCTCCTCTTCCTCGAGTCGGAGGAGCCGGACAAGGACATCCACCTCTACATCAACTCCCCGGGCGGGGACATCACGGCGCTCTTCGCCATCTATGACACCATGAAGTACATCAAGCCCGACGTGTCGACGTTCTGCTTCGGACAGGCGGCGTCGGCCGCCGCGGTCCTGCTCGCGGCTGGTGCGCGGGGAAAGCGGTTCGCCCTTCCCCACGCGCGCATCCTGTTGCACCAGCCGTTCGGCGGGGTGGAGGGCCAGGCGAGCGACATCGAGCTGCAGGCGAAGGAGATCCTGCGCATGCGGGACCTGCTCAACGGCATGCTGGCTGCGGACACCGGCCAGCCCCCCGAGAAGGTCGGGAAGGACACCGACCGGGACTTCGTGATGACCGCGGACGAAGCGGTCGCGTACGGGGTGATCGACGAGGTGATCACCGCGCGCGACGTACCTGCGCTCGAAGCGGTGGGGGCCGCGTAGAGCGACAGGAGGGGCGCGCCCGTCGTGGCAGGAGCCCCGAGCGGGCGTGGGAACGGCGCTGTGGGAACGGCGGAGTCAGGCAAGGCAATGAGCGGCTCGGAGCTCACGAGCAGAGGAGAGGGCAGTGGCGAAGTTCGGCGAGGGGGGGGACCTGGTGAAGTGCAGCTTCTGCGGCAAATCGCAGAAGCAGGTGAAGAAGCTCATCGCCGGTCCTGGCGTCTACATCTGTGACGAGTGCATCGATCTCTGCAACGACATCATCGCGGAGGAGCTCACCGAGAGCAGCGAGCTCAGCTTCGAGGAGCTCCCGAAGCCTCGGGAGATCTTCGACTTCTTGAACGACTACGTCGTCGGCCAGGAGTATGCGAAGAAGATCCTGTCGGTTGCCGTCTACAACCACTACAAGCGCGTGCAGGCTGGAGCTCAGGGCGACGATGACGCTGTCGAGCTCGCGAAGTCCAACATCCTTTTGCTCGGCCCTACCGGCTGCGGGAAGACGCTCCTCGCCCAGACGCTCGCCCGCATGCTGAACGTGCCCTTTGCCATCGCCGACGCGACGGCCCTGACCGAGGCGGGCTACGTCGGAGAAGACGTCGAGAACATCCTGCTCAAGCTCATTCAGGCCGCTGACTACGACGTGAAACGGGCTGAGACGGGCATCATCTACATCGATGAGATCGACAAGATCGCACGCAAGAGCGAGAACCCCTCGATCACCAGGGACGTGTCGGGCGAGGGTGTCCAGCAGGCGCTCTTGAAGATCCTGGAGGGCACCACTGCATCGGTGCCGCCGCAGGGGGGTCGCAAGCACCCGCACCAGGAGTTCATCCAGATCGACACGACGAACATCCTCTTCCTCTGCGGGGGGGCTTTCGCGGGGCTGGACAAGATCATCGAGAGCCGGATCGGCCGCAAGGGCATCGGCTTCAGAGCAGAGGTGCGGCAGCGCAGCGAGCGCGACGACACCGAGATCCTCCGCCACGTGCTGCCCGAGGACCTGATCAAGTTCGGGCTGATCCCCGAGTTCATCGGCCGTCTCCCGGTGGTCGGCGCGGTGAGCCAGCTCTACAAGGACGCGCTCATCCGGATCCTCCTCGAGCCCAAGAACGCGCTCACGCGTCAGTACCAGCGGGTCTTCGCGCTCGACGGCATCGAGCTCGAGTTCGCTCCGGACGCCTTGGAGGCGGTCGCGGAGCAAGCGCTCCTGCGAGGGACGGGAGCGCGCGGGTTGCGCGCGATCCTCGAAGAAGTCCTGCTCGACGTCATGTACGACCTCCCGAGCCGCAGTGACGTCGGGAAGTGCGTGGTCGACCGGGCGGTGGTGCTCGACCGGGTGCACCCGACCTTGGTCCCGCTCGGAGAGTCGCCGGCGAAGGCTGCCTCGCGGAGCCGCCGGGCGGCCTCCTGAGCCAGCCGAGCAAGCGCTCGGTGACGCCCTTCTCCTCGCTCGAGCTGGCGCTCGCCTGGCTGGATGGTCACACCGACCTCGAGTCGAAGGTTCCCAACCGGCGGTCGTTGCCCACGCTCGAGCGCATACGCGAGCTCATGCGCATGCTCGGAGAGCCAGAGCGTGCGTACCCCGCCATCCACCTCACCGGGACCAACGGCAAGGGCTCGACCGCGGCGATGGCCACGGCCCTCCTCGCGGCTCGAGGGCTCTCCGTGGGGACGTACACGAGCCCGAACCTCTCCAAGGTGAACGAAAGGATCTCCCGCTCGGGGTCACCGATCGACGACGCCTCGCTCCTCGAGGTCCTGGGCGCGCTCGCCCTGATCGAACCTTCCCTCTCCGACAGGCCCACGCGCTTCGAGCTGCTGACTGCCGCAGCGTTCGCCTGGTTCGCCGACGTGGCGGTGGACGCCGCGGTGGTCGAGGTCGGTGTCGGAGGCACGTGGGACGCGACCAACGTGATCGACGGCGTCGTCGCGGTGCTCACCAACGTGAGCTACGACCACACCGACGTTCTCGGCCCCACCCTCGAGGGGATCGCCCGCGACAAGGCGGGAATCGTGAAGCCTGGAAGCGTCGCGGTGGTCGGGGAGGAGGACCCGGTGCTCGTCGCAACCGTTCGGTCAGTGGCCGAAGCGGCGGGTGCTTCGCAGGTTTGGGTCCGCGGTGAGGAATTCGACTGCACGTCCAACCAGCTTGCGGTCGGTGGACGCCTGGTCGACCTGCGTACCCCGGGCGGCTTCTACCACGAGGTCGCTGTTCCCCTCCACGGGGAGCATCAGGGGTTGAACGCCGCCTGCGCGCTCGCGGCCGTCGAAGCGTTCTTCGGCGCGCCGCTCGACCCGGATGTCGTAGCGGAGGGGTTCTCCACGGTCAGGGTGCCGGGTCGTCTCGAGGTCGTCGGCCGCAAGCCCTTGTGCCTCCTCGACGGGGCGCACAACGTGGCGGGGATGCAGGCGCTCGCCGCTGCGATCGGGGACTTCTCGGTGCCGGGCGAGACCGTCGCCGTCGTCGGGATGCTGACCGGCCGGGACCCTTCGGCGATGCTCGCTCCCCTGGCGTCAGCAGGGGTGCGGCGAGTGGTGGCCTGTGCGCCGAAGTCACCGAGAGCCCAGCCGGCGGGCGCCGTCGCGGACGCCGCACGTGCTGCGGGCATGGACGCCCTCGTCGCCGGCACGGTGGGCGAAGCGGTCGCGCTCGCCCGGGACGTGGCCGGAGGAGACGGCCTCGTCCTGATCTCGGGATCGCTCTACGTGGTCGCCGAGGCTCGCTCCCTCCTCGTCGGCGGGCAGGTGACCCTCCCCCCGGGGGCTGACCCCGGGCCTGGTAGGGTCCACCGCTCGTGACTCGCACCCTGGTCATCGTGAAGCCCGACGCCGTCGAACGCGGCCTCGCAGGAGAGATCGTCTCGCGCCTCGAGCGTAAGGGGCTCCGCCTCGCCGCCGGCGAGCTCCGCACGATCACCCCGGAGGTCGCCGCCCGGCACTATGCAGAGCACGAGGGCAAGCCCTTCTACGAGGACCTCGTCGCTTTCATCACGCGCTCGCCCGCCCTGGTCATGGTGGTCGAGGGACCGGACGAGGAGACCTATGCGGTGGTCCGGACGCTCATGGGGTCCACCGACCCCAAGCAGGCGGCGCCCGGCACTATCCGTGGGGACCTTGCGATCACGCTGACCGAGAACCTCGTCCACGGCTCCGACTCTCCCGAGTCCGCTGCCCGGGAGATCGCGCTCTTCTTCCCTGGGCTGACCCCCCGTGAGCTGGGCTGACCCCCGCCGAACCGGACTGCTGTCCCTGCCTGCCCGGTCGCGCGGCGCCCTTGTGTGGCACGATAGGGTCTCGTAGCCTTTCGGGGATGCCCGTCGTGGACAGGCCCCCACGTCCTTCCCGACTGCGTGCCCCCGGCGATCCGATCCTCGGAGAGGAGCCCTAGGTCGATGCCCGACAACCGTCTCAACCTGCTCGGCCGTGACATGGCGGTCGACCTCGGTACCGCCAACACCCTGGTGTACGTGCGCGGCCGCGGGATCGTGCTCAACGAGCCATCCGTGGTCGCCGTCGACGTGAAGGACGGCAGGCCGCTTGCCGTCGGCGCCGAGGCGAAGCGGATGATCGGTCGGACCCCGAGCAACATCCAGGCGATCCGGCCGCTCAAAGACGGCGTCATCGCGGACTTCGAGATCTGCGAGAAGATGTTGCGGTACTTCATCCACCGCGTTCACCAGCGCAGGTTCGCGAAGCCCCGGATGGTGATCTGCGTCCCGTCGGGGATCACCGGCGTCGAGCAGCGCGCGGTGATGGAGGCTGCGGAGTACGCCGGCGCGCGCAAGGCGTACATCATCGAAGAGCCGATGGCGGCGGCCATCGGGGCGGGGCTGCCGGTTCACGAGCCGACGGGCAACATGGTCGTCGACATCGGCGGGGGGACGACCGAGGTGGCGGTGATCTCTCTCGGTGGCATCGTGACGAGCCAATCGGTCCGCATCGGGGGGGACGAGCTCGACGAGGCGATCGTCTCCTACGTGAAGAAGGAGTTCAGCCTCGCGCTTGGAGAACGCACCGCCGAGGAGATCAAGATCGCCCTGGGCTCGGCATACCCGCTCGAAGAGGAGCTGCATGCCGAGATCCGGGGCCGCGACCTGGTCACCGGGCTCCCCAAGACGGTCGTCGTCTCGACCGAGGAGATCCGGCGCGCGATCGACGAGCCCGTCTCGGCGATCGTCGACGCCGTCAAGGTCACGCTGGACCGCACGCCTCCCGAGCTCGCCGCCGACATCATGGAGCAAGGCATCGTGCTGACGGGCGGCGGCGCGCTCTTGCACGGGCTCGAGTCACGGCTGCAGCACGAGACCGGGATGCCGATCGTGGTCGCTCGTGACCCGTTGAACTGTGTGGCGGTCGGCAGTGGGCAGTGTCTCGAGGAGTTCGAGGCGCTCAAGCGCGTCTTGATCACCTCGTCGACTCGCTGACCCACGCGGATTCGAAGTCGACGTGGCGAGGGCGGCACGGGCGAGGCGCTCGCGTCGGACGCTCACGACGCTGCTCGTGCTCGTCCTTCTCTCGGTCACGATCATCACCCTGGACGAGACCGGCCGCGCCAGCTTCCTCACCTCGGGCATGAAGTCGCTCGCGAGCGACATCTACTCGCCGCTGCGCACGGGGGTGAACTCGGTGCTCGATCCCGTCGGACGCTTCTTCGCCGGAGCGGTGAACTACGGCTCGCTGCAGCAGGAGAACCAGAAGCTTCAGAACCAGATCGTCGCGCTGGAGCACTCTCGTGCGGCCGACGCCTCTGCCAGCCGCCAGTACCGGCAGCTCCAGCGGCTGCTGGCGATCGACAAGCTCCCTTCGGTCGCCTCGATCCCCGCCATCCCCGCGGAGGTCACAGCGCAGAACGTGTCGGACTTCATGGCGAGCATCTCGATCGACAAGGGCCGCGATCAGGGGGTCGCGATCGGCGACCCGGTGGTCGGACCGGGCGGGCTCGTCGGTGAGGTCGTCACAGCCACGCACTCCAACGCGACGGTCAGGCTGCTCACGGACGGGAAGTCCAAGATCGGAGTCTCGTTCGGCCGCCAGCAGGAGGCCACCCTCGATGGCGAAGGAGCCAACCGACCGCTCCAGATCCAGTACGTGCCCTCCACAGCGCGGGTCTTGCGGGGGGAGCTGATCGTGACGAGCGGGCTCCAGGGCGGGGGGCTTCCGCCCGGGATACCGGTCGCCAGGGTGACGTCGGTCCGCAGCATCGTCGGGGCGGCCGACAAGCAGGTCACCGCGCGGCCTCTTGCAGACCTCTCGGGGCTGAGCTACGTAGAGGTCCTCCAGTGGACCGGTTCCTCATGAGAGGCGGAATGAGCCGATGAGCGGTCGGATGGTCCTGCGCACGCTGGCCATCGTCGCGTTGACGCTCCTGGTCCAGGTGACGGTGATCCTCGACGTCCGGGTCGACGGCGCGTCGCCTGAGATCATGTTCCTCCTGCCGATTGCCGCCGGGATCGCGGCAGGGCCCGTCGAGGGTGCCGCGGTCGGGTTCGTCGCAGGACTGGCGGCAGACCTCCTCACGGCGACCCCGCTCGGCATCAGTGCACTCGTCGGCACGCTGGTCGGCTTCGGGGTGGGAGCCGTCTCGGGAGGCGTCGTGCGCGAGGTGCGCGGGCTGCCCACGCTGGTCGCGCTCAGCGCCAGCGCGGTGGCGGTCATGCTGTACGCGGTGCTCGGCGCTGTCTTGGGCGAGTCCCAGTTCCTCCATGTCGATCTCGGCGTCGTCGTCGCGGTGATCTCCGTCACGAACGCGGTGCTCGCGGGTCCCGCAGTGCGGATCATGCGCTGGGCCTTGGCAGCGCCTGCCGAGCGGTCTCCGGCGAGGGGTCGTCCGTGAGCCGGCGCTCGCTGCGTCATCCGCTGCACAGGCGCCGCCGCCTGTTCCCGCGAGCCCTCGGTCGCAAGCACAGGTCCGGCGGTCGCGGCAGGTCCCATGCCGGGCGGTTGCGGATGCGCCCCCGCCGGAGCCTCAACGTCGCGGCGTTCGTCGCCTCGCCCGAGGAGGTGCCGTCCCGCCCCCGGGTCCGCATGCGCGTCGCCGGGGCCATCGTCCTCGTGCTCTTCGGGGTGATGGCACTGCGCCTCTGGGACCTCCAGGTGATCAACCGTCACCAATACGTGTCGGCGGTGAACCAGAACGCGTTGCGCACCGTGACAGTCCCCGCCCCCCGCGGGCTGATCGTGGACCGCCGCGACGTGGTGCTCGCAGGGAACAAGGTGGAGAACGAGGTCGTGCTGTCACGTGCCGAAGCAACGTCGAACCCTGCCATAGTCGGGAAGGTCGCAGCGCTGTGCGGGATCACTCCCGAGGCGGTTCGCTCCGCCTTGACAGATCTGCAGTACAGCCCGTACGAGCCGGTGCCCGTCCTCCAGGACGCGCCGCCCTCGGTGGTCCAGTACCTCGGCGCGCACCAGTCGCAGTTCCCTGGGGTGACAGTCGTCCAGGTGACCGTGCGCGACTATCCCCAAGGCGGGACGACCGCAACGCACGTGCTCGGCTATGCAGGCCCCATCACAGCGACAGCGCTCAAGAAGTACGCCAACCAGGGTTACACGCAGACCTCGCAGATCGGCAAGACGGGGGTGGAGGCAGAGGAGGAGAAGTATCTGCGGGGGAAGCCCGGGCGTGAGACCCTGGAGGTGACCCCTACGGGCACAGAGGTAGGAGTGGTGCGCAAGCGCCCGTCGGTACAGGGGGACACGGTCGTCCTCAATCTCACAGCAGCGTTGCAGAAGTACGCCCAGCAGGCACTTGCCCAGGACATGGCGGCGGACCGGTCGCACCTCACATTCGGGCACTTCCCCGCGGCGCCCAACGGCGCGGTCGTCGTGATGAACGCCGAGACGGGGGCGGTGTTGGCCATGGCCTCCAACCCGACGTACAGCCTCACAGAGTGGGTCGGCGGCATCTCGACCGCCAACTACGACGCGCTGCGAGCGGGCTGCACCGTGGCGACAGGCGGATGCCCGCTCAACGACTATGCCATCCAGGGGCTCTACACCCCCGGATCGACCTTCAAGCTCGCCACCGCGACCGCTGCGCTGCAAGACGGCCTGATCACGCCCACATCGACCAAGGACGACACCGGCATCTTCACAGTCCGGGCTCACGGGTACCCGACATGCGTCGGCAAGTGCTCCTTCCACGACGCGACAGCATTCGACGCCGGCGTCATCACAGTCCGGCTGGCGCTCACTGAGTCGGACGACTTCTTCTTCTACACACTGGGCCTGCAGTTCTGGATCGACCGTCATCGCTACGGCAACACAGCGATCCAGAAGGTCGCCCACGAGTACGGGTACGGGGACCTGACCGGCATCGACCTGCCCGGCGAGGTCAAGGGACGAGTCGACAGCCAGCGGATGCGCGAGGAGCTCCATCGGCTGACACCCAAGGGATACCCCAACACGTCGTGGTACCCGGGGACAAACATCGAGATGGCGTTCGGGCAGGGCGAGACCGTGCTCACCCCGATCGAGCAGGCGGACGCGTACGCCACGTTCGCCGATCACGGCGTACGGCACCGGCCCGAGGTGGTCGGCGCGATCGTGTCCCCTGAGGGCAAGGTCGTCCAGCGTGTCGCTCCGAAGGTGACCGGTCACGTGACGATCTCGACAGCCAACTACCAGGCGATGCTCCAGGGGTTCGTCGGCGTGACGCACACACCCAAGGGCACGGCCTACGGAATCTTCCAGCAGGACTCCCACGTTCCGAGCAATTACGTCATCGCGGGCAAGACCGGCACCGCGACAACCGCGACATCGACCACAGTGCGCTCGCCCAACGCGTGGTTCGTAGGGTTCGGGCCCGTCGGCGCCCCCACCCAGTACGTGGTCGCGGTCGCTGTGGCACAGGGCGGCTACGGCGACCTCGCGGCCGCGCCAGCCGTTGCGAGCATCTTCAACTACCTGTACACCAACCCCCCCAACCACACACTCATCCTCCCGACGGCGGCGCATCAGCCGTCGCTCACAGCCGCGAAGTCCAACCCGGCGGCCGGGACCCCCGTGCCGACGACCACCACGACCGTCCCGCCGGCCTCCATTCCCACCTCGCCGGTGACAACTGCGCCGCCCATCACGACCACACCCACGCCCACGACCACGCCGCCCACCACACCGACGCCCACGACCACGCGGCCCACGACGACCACCACGACCACGCCGCCCACGACGACCACCACGACCACGCCGCCCACGACGACCACCACGACCACGCCGCCCACGACGACCACCACGACCACGACAGCGTCGGGCACTCCAACCGCAGGTGGCGGTGCACTGGTAACCCTCCGACGGAGCCGAGGAGCGAGCAGGCGACCTGGAGGGAGCGTTCGCGGGCCCCCGTAGACTTGCTGGTTCATGGGGACGCCGCAGACGTCGACGTCGGGGCCGTCAGAGCTGCCAATGGTGCGGTCGTTGTGGCCGAGGATCGAGCCGCTCCTCCTCGGTGTACAGAAGCCCGCGAGGTACATCGGCGGCGAGCAGGGTGCGTCGTCTCCCGTGCACGGCGGCGGGAAGGTGGCGTGGCTGCTCTGCTATCCCGACGTCTATGAGATCGGGCTGCCCAACCAAGGGCTCCAGATCCTCTACGAGCTGCTCAATGACCGCGCCGACGCGCTCGCCGAGCGCGCGTACGCCCCGTGGGTCGACATGGAGCAAGCGATGCGTGCGACGGGCGTGCCGCTCTTCTCGTTGGAGAACCATCTCCCCGCACGGGCGTTCGACGTGCTCGCCTTCAACCTTTCCGCAGAGCTCGTCTACACCAACGTCCTCAACATGATCGACCTCGCCGGGGTGCCGATCCGCTCGTCACAGCGTGCGTCGTGCGACCCTCTCGTCGTTGCGGGCGGCCATTGCACGTTCAATCCGGAGCCGCTCGCGGACTTCGTGGATGCGTTCGTCGTCGGCGATGGCGAAGAAGTGATCGGAGAGCTGAGCGAGTTGCTCGTGCGGCTCCTCCCCGCCACGTCCGGAGGATCACGCGAGGAGGTCCTGCAGGAGCTCGCGATGATCCCCGGCGTCTACGTGCCGTCGCTCTACCGCCCGCGTTACGAAGAGGGCCGGTTGGCCGCGCTCGAGCGGCAGCCGGGCGCGCCCGCAAAGGTGGAGAAGCGGACCGTCGCTGACCTCGCGCAGTGGCGCTACCCGCGCCGGCAGCTCGTGCCGGTCACCGAGGTCGTCCACGACCGGCTCAACGTGGAGGTCTTCCGTGGCTGCACGCGTGGGTGCCGCTTCTGCCAGGCGGGGATGGTCACCCGCCCAGTCAGGGAACGAACCAGGTCCCAGATCCGCGAGATGATCGACGAGGGCCTGGCGCGCACCGGTTACGAAGAGGTGGCGCTGACGTCTCTGTCGACCGCCGACTTCTCGGGGGTCGAGACGCTCGTCGGCGAGGTGATCGGCGACCCCCGCTACGAGGGGCGGGTCTCAGTGAGCCTGCCGAGCTTGCGCGTCGACGCCTTCACGGTCGGGACCGCGGCCGAGATCCAGCGGGTCCGGCGCACCGGGCTCACGTTCGCACCCGAGGGCGGCACCTGGCGCATGCGCAAGGTGATCAACAAGCTGATCTCGGAGGAGGACCTCTACAGCGCCGTGGACGCGGCCTTCGCCCAGGGCTGGAGAAGGGTGAAGCTCTACTTCCTGATCGGACTGCCGACCGAGCGGGACGAGGACGTGACGGCGATCGCGGATCTCGGCCGTCGGTGCGCGGAGATCGGGCACCGCTACCACCGGTCGGTGACGGTCGTGGCATCGGTCGGCGGCTTCGTCCCCAAGCCCCAGACGCCGTTCCAGTGGGCACCCCAGGACACGGCTGCCGAGCTCCATCGCAAGATCGCGCTCCTGCGAGGCGCCGCGCGCGGAGTGCGCGGGCTCACGATCCGCTGGCACGACCCGGAGGCTTCGGTGGCGGAGGGCATCGCGAGCCGAGGCGACCGACGCGTGGGGGCGGTCATCGAACGCGTGTGGCGAGACGGCGGCACGTTCCAGGAATGGTCGGAACGTTTCGAGCTCGCGAAGTGGGAAGAGGCGCTCGCGGCGGAGGGGCTGTCCCTCGACGAGATCGTCCACCGCCCCCGCGAGCGAGACGAGTGCCTGCCGTGGGCGCACGTGTCTGCCGGGCTGCATCCGGACTTCCTGTGGGACGACTGGCAGGAGGCGCTGTCGGGCGGGACGTTGGAGGACTGCCGCTGGACGCCGTGCTACGACTGCGGCGCCTGCACCGGCTTCGGGCTGGAGCACGTCGTCGCGTCGCCGCGTCCTCCTGCGGGAGGGAGCCAGGGAACTTGCCAGGATCTCGACCAGGGCGGGCGCATTCCGGTCCACCTGGGCGGCGTCCGGCGCTGACACCGTGAACGACCCTGCGTCGGTCCCCGCGCAGCGCCTGCGGGTCCGCTACTCAAAGATCGGCAAGGTCCGCTTCACGAGCCATCGCGACGTCGTGCGAATGTGGGAGCGAGCCCTTCGCCGCAGCGGGTTGCCGGTCGCGTGGTCAGGAGGGTTCTCGCCGAGGCCCCTCCTCAGCTTCGGCCACGCCCTGGCGACCGGGGCGGAGTCCCTCGCCGAGTACCTCGACGTCTCGCTCCTCCCGGGCGCCGGTGACCAGTTCGGCTGGAGTGCCGGCGACCTGGGAGAACCCTCTGTCGTCGCTCGGTCGTCCGACGCCCTCTCCGCGCATCTCTCACGGCTCCTCCCCGAGGGCGTCGACGTCCAGGTGGTCGCGGCGCTCCGATCGGGGCGGGGGTCGCTCCAGCAGGAGGTATCATCGTGCAGCTGGAAGCTGGAGGTGCTCGGTTTGGCAGCAGAGGAGCTGGTGTCGCGTGTCGAGCGGCTGCTCGCTGCGCCGACTGCCCTCATCGAACGGGAGCGCAAGGGACGTTCCGCCCTCGACGACCTGCGCCCCGCAGTACTGGCCCTGAGCGTCGAGCCCCGTGCCGGTGACGGCCGTCATGAGCCGACGCATCCGGGGGGTCAGTGGCTCGACGCCGAGCTCGCCACCAGCCCGCGTGGCGTCCGGCCGAGCGAGCTGTTGGAAGTACTCGGACCCGGCGTGGCGCTCTCACGGGCTCGCCGGACGCATCAATGGATCGAGCGCGACGGGATTCGGATGGAACCGCTGGCCGTTGGGGGCCGCGAGGCCGGTGCCGTCGCCGCGCACGCCCGAGGGCGGGCGTCATGACTTGTCGAAGGAGGGATCTCCCTCATGGAAGAGCTGGAGAACGGACGGGCCGCCACCGGCCCTCCGCCGGAGGAGGCGACGCCGGCGGCGGATGCCTCGCGGCGGGAGACGACGCGCGGGAAGGGTGACGGGTCCGACCACGCCGACGAGAGGACGCGCCCGGACGCAGGGACCCTTGGGACCAGGCCGCGGATCGGGGACACGAGGCCGGCCCCTCCCACGCGCCCGCTCGTCGCATCCCCGACGGCAGGCTCGCGCCGTCCCTCGCCGCCGTTGCCCCCGGACCTCGTGGCCAGGCCCGGCGGCAACGGGCTTGCTCGCGTAGGCGTCGCCGGAGCCGGTGCCGGAGCCGGAGCCGGTGCCGGTGCCGGAGTTGGAGCCGCAGCCGGAGCCGGGAGCGCCGGAGCCGCCGCAGCCGAAGCCGGGAGTGCCGAAGCCGGGAGTGCTGGAGCCGGGGCCGAGCCCTCGCGCCGCCGCAGGCGGCGTGCCGGTCGTGACCGCAAGGCACGCTCGACCGGGCGGTACCTGATCTGCGTCCATTTCCAGCCCGGCCTCTCCCAGATCGCGGTCCTCGAGGGACGGTCCCTCGTCCAGCACTTCGTGTCGCGCGCCCAGGACGAGACCACCCAGATCGACGGGAACATCTACGTGGGGAGGGTGCAGAACGTCCTCCCCGGCATGGAGGCCGCCTTCGTCGACATCGGCATCCCGAAGAACGCCGTCTTGTACCGGGGCGACGTCCGCTACGACACCGACGACGTCGACGCCGGCGCACGCGGTCCCGAGCCGCGCATCGAGGACGTGCTTCGGCCTGGCCAGCTGATCCTGTGCCAGGTGACGAAGAACCCGATCGGCGCCAAGGGCGCCAGGCTGACCCAGGAGGTGTCCATCCCGGGTCGCTTCGCAGTGTTCGTCCCCAACAGCGAGGCGGTGGGGATCTCCAAGCGGCTCGGCGACAACGAGCGGCGGCGTCTGCGCAGGATCGTGGACGCCTTGCGCCCGCAGGGTCACGGCCTGATCGTGCGCACTGCGGCCGAGGGGGCCACACAGGACGAGCTGCGCAGGGACGTGCAGGGGCTGCTCCAGCAGTGGGAGAGCATCGAGCGGACGGCCCAACGGATGACCGGTCCCGGCCTCCTCTACCGGGAGCCCGAATTGGCGGTCCGGATCCTGCGCGAGGAGCTGAACAGCGAGTACCGCGGGGTGATCATCGACGATCCCGACCTCTTCGACGAGGTACGCAGCTACGTCGAGCAGATGAGCCCCGACCTCGCGGACCGGGTCGAGCTCTACGATCCTGCAGCGGAGGGCCAGCCGCTCTTCGACCGCTACCACGTCCATGAGCAGCTGCACAAGGCGCTCGACCGCAAGGTGTGGCTGCCCTCGGGAGGGTCGCTCATCATCGAGCGCACCGAGGCGCTCACGGTCATCGACGTCAACACCGGCAAGAACGTCGGGAAGAGCAACCTCGAAGAAACGGTCTTCCGCAACAACCTCGAAGCTGCCGAGGAAGTCGCGCGCCAGCTCCGGCTCCGGGACATCGGCGGGATCATCGTCATCGACTTCATCGACATGGAGCTGAAGGAGAACCGGGACAAGGTCGCGGCGGCGCTCCGGGCGGCCCTAGCCCGGGACAAGACGAGGACCCAGGTGTTCGACATCTCAGAGCTGGGCCTCGTCGAGATGACCCGAAAGCGCATCTCCGAGGGGCTGATCGAGTCGCTCTCCACCGAGTGCGAGGTGTGCCACGGGCGGGGGATCGTCTTGGATGCGTCGGTGCGCTGAGCCGGCTGCGATAAGCTTCCGCTCCCATGTACGCCGTGATCCGTAGCGGAGGCAAGCAGGAGCGCGTCGCCGAGGGGCAGCGCGTCCGAGTGGAGCGCCTTGGCCAGCCTGTCGGGGCCGAGGTGGCGCTCGAGCCCCTGCTCCTGGTCGAAGAGGGCGGCCAGGTTCGAGCCACCGCCGACGAGCTGGCCGGGGTCGCGGTGACCGGCCGGGTGGTGGGCGAGGAGCTCGGTTTGAAGATCGACGCGATGACCTACAAGTCGAAGACCAACCAGCGCCGCCGATGGGGCCACCGCCAGCGGTACTCGACGGTCGAGATCGTCTCGATCACGGCACGCTGACGGTCGAGCGGGCGACGAGGGTCGAGCGGGCGACGAGGAGGAACGATGTCGAAGACCAAGGGCGGCGGGTCCACCCGCAATGGCCGTGACTCGAACGCGCAGCGTCTGGGGGTGAAGGTCTTCGCCGGCACGAGCGTCCGAGCGGGAGCCATCATCGTTCGCCAGCGCGGCACGCGGTTCCACCCGGGAGTGAACGTGGGCCGGGGCAGCGACGACACGCTGTTCGCGACGGCTGACGGGGTCGTGAAGTTCGGCACCCGCAAGAACCGCAAGCTCGTCGACGTCGTCCCTGGTTAGCAGTCAAGCCCGTCAGTCCCTCGTCAGCCCTGGCGAGGACTCGCCGGCGGCTCGGGCCTCGCCTGCGGCTCGGGCCTCGCCTGCGGCTCGGGCCTCGCCTGCGGCTGCGGCCCGCCTGGGTCGTCCAGCCCCCGAAGGACGCCGGTCACCGTCTTCGCCACGACCGGCACCGCCTCGTCCGCCACGCGCGCGACGTCGTCCACGGCGAGTCGGCCCGCAGCCACGGCGCTGGTGACGACGGCGAGCCCGAGCACCTCTGCTCCGAGGTGGCGCGCCGCGATTGCCTCGGGCACCGTCGACATCCCGACGAGATCGGCACCGAGGACCGCGAGCATCCGAGCCTCGGCGGGGGTCTCGAACTGCGGCCCGGTCATGTGCGCGTACACGCCTTCTTCGAGCGGCGCGACGGCGCGGGCGAGCGCCCGAAGGCGGCCCGACCAGGCGTCCGTCATGTTGACGTGGCGGGAGACCCCGGGCATCTCGGTCGGCATCCCGACGAGCGGGGACGTGCCGGTCAAGTTCAGATGGTCGCGGATCGAGACCACCTCTCCCAAGGAGAGCCCGGGATTGACGGCACCCGCGCTGCAGGTGAGGACGACGACCTCGACTCCCGCTGCGATCGCCGTGCGGACGAGGTGGACGACCTCCGCCGGGCTCCGTCCCTCGTAGAGGTGGAGGCGGCCGGAGACGACGAGGGCGCGTCTCCCCTCGACGTCGACGGACCACGCTTCGGGCCGGTGCCCGGGGCCGGTGAGGCGGGCGAACCACGGCAGCGAGGTGAGGTCGACCGGCGGCCCTGTCGCACCGAGCGGCCCTGCAACCGCTGAGAGGTCCGTGCCGAGCACGATGAGGACGTCGTGACGTGGTGCGCCCGTCAAGCGCGCGAGCTCACGGGCGGCGATGCGCGCCTGGTCGAAGGGGTTCGCGCCGGCTGCCCCCGGGCTCGTCGTGGGCACGGGCGTCATGCTACGAGGTGCCGTCGCTTGCCTCTGGCCGGGCTCCCGAGCAGCGGCCGCCTTCTGACGCAGGACGCCGCCGGCCCTCGGGGCACCCTGATGGATAGGCTCGGCGAGAGTGGCGCACTCGGTGACAGACGACGGCTACCACCCTCCCGTCGAGGAGTACCTCCAGACGATCCACTCCTTGAAGGAAGAAGGCACGCTTCCGATCCAGGCACGCATCGCCGAGCGCCTCGGTCGCTCCGCGCCCTCGGTCTCCGAGATGCTCGACCGTCTTGCCGAGGACGGGTACGTCCGCAGGGACGGCCGTGTTGTCGAGCTCACCCAGACGGGCTCGCAACTGGCGGAGAAGGTGGTGCGCAAGCACCGCCTCGCCGAGCGTCTGCTCGCCGACGTGATCGGCCTCGAGTGGCACAAGGTCCACCGGGAGGCCGGCCGGTGGGAGCACGTGATCTCCGACGACGTCGAGGCTCGGCTCGTCCAGCTGCTCGGTGACCCCCCGACGTGCCCCCACGGCAATCCGATCCCCGGCTCGAGGACGCCTCAGCCGCTCGGCGCCCAACGTCCGCTCGCGGAGGTCGTCGAAGGTGACCGGGTCTGTCTCGCCCGCATCAGCGAGGAGGTGGAGATGGACACCGACGCCCTCATCTACCTCGATGAGCACCGGTTCGTCCCAGGGAGCGACGCCACCGTCGTCTCTCGCGCGCCGGACGGCACCTTGATGCTCGCGACGCAGGCAACGTCCGTCGCGATCGGTGCCGATCTCTCGCGCCGCCTCTACGTCACCCTCCGCCGGCGCGTGTGACGCTGCCGGGTGAAGCCCTGCGCGCGGCGGACCCTCCGGACGGCCCGCCCGCCGTGGTGCGCTACCTCGCCGACTGCGTGGTCACCATGGACGCGCAGTGCAGCATCCACCGTCCCGGCGCGCTCGACGTCACCGGGGACCGTGTCGCCTGGGTCGGCGCGGCGGCGGACGCGCCGCGAGCGAGGATCTCCGCCGTGCGGCGCGTGGGGGGGCTCCTCATGCCGGGGCTCGTGAACACGCACGGCCACTCTCCCATGACGCTGCTTCGAGGGGTGGGAGACGGCCTGCCGCTCGAGCGCTGGCTCGCCGAGGCCGTCTGGCCCCGCGAGGCGCGCTTGGCCCCCGACGACGTGTGGTGGGGGATGCAGCTCGGCTGCGCCGAGCTCCTTCGGGCCGGAGTGACGACCACCTGCGAGCTCTACCTGCACCCGCGGGCGGTCGCCGAGGCGGCGCTCGATGCCGGGATCCGCTGCGTCGTCACGCCCGGCATCCTCGACGTGCCGGGCGCCGGTCGTCAGAGCGTGTGGCGGCACTTCCTCGAGGATGCCGTCGAGCTGCACGCGCAGCTCGACGGGCACCAGGGCCGTCTCACCGTGGGGCTCGGGCCCCACTCCGCCTACACCCTTCCCCCCGAGGCGCTCCATGCCGTCGCAGGGGCCGCGAGGGAGCTTGACGCGCTCGTCCACGTGCACGTGTCGGAGACCCGGGCCGAGGACGCAGCCGTCCGCGCGCGGCAGGGATGCGGAGCGCCCGAGGCGCTGGCGCGCGCGGGGCTGCTCGACTGCCGGGTGCTCGCCGCGCACGCTGTGTGGCTGGACGAGGAGGAGATGGACCTCTTCGCCCAGCACGACGTCGCCGTCGCCCACTGCCCGCAGAGCAACGCGAAGCTCGGGAGCGGCGTGGCCAAGGTCGGCGCCATGCTGGCGCGGGGGATCCGGGTGGGGCTCGGCACCGACGGGCCGGCGTCCAACGACAATCTCGATCTTTGGGAGGAGCTCAGGCTCGCGCCGCTCCTCGCCCGTGCTGTCGCGTGTGACGCGTCGGCGCTCGGGACCCTCGACGCGTTGTCGCTCGCCTCGCGCGGCGGCGGTGCCGCGCTCGGGCTCGACTGCGGCTCGCTCGAGCCGGGCAGGCTCGCCGACTTCGTCCGCGTCGAGCTCGACGACGCCGCGTTCGTCCCCGCCGACAGCGACGCCGACATCCTGACGCTCCTCGTCTGGGCGGCGTCGAGCCGCCTGATCACCGACGTCTGGGTCGGGGGCCGCCGGCTGGTCGAAGGGGGCGAGTGCCGCAGCGTCGACGAGGCGGGCGCTCGCAGGGAGGTGGCCGCGAGAGCGCGCCGTCTCTCAGGGGGCTGAGGGTCGGTCGCGCCCTCGGCCCTTCACGAGGAACGTGGCCGTAGGATCCACGAGCGTGTCAGGGTTCGTCGACGAGGCGCAGCTGCACGCCAGGGCGGGGGACGGCGGCGCGGGCGCCGTCTCCTTCCGGCGCGAGGCGCATGTCGCGCGTGGCGGGCCCGACGGCGGCGACGGCGGCCGCGGCGGCGACGTCTGGCTCGTCGCCGATCCCAATCAGGCCTCGCTTTTCGGCTTCAAGGACCATCCGTTCCGCCGCGCCGGCGACGGGGCGCACGGGGCGGGCAGACGCCGACACGGACAGCGCGGCGCGGACCTGGAGGTGGCGGTTCCGGTGGGCACGGTGGTGCGCGACCGCGACGGTGCTGCCCTCCGCGACCTCTCGGTCCCCGGGGACCGCTGGCTCGCGGCCGCCGGCGGCAGGGGAGGTCGTGGCAACGCCAGCTTCCTCTCCAATGGGCGTCGGGCCCCGGCGTTCGCCGAGCAGGGGGAGCACGGCGAGGAGCGCTGGCTCGACCTGGAGCTGAAGCTCACTGCCGACGTCGCGTTGGTCGGGTTTCCCAATGCGGGCAAGTCGACGCTCATCGCCGCGATCTCGTCGGCACGTCCGAAGATCGCGGACTACCCCTTCACGACGCTCCAGCCACATCTCGGCGTCGTGCGGGTGGGCAGCGGGGGCGACGAGACCGAGCTCGTGGTCGCCGACGTCCCGGGCCTCGTCGAGGGCGCGGCAGAGGGGAGAGGGCTCGGGCACCGGTTCCTCCGCCACGTCGAGCGCGCGCGGGTGCTCGTCGTGCTCGTGGACATGGCACCGACGGCCGCGGCGCCCGCCGCCACGCAGCTCGCCGTGCTGCTCGCGGAGCTCGGGCGCTACGAGCCGGCGCTCCTCGCTCGGCCGCGCCTGGTGGTGGGTTCGAAGGCCGACGCGGCAGGGCCCGATGCCGCAGGTCCCGACGCCGCAGGGCCTGATGCCGCAGGGCCTGATGCCGCAGGGCCCGACGCCGGAGAGCCCGACGCCGCAGGGCCCGACGACTGCGGTGAGCCGCTGTTCGATCTCGTGATCTCGGCCGTGACGGGCGAGGGGGTCGGAGAGCTTGTGCAGCGCATGGCAGCGCTCGTCGTCGGCTCCCGGAGGGCGCAGCACAGCGCGCCCCATGAGACAGGCGCCCTCTTCCTCGAGACGAGCGGGGCCGGCACCGCGGCCGGCGGCGAGGAGCCCGAGGCGGAAGTGCCGACCGCCGGGACGGTGGTCGTCCATCGCCCGGTGCCCGACGGCGTCGTGGTCGAGCGCCTGGGTCCTCACGCCTGGCGCGTCGAGGGACGTGACGCCCGACGCGCCGTGAGCCTGTCGGACCTCACCGACGACGCCGCGCTCGCCGAGGCGGTGCGTCGGCTCCAGCGACTGGGCGTCGACCGGGCGCTCGCCCGCGCAGGTGCGCGCGATGGCGACGAGGTGTCGGTCGGGGTCCTCTCCTTCGCGTGGTTCCGGGACCAAGCGGTAGCGCCCGCCGAGCACGACGCGCGCCGCCCCCGAGGGCGGCGCCCCCCAGGCCGCGGCGGGAGGCGCTGACTTCGGGTCGTGCGCCGGGTCGGGCTGTGCCCCGAGGGCCTCCGCTACCCTCGTTGGCCTATGGCGGGAACGGCGGGTGCGGTCGTCGTGAAGGTCGGGTCGTCCACGGTCACGACCCCGGGCGGCGAGGTCGACGCTGAAGCGGTGGGAGCGCTCTGCACACAGGTTGCTGCGCTCGTACGCGCCGATCGCCACGTCGCGGTCGTGTCCTCGGGGGCCATCGTGTGCGGGTGGGCAGCGCTGGGGAGGTCGGGGGGACGGCCTTCGGATCCCGCCGTCCTCCAGGCGCTGTCCGCGGTGGGCCAGCAGCGGCTCATGCGGGCATGGCAGGACGCCCTCGGCGCGCACGGGCTGCTCGTGGGCCAGGTCCTGCTTGCGCCGCTCGACTTCGGCCACCGGCGCCAGTACTTGCACGCCCGCGCGACCCTGGAGCATCTCTGGAAGCTGGGCGTCGTGCCGGTGGTCAACGAGAACGACGCGGTCGCCGACGAGGAGATCCGCTTCGGTGACAACGACCGGCTCGCCGCACTGGTCGCGCATCTCGTGCGTGCGGACCTGCTCGTGCTGCTCACGGACACCCCCGGCCTCCTCAGCGCGGATCCCCGGCTCGGCGCCGGCTCGCTCATCGAGGAGGTGGTGGAGGTCGACCAGCACCTCATGGAGCTGGCGGGGGGTCCCGGGACCGTCGGGAGTGGCGGGATGGCCTCCAAGCTCGCAGCCGCGCGCATGGCGAGCCGCTCGGGGATCACGACGGTCATCGCCGACGGGCGCCGCCCGGGCGTGCTCACCGACGTGCTCGGCGGGGTGCCGGGGGTGGGGACCGTGTGCAGGGCGGGCAGCGAGCGGATGCCGGCGCGCAAGCTGTGGATCGCCTTCGCGTTGGGCGCCTCGGGACTGCTCGTCGTCGACGACGGGGCCCGCCGGGCGCTCGTCGAGCGAGGCCGCTCGCTGCTCCCTGCAGGCGTGGTCGAGTGCCGTGGAGACTTCGACCCCGACGACGCGGTGGAGATCGCGGGCACCGACGGCGCGGTGTTCGCCAAGGGCCTCGTGCGCTACGCGTCGGATCGCGCGCCGGAGTGGGTCGGTCGGCGGAGCGAGGAGCTGCCCGACGAGCTCTCGCCGGTCGCGGTCCACCGCGACGACCTCGTGATCCTCCTGGCCTGACCCGAGCAGGGATCGCCACCGGGTCGCCGGTAGGCTGGGGCGATGTCGACGTCCGACCTCGAGGGCCTCGCGCACCGGGTGCGGGCCGCGTCGCGAGAGGTCGGTCGAGCCTCGTCGGCCGTCCGCGACGACGCGCTGCGTGCTGCGGCCGACCTGCTCGTGGGCGACAGTGCCGCGGTGCTCGAGGCCAACCGCAAGGACCTCGGGCACGCCGAGCGCGAGGGGCTGGACGCGACCGCGCTGGACCGGCTGGCGCTCACCGAGCGCCGCGTGGAGCAGATGGCCGAAGGGCTGCGGGCCGTCGCTGCGCTGCCCGACCCCGTCGGCGAGGTGGTGGACGGGTGGGTCCGCCCCAACGGGCTGCGGGTCGAGCGGATCCGCGTGCCGCTCGGTGTCGTGGGCGTGATCTACGAGAACCGGCCCAACGTGACGAGCGACGCGGCGGGGATCTGCCTCAAGGCGGGGAACGCCGTGCTGCTCCGCGGCTCGTCGTCGGCGCTCGAGTCCAACCGAGCGGTGGCAGCGGTCCTGCGGAGAGCGCTCTCGAAGGCCGGCCTCCCCGAGGACGCCGCCGCTCTCGTGGAGGACACGAGCCACGAGACCGCGGTCGCCTTCATGCGGCTGCGGGGCCTCGTCGACTGCCTCGTCCCGCGCGGCGGCAAGGCGCTGATCACGTCGCTGGTCGAGCACGCCACCGTGCCCTACATCCTCGACGGGGACGGCAACTGCCACGTCTACGTGGACGAGTCGGCCGACCTCGACATGGCGGAGCGCATCGTGGTCAACGCGAAGACCCAGCGGCCGGGCGTGTGCAACGCGATGGAGACGCTGCTCGTCCACGCCGAGGTCGCGCCGGCGCTGCTCGGCCGGCTCTCCACCTCGCTCGCCGAGGTGGAGCTCGTCGCCGACGAGCGGGCACGTGCACACCTCCTGGCGGCCGCGCCGGCGACCGACGAGGACTTCGCCACGGAGTTCCTCGCGATGAAGCTCGCCGTCGCGGTGGTCGACGACCTCGACGCCGCGATCGACCACATCTCGCGCTTCGGCTCGGGCCACTCGGAGGCGATCGTCACGCGCGACCTTTCTCGTGCCGACCGGTTCGTCCGTGAGGTCGACGCGGCGGCGGTCCTCGTCAACGCCTCCACCCGCTTCGTCGACGGGGGGGAGCTGGGCCTCGGTGCAGAGGTGGGCATCTCCACCCAGAAGCTGCACGCGCGCGGTCCCATGGGGCCGAAGGAGCTGACCTGCGTGAAGTGGGTCGTGCGGGGAGAGGGCCAGGTGCGGCGGTGACCCGGCGGCCCAGTCCCGAGCGCGCCGGGCTCGGCTCGATCGACGAGGTGCGTGCGGGGCTCGGCCGGGTGGGCTACGTCGCCGACGAGCGCATCGCCGGGGTCGTCTACCTCGCCGGCCGCCTCGAGAAGCCCGTCCTGGTCGAGGGTCCTGCAGGGACCGGCAAGACCCAGCTGGCCAAGTCGGTTGCCGAGATGGCCGGGCGACGCCTCATCCGGCTCCAGTGCTACGAGGGGCTCGACGAGGCGAAGGCGCTGTACGAGTGGAACTACCGAAAGCAGCTGCTCAGGATCCAGGCGGAGCAGTCGGCGTCCACCTGGGCGGACCTCGAGGCCGACATCTTCTCCGAGGCGTTCCTGCTCACGCGCCCGCTGCTCGAGGCGATCCGCAGCGAGGACCCGGTGGTGCTCCTCGTCGACGAGATCGACCGCGTCGAGCTCGAGACCGAGGCGCTCCTCCTCGAGGTGCTCTCCGAGTACCAGGTGTCGATCCCCGAGCTCGGGACGGTGCGTGCCCGCCAGGTGCCGATGGTCTTCCTCACGTCCAACAACACGCGGGAGCTCTCCGAGGCCCTCAAGCGGCGCTGCCTTTATCTGCATGTGGATTATCCGGAGCTGACCCGGGAGCGGGAGATCGTGTTGCGCCGGGTGCCTGGGATCAGCGAGGAGCTCTCGGACCAGGTGGCGCGGATCGTCCGGTCGCTCCGCTCCCTCGAGCTGCGCAAGCCGCCCTCGGTCGCCGAGACCCTCGACTGGGCACGCACGCTCGTCGTCCTGGGGATCGAGTCGGTCGACGCGGCGAGCGCCACGGACACCCTGCACGTCCTGCTCAAGTACCGTCAGGACATCGAGCGCGCGGCGAAGGAGCTCCTCGCCGCCGACGTGTGAGCTCGCGCTCGCCGGGGTCGCTCGTGGGCGAGACGACCGGTGCTTGAGCTCCTCTCGGGCTTCGTCGACGAGCTGCGGTCCGCCGGGCTGCCCGTGTCGACGACCGAGCACCTCGACGCCGCGGCGGCCGTGCACGTCGTGCCCCTGGAAGACCGCGGGGCGCTCAAGGTCGTCCTCGGCGCGACGCTGGTGAAGTCGGCCGCCCACTGGCCCGCCTTCGAGACCGCCTTCGAGGTCTACTTCTCGCCGCGCGTGCCGGCGGGGGGGGAAGGCTCCCAGGAGGGCGGTGACGACGTGCCGGCCCCGGCGCGCTCGCCGGCGGACGCCCGCCGGGCCGGGCCTCTGGGGACGGCGAGCGGCGGCGCGACCGAGGCCATGAGCCCGACGGAGCTCGCGGCGCTGCTCATGAGGGCGATGCAGCAGGGCGATCAAGCCCTCGCGGGCGCGCTGGCGCGCCATGCGGTCGACCGCTTCGCCGCCATCGAGCCCGGCCGGCCCGTCGGCGGCACCTACTACCTGTACCGCACCCTGCGCCATCTCGATCTCGAGGGTCTCTTGGAGCGGCTCCTCGCAGAGGCACGCGCCGACGAGCAGCTGACCGCGCTCGAAGAGCGGCTCCTCGCCGACGAGTACCGGGCGCGCATCGCCGCCTTGCGCAAGGCCATCGAAGCCGAGATCCGGCGCCGGCTGGTGCTCGACCGCGGCGCGGCGGCGCTGGCACGGTCGGTCCGCCGGGCCCTGCCCGAGGACATCGACGTGATGCACGCCAACCGCGAGGAGCTTGCCTCGCTCCACAGGGCGCTCCACCCGCTGTCGAGGAAGCTCGCGGTCCGGCTCGGTCGGAAGCGCCGCCACCGCCGCAGGGGTCCGCTCGACTTCCGGGCGACGATGCGGCGGTCGCTCTCGACCGGCGGCGTGCCGGTCGAATTGCGGTTCCGCCATCCGAGGCCCTCGAAGCCGGAGATCTTCGTGATCGCCGACATCTCGGGGTCCGTCGCCTCCTTCGCGCGCTTCACGCTGGAGCTCGTCTATGCGATCAGCACGCAGTTCTCCAAGGTGCGCAGCTTCGTGTTCGTCGACGGGATCGACGAGGTGACCCACGTCTTCGAGCACGCCGACGATCCCGCTGCGGCAGTGCGGCGCATCACGACCGAGGCCGACGTCGTCTGGCTCGACGGGCATTCCGACTACGGGCACGCGTTCGGCGAGTTTGACCGGAGGTGGGGCGACGAGGTGACCTCACGAGCCACCGTCCTCGTGCTCGGCGACGCGCGCAACAACTACCACGCCTCTGGAGCGTGGGTGCTCCAGGAGCTCCAGCGCCAGGCGCGCCACGTGTACTGGCTCAATCCCGAGCCGCGGGAGTACTGGGGGTCGGGGGACTCGATCGTCGACGAGTACGCGGTCCACTGTGACGCGGTCGTCGAGTGCCGCACCCTTCGGCAGCTGGAGCGGTTCGTCGCAGAGCTGACCTGACAAGAAGCCGGTCGCGCGGCGAGCCGGAGACGCGCGCGCCGGCCCGCTCGAGACGCGCCCGCCCGCCCTCCGCCGGCCTTCCGGGATCGAGGACGAAGAGCCTTCAGCAGGCGTAGTCCCCGTCGAACGGCTGCCCGTTGACGCTGTCGGTGTACTGCAGGAGCTGGATGGGGCCCGACGGCAGGGAGTCGTGGAAGGACAGGGCCGTCGTGCGCGCGTTGGCGCACTTGAAGGCCGGTGTCGGGCCTGTCCACCACGCCGGGAACAGCGGTCCCGACGGGTTGTACGTCCCCACGATGTCGTTCCAGTGGGCGAGCGAGAAGTAGAAGCCCACTGTGTTGATGCTCTCGGCGTAGTGCAGCGCGTCGAACGCGCCCACCACAACCGAGCGGGCCGCCGAGGTCGACGGGCTCGAGGCGAAGCCGATCTGCTCGACGTCGAGCCACCACGGCACGTCCACTCGTGTGCCGATGACCGCCTGCGCCTCCTGGTACGACGCGAGCGCGGCGCCGTAGCCGAAGTTGCAGGCGGCCTGTGTGGGTGCTGTGGCGTTGCCTGCGCACCCGGGCTCAGGTGTGGGGGACGTCCCGTAGGAGAGGAACGTGTAGAGGTTCAGCCCGCCGGCCGCCCATGTCGCCTCCTGGGCGAGGCACGGGTTGACCGCGCCGTAGGACCAGCCGGCCACCTCGACCACGCCGATCTGGTGCGGGGCGGGAGGGAACGCGCCGCACTGGTAGCCGGACACGTCGTAGCCGTAGCTGCCGGGCTGGAACGAAGGCGGCCCGGGGTCGCCGTCGCCGAGCGCCGTCGCGATGCCGACGATGGCGCTGGGGATGTGCTCTGGGGTCGACCCCCAGTAGACGGCCGCGCCGAAGGCGGTCACGGCCCCCCACTGGCCTGCGAGCCAGTAGCCCTCGCCGTCGTAGAGCGAGGCGATGCCGACCACTGTCTGGCGCACGTGCTGACCGCCGAGCGAGCCGTAGAAGCGTCCGGCGGCGCCGCCGAAGGTGAAGACGCCCCCGTCGGTGGCCACCAGCCAGTAGCCCGAGCCTGTCGGCATCGGCGTCATCCCGGTGACCGGCTGCGCGAGGACGTGGCCGCCTATGGAGCCGTAGAAGCGGGCCGCCCCGAAGGTGAAGATCCCGCCGTCCGCGGCGACCAGCCAGTACCCGTCGCCTGTGTGGGTCGGGGCCATGCCCACGACCGGTGCGACGAGGTGCTCGCCCCCCGTCGAGCCGTAGAAGCGGGCCGCCCCGAAGGTGAAGATCCCGCCGTCCGCGGCGACCAGCCAGTAGCCGCGGCCTGTGGGGGTCGCGGCCATCCCGACGATGGGCTTGTCGAGCCTCGCGGCGCCTTCAGAGCCGTAGAACCTGGCGTTGCCGAAGGTGAAGACCCCGCCGTCGCTCGCCACCTCCCAGTACCCCCGGCCTGTGGGCATGGCCGCCATGCCCACGATGGGCTTGTCGAGCCGGTGACCGGCCATCGAGCCGTAGTCGGGTGCCCCGCCGAAGCCGTAGACCGCCCCTGTCGATGCGTCCAGCCAGTAGGAGGTGTCCTGGACTGGGATCGTGCTCCCTGAGGGCGCTGTCTTCGGTGTGCCCGACGGCGCGGGCGCGTTCGTCGGTGTGCCCGACGGCGCGGGCGCGTTCGTCTGTGTGCCCGTTGGGCCAGGTGTGCTGGAGGTCGCGCTCGTGGACAGGCTCTCCGACGACCCTGCCGACAGGCCTCCGGCGGACGTTGTCCCACCGAGCCCGGACGCGCCGGCTTGGGGGAGGCTGGACCACGACAAGGACCAGGAGAAGAGGCCCGCCAAGCCCACCGTCAGGGCAGCCGCGACGCAGCGCCGGCGGCGGGCCAGGCACGCCCGACGCAGAACGCGGGAAAGCGGTAGTCGGCCCACGGGTCCCATCCCGGGCGAATTGTAATGACGCGCGAACCGAAAGCAAGAAAATAGCCAAAATGCGTGCACATACAGGCACTTTTCTTGCGCGGTCCGGCGCCCAGAGCGCGCTCGGCGCGCCGGACGGCCTCGGGCGCGTCAGGACCGCAGCAGCTCCGCGACGTCGAAGGCAAGGTCGAGCGACTGGCGCGCGTTCAGCCGAGGATCGCACATCGTCGTGTAGCGCTGCGCGAGATCGTTCTCGGCGATCGCTTCGGCGCCGCCGAGGCACTCGGTCACGTCGTCGCCGGTGAGCTCAACGTGGACCCCTCCCGGCCAGGTCCGAAGCGACCGGTGAACGGCGAACCATTGGCGGATCTCTTCGACGATGTCGTCGAAGCGCCTGGTCTTGCGACCGTTTTCGCTCGAAAGGGTATTGCCGTGCATCGGGTCGCAGACCCAGACGACGGGATGGCCGGCGTCACGCACCGCCTCGATCAACGGGGGGAACGTGTCGGCGACCCTGTCGGCGCCCATCCGCGTGATGAGCGTCAGCCGTCCGGGGGTTCGGTCGGGGTCCAGGCGCTCGCAGAGCCGGCGCACCTCGTCGGGAGTGACGGTCGGGCCGAGCTTCACCCCGATCGGGTTGATCACGCCCGAAAGGAACTCCACGTGGGCGCCGTCCAGCTGGCGCGTGCGCTCGCCGACCCACAGGAAGTGCCCCGACGTGTCGACCCAGTCGCCGGTGAGCGAGTCTTGGCGGGTCAGCGCTTCTTCGTAGTGCAGGACGAGCGCTTCATGACTGGTCCAAAAGTCGGTCTCGTGGAGGCCCTCTTCCGCCGCGAGGTCGATCCCGCAGGCTGCCATGAAGCGCAGCGCGCGGTCGATCTCGGTCGCGATCTGCTCGTAGCGGCGCCCCTCGTTCGAGGATGCGACGAACTGCTGGTTCCAGCGATGCACGTGGGAGAGGTCGGCGAAACCGCCCTTGGTGAACGCACGCAAGAGGTTGAGGGTTGCGGCCGCCTGGTGGTAGGCAGCCACGAGCCGGCCCGCGTCGGGACGCCGGGCTATGGGGTCGAACGCCTCGTCGTTGACCATGTGCCCCCGGAAGGCCTCGAGCTCGATCCCGCCGATGCGCTCGACCGGGGACGTGCGAGGCTTCGCGAACTGTCCGGCGATCCGCCCGACCTTTACGACGGGGACCCCGGCGGCGTAGGTGAGCGTCACCGCCATCTGCAGCATCACCTTGAGCTTGTCCCTGATCGCGTCGGCGCTGAACTCACGGAACGACTCGGCACAGTCGCCGGCCTGAAGAAGGAACGCCTTCCCCTCGGACACGTCCGCGAGCGCGGCGGTGAGATGACGTGCTTCGCTCGCGATGACCAGCGGCGGAAGTCCCGCCAGGGTCGCCTCCGCCTCCTTCAGGGCCTCGGCGTCGGGCCAGTCGGGCTGCTGGGCTGCTGGGCACGACCGCCACGAGCTGGCGCGCCATGCTCTGCGAGGGGCCGGAGACCCGGTGACGGTCATGCGCCCAGCGTACGACCTGGGCAGGGGGCGGTCGTCTACGCTGCCGCGATGCCGAGCCCAACGCGTCCCGAGGCTGCGTCCGGGCAGGCGAAGGGACGCCGGCCGTCCGCGGCCGAGCGCGTCGGGCTCCTCGGGGGCACCTTCGACCCGCCGCACTGCGGACACGTCGCGGCAGCGAGAGCCTCGATGCGGACGCTCGACCTCGATCGCCTGCTCCTCGTCGTCGCCAACGAGCCCTGGCAGAAGGTGCCGCTGCGCCCCGTCACCGCCGCGGAGGACCGCTTCGCCATGGTCGAAGCCGTGGTGCCCCTCATCCCGGGCGCGGAAGCATCCCGGCTCGAGATCGACCGCGGGGGGCCGAGCTATACGGCTGACACGGTCGACGCGCTCCTCGACGACGCCGGCCACCGCGGGGTGACCCTCGACCTCTACCTGATCGTCGGTGCTGATCTCGTCCCGGCGCTCGACACCTGGCGGCGGGTTGACGAACTTCGCAACATGGTGACCCTGGCCGTGGTCGCCCGGCCGCACAGCACGCCACTTCGCCCCTCGGGGTGGAAGTCGGTGTACGTGGAGGACGCTATGGTCGACGTCTCGAGCTCGGAGGTGCGGGAGCGCTTGGAACGGGGGTTGCCGGTCGACGGTCTCGTGCCGCCCGAGGTGGTCCGCTGCATTCGCGCTCGCGGTCTGTACGCTGTGAGCGGATGAGGACGTCGGACACGGACACGGACCCACTTCGGGTGCTCACACCGGAGAGGTCCGCCGTCGATCCCGGGGAGCACCCGGCATCCGTGGACCGCCGTGCGCTCCACGGCGCAAGGCGCAGGGCGCGCCACGTACGCCGTCTGTACGCTCTCGCCGGTCTCGCCGTCCTCGCCGGCGCCTTCGCCGCCGCCGTCGTCGTGGTGATGGCCCGTTGACGCTTCCCGGTTCGGCGCTCGTCGCGGCTGCCGTCGCGGACGAGAAGCTCGGCAACGAGACCGTCGTGCTCGACATGGACGAGGCGCTGGGCGTCGTGGACGCATTCGTCGTGACGAGTGGACGCAATGTGCGCCAGGTCCGGACGCTTGTGGAGGAGATCGAGCGCCAGGTGAAAGCGCGCGCCGAGCGAGCACCGCTCAGCGTCGAAGGGCTCCGTGACGCGACGTGGGTCCTCATGGACTATGGCGACTTCGTCGTGCACGTCTTCTTGGAGGAGATCCGCGCCTTCTACGACCTCGAGCACCTCTGGATCGCCGCCCCCCGCGTGCACTGGCGCGAGGAGGCGGCGGGCTGATCGGCTCTCGGCGCCCGGGTCCCGGCCCACGAGCCGGCGTCAGGGCGTCGTGGTCGGCGTCGTCGTTGTCAACAGCGAGGCGTACTGCGCCTCGTGGACCGGCCCCGTCCACAGGGCTCCCGTCTCGAGCGGCACTTCGGTTTGTGCTCCGGCGATCTCGAAGATCACCCCGACGCCCGGCATGATCGACGTCACCGTGGACACCACCTGCGCGACGCCGAGAATCCAGCGCTCGCCCTCGAGTGTGCCGAAGTCAGCGTTGAAGTTCAGCGTCACGGTCCTCTTCTTGGCTGTCTGATCGCTCGACAACAGCCGGATCCGGGAGCCGAGGGCGCTGGAGAAGCCGTGGGCCCGCTCGGACGTCGTAGGCCCTGCGAGGAGGGCCCCGACGACCGTGGCGGTCTTGGGAGGCGACGGGACCACCCGGACGACCGGCTGCAGGCGACCGTCCGGCGCCAGGAAGAAGACGGCAGCCCGTGTGCAGCCGCTCTTTGTGCACGGGCTGCTCGTTGGCTCGCTGACGGTTCTGCGAGGGTGGATCTGGTGCGCCGAGACCGGGGTCGCCGAGGGCTGGGTCGGGATCCCGCAGGCGGCGAGGAGGAGGCCCGCAGCCCCGAGGGCCGCAAGCGGCACCACCGCCCGCCGCAGCGTCCTCACGCGGGGCCGTCCCCGGCTGCGGGCTTGCCGTCTCGTCCGCCTGCGAGCTCGGCGTCGGGCAACGCGAGCTCGGCGTCGGGCTCCGTGGCCTCGTCGACCTCGTCGTCGGGCTCGGCCAGCTGGCCGGGGAGCTCGACGGTGAAACGGGCTCCACCGCCCTCCGCCTCCTCGGCCCAGACCCTCCCCCCCTGCACCCGGACGTGCTCTGCCACGAGGGCGAGCCCCAGGCCAGTTCCGGTGCCTGCGCCGCGCTTGAACGCCGCGTGGCCGCGGTAGAAGCGCTCGAAGACCCGCGTGCGTTCGGTCGGCGGGAGCCCGGGGCCCGCGTCTTCCACCGAGATCCGCACCGCGCGCGCCGGGGCGGTGCCGGGACCGCCCGGTGCCACACGCACCGACGTCGCCCCTCCGCCGTAGAGGGACGCGTTCTCGATGAGGTTCGACATGACCCGCTCGAAGCGTCGCTTGTCAACCCACAGGTGCGTGCCCTGCACCGCTGGATCGACCTGCACGACGGGAGGCGGGGAGTCGATCGGCAGCGCGCGATATGCCGCGGCGACCGCCTGGCGCACCAGCTCACCGGGGTCCACCTCCTCGAGCGAGACGTCCGCCGACCCGGTGTCCGACCGCGAGATCTCGAGCAGGTCGCCCACCATCCGCTGGAACCGGCGCACGTCAGCGGTGAGGAGCTCGAGCGCGCGGCGGCCCTGCGCGTTGAGTGACCCTGCCTGCACCTCGAGCACCTCGAGGCTCGCCCCCAGCGTGGTGAGCGGCGAGCGGAGCTCGTGGCTCACGTCCGAGGTGAAGCGCGCCTCGCGCTCGATGCGCTCCTGGAGCTGGTCGACCATCCGGTTGAACGAGCTCGTCAGCGCGGCGAGGTCCGGGTCGCCGGCAGTCGAGACGAGGCGCGTCCCGAGGTCGCCGCCTGCGATCGCCACAGCCGCGCGCGAGACGCCGGTGAGGGGCCGCAGCGACCGGCCGCTCGCCCAACGGCCGAATGCGGCGCCGAGGACGGTGGTCACGACGCCCGCGCCGAAGAGCGCGAGCGCGAGGACTCGAAGGGTGTGGGCCAGGTCTTCGACGTTGAAGATCTCGAAGTAGGCGCCGCCGATCGACTTGATGGGCACGCCCACGGCGATCTGCGGCGCGCCGTGGAGGACGTAGGTCTGCGAGGCTGCAGTGTGGTGGCGGATCACCATCGAGCGCAGCGAGGCGGGGACCGAGCTCTGGGTCACGGTGAATGTCCGTCCGTACCACGTACCCCCCTCTTCGAGGAGCGAGTGCGAGCGCGATGTGACCGCTGTGAGCGTCTGGTCGATCGGTGTCCCTGCCGCGACGTGCTGGCTCACGTATGTGGCGTTGAGCAAGGTCTCGTGGATCGCTGTGCGCTCCCGGTCGCCCACGAGGAAGTGCCGCGTCGTGAAGTAGCTGATGGCCCCCATGCTCGCCGAGAGCACCAGCGCGCCGAGGGCGAACATCGTCATGACCCGCGCTCTCAGGCCGAAGCGGGTCCACAGTCGTGCGGGACGCGCCGGCGAGCGGGGCTTAGGGCACAAGCTTGTAGCCCATGCCCCGGACGGTGAGGATGTGGCGGGGGAGTGCGGGGTCCGGCTCGACCTTGGTGCGGAGCCGGCGGATGTGCACGTCGACGAGGCGCCCGTCGCCGAAGTAGTCGTAACCCCACACCCGGTCGAGGAGCTGCTCGCGGCTGAGGACCTTGTTGGGGCTCGAGGCCAGCTCGCAGAGCAGGCGGAACTCGGTCTTCGTGCAGTGGACCTCGGTGCCGCCAATGTGGCGGAGCACCCCTTCTTCTGGAAGGAGCTCCAGGTCACCGAACGCGAGCACGGTCGGCTCCTCGTCGACCGGGCGGACGCGCCGGAGCAGGGCGCGGATGCGAGCTCCGAGCTCCTTGGTCACGAATGGCTTGGTCACGTAGTCGTCGGCCCCCGCCTCGAGCCCTGCGACCACGTCATGGGTGTCCGCGCGCGCGGTGACGATGATGATGGGCACCGCGCTCTGGCGGCGGAGCGCTCGGCAGCACTCGAAGCCGTCCATCCCCGGCAGCATGAGGTCGATGAGCGCGACGTCGGCGGGCTGCTCGGAGAACTGCTCGAGCGCCGTCTCCCCGTTCGCGGCCTCGTCGATTTCGTAGCCCTCGCCCTCGAGCGCGAGCCGCATGGAGGAGCGGATGCGCTCGTCGTCCTCCACGATCAGGATGCGGCCTGCCATGACACCAAGGTTACGGCCTGGGAGCGGCCGAGGTGGACCGGTCGAGCCCGGACTCGGCGATACCGTGGGGAGGTGGAGGAGGGCGCTGACCGGACGGTCGCCCCGGCCTGGCGGCTCGGGGACTACGCGAGCTCGTTGCTCGGACGCTCTGGCGCCACCCGGCGGGCGTACCTGGGTGACGTCGAAGCCTTCTGCGAGTGGGCCGCGCGAGCGGGTCGCTCCAGCCCGGACGCCGCCGACCGGCTCCTGCTCCGCCGCTACCTCGCGTACCTCGCGACCCGCGGCTATGCGCGCGCGAGCGTCGCCCGCAAGGCTGCCTCCCTCCGTGACTACTTCGGCTGGTGCCGCCGCCAGGCGCTCGTCGACGAGGACCCCTCCCGCCGGCTGGGCTCCCCGGGCACCGGAGGGCGCCTTCCTGCGGTGCTCTCCCCCTGTGAGCTGGACGTCATGCTGGAGGGCCGCGGTGCAAGCGGCGGCGGTGGTCGTGCAGGGACCGGCTCTCGAGGCGCGGGAGCGCAGCGCGCCGAGGAGAGGGTCGCGCGCTCGGTCGCCTACGCGCTGCGCGACGACGCCGTCCTCGAGCTCCTCTACGCGGCCGGACTTCGCGTGTCCGAGCTCTGCGGGCTGGACCTCGCCGGCGTGGATCTCGAGGCACGCACCGTGACGGTCATGGGAAAGGGTTCCAAGGAGCGCCGAGTGCCGGTGCACGCCCGCTGCACGGAGGCGCTCCGACGGTGGCTCGAAGAGGGCCGTCCGGCCGTGGCGGGACCCGACAGCCCGCCCGCGGCCGTCTTCTTGAACCGGCGGGGCCTGCGGCTCGGTCCCCGAGACGTCCGTCGCATCGTCGACCGCCGCTCGCCCGTGCCCACCCATCCGCACGCGTTGCGCCACTCGATGGCCACGCACCTCCTCGACGGAGGCGCGGACTTGCGCGTGGTCCAGGAGCTGCTCGGCCATGCCAGCCTTCGGACGACCCAGATCTACACCCACGTCAGCAGGGAGCGGCTCGTCGAGGTCTACTCGAGGTCCCACCCTCGGGCCTGATCGGGTGGCCGGGGACCCGGCGCAGCGGGTAATCTCCTGCGTGCCTGCCGTCCGGCGGGCAGCGTACGAGAAACCGATCCCGCACCCGAGCGCGTTCCGCGGTCGCCCCGAGGGGTGCTGCGCACGGGGAAGTGCAACCGACTGGAGGAATCGAATGGCCGTCGTCACGATGCGGCAGCTGCTGAGCGCCGGAGTCCACTTCGGGCACCAGACCCGCCGGTGGAACCCCAAGATGCGCCGCTACATCCTCGGCGAGCGCAACGGGATCTACCTCATCGATCTCCACAAGACGCTGGAGGGGATCGAGAGCGCCTACGCCTTCGTGCGCGACCTCGTCGCAGGCGGCGGCAACGTGCTGTTCGTGGGCACGAAGAAGCAGGCCCAGGGGCCGATCGCGGAGTACGCGGCTGCCTGCGGCATGCCGTACGTGAACCAGCGCTGGCTCGGCGGCATGCTCACCAACTTCGCGACCGTGTCCGGCCGGGTGAAGCGGATGCAGGACCTGAGGGCGATGCAGGTCGCGGGCGACTTCGACGCGATGCCCAAGCGGGAGGCGCTGCGCCACGTGAGAGAGCTGGAGAAGCTCAGCCGCAACCTCGGTGGGATCAGCGGGCTGGACCGGCTCCCCGAGGCGATCTTCGTGATCGACACGAAGAAGGAGCACATCGCGGTCACCGAGGCGAACAAGCTGCGGCTGCCCGTCGTGGCGGTGGTGGACACCAACTGCGACCCGGACGTGATCGACTACGTGATCCCCGGGAACGACGACGCGATCCGCTCGGGCTCACTCATGTGCCGGGTGATCGCCGACGCCGTCGCCGAGGGACGCTGGATCGCCGCGCACCGCCCGGCTCCTCGCCGGCCCGAGTCGGACGGCGCGCCCACCTCGCCGCCGGCGCCACCGCGGCCCCGGCCGAGAGCGATCGTCGACGCCTCGCACCCCGAGCCGCCGCCCGAGCCGGCCGCCACCGCTGCCGAGCCGCCCGCCGAGTCGCCGCCCGAGCCCGCCGAGTCGCCGCCCGAGCCCGCAGCCGCTGGCGAAGCGCCACCCGAGCCCGTCGCCGGGCCTGGCAGCGCGGCGTCGGACGGGGCGATCGAGCCCGCCCAGCCGGCCGAGACCACCCCCATCACCACGGAGGCCTGAGAAGTGCCAGATTTCACTGCCAAGGACGTCCAGACGCTTCGCCGGCTCGCCGGCGTCGGCATGCTGGACGCGAAGCGCGCCCTCGAGGAGTCCGGCGGCGTGATGGAGGACGCGATGCAATGGCTCCGGCTGAAGGGGCTCGCGAGGGCTGCAGCCCGCGACGAGCGCGAAGCGTCGCAGGGCGCGGTCGCAGCCGTTCGCCAGGGATCGAGCGCGGCGATCGTGGAGCTCCGGTGCGAGACGGACTTCGTGGCGAAGTCGCCCGACTTCGTCTCCCTTGTCGACGAGCTGGCGGCCGCCGTCGCCGAGAACGGCGAGCAGGCCCTCGAGGAGCGGAAGGGCGAGATCGACCAGCTGCGCACCTCGCTGCAGGAGAACATCTCCGTCGGCCGCGTCGTCCGCATGGAGAGCAACGAGGGACAGGTGCTCGACGGCTACGTCCACCAGCAGTCGGGCAGGGGCGTCAACGCGGTGATCGTCCTTCTCGAGGGGGGCACCCAGGAGCTGGCGCACGACGTGGCGGTGCACATCGCGTTCTCCCGTCCCGAGTACGTGCGTCGTGAGGACGTTCCCGAAGCCGAGGTCGCCGCCGAGCGAGCCACCCTTGAGCAGATCTCGCGCAACGAGGGAAAGCCGGAAGCCTCGCTCCCCAAGGTGGTGGAGGGAAGGATGAACGGCTGGTTCAGGGAGCGGGTGCTCGTGGAGCAGCCCTACGTACGCGACGAGAAGCGCACCATCTCCGACCTTCTCGGGTCGGCGAAGATCGTCCGGTTCGCTCAGGTGGTGATCGGCTCCTGAGCGCGCCGGACCCGGCTGCGGGATAGCGGAGGCGCTGGTCATGGGTGAGCCGCGACGCCTGGTCCTCAAGATGTCGGGCGAGGCACTCGCGTCGTCCGCTTCCGACGAGACGATCGATGCCTCTGTCGTCGAGCGGATCGCCGGCGAGATCGCCGAGGCGCTCCAAGAGCTGCCCCTGCAGCTCGCTGTCATGGTGGGAGGCGGGAACATCTGGCGCGGCACCACCGGTGCGGGCGCGGGGATGGACCGTGCGACCTCTGACACCATGGGCATGCTCGGCACGGTCATCAACGCGCTCGCGCTGCAGGACGCGCTCGAGCACAAGGACCAGCCCACTCGTGTGCTGACCGCGGTGCACATGGCCGAGGTCGCTGAGCCGTACATCCGCCGACGGGCGATCCGCCACCTCGAGAAGGGGCGCGTGGTGATCTTCGCGGCCGGGATGGGCAACCCGTACTTCACGACGGACACCTCGGCCGCGCTGCGCAGCGCGGAGATCGAAGCGGAGCTGCTCTTGAAAGGCACGCACGGCGGCGTGGACGGGGTGTACAGCGCCGACCCCCGCAAGGATCCCTCGGCGACCCGCTTCGACGAGGTCTCCTTCATGGACGTCATCGCGAAGGACCTGCGGGTCATGGATCTTACGGCCATCACGTTCTGCAAGGACAACAAGCTGCCCATCTTGGTCTTCGACCTGATGGGGCCGGGCAATCTGCGCCGGGCGCTCAGCGGCGAACGGATCGGTACGCTTGTCCGGTGATGGACGACGACCTGGTCGAGGTGGTCCTGGAGGAAGCCCGCGACAAGATGGCGAAGGCGGTCGACCACGTCCGCAGCGAATTCGCGGCCGTGAGGACCGGCCGAGCCTCCCCGGCACTGGTGGAGCACCTGATGGTCGACTACTACGGGACTCCGACGCCGCTGCGGCAGATCTCGGGGTTCACCGTCCCCGACGCGATGCTGCTGGTCGTGTCCCCCTACGACAAGAGCTCGCTGTCCGCGATCGAGAAGGCCATCCAGAGCTCGGATCTCGGCATCAACCCGTCCAACGACGGTACCGTCATCCGGCTCGCATTCCCCCCGCTGACCGAGGAGCGGCGCAAGGAGCTCGTGAAAGTCGTCCGCCACAAAGCGGAGGAGGGGCGCGTGGCGATCAGGAACCTCCGCAGGGCCACGCGTCACGAGCTGGAGTCGCTCGAGAGGGACGGGTCCATCTCTTCAGACGAGCTGGACAGAGTTGAAAAGGAGATCGAGAAGATCACGCACCAGCAGGTGGCGGCCGTCGATCAGCTTCTGGCGCACAAGGAGAAGGAGCTGCTCGAAGTCTGAGGGCGCGCCCCGGGTCTTGGGCACGCGACGAGGATGAAGGATGCAGGCCCGGAGCGGGAACGTGGTGACAACGGACGTCATGACAAGCGACACAGTCCACGAGGACCAGCACGAGGTCGACGAGGATGCCGGCTCGCGCCGCACCGAGCAGGTGCGGATCGTAGGCGCTGAGCGGGCCGGAGACTCGGCGGGACCACCCATCGACGGGGGCACCGACGCCGGTGGGGCAGACCTCGGCGCAGGCACCGACGAAGGCTGGGGACCCGAGGACTGGCCCGTCCCCGAAGAGCCCCAGCTGCCCCACTGGACCGAGGCGCCGACCGGGGAGATCCCGGCGGTGCTTTCGCGAAGGGACGAAGCTGGTCAACAGGATCCGTGGGCGTCGCTGCCGGAGCCCTCGTGGCGCGAGGAGCGCCGCGACTGGGAGCACGACGAGACGCTCGGCGCCTCGTTGCTCGGGCTTGCCGGCGACGAGCCGACGCTGATCAAGGAGTCGGCCGAAGAAGAGCGCCAGCCCTGGAGCTTCGACCTCGACGCGCCGGAGGCGCCCGTGTCCCATCCAGGCGCCGGGGAGCCAGACAGCTTCGCAACGCTCCCGACAGACGAGCTCCCAGGCGTCCGGGGCTCGGGCGACGAGCCTCGGGATGCGGTGGACGACGCTGCGGGAGCCGGACAGAAAGACGCCGGTGGAGACGCCGACGGAGACCCCGAGGGAGCCCTCGAAGCGTTGGCCGAAGGAGCCGTCGAAGAGCTGACCTGGGGAGCCGTCGAAGAGCTGACCTGGGGAGCCGTCGAAGAGCTGGCCTGGGGAGATGCCGAAGAGCTGGCCCGGGGAGGTGCCGGCGAGGAGGCGGAGAAGGCAGAGCTCGACTTCTCAGGCGAGGAGACGACGCTCCTTTCGCCACAGGCCCCGGCCGCCGTCCGAGCGGGCGACGACGACGGGGCAGAGCCCGGGGACATGCGGCTGGAGGGCCGCGGCGCAGCCGACGACCGGACGAGGCGCGAGGAGGACGCAAGGCGGTCGCGCGGCCACCCCACCCGCGGGCCGTCGGATCGCCGCACCGTGCCGCTGCCACCCGCGGTCGGCGACCGGCCGCTCGCCCAGCGTGCCCCGGTGCCCCGGCACGCCGGGGACGACGCGCTCTCCCAGCGCGCGGGGCGCAACATCCCTGCCGCGGTGGCGAGCGGGCTGGTCATCGGGGGGCTCGCGCTGCTCGCCTTCCACTTCGGCCCGGTGCCGTCGATGGTGGTGGTCACCGTCGTGCTCGCTGCCGCGGCGATCGAGGCGTACGCCGCGTTCCGCCGCGTGTACCGCCCTGCGTCGCTGCTCGGCATCGCGGCGGTCGTGGGGCTCCTGGTCGGAACCTACGACAAGCCCTTCGTCGCGCTCCCCGCCGTGGTGGTGCTCCTCGTCGCGGCCACGTTCGTCTGGCACCTCCTCGGCGTGGACCGCCGCGCGGACCCGGTGAGGAGCACGGCGGCGACCCTCTTCGTCTTCTGCTGGGTCGGCGTCTTCGGCTCGTACGCAGCCCTACTGCTCGCCCCGTCCCTCTTCCCCCACCGCACCGGCATCGCCTACCTTCTTGGCGCGCTGATCGCCGCTGTGGCCTACGACGTGGGCGCGCTCGCCGCAGGGGCGTGGATCGGCCGCCACCCGCTCAGTGCGGTGAGCCCGGGCAAGACGTGGGAGGGGCTCCTCGGGGGCGCGGTCGCGGCGATCGTGTTCGCCGTCGGCATCGTCCACCTCGTGCACCCCTGGACCCTCGGCCAGGCGGCCCTGCTCGGCGTGGTCGTGGCCGTCGTCAGCCCGATCGGCGACCTGTGCGAGTCCCTGGTGAAGCGTCACCTCGGGTTGAAGGACATGGGCCGCATCCTGCCGGGTCACGGCGGGCTCCTGGACCGGGTGGACGGCCTGCTCTTCGTCCTTCCCGCCACCTACTACCTGGTTCGCGCGTTCGGGCACGGCTAGGGGCGGCTAGGGGACGGTTAGGGGCGACGAGGCGGCGGCCGAGGTGCTCGCGGCTGCCAGATGTCGGCCGAGGTGCTCCCGGCTGCAAGACGCGGTGAGCCGAGGCAGCCAACGCCCGGTCTTCGAGGGAGCCCGGCTCCTGGGAGCCTGTCCGTGGGCGCTTCTGCGAGCCGGTCCGTCGGCGAGTCCCGCCCCTCGGGCGAGCGGCGCGGCGGTTGCGGCTTGCGGGGATGGCATGCTGGGTGGCCGATGACGACCGTGAGCCTGGTGGGATCGACCGGGTCCATCGGGACCCAGGCCGTCGACGTGGTCGAGGCTGCGCCCGACCGCTACCGCGTCGTCGCGATCGCGGCCCATCGGTCCGTTGAGACGCTCGCCGACCAAGCGCACCGCCTCCGTCCTGCGCTCGTGGCGATCGGCGACCCCGGCGCCGCAGCGGAGCTCGAGCCCCTGCTCCCCGCCGGCACCGAGCTCCTCACCGGCCTCGACGGGCTCGTCGCCGCAGCGCACGCGGCCGACGTGGTGCTGAACGCCGTCGTCGGCTTCGCCGGGCTGCCGGTCACGCTCGCGGCGCTCGAATCGGGCCGGCGGCTCGCCCTCGCCAACAAGGAGTCGCTGATCGCGGGCGCACCCGTCGTCCAGCGCGCCCGCAGGACCCCCGGCGCCCAGATCGTGCCCGTCGACTCCGAGCACTGCGCCATCCACCAGTGCCTGTCGGTGGTCGAGCCCCGTCGACCGAGGGCCGACGGGAGCGGCTGGATCGGGCCAGGGGACCCGCAACCTGGTGGCGACGAGCCCGCCCCGCTCGTGCCGTACCCGTCGGTCACTCGGCTGCTCGTCACCGCCTCGGGCGGGCCCTTCCGCGGCCGGACCCGCGGCGAGCTGGGGTCGGTTGGCGTCGCCGACGCGCTCAGCCACCCCACCTGGCGCATGGGACCCAAGATCACCGTCGACTCGTCGACGCTCATGAACAAGGGGCTGGAAGTCATCGAGGCGCACGAGCTGTTCGGCCTCCCCTATGACCGGATCGAGGTCGTCGTCCACCCCCAGTCGGTCGTCCACTCGATGGTCGAGCTGGTCGACGGCTCCACCATCGCGCAGCTGTCCCAGCCGGACATGCGGCTCCCGATCGGGTACGCGCTGGGATGGCCGGAGCGGCTCGAGCACGCGTTTGGCGCGATCGACTGGGCCGCGCCCCTCTCCCTCAGCTTCGAGCCGCCGGACCGCGCAGCCTTCCCGTGCCTCGACCTCGCCTACGCGGCGGGGCGGGCGGGTGGCCCTGCCCCGGCGTGGCTGAACGCCGCCAACGAGGTGGCGGTCGCGGCGTTCCTGGACGGCCGGCTCGATTGGCTGGGCATCGCCGATGTCGTCGCAGCGGTCCTCGACCGATGTGACGGCGCGCCGCTGCGAAGCGTCGACGACGTGCTCGATGCGGACCGCAGCGCCCGGGAGCTTGCGGCCGACGCGGTCGACCGCCGTTTGGCGGCCGTGTGAGCTGGGTGTCCACCCCGAAGGCGCCGCCCGGGGAAGAGGGAGGGGACGAGGGGGGCGCCGAGGCCCGCCGGCCCGGAGAGGGTGCCGAGGCCCGCCGGCCCGGAGAGGGTGCCGAGGCCGGAGCGGGTGCCGACGAGGCCGGAGGGGGTGCCGCCGAGGCCGGAGGGGGTGCCGCCGAGGCCGGAGGGGGGTCGAAGCGATCCGGCGCGGCGCAGGAGCCACCTCGTAGCCCATCGACGCGTTGGGCGATCGTCCGCCTGGTCGTGGTGGTGGCGGCGATCGTCGCGGTGTTCCTCGCGGCGGGACTCGCCGATCTCCTCATCTTCATCCTGGCGCTCGTCGCCTGCGTCATCCTCCACGAGCTCGGTCACTACCTGACGGCCAAGTGGAGCCACATGAAGGTGACCGAGTTCTTCATCGGCTTCGGTCCGCGGCTGTGGTCCGTCCGGAAAGGCGAGACCGAGTACGGCTTCAAGCCGATCGTCGTCGGCGCCTACGTGAAGATCCCCGGGATGACCAACCTCGAGCAGGTCGACCCGGCGGACGAGCCCCGCACCTACCGCCAGAAGCCGTTCCACCGCAGGATCCTGGTCGCGAGCGCTGGCTCGATCATGCACTTCGTGATCGCCTTCGTGCTCGCCGGCGCCGTCGCGCTCTCGGTCGGGGTCCCGACCGGCACGCAGGTGACGGTGGCAGGGTTCACGCCATGGCCCGGGCATCGCGAGACCGCCGCCCAGCTCGCCGGGATGAAGCCCGGCGACCGCGTCCTCTCGATCGACGGCAAGCAGGTGGAGACCACCACAGCGCTCTCGAAGACGATCCAGGCTGCCAAGGGCGGCCCCGTGACGCTCGTCGTCGAGCGCGGTGGCCGCCGCAGGACGCTGGTCGTGCAGCCGCAGGCGGGGCACGTCGTCACGACGGGGAAGACAAAGGGCGAAGAAGTGCTCGGCAAGGGGTCGGGCAGCGGGACAGGCAGGACCGAGTGGCTCATCGGCATCCAGACGAGCCTCGCTCCGGTCTTCACCCCCCAGGACCCGTGGCAGGGCGTCGCCTGGGCGGGGGACGACGTCGGCAACGTCACGCGCCTCACCGTGCTGGGGTTCGGTCACGCGTTCTCACCCGGCGGGCTCTCGTCGCTCTTCCACCAGGTGACCAATACCCAGGCCGCCGACAAGGCCGCGGCGAACCCGACGAAGTCGAACCGGATCCTCTCCGTGGTCGAGGCAGCCCGGCTCGCGACCCAAGCCGAGGCGAAAGGGGCGTACTACTTCCTCTCCATCCTGATCGCCCTCAACATCGCGCTCGGGCTCTTGAACATGCTCCCGATGCTGCCGCTCGACGGCGGCCACGTCGCCATCGCTGTGTACGAACGGATCCGCACGCGTCGCGGGCGCCCCTACTACCAGGCGGACGTCGCCAAGCTCATGCCGGTCGCGTACGCCTTCATGGCGCTCCTCCTCGTGGTCGTCGGCTCGGCGGTGTTCCTCGACATCGCGCATCCCCTCGCCAACCCCTTCGGCTGATCAAACGTTCGGCCGGCTGGGCTCCGGCTGCTCGGGGCTCCGGCTGCTCGGGGCTCCGGCTGCTCGGGGCTCCGGCTGCTCGGAGCTCCCGCTGCTCGGGGCTCCGGCTTCGCCGATGCACGTCGCGACGAGGTGGCGCGGCAGAATGGAGTGCGATGGATCCCTCATCCGACTTGCTCATGCCCCGCCGAAGGACCCGCCAGATCCACGTCGGCGACGTCGCGGTCGGAGGGGGCGCACCCGTATCCGTGCAGTCGATGACGACGACGAAGACCGCCGACGTCGATGGGACGCTCGCGCAGATCTACGCGCTCGCTGCCGCGGGAGCGGACATCGTCCGGTGCACCTGCAACGAGGAGGCTGCTGCCGAGGGGCTTGCCAGGATCGTCCCGCGCTCTCCGGTGCCGATCATCGCCGACATCCACTTCCACGTCGAGATGGCGCTGGCCGCGCTCGAGGCGGGCGTCCACGGTCTCCGGCTCAACCCTGGCAACCTGCGCAAGGAGTCAGAGATCAAGCTCGTTGCGTCCGAGGCGAAGGATCGCGGGGTCCCGATCCGCATCGGGGTCAACGCCGGGTCGCTCCACCCCGACCTCTACAAGAAGTACGGGCGCGCGACCCCCGAGGCGCTCGTGGAGTCGGCCAAGATCGAGCTCGCCTACTTCGAGGAGGTCGGCTTCAGCGACGTCAAGATCTCCGTCAAGGCGTCGTCGGTGGCCTTGATGATCGCCGCCTACCGCCTCGCGTCCGAGACCTTCGACCATCCGCTGCACCTGGGCGTCACGGAGGCCGGACCACCACCCGCCGGCCTCGTGAAAGGGACCGCGGGGATCGGCACGCTCCTCGCCGAGGGCATCGGAGACACGATCCGCTACTCGCTGACCGCGGACCCCGTGGAGGAGGCTCGGGCGGGACGCCAGCTCCTCGAGTCGCTCGGGCTGCGTGAGCGCAAGGGGCTCGACCTGATCGCGTGCCCATCCTGCGGTCGCGCCCAAGTCGACGTCATCGCGGTCGCCAAGGAAGCGCAAGCAGCCCTCGAGGACCGCAACCTGCCAATCCAGGTCGCCGTCATGGGCTGTGTCGTCAACGGGCCGGGCGAGGCTCGCAGCGCCGACCTCGGCATCGCCGCCGGCAAGCAGAAGGGACATCTGTTCATCCAGGGGAAGATCGTCCGAGTGGTGCCGGAGGCCGAGATGGTCGCGGCACTCGTCGCCGAGGCGGAGCGACTGGTGGCCGAGGGTGTCGAAGCCCGGCTCGCCGCGGCGGATGCCTCTGCCGAGGCAGAGGCGGAAGCCGACCGCCGCGCGCTGCTCGACGAGAAGGGTGCCGACCCGAACGCCTCCGAGGTGCGTGTGGACCGCATCCGCCGGCGCGTGCACGGCACCGACGCGGAGGGATCGGACGATCCGGCGGCGCCAGCGTCGTAGGGACGCGTCCGGGGTACGGGCGCGCCTCGGTCTACGCTCCCCGGATGGTTGACGCCGATGCGAGCGACGCGGACGTTGCCGCCGATGCCAAGCCCGAGGGTCGAATGCCGGGGCCGCGCCCGGCTGCCAAGGGATCTCTCACGCCGCGTGGCGAGGACTTCCCCCGGTGGTACCAGGAGGTGGTCGCCCGTGCGGAGATGGCCGACAACGGGCCGGTTCGCGGCACCATGGTCATCAGGCCGTGGGGCTACGAGATCTGGGAGAGGCTCCAGGCAGCCATCGACGAGCGGATCAAGGCTGCAGGTGCGCACAATGCGTACTTTCCCCTGTTCATCCCGGAATCCTTCATGCGTCTCGAGGCCGAGCACGTGGAAGGCTTCAATCCCGAGCTCTGGGTCGTCACCCAGGGCGGCGGCCGGCAGCTCGATGAGCCCGTCGTCGTCCGGCCCACGAGCGAGACCGTCATCAACCACTTCTTCGCAAAATGGGTGCAGAGCCACCGCGATCTCCCCCTGCTCGTCAACCAGTGGTGCAACGTGGTGCGGTGGGAGCTTCGGCCTCGTCTGTTCCTGCGCACGACCGAGTTCCTCTGGCAGGAGGGCCACACTGCGCACGCCGACGAGAAGGAGGCGCGCGCGTACGCGCTGCGGATCCTGACCGACGTCTACAAGGACGCGATGGAGGAGGTCGCGGCGATTCCCGTCCTCGTCGGCCACAAGACCGCGCGCGAGCGGTTCGCAGGCGCGGTCCGCACCTGGACGTGCGAAGCGATGATGGGCGACGCCAAAGCGCTGCAGATGGGCACGAGCCACGAGCTCGGCCAGAACTTCGCAAAGGTCTTCGGCATCCAGTACTCGGACTCGACCGGAGCGCTTCGTTACGTGTGGCAGACGTCCTGGGGCGCGTCGACCCGTCTCATCGGCGCGCTGATCATGGCGCACGGCGACGACTTCGGCCTCCGCCTGCCCCCCGCACTTGCGCCGTTGGAGGTGGTCGTCCTGTGCGTTCGCGAGGATGACGCGGTGCGCCGAGCGGCGGGGGCCCTCGCCGACGAGCTCCGACGTGCCGGGCGCCGGGTGCACCTCGACGACCGGACCGACAGCGGTTTTGGGCGCCGCACGGTCGACTGGGAACTGAAGGGGGTGCCGGTGCGGGTGGAGGTCGGACCACGCGAGCTCGCGGAGGGGAAGGTCACCGTCGTCACCCGCCACCTGAGGGCCAAGGAGCCGGTTCCGCTCGCCGCCGTCTCCGACGCGGTCGACCGGGTCTGCCGCCGGGCCGCCCGCGACCTGCGGGACGAAGCGCGCGCCTTCCGTGAGGCTCGAACGACCGCCGCGAGCTCCTTCGAGGAGGTGCTCGACGCGGGGAGCGCAGGATTCGCCCGCGTCCCGTGGCAGGTGGTCGGCGAGGAGGGAGAGCTCCGGCTCGCCGCCGAAGGGCTCACCGTACGCTGCCTCCAGCGTGAGGACGGCAGCCTCGCGGCCCACGGCGAGGCCGACGACGGGCTGGTGGCCGTGGTGGGCCGAGCGTACTGACCTTCGCCCGGATCGTCGGCGGGCGGCGGCATGCTCGCGGTTGGTATACTCGGCGAGCTGTCCGGTCTCATTGCAGGACCTGTTGAAAGCGTGGGCCGCCGCCCACGCTTTCGTCGTGAACGGGACCGGTGGAGCCGGCCGGCCCGAAGGTCCGGACGAGGGAGGAGCCCACGCACGAGGGACGAGCCACGAAGGGAGGTGCGACGGATGGCCGAAGGAGTCGCGGAGATGCTGTGCAGCGAGCTGTCGAGCGTCGTGGAGGAGCTCGGCCTCGAGCTCGTCGACGTCGAGCTGTCCGGGGGCACCGTCCGAGTGACCGTCGACCGTGACGGCGGAGTGGACCTCGACGGGCTCGCGGAGGCGAACCGAGCGGTCTCCGGCCTGCTCGACCGGCTCGACCCCATGCCCGGCCGCTACACGCTCGAGGTGTCGAGCCCTGGCCTCGAGCGCCGGCTGCGCACGCCGGCGCACTTCACGCGAGCGCGCGGCGAGATGGTGTCCCTGCGGCTCCTCCCAGGCACCGGCGAGAGCCGGCGGCTCGAGGGACGTCTCGTCGAGGCGGACGACAGCGGCGTGCGGGTGGACGGCCCCGCCATTCCCGGCGGCTCAGCGCACGTCGCCTACGAGACGATCGAGCGGGCGCGCACCGTGTTCGAGTGGGGAGCGAAGCCCGCACCCTCCCCCAGCCGCGCCAAGGCGCCGAAGGGCAGAGAGAAGGCCACCACGTCATGAGCAAGACCAACTTCGAATTCCTCGACGCGCTGAGCCAGATCGCGCGGGACAAGGGGATCTCCGTCGAGACGCTGCTCGACGCGCTGGCCAACGCCCTCGTCGCCGCGTACAAGCGGCGCCCCGACGCCGCAGAGGAGGCCGTGGTCACGATCGACCCCGAGTCCGGCGAGATCCGCGTCTACGGGCAGGAGCTCGATGACGAGGGCAACGTGGTCAACGAGTGGGACGACACCCCCGACGACTTTGGCCGCATCGCCGCCCAGACCGCCAAGCAGGTGATTCTCCAGCGGATCCGCGAGGTCGAGCGGGACATGAAGTACGAGGAGTATGCAGGGCGCGAAGGCGACATCGTGACCGGCATCGTCCAGCAGACCGACAACCGCTACACCCTCTTGGACCTGGGAAAGGTGGAAGCGCTCCTGCCCCAAGCCGAGCAGGTGTCCTTCGAGCGCTACGAGCATGGCACGCGGCTCAAGGCCTACATCGTCGAAGTCCGCAAGACCACCAAGGGACCCCAGATCGTGGTGAGCCGCACCCACCCGGGGCTCATCAAGCGGCTCTTCGAGCTCGAGGTGCCCGAGATCTCCTCGGGGGTCGTCGAGATCAAGGCGGCGGCTCGTGAGCCCGGACACCGCACGAAGATCGCCGTGTGGTCGAACGACCCCGTGGTCGATCCGGTCGGGGCGTGCGTCGGAGCGCGCGGCTCCCGCGTGCGCATGGTCACCAACGAGCTGCGCGGAGAGCGCGTCGACGTGGTGCCGTTCTCCGACGACCCGGTGGAGTTCATCCAGAACGCACTCGCACCCGCGCGGGTGCGCGAGGTCCGGCTCGACGAGGAGACCGGCACGGCTACGGTGATCGTGAGCGATTACCAGCTGTCTTTGGCGATCGGCAAGGAGGGGCAGAACGCCCGCCTCGCGGCGCGTCTCACGGGTTGGCGGATCGACATCAAGAGCGAGAGCCAGCTCGAAGAGGAAGAGTCCGGGTACGCCGGACAGGAATGGGCCGAGGGCGAGTGGATCGAGAACGACTCCGGCGAGATGGTGTGGAAGCCCGCGGAGGGCGGCGAGGCGATCTCTGCGGCAGAGTGGAGCCACGCCGCCGAAGGGGAATCCTCGACGGACGGTGCACGAGAGGCAGGGCTGTCCGAGCCGGGCTCGGTCGGAACGGCGCCGGAAGCTGCGGGCGGATCCAGTTCGGACGGAGAGTCCGTGGCCGACGCATCGCCGGACGCGGGAGCCGACGCATCGCCGGACACGGGGGCCGATGCATCGCCGGACACGGGGGCCGATGCATCGCCGGACACGGCGGCGACGGCGTCGCCGGACGGAGGGGCGACGGCCAGCCACGAGGAGGCTGGCGCATAGCGCCCGAGCGGATGTGCGTGGGGTGCGGCCGGCGTGCCCCCCAGGGTGAGCTGCTTCGGGTGGTCCGTCTGCCCGACGGCTCCCTCGCCGCAGGGCGTACCCTGCCCGGGCGGGGCGCCTGGCTCTGCGAGGGGTCGGCGTCGTGCCTCGACCGTGCGGTTCGCCGGGGCTCGCTGGAACGGGCCTTGCGCGCCCCGCTCGCTCCCGGATCCGCTGGCGCTCTGGCCCGGGAGATCGGAAAAGCTGGCGATGTGCGAGGATGGATGGACACCCCGGCCCCCCGACGGGATACCTGAGAGGGCGAAGGACCGAAGGACATCGAGGAACGTTGGCAAAGAAGATCCGTGTCTACGAGCTCGCTCGTGAGCTGGGACTGACGAACAAAGAAGCCCTGGACCTCTCCCTGTCGTTGGGGATCGGGGTGAAAAGCCACTCCTCGTCGATCGAGGAGGCCCAGGCGGACCGCGTCCGCCGAAAGGCCGACGCCGAGGGGCTCCGCCGCCCGGTCCAGTCCGAGGAACCGCCCGCTGCGGAAGTCAAGAAGGCGGCCGAAGGGCGGCCTGCTGGCCGTGCGCCGACTTCCGAAGGGACGGGAGAGCGCCCGCGTCTGGTGAGCAGCAGGGGCACCGGCGCACCAGCACGCCCCGCAGCTCCAGCGGTTCCTGCGGCTCCCGCGGTTCCTGCGGCTCCCGCAGTTCCCGCGGCTCCCGCGGCGGCCACCTCCGACGCGGCCCAGCTGACGGAGACGCGCGGCCCCAGCGCCCCGCCCCGCCCCGCCCCGATGCCCGCAGCCCCAGCAGCACCGGCAGCGGCGAGTGCGGAAACCGGCGCCCGACCGGCGCCCGTTGGCCCGTCCGCGCCGGGCGGCGCACCGGCGCCGAGCCCCGCGGCCTTCCGCCCGACCTCGCCGTCGATCGCCCAGCGGCCCTCCCAGCCGTCAGGTACGCCCTCGAGGCCGGGTCCCTCCAGCACCGGCCAGCGTCCCTCGCAGGCCCCGTCGCAGGGAGCTGTCCAGCGTCCCTCGCAGACGTCGGCGCAGGGAGCCGTCCAGCGCGCCTCGGCGCCGCCGGGCCAGCGCGCCTCGGCG
>JAJYXE010000027.1 GCA_021791145.1 Actinomycetes bacterium | reverse complement strand
ACACCCGCCCCGACCCCAGAAGGCTCAGGCCACCGGAACTATCCCGACAAATTCCAGCCGCTCACCGCCTGCCACCTGGTTCGTTCACCGCCGTGTCGGGATAGTCGCGGTCTCGGCATAGGTCGACGCCGAGCTGATCGGTGACCGAGAGCGTCACCGGGTAGGTCCCCGGCGCCACCTTGGGGACGCCGCTGATCGTCCCGGTCGCGGGTGTGAGCGAGAGCCCGGACGGGAGCCCCGTCGCCGACCAGGTGTAGGGGGGATCGCCGCCGGTGGCGGAGACCGTCTGGGAGTACGGCGCGCAGTTCTCGCCGGGGTCGAAAGCCGCGGTGACGAGCGAGAGCGCCGGGTAGACGGTGAGCGGGTTGGCGTCGTAGAAGCCACCGACCCCGGCCACCTCCTCGCCGGCCCGGGCGTCGGTCACGGCGATGCCGAACCCGTACGCACCCCGCGACGGGCTGGCCTCGGTCGGCGTGCCCGAGAGCAGGACTGTTGCGCCTGTCTGGCTGAGGGTCAGCCCGGGCGGGAGTGTGCCCAGCGCCGAGAAGCTGTAGGGGACGACGCCTGTCGACGCGCTGAACCGGAACGAGTACGCGACGCCCACCTCGGCCGGCGGGAGTGTCGCGGCGCACCTGACCACCCGCTCGGGGCCGCCGAACGTGTAGCACCGGATCGTGGGGCTGATGACGACGTGCGGGGCGACCCCGAGAGTGAGGGATCCATTGGTCGTATCGACCAGCGTTGTGCCTGTGTACTCCTTCAGGACCACCGGGATCGTGTCAGTGCCGGAGGCCGTCGGGGTGCCGGAGATCAGCCCTGTCGCGGCCAGGGTGAGACCGGGAGGCATCGTGGCCTTTGCTGTCGCTGTTAGCGTCCATGTGTACCTCACCTGCGGTGTCCGGGATCCCCCTGTGGGGAAGAGCCCTTCGGCGTAGTAGACCCCGACCTCGGCCGTGGGCAGTGTGCCCGGTGGCACCCGCGGCGGCGGCACGACCGTGAGCTCGTATTCGTGGACGGCGGTCGCCCCTGTCGGGTCGCTCACCTCGACGTCCACGGAGAATGTGCCGGTGGCTGTGGGCACCCCCGAGAGCTCCGCTTGGTCGCAGGCGGCGTCGGCGCACGACGGTCCCGTCGACCAGGCCGGCAGCGGCGCGGCGCCTGTGGGAACCCTCCATGCGTAGGGCCCGGACCCGCCGACCGCCGACAGCGCGGCGCGGTAGAAGACGCCCTGCTGGGCCTCGCGCAGGGTGGCCCCGGTCGGGGCTGTCGTGACGAGCAGCAGCGGCACACCGAGGGTGAACTGGCGGGCGGCCGTCCCGCCGGCCGCGTCGGTGGCCGTCACGGTGAACGTGGAGCTCTTCGCCACCTCGGCCGGTGTGGTGCTGGGGGTCCCCGAGACGACAGCGACTGTCGGGTCCGTCGGTGTCCGGCTCAGACCGAGCCCGGCGGGGAGCGAGCCCGCGGAGACCGTCCACGACTCGATCGGCTCGGTCCCCTGTGTGGCCCGGATCGAGGCGGTGTAGCGGGCGTACGCGGTGGCGGTCCCCGCTGTTGTGGCGACCGTCTCGGTTGTGGGGTTCACCGTCGCCGGCGGAAGGCTCGTCGTGGAGATGACCAACGGTGTGGCCACCTTCAGGGTGTCGGCGGCGGTGCCGGTGTGGCCGGCGAAGTCCGTGGCGGTGACATCGACCGAGAACGTGCCGGTCGTGCGGGGGGTGCCCTTCAGGGTGGCTGTCGTGCAGTCGCTCGCGCTCGGCGAGCAGTCGAAGGACACCCCTGTGGGCAGGGACCCCGAGATGGAGAACGTGTAGGGCCCGCCGCTCCCCCCGGTGGCACCGAAGGTGACGTCGTAGGGCACTGTGTCGTCCGCCCCCGGCAGCGACGACGGGGAGATCGCGATCGGCGGGCGCGCGGCGACGTGCAGTGTCAGGGTCTTGACGGCGGCGAGCCCGTCGGCGTCGGTGACGCTGAGCGTGACCCCGTAGGTGCCGGGAGTTGTCGTGGTCGTGAACGACACGGTCGCGCTCGCCCCCGTCCCCGAGACGGACACGCTTCGGAACCCGCTGCTCGTGGCATGCCACGCGTACGGGCCGGTGCCGCCGCTTGCAGAGACGGGGACCTGATAGGGGGTGCCCGCGAGGATGTGTGTCCCCAGCGAGGTCGTGGTGATCGTCGGCACGGCGTGCACGCTGACCGTGTCGGTCTGGGTGGCGGTCCCCCCGAGCGGGTCCGTGATCTCGACGGTGAACGTGTACGTGCCGGCGCGCGTGGGGGTGCCTTCTGCCCGGCCGATGTAGCAGTGAGGCGGGTCGGCGCAGCTCACGCCGCTCACCCCTGTGGGCAGGGACCCCGACGCGAGCGACCAGGTGAGCGGCGACGCCCTGAACGCGGCGCCTGCCACCCACTGCGCCTGGTAGGGCACGCTCACCTCACCGGTCCGCGGCACTGTGGTGACGGCGGGTGTCGGCTGCCCGTTGGGCAGCGTTGTGTTGCCGATCCCCTGTGTCCAGATCGCAGGCCCGAGCAGCTCGACGATGGTGAGCGTCACCGTCTCGGCGTTGCCGTTCTGGTCGGTGACGGTGAACGTGGGTGTCCAGATCCTGAAGCCGCCTGCGGTGGGCGACCCCTGGAGCACGGCCTGGCTGCCGTTCGCCGTCAGGGTGACGCCTGTCGGGAGGGCGTTCGGGTAGGTGGTGGAGACCGACCAGGTGAGCGTCCCGACCCCGCCGGCTGCCTGCAGGGTAGAGCGGTAGGGCACCTCGTACTCCGCGTCCGGGAGGAACGTCGTGGTGATGGTCGGACCGGTGACGACCAAGGTGAAGGTCCGTGTGATCTGGTGGCCGATGCTGTCCTTGACGGTCACCGGGATCCGGGACGTGCCGTCGTACTGGGGCGTGCCGCTCAGGACGCCGGTCGTCCCGTCGAGGCTGAGCCCTGACGGCAGGCCCAACGCCGACCACTCGTAGGGCGGTGCGCCGCCGGTGACGGCGATCGGAAGTGTGTAGGGCTCACCCACGGTCGCCCCCGGCAGGGTTGTCGTGGTGGTGAATTGGGGCGGCGGAGCGGACTGGCCGGGTGTTGCCTCGGCGATCACCACCGCGAACGTGAGGAGGCCCGGGTCCGAGATTGTGACGACCTTGATGAGCCCGCCGAGTGTGATCGTGAACCCGGCGCCCGCCTCGAGCCCGGCCTCGAGCTTCCACCACGGCGAGCTTGTCGGGGCGATGTCGAGTGTGACGAACCCGTCGAGGTTGACCTCCGGCCCCGCCACGTCGTAGACGAGCAGGTCGAGCGTGGGACCGACGGCCACCTTCACCGAGAAGCCGGCTTCGGGGGTCGTCGGTGCCTGTGTGGACTGCACGCTCTGCGTGTGGCTGCTGAACGGAGTGAATGTGCCGTTGTGGACCGCGAGCCCGGCACTCACCGTCGAGGTCTGCGTGTAGCTCGCGCCCCATGTCACCTTCACCAGTCCCTCTGCGGTGATGAGCACGTAGACGTCGACCGTGGGGAAGATGACCACCGGGACCGGCCCGATCTGGACGTCGATCGGCTCGAAGTCGATGGTGTCGAGCAGGAACTTCGCCGTGCAGCCCACCACCCCGCCCGCCTTCACCGAGAGGTGGGTCTCCTCGGTGAGCGAGCCCGAGACTGTCGCGTGCAGCCCTGTGAGCACCGACCATGTCGCGCTGAAGTGGAAGGACGGGCTGAAGTGGACTGTCCCGCCCAGCGAGATCTCCGGCCCGCCGCCGCACGACAGGGTTGTGGTGAATGTGAGGCCGAAGTCGTTGCGCTCCCAGGCGGGCGCCGCCGCCGGCCCGCGCCTCGAGCGGGAAAGTGACGGTGCGGAGCGCAGGGACCACGCGGGCGCCAATTTGCGCGTCGAGGCGAGCAGGGTCACACCTGGGGTGTCCCGGACGCTGGAGGTGATCTGTGTGTCTGTGAGCGTGTCGGTCGCGCTGAAGGCGCCCTGGGGAACCGCGTCGGCCAGGCCCGCGTGCGCGGTGCCGACGATCACCTGACCGTTGCCCTCCGTGACGGAGGTCACCCGGACGAGCAGCCCGTCGGGGGTGGTGGCCGAGATCCCGAACACCAGCACGTAGCCCACCTGCAATGTGGCCAGTGGCGAGGGCACTGTGGCGCCCACCGTGAAGGTCAGCGAGTCGGCGCTGACAGCCGTCAGGTCCGCGGCGACGCCGGCGGGGACGACCTTGGTCGTGTCGAGCACCTCGTCGAGATAGGAGACGGTGACCTGGGACAGCTGACCGGGCTGGACCGTGGCCGGGCTGGCGCTGACGCTCGGGTAGTAGGTCGCCCCGCCCTGAGACACCGGCTTCGCGCTCACCACGTAGTTGCCGGAAAGCAACCCGGTCAGCGTCGCCGATCCCGATGGCGTCGCTCGATAGCCACCCGGTCCCGAGACGAGGATCGAGGGCGTGGCGCCCGTCGGCACGTTGCTGACCGTGAGGACGAGCCCACCGGTCGTCGGCCCCCCCGTGGATCGTGAGGGCACCGAGAGCGGCGAGCGGGTCGGTGCGATCCCGACCACCGGGGCGGCGAGCGACGCGTGCGCCATCGAGCCGAAGTAGCGCGCGGTCCCGAAGCTGAAGACCCCGCCGTCGGCGCCGGCGAGCCAGTAGCCCTTGCCTGTGGGGGTCGGCGCGATCCCGACCACCGGGGCCGCGAGCGACGCGTGCGCCATCGAGCCGAAGTAGCGCGCGGTCCCGAAGCTGAAGACCCCGCCGTCGGCGCCGGCAAGCCAGTAGCCCTTGGCCGTGGGGGTCTCAGGGGGCGCGGGGCGGGGCGCCGATGCGCCCGCGACCGCGGCGGGGTGAGCGAGCGCGAGCGCGACGGCTCCCGCCCCGGCCAGCGCGAGGAGCCCGAGCCCCCACCGGCGCCGGCTCGTGGACCGACCAGACGACTCCGGCCTCGAGCCACCCGCGGGCACCACGGTCCGAGGGCACCGCGGCCAGGAAAAGCGACCCGGACGCCCCATGTCCGCCTCCGTTACCGCGGTCGATGCTCGCGCGATTGCTCTTTGAGTGCAAGCGGATCGAGACCACGCGCCAGTCACGCCGCCAAGGCGCTGCGATCCTCCACTGGGCCTCAGTCAGGCATGACTTCCTGATCACGCCCGGGCGGCCATCGGCGAGCTCTTTGTCCACCGATACCGCCGAGGTTCGCCGGCGACACCCGATAGCAGGAGGATGGGGCGCGTCCCTGACAACAATCAACAATATGGAAGTTGACTGCTCGCTTTCATGGCGGAGCGCCAAGCTCGGTGGGCATTGCCTCCGTCGAGTCAAGTGAGCCTGGTGCCAGCCTGAGAGCCCGTCGGCGGGACCGATCGTCGTCGAGCACCGCGCGCAGCACGGCATCGGCGGCCATGAGCTGGTCTGGGTCCACCCGCTGGCGAAGCTCCTCATCGAGACGGTCGATCACGGCTACGACAGCCCGGGCGTAGGCCTCGCCTCCAGAAGTGAGCACGATGTTGACTTGTCTGGAGTCCAGTTCGTCGCGTGCAGTCACCGCGAACCCGCGGCGCTCCAGCCCGTCGGCCACCTTGCGGGCAGCCTGGCGGGTGACGCCGAGTGCCTCGCCGAGGCGGCCGATCGACAGTGGCCCCCGTTTGAGGAGCCGCATGACGGCTGCGTCGCTGCGGCGGTAGTAGGGGTAGCCCAGTTCGGCCAGGCCGCTCGACATCTGGCTCACCCAGCTCTGACGAGCGAGGGCAAGCAGGTCGCCAAAGCGGTACGGGGATCTTGACTCCGGGACCACAAGGTCACGATACTACTAGCTATGCAACCCGGTTGCCTATTGTGTCCAGGACAGGGTCGGAGGCGGTGGCGGGCGCTCGCCCCGGCGCTGGCTCTCGGCGTCGCCGCCGCGGTCCTGGCCGCCTGCGGGTCGATGGCGGCCTCGACGAGTCGGTCGAGATCGGTGGCGGCGACCACCGCCGCTCGTTCCGACCAGGCCCAAACGGTGTGGCTGTGCCGTCCCGGTCGGGCCGGCGACCCGTGCACCGCCAGCCTCAGCACCACGGTCGTCCCGGCTGAGGGCCCGAGGAAGGTCGAAAGCTCCTCGATCGACCGCTCGTCGAGCTTCGACTGCTTTTACGTCTATCCCACCGTCAGCACGCAGCCGTCCGACAACGCCAACCTGGAGATACAGCCAGGCGAGCGACTGGCCGCCGAAGCCCAGGCCTCCAGGTTCTCCCAAGTCTGCCGGGTGTGGGCGCCCATGTACCGCCAGCGCACCGAGGCGTCCCTTGCCAAGGGGCTCGGGTCCGACCCTCGAGCCGACACGATCGCCTACGACAGCGTGCTGGCGGCCTGGAAGGACTACCTGACCCACGACAACCACGGCCGGCCCGTCGTCTTCATTGGCCACTCTCAAGGGGCGGCCATGCTCATCCGGCTGCTCTCCTCCCAGGTCGACCCCAACCGCGCCCTGAGGCGGCGGACGGTCGTGGCCATCCTGGCCGGCGGCAACGTCACCGTCCCCACGGGCAAGACCGTGGGCGCGACCTTCCGCCACCTGGCGCTCTGTACGGCGAAAGGCCAATCCGGATGCGTCATCGCCTACTCCAGCTTCCCCTCGCGGCCCCCGGCTGACTCGGAGTTCGGTCGGCCCGGCCAAGGTGTCAGCCTCCAGTCGGGGCAGATGGCGACGGAGGGCGTGCAGGTCGCCTGCGTGAACCCAGGAGCCATCGGCGGTGGCACTGCCACGTTGGACCCCTACTTTCTCAAAGCCCAGTCTCCCGTCCCTCCCCCGCCGATCGTTACTCACTGGGTCGCCTACCCTGACCTCTACTCGGCCAGCTGCCGCGCCGGGGGCGGGGCCACCTGGCTTCAGATCGACACCCTCGCCGCGGGCGGCCGGCCGGTGATCACCGAGTCGCTCGGCCCGGCTTGGGGCTACCACCTGGACGACATCAACCTCGCACTGGGCAACCTGGTAGAAGACGTCCGGGCCGCGGAGGCGACCTACGCGAGCCATCGCTGAGCGGGACCGTAGACAGGAATGAGAGACGCCGGCCTCGCTCTCATCGGCTCGAGTCTTTCGATCGGGGTTGTCGCCGTGGTGGTGTTGCACCTGCCGGTGGCGAACGCAGCGCCACCGCGTAGGGTCTGAATACTGGATCCCACTGCTGAACAGGCCGTTCGCGTGGAGGGCCGGAGCGGCTAGCGCCCGCCTTCACCACGGGAACGCCCGATCGTCTGCCTCACGAGCTCTGGTCGGTCGCCTACCTCGTCGCCGTCAGGAGCTGGATTCGGCTTCGGCCATTGCCTTGATGCGTCCGAGCGTCTGGCGCATGGCCTGCTCCCGGCGGCGGTCCCGGTCAGCCATGAAATAGTCCTCGACGATGTGGGCGGAGATCGGCAGCCAGTGGACCTCGAAGGACTCGACCAGGTCCACCCCGCCGCCGGAAGGCTCGAGGCGGTAGCACCAGGTGGCCATCTCCCTTCCCCGCACCAGAGTGGACCAGCTGAGCTCCTTCTCGGGCACTGCGGTCTTCACCTGGCAGGCGACCGACCACTTCATGCGCCCGTAGCGGTTCCAGCCTCGAAAGCGCGCCCCGGGCGTGGCCGGCGAAGATGCGCCGTCCTCCCGTCCTGCTGGTCACCGGCCAGTCCGAAGCTGGCGAGGTCCTCCCGGAACAGCCTGAGCACCTCGAGCGCCTTGGCGTAGGAGGCCTCCGAGGGCTCGAAGCCGGGGATCGTCCGCTGGAACAGCAGCTGGTAGCGGACCGGGTCCTGCGTGCAGAAGTCGAAGTAGAGGCGAAACTCTCCCCGCAGCCGCTCTCGGGGCTTCTTCGGGAGGTCGGCCTGACGCTCCTTGATGAGCTCGATGAGCTCGTCGTTGCCCTGGGCGAACATGGCGTCGTAGATCTCGTTCTTCGACGCGAAGTACGAATACAGCGACGGCACCCGCATCCCGACCCGGGCCGCCACGTCCGCAAGCAAGAGGAGAGCCGCAGGCCTCAGCTTCGCCGGAGGGCGGCGGTCCCCACGCCGCTCGTCTCCATCGAGCCGTGGCGCATCCCCGCAGGAGACCGCAGACCCTCGGCCAGGGACCTCGCGCGCTCCGAGAGGACGAGGTTCCCCTTCTGGTCGAACTTCTCCTGGGCCGCCACGCACGACGTGTGCGCGCCTTGCGCGTCGCCGAGCACAAGCTGGATCTCGGCGAGGTCGAGCAGGCCCTTCCCCTGGAGGTCCAGCTGGTCGGACTCCTCGATCAGCGCCAGCGTGGCGGTCATCTCTTCGCGCGCCTGCTCTCGCCGGCCGCGGCGTGCGAGGAGCTTGGCGTTCACGCAGCGCCAGAGGAACTGGGCACCGACGTCGTCGGGCGAGGCCACCTCACGCGCCCGGAGCACGAACCGGTCGGCGCTCTCGTAGTCCTCCTGACGGTACAGGACGTCGGCGAGCATCGCCGCGGTCATCGCGATGAAGCTGTGCTCGCCCATCTCCTCGAGCGACGTGAAGTCCCGGCAGAGCTCGGCCTCGGCGGCGTGCAGGTCGCCTGCGAGGACCTCGATGTCCGCCGAGTCGAGTGAGGTGAGCGCCGCGCAGAGGCGCCAGCCGAACTCCTCGAGCGAGGCGCGGCTCTTCCGGTAGAGCTGCCTGGCCCTGTCGAAGTTCCCCCGCATGGCCTCCAGGTGCCCCAGCGCGGCCTCGGCGATCGCCGTGGATTTGCGGTCGTCGCGCGCGCGGGCGAGGACGGACTCGCAGATCGCCAGGGCCTCCTCGACGGGCGTCGAGCCGAACACCGCCACACCGGCGAGCGACCCGAGGAAGCTCCGCGCGAGCACGTCGTCACCGGCGGCGGCGGCGTGCTCGCTCGCCCGCTCGGCGGACTCGGAGCCCCGTCCGTACTGCAGAACGTCCCACTGGAGGTACGCGACGAGGCGCCACGCACGCGCGAGCCCTGCGTGGTCGCCGTCGGCGTCGAGGGCCGGCATCATCGCTTCGACCTCCGACAGCACCCCCTCGCGGCGCTCGGGCCCCGTCGTGTAGCGCAGGTAGAGCGTGGCGAGCCTCGCCGTGCGCGCCAACTTCGCGTCACCGAGCAGCAGCGCGGCTTCTCGAGCGTCGTTCAGCGCACGGGCGGCCGCCTCGAGCTCTCCCGCCTCGGCGAGCGCCTCCCCGGCGTCGAGGAGGAGGCGGGGACGTCTCGGGTCGCGCTCGTCGAGCATCGCGGAGGCACGCCGCAAGAGGTTCGCCGCGGCGGGCATGTCCCCGCGGCTCCGCGCGCGGGAGCCCGCGGACGAAAGGTGTCCCGAGGCGCGGATGCCGAGAGACCTCCCCGCCTCCGTCAGGGGCCCGAGCTCCATCAGGCTCCGGTAGGCCTGCTCGAGGTGGTAGCCGATGAGCTCTTCGACCTCGGCGAGGCGAGACCCGCTCCGCTCTGCCAGCCACTCCCCGAACCGCTCGTGCAAGCCGGCCCGATTGCGCTTGAGCAGGCGGTCGTAGGCGACGCTGCGCACGAGCGCATGCGCAAACTCGTGGCTCGCTTCCCAAGGGTCGGCTCCGTCGCCGGTGAGCCCCGCGACGCCGTCGAGCCCCGCGACGCCGTCGAGCCCCGCGACGCTCTCGAGCCGGCGCTCGTCCCCTCTTTTGCCGAGCGCGGGCCGCCCGCGCACGAAGCGCTTCGTCTCGAGGGCGGCCAGGGCGGCGGTGATCGCTGCCGTCTCCTCCCCTGGGGGTGCGAGCGCCACGAGCTCGCTCGTGGCGAATTCCATCCCGATCACCGACGCCCTGGTGAGCACCGCGAGGTGCTGGGACCCGAGAAGGTCGAGCCGTGAGGCCAAAAGGGCCGCGATGCTCTCTGGGATCGCGAGGTCGGCCGCCGCCCCGACGAAGCTCGTCCGTCCGCCCTCTGTGCGGAGCACCCCCTCGTCGACGAGCATCGAGAGGATCTGCTCGACGTAGAGCGGGTTCCCCCCGGCCACCGAGGTAATCCGGCGCTCGAGGGCCTCGGGAAGCTCCGCCTTCCCGACCAGGTTCTTCACGACGGTGGCGCTGTCGGTCGCCGACAGCTCGGCGAGCTCGATACGGCGTGCGTTGCCCCGGGTCTCGCACCACCCCGGACGCTCGTCGAGGAGCTCGTGGCGGGCCGCGCACACAAGGAAGACGGGGGCGCCGCTCGAGACGTCGACCACGTGCTCGATGAGGTCGAGCAGCGTCGGCTCCGCCCAGTGGATGTCCTCAAAGACCACGACGAGCGGGCGATGCGCGCCCAGGGTCTCGAGGAGAGTCCGCGCGGCCCACATGAGCTCGTCCTTGCCGTAGTGGACCTCCGAGAGCCCCATCACGGACGCGAGCCGGTCGGCCACGTCCCCTCGCTCGGGCCCGGCGAGCTCCTCGAGCTTCTCCAGCGTGCGGGCGTCGTCGTCGTCGTCGTCGATCCCCGCGGCTTGCCGCACGACCTCGATGAGCGGAAGGAAGGTCGCACCGTCCCCGTAGGAGAGGCACCGCCCCCGGAGCACCCGGGCGTCGTCGCCGATCGAGCGGACGATCTCCGCCACGAGCCGCGACTTGCCGAGGCCGGCCTGCGCCACGACCGTGAGCATCCTGCAGCGTCTCTCCGCCGCACAGGCGCGGAATGTCTCGAGGGCGGAGGACAGCTCGGCCTCACGGCCGACCATGGGGAGGTCGACACGCCGGGAGATCGCCTCCCCCTCGGTGACCGCCAGGAGCCGGTACGCGGGGACCCGATCCGACTTGCCCTTCAGCTCGAGCGGCGCCACGGGCTCGACCTGGACGACGCCTCGGACGAGCCGGTAGGTGGACTCGCCGATCAGCACCTCGCTCTCGGGCGCCGCCTGCTCGAGCCGGGCGGCCACGTTCACCGTGTCCCCGGTCGCGAGCCGCTGTCCCGTCGACGCGTCGCCGGCGACGACCTCTCCGGTGTTGACGCCGGTGCGGTTGGCGAGCGTCACCCCCCAGGCAGCCTCGAGCCGGACGTTGACGGCGACGAGCGCCTCGGTCATCTCGAGGGCCGCGCGGACCGCCCTGAGCGCGTCGTCCTCGTGCATCCGGGGGAGCCCGAAGACGGCCATGATCGCGTCGCCGATGTACTTCTCGACCGTGCCGCCGTGGCGCTCGAGGACCTCCTTCATCGCGGCGAAGTAGACCGCGAGGACCTCACGGAGCGCTTCGCTGTCTAGCTTCTCCCCGAGGCTCGTGGAGCCCTTGAGGTCGCAGAAGACGATCGTGACCGTCTTGCGGGACTCTTCGGGCGGAGCCGCGGCCTGCAACGGGGTGCCGCAGAAGCCGCACATCCGGAACTTGTCCGGGTTCTCCTCGTTGCACGACGGGCAGCGCTGCACGGTTCTCTCCCGGCGTCCGACTACCGGGCCCGGGTGCCAGCCCGGCGCCTATGGCCTGATGAACCCGTCTCCGCTCGCCTTGATCGTGATGAGCTCGTCACCCGCATTGTCCTTGTGGCGTGTCTTGATGTAGGGCATCCCGGGTGCGAGCTCGCTCGTCGGAAGGAGACCGACGTAGTAGGAGACGTCCGTGCTCGTTGTCGATACCTCGATGGCCTGCGCTCCGCTCGCCGTCGTGAACGGTGTCGTCGACACGTAGCACACCTGCCACTGCGACGCTCCGTTCTGACCGGAGCTCTTCACGATCGACTTTGTGATCTCGTAGACCACCGTCCATGTTGTGCTCGAACCGCTCTCGTTCACCGCCACGCCTGTGTGGTTGAACACGTCCGTGCTCGCGATGTCGGCTGCAGGAACGAGATAGGTCGCCCCGCACTCACTCTCGAATGTCAGTGCGGCGAGCGATCCGCCGAAGCCGAACCCGATGAAGCCTCCGAGCGGCGCGGACGTCGTGGTCTCGGTCAGTGCGATCCGTGTCTTGCCCTTCGATGTCGTGCCCCCTGCAGCGCTGCACGAGGAGGTCGTGCACGAGACGAGCTGTGTGTAGATGGAGAAGAGAGAGGAGAAGGGAGACAGCCCGGTGGGGGGAGTGGCCGTCAGGCCGGGGCTCGTGGCCTCCAGCTGGTAGCCACTGCCGACCAGGTTGACGGACAAGGTCGAGAAGGACGCGACGCCGTTCGTCGCCGGTTCCGTCACCGCCTTGCCGCCCGAGAGCGTCGCGCCGGTCGGGTTCTGCGACAGGGAGAGGGTGATCGACCCGGTGAATGTCGCGGCGATGGCCCCTGTGTGCGTGTACACCGCGGCTTCGACCGCCGACCCGGTCGAGTCGAACCCGTTCAGGATCGGCGATGTGCGCACGGTGGTACGGGGCTCGCTCGTGGGCACGAACGCGACCGAGCACCCTCCTGTCCCAGCCGTGACGTGTCCGCCCACCGTTGTCGCTGTCGTCTTCGCGATGGCGAATGTGTTCCCGGTGCCGCTGAAGTTGTTCGACTGCTTCACCTGGATGCCCCAGCGGTATGTCTCGGGCGTGCACGGGGCCGTCGCTGTCACAAAGAACGTGACAGCTCCGCCCGGCCCGACTGTCAGTGTCGTGAAGAGCGCAGTTGTCGCGGTGGTCACGACCTTCCCCCTCGGCGTGGAGGCACCGGTCATCTTGAAGCCGGCGGGCTTGCTGACCTCGAGCGATCCGAGGTTCTGCGTCGGAGCGTCGTTCGTGACTGTGAACTTGAACTTGGTGCTGGACCCGGGCGGCGCTGTCTTGGGCGAGATGGACAACCCGAAGCACTTTGTCGCAGACGAGCTGCAGTGCTTGCCGCCCGACCCGGCCGCGACGCTCGCTCCGAGCCCCACCAAGGACCCTCCCACCGCGAGGGCAATTGCCGCCGCGACGCTCACCGCGACAGGGACGAGCCCCCGGCGTCCGAGCCGCGCCTTGGGGCGCGGGGACGGCTGGGACCGTTTGGACCGATCGTGCAACACCCCGCACCTCTCATCCCGCCACGGGACCCCCTCCGCGGAGCCCAAGACCGCGAACCATAGCGCCTCTGCACTCCCGATGCAACCGACGCCCAGCTCGGGTTGCGAGGACGGCGAGGACGGTGCGGACGGTGCCGATGCGGACTCCGAGGAGCCGGCGTCCCAGGCCACGGATCATGGACCTGCGCCGGTGAGCCCGCCTCGGCGCGGCAGCCCGAAAGCCCCGGGCACCGGACGCACGTGGCGGCCGCTCGACGGGAGCGCCACTCGGGATCTGCGACCCAACGAGTGGCTCCACCCGTCCGCGTCCGTCACGCGCGGCCCTTGTACGTCGCACTTCGCTTGCCACGCGTCGGAGCCCCCGCCGCGCCTGCGACCGTGGAGCGTTGGTCTCGGCTCGCGCGCCACGCCTACGGAGTTTCCGTATCGACACGCAGGTCGCGCTGCGCTATCTCATCCCTTGTCCGACATCGTTGCAACCAGGGAGCGTCATCGGTCGGCTACTTCTCCATGCATTCGATGCTCCGCCGGGGGCGAGAGCCGACTCTGGTCCACACCGGCTCCCCAGTCGCGCAAGAAGGCTGGCTGAGATAGGCGCAACCCAGCCGCAGGCGTGGCGGGGCCGCTGCCGGCCCCCGCCCACGCCGAGAATCCCGGCCTACGGCGCGACTTGGACGTTGGCGCTCCCGGGGACTGTCCCGAGCCCGCTGAACACTGTCGTCACGCCGAGCATGTAGTGGCCGTCGTTGTTCGAGACCGTGATCGTCACCGCTGTGGGCCCGATGTGGACCCCTGTGATCACGACTGTTGTCCCCGTCAGGCTCCACGTCACTGTCCCGGCGTCGTGACCGGCGCCCGTCGGATGCGTCGGTGTGATCGCTGTCCCGTGATGCAGGCAGTCAGCCCCTTCGTAGGTGCCTGCTCCATTGCCTGTGAGCTGGATCCACAGCCAGATCCCTCCGCCGGTGCCGGGACCAAAGAGGTTCGGCGGCAAGTTCGCCGCGATCGCGATCTGGTGCACGCTGCCAGCCCCGTAGGCCGCGAACGCGGGTGCCGCGACACTCAGCGCTCCCGCCATCGCCCCGACAGCGACTGCTGCAGCCGCCTTGCGTCCAAAGTGCATGGGCTCCTCCTTCCGCCGCTGCCGGCGTCGCCACCGGCGCTTTCCAGCTGACGATGATGCTGCCAAGGAGTCGGTGTGTCGATACGGAATTGTGCGTACGCTTCTGTTGTGCGCGGTGGGACCACCCGGGCGCCCGGCGCCTGGGGGATGGCGATCTCAGACGCGTTGGAGGAGCTCTACGGGCTGGCGACCGCTGAGTCCTTCCCCCAACGGGCGATCACGGCAGCGGCGCGGCTCGTCGACTCTGACATCACGAGCTACAACGTGCTGCTCCCCGGCTCGATGGAAGCACAAGTCTACGTGGACCCGCCTGAGGCGCCGACGTTCCCCGACGCGGTAGCGATCTTTGCGAGCCACCTCGACGAGCACCCTCTCGTGACGCACTACGCACGCACGGGAGACGTGCGAGCCCATCGGATCTCGGACCTGTGCCCGGACCGTACGTTTCGTGCGACCGGGCTGTACCGGGAGTTCTATGGACCGCTCGGCGTCGATTACCAGCTGGCCGTCACGCTGCCAAGCGCTGCGAGGACGGTGGTGGGCATCGCGCTCAACCGCAAACGGCCGGACTTCTGCGATGCTGAGCGCGACGCGGTGAACTTGCTCCGCCGGCACTTCGCACGTGCTCATGCCAACGCGCTCGCGCTCAGCCGGCTCGTGCAGTCGGTGCCGACCATGACGGCCCTCGAGGCGATCGACGCTCCCGTCATCGAGCTCGACTCGGAGGGGACTCTCCTCTACGCGACGGACTGCGCCGCACGGCTCGCCCAGGCGTACCTCCCGGGGACCGAGAGAATTTACAGACTGCCCGAACTACTCGTCGCGTGGGCCTCACGGGAGGTGGTGCGGATGGCGAGCGGCACACCGGCGGCCGCACCGGACCCCCTCGTGGTGCCCGGGTCGTACGCCGATCTGGTGGTCCGGCTGGTTCGCTGCTCACGCGACGACAGGGAAGGGTTCCTGGCCCTCCTGAGCGAATCGCCGCGTGCCGGTCGCACTCCCCTCACCGCGCGCCAGCGCGAGATCCTCGAGCTCGTCGGCCAGGGCTTGAGCGACGCCGAGATCGCCCGCACGCTCGGGCTGAGCGTGCGCACCGTCGGCAAGCATCTGGAGCACGCGTACCGCATGCTCGGTGTGACCTCGCGCACGGCGGCGATCTGGGTCCTCGCTGCAGGTGGCCCCAACGTTCGTGGCACTGAAAACAACCGTTGAGCGGGGCTCGCCACGCGGTCGAGGGTCGCCGTAGAGCACCTCTCCAGCGGCATGCCCGCCGGCGAAGTGCCCGATCTGCCTAGGTAGACTAACCTACCTATTGTGCCCAGAAGCAGCACAGCTCGTTCCGAGCCCCATGCGCTCCCGCACAGGTCGACCGCGACGTCATCTCGCCGCCCGGCGCGAGCTCGCCTGCTCGCGGCGGCAGCCAACTGCTTCTACGACCGCGGCATCAACGGCACCGGCATCGACACGATCACCAATGCCGCCGGAGTCGCGAAGATGAGCCTGTACAACAACTTCGCCAGCAAGGAAGAGTTGGTGCTCGCCTACCTCGAGGCGCGCCACGAGGAGTGGCTTCTCCTCTATCGCCACAGGCTGGCACAGGCAGCGGGCGATGCGCGCCAGCGCGTCGCAGCGATCTTCGACGCCTACATCGACCACGCCGAGATGGCACACAGCCATGGGTTTCGAGGCTGCGGGCTCCTCAACGCAGCGGCAGAGATGCCCGTTGGGTCCCCGGGGCGCGACGTGGTGCGACGGCACAAGGAAGAGGTCGAGCATCTCTTGGCCGCCCGTCTTGTCGAGCTGAACGGTCTTCGGAGACCGGACGCACAACGGCTCGCGGAGCAATTGTCGTACCTCCTCGAAGGTGCCATGGCGCGGGCGGGCCTCGAGGGTCATTCGGATCGCCTGCACCGCGTCCGTGCACTCGCCCTGGCGCTCGTCGACTCAGTCGTGGGCGAAAGATCACCTTGAGACGAAGTGCCGCGTACGGGAGCACGGCTGTCCTCGCGGCCAGCCTTCTGTGGGGAACGACCGGCACGGTCGCAGCCCTGGCGCCGTCCATCGGATCGGTCGCAGTGGGAGCGGCGGCGATGGGCGTCGGCGGCCTGCTCCAGGCCCTGGTGGCATTTCCCACGATCCGCTCGCGTCGCGCCGACCTGCACGCTCAGTGGCGATCGATCGTGCTGTCGGGTGTGGCGGTCGGGGGCTACCCACTCGCTTTCTACACCTCGATGCGCTTGGCGGGCGTCGCGGTGGGAACGGTCGTGTCCATCGGCTCGGCACCGCTCGCAGCCGTGCTCGTCGAGCGCGTGGTCGACCGCCAGCCGATCTCCCCGCGGTGGGCACTGGGTGGGTGTGCCGGCGTGCTCGGGCTCGCCGCGCTGGCGTTCGCTCAGACCTCGAGGACGAGGCCAGGTGCCCATGACTTCGGCTCAGATCCAATGGCCGGCATGGCCCTGGGGCTCCTCGCCGGCCTCGCCTACGCGCTGTACTCCTGGGGGGCGGCACGGGTGATGCGACGCGGGCTGCCGACTGCGCCTGTCATGGGCTCGATCTTCGGCGTGGGCGGAGTCCTTCTGCTACCAGTGCTGCTCGTCACCGGAGCGCCCATCATCGCGACGTGGCGCAATTTCGGCGCGGCCGCCTACCTGGCGGTCGTCCCGATGTTCGTCGGCTACAGACTGTTCGGACGGGACTTGTCCGCGATCGGCGCCAGTGCCGCCACCACGCTGTCGCTCCTGGAACCGGCCGTCGCCGCCGTATTGGCCGTGCTCGTGCTCCACGAGCGCCTTTCGCCTCTGGGTTGGGCGGGAATGGCGGTGATGGCGGCTGCCCTCCTCCTCGTCACCGTCCAGCCGAGCCACGCGCCCCAGCTTCCGCTCGCTCCTCAACGACGCGGCGCGCTCGCCGCAGGGGTGACAAGCGTCCACGAGAACCGTCGTGAAGGCCGGTCTCAAGCGCACGAGTGCCTGGGTCGCCCACTGGGACGCGCAGATGACCGCGCAGACCGCCTGACGCAACAGGATCCCCGCGCACTACTCGACCGGAGCCCTGGACCCCAAGATCGGCGACATCCGTCAAATGCTCGAGCGCCGGCGCTAGGACCTTCCGCAACGCCACCCGCATGAACCATCTTCTCGAGCTCATCCGCCTGCATCTCAACCGACAGGACAATGCGGACGACTGGGCGAAGGCCATCCGGGAAGATCTGGCCCGCCGGCGTGGCACTGGACTTTCGGCGGCACTCGGCGCGCGTTGTGCCGAGGCTTTCGGACCCCGTCACTATCACCCAAGAGGGACGCCGAGTCCGGCCCGTGGTCCAGTGAAATGAGAAAATGAGAAGAGGCGGCCGCACGAGGGGCCGCACTCTCCAGGGCTATGTGCCCCGTTCTCTTTTCAATTCGGCAATCGCTGCACCAAGCTGGTCGAACCGGGCTCCGGCAGTCGTGAACCCGGCGGCGGTCTGAGCCTTGTGCTGGGCGGCTTCACGGCCGATGTTCTCGAAGCCGGCCACGCTCGTCTGGAGCAGGTTCCGCGTGGTTTCGACGAGAGCTCTCACATCGCCGCTCAGGGCCGTCACCGTCTGGGGCGTGCTCAGCAGCTCCTCGGTGAGAAGCTCGCGCCGGACTGCGGCCCGTAACTCCTCATCGTTCCGCAGCGTCTCCAGAAACTGCTGGCGCGCAACCTCGTCCATCAGTGCCATGCTATGTCGTCCTTTCGTCCGGATGACCCCGCTTGGGGGCGAGGTCTACCGTCGCTGCGAAGCCGCCTCTGGCCAGGTGTAGCTAGAACCCGCTCTACTCAAAGGGGGGTACCGGCACCGCCCCATCACCCTCCGCCCCGCGTATGGCCCTCCCGGCTTCGACGGTCGAACCGAACCGTCGACGCGCCGTCACGCTCCAGACGCAGATCGCCTTGCTCGCTTCGGCATCCAAGCAGGTGGTGGCGTTGACGCGTCGATCTCCTGGTGCTCTCCGGCAGGGTCGACGCTGCGCAGGAAGAAGAGCAGCCTCGCTCGACACTCAGGGGTCAGCGCGTCTGGGCGGCGCATGATCGGAGAGAGCGCGCTCCACGTTGCCTCGAGCCAGTGCACGTGCTCCCAGCTGCGCGCATCCTTGACCTTCCGCCTCGGGCCGAACCGCGGGTGTGCCAGATTCGAGGTGAGGCTGAGCCGGTTCGCCCGCTCGACCTCAGCCAGCGTGGTCCTGAGGATGGCATAGCCCAGCAGGCGCGGGCTCAGCTCCTGCTTGTTCAGGACCAGCGCAGTGAACGCGAGCTCGATCGGGAAAGTGGAGACCGCCTGGAGCCCCTCAGTCCGCGCGGCTGCGAGCCCGAGCTCTTGCCACAAGCAGCGATGGGCGACGTTCTCCAGATCCGGCTCTCCATCGGCAATATCCGTCTCCTCCGCGCTCCAGGTCTTGTCCCCGTGGACGGACTCCGATGCGCCCGCCTCCAGCTTGCCGGCTGAGAAATCCAACATGGGACGTTCCTGGAAGAGAGCCAGGTCCCGGCCCGGCTCTCGCACGATCACTGCCAGATTGATGGCGAGGCGGTTCGCCAACGGCACGTCCTTGTGCGACGCATTGCCCGACAGGGGTGGAGTGAGGAGGTCCTCAGCCTCGAACCACGCCCATATCGGGTGCCCGTCGTGCTGGACGTTGCGAATGATGCGTCCGTTGGTACGGGTGCTGTCCAGCCACGAGATCGACTGCCAGAAGAGCTCGAGCCCCAACGGGTCGTCAAGTGCCCGGCGTTGTTCGGCGACAGCCAGGCGGATGTGCCGGCCAGCGACCCGGTCGTTCGCGTCACGGCACACGTCAAAGGGATGAGGATCGTGAGCGTCGATCGCGCCCCAAATGGGGGGAGGGACGTACGGTTCCTCGATGTGGGTCCAAGCGATCTCGTCGGCGCTCCACGCGCCCGACGGCGGCGCTCGCAACAACGCCACCTCGAGCAGCGGGACGTCACCCCACAGGATCCGATGGAGTGCACCGGAGTACTGCTGATGGACGTCGTGTCCAGTTCGGGGCCGTGCGAGGGGCTCGGCGCAGGGATAGGGGCAGCGTTCCACCGAGGTGGAGACAGGTGCGTTCGGCCGCGCGCCGCTCAGGTCCGGGCGTGGCCAGGTGGGCCGGAGCTCTTCCTCTGTGAACGCCTTGTGGAGGAAGTGGAGGTACTCGCGTGCCACCGTCTTGGGGACCGAGGCTGTCGCCGCGCTCGAGATCAGTTCGAGCAGCTCGTCGTAGCGGGAGTCCTCGCGTAGCTCGTCACCGGTTGTGATGACTGCCCGTCGCAAGTTCGCCAAGTCAGCCGGGGTGTCCGCGCTCGCCCGTGCGGTCTGTCGGAGCGCGTTCCTTCTCGCGCGCCTCCGACGCCGTCGCTTCCGGCTCGAGCGGACGCTCAGGTATGCCGCAACCGGCGCCCCCACTGCGCCGAGGGAGGCAGCGGCAAGTTCGTAGATTGTCATCGATGTCTGTCTCGGCCACCGTGGGCCATAGAACGCTGGTGCTTCCAGTCCGCTGGCCGGATGATCTCGAGCAGTGTAGGTCGCCGGTGCGTCGAGCGCAGGGTTCATCTGCCTCTTCCCCACCGAACGACAAGCTCGCGGACGCCTTCGCGTTCGTCATGCAGTCGGCCGACCGGGAACGCAGGCGGCACCGCTGTCGGTGCCTCTGCCTCCGTCCCCTCCGTTGCCGCGGACGGTCTGGTTTTTTTTCTTCTTCCTTCGTCTTCGTTCTTGGTCGGTGCACGCCGGTCGGTCTGACCGGTCGCTGTCATCGGCCCGGCACTGGCTCGTCGTAACGGGCGACGGTGAACGCGATGACGGCCGGCACGTCGACGGCGAAGACGGCGAGCGTCAAGACGAGCACGGCCAAGGTGGCCCCTCGCGTGCCGTCGTCGACGAACACGTAGGCGAGGAGGCCGGCGATCACCGCGTACGCGAGCAACGCCCAGCGTGCAACGGCCAAAAAGGTCCTCCACGCGAAGGGACGGATGCGCGCCAAGAGGACGACCGCCACCACGGTCAGCACCGCGCCGGCGGCGAGAAGGGCTACCGCGGGGGCGAGTGGTGGCGGATGCGGGAGGTGCGCCGCGAGGTAGACCCCGCCGGTGAGCATGAGAGCCAGCGAGCCGACCACCAGCTCGGCGATCGGTGGCAGCCGTCGAGTAAGCACTGTGGCACCTTGCGACCCGCCGTCGGCGCGCTCGTCGCCGGCGTCCCCGTCGGTGCTGGGGATCGCCCCCGATGGCGCCGTCCCGGTCATGAGCCGGTCGCCAGGCGGGTCATGATGACGAGCGTCGCCACCTGCATCGCGCCGGTGATCCCCGCGGTGAAGATGAAGCGGCGCATCAGGCGCTCGATCACTGCTCCGTTGGGCCGGGGCTTGCGCAGCTCGAAGAGCACCGCGATGTTTGCCGGCTCGAGCACGCCGAGGGCGACGACGGCCATGACCGCCACCACGATGAAGGAAGCCACGACCCACGGGTGGTTCACATAGCCGGCATCGAGGTACCCGAGGTGCCGCGCAAGCTGCCAGCCCCCAGCGAGGGTGCAGGTCACGAGCGTCGGCATGAGGAGCACCATCTTGGGCATGAGGCGCCTCGTGAGCTCGATCCTGGCGGGGATGGAGAGCCGCCCGAGGATGGGTCCGAGCACGAACCCCAAGAAGAGATCGAGGGCCGTCCACATCGCTCCGCCCACGACGTGGAAGAAGTCGAGGGCCCACAGCCCGTTCGTGGCGGTCGCCGCGACGAGGCCGGCGAGCACCACTGCGACGACCGGCAGCCCCCGCACGGCGACGACCGGCGAGGGGGCCTGCTCCCCCTGCCGGACCTGCGCACCGGCAGGGGGAGCGTGCACCGGCAAAGCGTCGGGCGCCGCGACCCTGAGGTCCGTCATCTTGCACCCTCCTTTCTGCTCAGCCGGCTGCGGTCACGCCGACGGCCGCGCCTCCGACGACCGGGGCGGCCAGGTGCGCCCCGCCCATCGAGCCGAAGAACCGGGCGTCGCCGAAGCTGAACACCCCGCCGTCTTTGCCCACGAGCCAGTAGCCGTGCCCGTCGGGGGTCGCCAGGATGCCCACGACGTCAGAGACGTGGACGCCCATGCCCGGGAGCGAGCCGTAGAAGCCCGCGTCGCCGAAACTGAACACCCCGCCGTCTTTCCGCACGAGCCAGTAGCCGTGTCCGTCGGGGGTGGCCACCATGCCCACGATGTCAGAGACGTGGACGCCCATCCCTGGGAGCGAGCCGTAGAATTTCGCGTCGCCGAAGGTGAAGACACCGCCGTCTTGGCCCACGAGCCAGTAGCCCTTGCCGTCCGGTGTCGGGGTTCCCCCCGGGGTGCTGCTCGGGATGTAGGGCGTGGGAGCGATGCCCACGATCGGGGCGCCGAGCGACTTGCCGGCCATCGAGCCGTAGTTGGCGGCGTCCCCAAACCCGCTCACCGCGCCGTTCGCCTCAGCGAGCCAGTAGCCGCCCTGGTCGAAGGTGGGTGCCATGCCCACGACTGGCGAGCCGAGCGCTCTGCCGGCCGCCGAGCCGTAGAAGCCAGCCGACCCGAAGGTGAACACGCCGCCGTCGGAGGCGAGCTCCCAGTAGCCGGACCCCGGGATCGGCGTCGAATAGGCCTCGGTGCCGCCGCGGAGCACGCTGAAGGTGTTCGACCCGACGGCGCTCCCGGTCGCTCCCGACGTCCACACGTCGTAGAACTCGTTACTCACCGTGTTGTTCTTGATCGACGTGCCGGTGACGACAGGCGAGCCCGGGGGCGGGATGGGAGACGTGGCGACCACGATCCCTGCGGGAACCGCCGGGCCGTCTGTCGTCAGCCAGTCGTCCCCGGAGAGCGTGTTGCCGGCGACCGTGACGGCCGACACCTTCGAACCGGGCGCGTCGCCGTGCACGATGATCCCGGGCAGCCCGGCGCCAGTGACGGTGTTCCCTGTCACGGCCACACCCGAGAGCGATGCGCCCACGCCGGCCGTTGCGACCACGATGTTGCCGATCACCGGGCCATGAGGACCGAAGTGCCCGGGGCTGCCGGTCAAGGTGTTGTGGGAGATGGCTCCTCCGGTGATCCCCGCGCCGGGATTGCGGGACGAGAAGACGATGCTGCAGCCGCCGTACACAGCTGAGATCGTGTTCCCGCTGATGACGTCGTTGTTCGACGGCCGAAGTGTGCTCGGCTTGGGCCCGCCGGGGTTCGTCGGGCCGTCGTCGGCGACGCCGATGCCTCCGGCGAAGTCGCCGCTCAACGTGTTCCCCTCCACCTTCGAATTGGACGTCCCGATGAGCTCCAACGCGTTGTCGAAGGCGATCGCCGGTGTCGGTGAGGTGCCGTCGCCCTTGACGACCGAGTCCTCCACCGTGACGTCTGTCGAGTTCTGCACGAGGATCCCCTCGTCGTTCGCCCCGGTCACGGTGACACCCTTGATGGTGACGTTCTTCGCTGTCGGGCCCACGTAGAGACCGACGTCGCAGCTCTTCGCTGTGATCGTTGTGCCTGTGAGCGTGGATGTCGACGTGCTGACGACCTTGGCCGCGCTGAGGCCGGTTGTGCCGGCCTGGACACACGTCGCCGCCGCGGAGGCCGGAGCCTGGCCGAGCGCCAGGGCGCCTCCGACGCCGGCGAGCGTCACGACGGGCAGGCCAAGCACGGCGAGGCCGCCGACCCCGAGGAGGCCCGTCACGACGCGCCGTGCCGTGCGACTCGTAGGTCGTGGAGATCTCGGACGTCGTGGGGATCGGGTCATCTGCGACTTTCCTCCTTGGTCGGTTCTCGTTCCCACTGGCACTGCGCCGACGCGGCTTGTGCCTTCACTTCGCTGTGTGAAGTGACGTCGTCGCCACCGAGCCTGGGGAGCGGTGTGCCCGCACGAAGCTCACCAGCTCGTTGCCGTCGCGCACGATCCCCCGCATCCCGGTCTCGACGATCTCGGCCTCTCCTGCCAGGCGTCCCTCGTCGAGCGCCTGTTCGGCTAGGTGCAGCACCACGGCGACCGATGAGCCCACCGCGCCATGTTGCGACGGACGCGCATCCGCCGCGCATCCTTCAGACCTGCCCGCGCACCCGCCGCTCGAGCCCGACGAGGCGAGAGGACACCGTCACACCCAGCTCCCCGGCAAGCGCACGTGCCCGATTGAGCACCTCGAGGGCGGCTCCGAAGCGGTCGTGGTCGGCCAGCAGCTCGGCGAGGCCCACGTAGCGATCCTCGTCCACCGGATCCGAGTCGATCGCTGCGCGCAGGCAGCGTTCGGCCTCCTGGACGTTGCCGCTGGCGAGCTCCGACTGCGCCCAGGTGTCGAGCAGCCCCAGGCGAAGGCGGCGGAGCCGCTCGCGGGCGCTCGCCGACCACGGCTCGTAGAGGGCGTCGGGCAGCAGATCGCCGCGGTAGGCGGCAAGGGCTGCAGCGGCCTGGCGGCGCCCGAGCTCGCTGTCGCCTTCTCGCAACGTCGCGATCGCCCGGGCCGCTTCGACCTCGAAGCAGGCCACGTCGAGCTCGACACCTTGTCCGAGCACCAGCAGGTCGCATCTTCGCACCACGAGCGGGCCGGCTGCCCGGTGGAGACGGCTTAGCACGTTGCGCAGACGGCGCCGACCACGCTCGACGGTGACCTCGGGCCAGAGCACCTCGATCGCCTGCTCGACGTGCAGCCCCGCTCGCTCCACCACGAGGAGCTGGACGAGCCGGGCAACCTGTGGCTCGAGGTGAGCGTGGCGGGTGCCCTGCACGACTGCAAACCCGCCGAGCGCGGAGATCACCGCCCACGGCCGCGCATCGCTGGCGCCCGGGGCCGGCCCGATCGCGGCGGCCACCCTGGCGAGCAGCTCGTGGGGGGAAGCGAGCCGGCCCTCGTGGGCCAGCTCCTTGGTGCGTGCACCCGCCTTCGTGCGTGCCGGCGCCAGCGCTGCCTCGAGCGGTCCGTCCCAGCCGGCCGGCAGGAGGACCCCGAGACGTTCACCGAGCCCTTCTGCCAGTCCCGCAAGCTCCAGCGCGAGGAAAGGATGTGGCTCGGCCACACAGGCCGCCAGCGCGAGCAAGGAGAAGGCGAGGCTCCGATCGTCGCCGAGCTCTTCGAAGGCCACCGCCGCTTCGAGCGCGTCCGTTCGGCCCTGCTCGCGCGCGGTCAAGAACCAGCAGGCGATGGAGCGATGGAGAAGGCTGATCGCACGGCCGTGAAGGTCGCCCAGCGCGAGCTGCAAGGTCGCGGTCTGCCCCAGATCCCGGCATGCGTCCTCGTAGCGGCCCTGCTGGACGGCGACGAGCGCGAGGTTCGCAGAGACCAGCGCTGACTCACCGGGTGCATCCAGCTCGGCGAGCAGGCCAAGGGACTGAGAGAAGAGCGACGCTGCCGGACCCAGCTCCGCGGAGAAGAGCGCGACCAGCCCGAGGTGATTGAGCGCCCTCGCCCCGAGGTCGCGCCTCGCACTCTCGAGCGCAAGCGCACGGGCGGTGGCGAGCGATTCGCGAGCGGCCGGGTGGTCACCCTGGCGCCAGGCGAGCATCCCCAAACCGTCGAGCAGGTGAAAGCGTTCGGGCGCGTCTGCAGGGACGATCCTCAGGATCTCTTCCAGCCAGCGGCGCCCTTCGCTGAGCTGGTTGCGCAGCTCCCAGTAGCGCCACAGCTCCTTCGCCAGCCCCGCAGCAGTCAGATGGTCACGCGATGCGCACGCGATGCTCAGCGCCTCTCGGATGTTGCGCTGCTCGAGTGAGAGACGCTCGAGCCACTCCGCCTGGTGCGCACCGGTGACGAGCGCCTCTTCTGCGCCTCGGACCGCGTGAAGGCACCACTCGAGGTAGGCCCGCGTGAGGACGCCCAGCCGACCCTCGCGTCCGAGCTGTCGGACCACATGGCGGCGCACGAGCGGGCGCAGCGTGTAACGGCCGATCGCGCCCCGTCCTCCGACGACAGCGATCGACCGGTCGACCAGACCTGCGAGCCCGGCCACCACCTCGGTGAGCATCGGTGCGCTCCCGGTCCCAGCCACGACCCGGTGGAGCGTCGCGGCCTCGACCCCGCCGGCGAAGACCGCGAGGTGGTCGAGCAGCTGGCGTTCGGCGGGGTCGAGCAGCGCCGTGCTCCACATGATGAGCGCGTCGAGCGCACGTTGCGGGTCGGCGCGCGCCCGGTCGCCTGCGGCCGCATGCAGGCGTGCATGGAGCTCGTCGGCGAGCTTCTCGATCGGGCCCGATGCGGCGAGCGATCCGGCGATCTCGAGGGCGAGGGGGACGCCGGCGAGGTCCCTGCAGATCCGCGCGACCGCGTCCCACCCCGACGCGTCGAGCTCGAGATCCGGAACGGCGAGCTGTGCTCGCCGGGCGAGCAGCTGGGGCGCCTCGTAGGCGTGGATCAGCTCGGGGGAGCGCAGAGCGGCCGGCGGCACCGACAGGGCGCCCACGCGCAGCACCTGCTCATCGGGGACGCGGAGCGGCCGGCGGCTCGTCAAGAGGATCCGTACCCCGCGACACTCCTCGGCGATGGACCGGACCAGCGTGGCAGTGGCTCGGACTGCCTCGTCGACGCCATCGAGCACGAGGAGCAGCTCCCTCGAGGCAAGGGTCCGAGCGACATCGGGCAGGGAGGTGAAGAGGTCGTGCTCGCCGAGGGCCTCCGCCACGGCTGCGATCACCAAGGACGGATGTGCGATCCCTTCGAGCTCGACTACGACGGTGCCGTCGGCGAGCTCTCCAAGACGGGCGGCCGCCTCGAGCGCGAGGCGGGTCTTGCCGATGCCGTCCAGGCCGGCGAGCGTGACAGGGTGTCCCGTGGCCAGCGCGCTTGCCAGCTCCGCCAGCTCACGGCTGCGGCCCACGAGCACGAGCGGGCCGGCCACGCTCGGCCAGCGGCCCGAGCCACGTACGGGTTGTGCAATCGGCGACGCGCGTGCTGTGCCGTCTCCCCGAGCCCGGTGTGCGATCGTCGCTGCGTTGCCGCCGTACCCAGCGGAGCCGGGCATGCTCCTCCCTCCGCCCAGATCCCGCTTCACTGCTCGTCCTTTGCACTGCCGTCCCTGCGGGCCACACCGGGACAGGTCCGCAGCCGCCCCTACGGGTGCCGCTCCCCGCGGCGCAGCCACGAAACGATCCCAACAGTACAGCGTGCCTGGTCGCACGCCCCGCCTCGGGTCACGGTGTCTCTGTGCCCAGACCGCGCACGTGCCCCGGGCGGCGCCATTGCATAGGCTTGGGCCCGGTGCTTGACATCGGGCTGTCGTTCCTCGTTTACCTCGCCCCGCTCATCCTGCTGGCGCTCCTCACCGCCGCCCTGGGCGGCGTCAGGGGGTGCGGCCCTCGGCGGGTGCGTGTACCCGCGGCGGAGGTGCGTGCCGGAGCCAGGGTCCACGAGGACCGGTCTCCTGTGGTGCTCGCGTCGGACGCCGAGCGCGACGAGGCGCTCCAGGCGATCTCCTACGCCGTCGGGGAGGGGCGACTCACGCTCGACGAGGCGAAGGTGCGCATCGAGGCCGTCCTGCACAGCCGGCACCGACATGAGCTGACCGACCAGGTCGGGGATCTCCCGCAGCGGGCACAACCCTTGCCGGTCGATCGCCGGCAGCCCTCTCGCCGACAGCTCCTGCCTCTCGGCTTGGCCGCGCTGGCTGCCGTCGGGGTGCTCGCCGCGGTGATCGCCCAAGCCGTCGCCGGCGCCTGGGAGCTCTGGCCGGTGGCCGTCGCCGGCTGCACCCTCTGGGCAGTCCGCCCCCGGCACTGAGCGGCGACCCCGCGAGCCCTGCACGCCCGGCGAAGCGCGCTTGCGCGCCGAGTCGAAACAGGACGCCGACCGATGGCACCGGGCATCGACGTCGGCCTCCTGGCTTGCCGGTCCAACGCGCCGGCATCGACGTCCAGCGCCGCGAAGAGAGCGTTGGGTGCTTCCTCAGCCCGACCCCGCCATTGCACCGGGCACCGGCGGTACCAGCACCTCGGGGCTCGCCCGTCCCGACGGATCCGGAGAGCCCGCTCACGCCTCTACGACGAGCTTCGCCGATCGGGATGCCCGAGCCGGGTCGCTACCTTGCCGCTCCTCCCCTACAGGGCTCCTCCCCTACAGGTTCGCCGCCATCGTGCGGACGATCTCGGACGAGAGCGCCTCGGGACCGCCGAGCACCATGAGGAAGGCGACCCGCGTGGCCGGGCTTCCGATCCCATGGCTTCCCACGTCACGCAGGTAGCTCGCCAGGTCGCTGCCGATCGTGGACTGGCTCTCGGTCAGCACGATGGGAACCGGCCCCGAGCCGTGGTAGCCGCGGGCGGCGAGGTCCGCCCCTGCGAGCCCGTCCTCGAAGCCGTTGCCACGGGCGACCGCAAGCCCCCCGGTGCGGGTGTCCCAGCCGAAGCCGGAATGCGCTCCCGAAGAAGCGGTCTCGAGCTTGGCGAGCTCGACCGAGGTCCCCATGTAGTCGGCGCCCGCGACCCGCAGGACCGAGACCCCGGCCGCTTGCAGGCCGGCGACGACGGCTGTGGAGACCGCGAGCGGGCCGCCCAGGAGCACCACCTGGCGGATCCCGAGGGAGCCGATCGCCTGCGTGGTCGCAGCCGGAACCGCCGTGGGTGTCGCAAGGAGGATGGGGAGGTCGGCTGCGTAGGAGAGGACCGCGCCTCCCTCTGCATCTTGGAACTCCCGGTCGCTCGCGACGATCGCAGTTGGGACCGCTCCGCCGGGACCGGATGCCGACGAGATGCCGCTCGTCGTGTTGAACGCGCCGTTCGACTTGTAGGACGACGCGAGATCGGCGGTGCCGACGAAACCCGCACCGACGAACGCCGCCACCTTGGCGGCGGTTGTCGCCGCGGTCGCACCCGCGATCCTCGTCACCTGCAGGTCCGAGCCCGTCGGGCTCGTGCCCCCGCAGCTGTCGGCGGGGGTAGACGACAGGGTCGCGACGACCGCTGGGGACACCGCCAGCGGACCTCCCACGACGTAGACGTGCGTGATGCCCTCGAGTTGGAGCTCGGCCCTCGTCGCCACAGAGAGCGTGGACGTCGGCGTGAGCAGCGTCCCGGTGCCGAGATCCTTCGCCAGGTACGCGCTCGCGAGCGCGTCGGCGTAGGTCTGGTCGGTCGCGAGTACGACGGGACGGTTCCCGGTGGTGCCCGGGCAGGTGCCGAGGAACGCGTGGGAGAGCTCCGTGGCTGCGGTCGCGTCGGCTGTCGTGCCGTAGACGCGCTCGACGCTGACCGATGAGGAACTGACCGATGAGGAGGAGACCGGCGTCGCACCGACGCCCTCGAAGGCCCCCGCGTCGCAGGCGGCCCCCGGTGTCGTCTGGCGAGTCACCCCCCGCTCGTCCGTGGTCACCAAGGTGCCGCTCGCTGTGACCTTGCAGGACGCGCCGGGAACTTCGCTGAGAGCGGGGCTGCCGGCGAGGAGGGCAAGGGTCGGTGGCGACGTTGGCGCTGTGTTGGTCTCGAGCGTGGTCGCGAGGTGCAGTGTCGGTGCGTCGACGGTCACGGATGTCGTGAATGTCGTGCATCCCGTTGTGGACGTCACGACGTCGAAGGAGCCGGAGAAGGGCGTCGATGTGCGGGCGCACGTCGAGGCGTCGAAGATCGACGCGGTGACCGTCGCTGTGCCGACGTCCTCGATGGCGCCGCCGTTTGCCGTCGCGGTGTCGGCGGAGAACGTGTCGAACGCCGCGGTGGCGGTCGAGTAGATCCCGAGTGCGCCACCGTTTGCGGCGGAGTCATGCACGAAGGTGTCGTCCACCAGCGTGCCGCGGCCTGTTGTGATTGTGACCCCACCGCCGATTGTCGCGACGTCTGTCGAGAAGGTGTCGTCGATGATGGTAGCGGTGCCGGAGCTGTAGACACCGCCGCCTGTCGCAGTCGCCGAGTCGTTCGAGAACGTGTCGTCGGTGAGCGTCGCCGTGGCGTCGTTGTAGACGCCGGCTCCCAGCGTCGCGTGGCCGTCGTCGATCGCGAGGCCTCTCAGCGTCACCGTGCCACTTGTGATCGCAAAGTCGCGTGTCGTTCCGCCGCCGCTCACGAGGGTCGAGCCGGGGCCGGAGCCCACCAGGCTGAGCGAGGCGAGCCCGCCCGCCGCGATGGTGACACCACCGGTGTATGTCCCAGGAGCAATTGTGACGGTCACCGCGTCACGGGGCAGCGCTTCGGCAGCGGTGACCCCTTCTTGGATCGTCTTGCACGCTGTCGCTCCGGGGCCCGTGCACCCCGCCGTCTTGGTGCCCGACGTGGCGTCGACGTAGAGGGTCACCGTTGTGGCGAACACCGGAGTGATCACGACCTCGGGGGATGCCGCCGTGGTGGTGACCGTCGCGCTCCCAAGGACTCCCGCTGCGACGAAGTCGGAGCCGCCACCGCCACCACCGCCGCCACCCGAAAGTGTTGTGCTCTGGACCAAGCACCACGCGCCGCCTCCGCCGCCGCCACCGCCAGGTAGGCCGCCTCCGCCTCCGCCGCCGCCGCCGCCGATGTAGCCCTCACCACCGCCGCCACCGCCGCCCGGCGCCGACCCGCCCTCCCCCTGGCCCCCGAGGCCTTTCGAGACTGTGCCGCCGGCGAAACCGTTGCCAAGGGTGCCCGCCCCGCCGGCGCCGCCGGCATGACCGATCCCGCCGTACGTGGCGCATGTGCTTCCCGGCACGCCTGCTGTGCCGCCGGCATTCGAAGTGCCGGTGCCGCCCCCGGCTCCAGCTCCCGCCTTGTGGACCAAGGTGGGCACCCCACCGTCGGAGCCCGATGTTCCCGAGAACCCTGCTTTCCCGCCGGCCCCGCCGCCGTAGCGCCCGTTGCCCCCGCCGCCACCGCCGCCACCGGCGACGACGAGCACGGCTGTTGTAGAGGCGCATGTGGCGCAGGTCCGCACCAACGACGCACCACCGCCCGCGCCACCGCTGCCGTGTGTCGCACCACCAGCAGCACCTCCGCCGCCGTCAGGGGACGTGATGCTCGTCGACCCAGACGCACCGTCGGCGCCCACCGTCACGTACAACGTGGCGCCTGGCGCCACGGGAAGCGTCGCGGTCACCTCACCGCCGTCTCCCCCGGCGCCGCCGCCTGCGCCACCAGCCGCGCCGCCCTTTCCGCCGATCGCGGTGATCGTCACCGCGGACACGCCGGCAGGGACCGGATAGGTTCCCGACGAGGTGAACGTGGTCGGGGACCCTGTCGACGCGGCGGCAACCGAGGGCGCCAGCGCGGTTGCCCCCATGCCAAGGGCGGCACCTGCGGGGAGCGCCAGGACGAGCGCCCCGAGGATCGGGAGGAACGAACGACGCTTCCTCCCCGCTACCGCACCCATGAGGCGACCAGCCAACGATCTCATTCAGCTCCCTCCGCTTCCGGGTTCCCCATCAGGTGTTCATCGGCACCACGGTTGTGGGCGCCAAACCGTAGCGCAGCGACCACCATCGGTCGGGGAACCGCGTACGAGGCCCTGGGTCGCCGCCGAAGTGCGGTCGAACCTTCCTCGAAGGCCCGACGAGACTGCCAGGGAAGAATCCATCCCGCCGCCAACGAAAAGCCGATCCGACGCGGGTACGAGACGTTCGCAAAGGTCGACATCCGCGCCGCCCAGGGCCTACCCCGCCGGTTCGCCGCTCCCCCACCGTTGGGCGTAGACAGCACAGGTGTACCCGCCACACCCTTCGTGATCGGCAGTCACACGCCGATGGAAGCAATGTCCCCGACTGCGATGCAAGCAGCCTGGACACGCAACCTCACGTCGTACAGTCCGTACACGCCATCAGCAGGGGGCCTATCGGACCGGGAACCGCCCCGTGACTGCAGCCCGCAATGGAACGGTGCGGTCCACCGCGTCGTCTATTGCAGTGTGACCGCGCCGCGACGCTCAGGACTCCGCACCCGGCGTGCTTCGCTGGACGCGTGCAGCGAGTTCGCACGCGAGGTCACGCCCAGGCTCTTGCGGACCGCGCTGCTGCTCCTCGCCGACCGCCCCGCGGCAGAGGACGCGACCCAAGCGGCGCTCTTGCGGGTCTTCGGGCGCTGGGAGCACGTCACGTCGAACCCGTCGGGCTACGCGGGGGCGGTCCTCGTCAACGTCTGCAGGGACGTGGTGCGACCGCGCGCACGGCGACCCGAGACGCTCACCGACCCCGGCTCCGTCGTGCTGAGTCCCGTGACCGTCTCGCCGGACCCGAGCGACCGGGTCGCGCTCGATGCCGCCCTCGCCGCCCTTCCGCAGTTCCAGCGCGAGGTGGTGGCCATGCGCTACCTGCTCGACCTCTCGGTGCCCGAGACGGCCGCGGCGCTGCGGGTCCCCGAGGGCACGGTCAAGTCCGCCACGAGCCGTGCGTTGGATCGCCTCCGCGTGCTGCTCAGCCCCGAAGAAGAGAACCTTGAAGAAGCCGGAGAAGTAGAGGTGCACCATGCGCACTGACGACTGCATCGAAGATCGGCTCCGTCGCCACTTCGCCGAGCCCGTTGAGATCGGTGACCTGGTCGACGACGTCGTGCGTCGGCACCGTCGACGCCGAGCACGACGCGTGATGGCCCTCGTCGCGCCCGTGATGATCGGTGCCGTGGGGCTCGTCGCGCTCGCCTCCAGCGCGTCACCCTCCCCGGTGCCACGACACCCCGGCCTCCTGGAGCTCGCGGGCTACTGGTTCGACCTGCCTGCCGGCTACCGCCTCACCGCGGGCGCCCGCCCGGCGTGTGAGGCGATCACCCTCGGCGTGCCGCGCGCCGCGCGGACATCGCCGGTGGCGGTCCCCACCGTGTCGCCGTACGCGACAGCGACGGTCAGTACCGCGGTCGGTGCCAACGGCGGGTGTGTCACCATGCTCGTGACGCCGTCCGCGACGCCGACCGCGTCGACACCGACGCCCTATGTGCGCAACGGGCCGGCCCCCTCGGCGACGCGCGTCCAGGTTGGCGCCTACACAGGGTGGCTCGCGACACAGGGTTCGCTCACCAGGTGGCTCGCCGCCCAGGGCCTCGTCGCTCCCACCGCGCCTTCGCCTACCCTCCAGCTCAGCGTCGCCGTTCCCGTGGGCGGCGGCGCCTACCGGCTCCTTGTGCTGGGGAGCAGGGTCATCGCGCAGACGACACTCGTGCGCATGGTGGCCGGAGGCCTCTCGACCTGAGCGGAGGCCTCTCGACCTGAGCGGGGAGCCTCTCGTCCTGAACGGGAAGCCGTGCCCGCTACCCGGGGAACCACCGCCCGCGCAGGGGGAACAGGTAGCGGTCGGTCACTGCGTTGAGCACGCGACGCGCCTCGTGGAAACGGTCGGCGACCTCGCCCACCACCGCCAAAGTCCCGGTCACCGGCTGGCCCGTCGCGGCCGCAAGGCGCGTCGCCGTGCGGTACCAGGTCGAGCCCAGCCTCTCGAACAGCGCCACGGCGTCGAGGTCCTCGGCGTCCTCGCCACGCACGCCGCCGTGGCGGAGCAGCCGGTCGAAGCCCACACCCCCGGGGAGCGGGGGGTGGTCGGGGAAGACCCCGAGCAAGAACAGGCACAGATCTCCCAGGCGCCGGTAGATGCCGGGCCGCTCGAGAGGTCCCACCGCGTCCAAGAGCGCCGCGAGGCGGACCGGGTCGAGCTCGCTGAAGCGCTGGCGCCGCCACCCGAGCGCGGTCCGTCGCCAGGTCACACCGCTCGAGACCCGGGTGTAGGACGTCAAGAGCTCGACGAAGAAGTAGCGCCGCAGCGGATCGCCAAGGAGCCCGCGCAGTGCCGCCACGTCGAACACAGGGATGCGCAGGCGCCCAGTGGTGCGCTCTTCGACGAAGCTCGCCCCCTTGAGCGCCTCGGCCGTGCGGTGCACGGCAACCGCGAAGGCGAGGAACGGCGAGACGTAGACGCCGGTCCCTTCGTCGGCCGCGTCGAAGACGGCCGCTTCGAGCGCGGGGGATCCCAGCGCGCCGACGAGGTCACGACCGGGTGCTGCGGCCGCGAGGAGCTGGCGGTCGGCATCGCTCAGGTGCTGGCGGTAGAGGAGCTCGACGTCGATGCGCGCAGCGTACGCGCACCACCCGGGGCTGCGCGCGCACGGGCGACATGCGGGTAGCAGAGCCAACCCAGGGCACCAACCCAAGGGCCCAACCGGGCCCCTAACCCGCCGCTTCCTCGCCGCTCCCCCGGCGTACCTGGGCGTAGACGAAGCTCCCCAGTTCACGCACGAGGTCGACCAGCAACGACGAGTCCGCATCGCCCAGTGCGGCCAGTGGCCCCACCCCGCAGCCCACTGCGCCCGGTGGCCCAGCACCGCAGCCCACTGCGCCCTGTCGCCCCGCACCCCCGCTCACTACGCCCGGTGTCCCCGCACCGTCGCCCACTGCGCCCTGTCGCCCCGCACCGGCGCTCCTCGAAGAGATGAGCCCCGCCGCGCGGTGAAGGGCGCGGAGCCGCTCGGTCCCATAGGCGCGGACGAACACCTCGGCGAGTGGAAAGAAGTCCCCCCAGTCCTCTGTGACGTGCGCAGGGGAGATGTGGCCCTGGAGCATCGCGAGCGCATAACGATAGAGGCGCGCTGCAGTCGCGCTGGAGAGGTTCCCCTCGGCGTCGAGGCAGTGCACCAGGCGCTCGTCGATCGCGTCGAGGTAGCCCAAGAGGTCCTCTCTCATGGGACGGTTCAGCCCGGTGCTCGTGGGGCGAAGAGCCCGACCAAGAGCCCTGCGAGCCCGAAGGCCCCGGCGATCGCGGCGAACGGCGACCAGGTCCCGAAGGCGACCGCCCCCGAGAGGGAAAGGAGGATCACGGCCCCGAGCCCCATGAAGAGCCCGCCCAACAGGCCCTGGATCGGGTGGCGCCGGAGCCTGCGTGTGGGTGTGACGGCCCTCACGACCCGCTCCCGTCGTGGTCGTGGGGCGTGGCCACCTCTGCTGGTGCACGGACCGGTTCTTCTGCACCCGGCCTCGCCTGGGCAGAGGTGTGCACGACGATGCGTGTCTTTATGACCGAGCCGGTCGGAAGGGTTGTGCGCGGGCTGCGGACGAGCGCTGTCGCCTTGAGCGGGCCCGGGGGTGCGGCCCTGTAGCGCGCGTACCAGGTCGGGCGGGCCGCAAGGACGAGCGCGAGCCCGACGAAGAACAAGACGATGCCCACCCAAAGCAGCGCCCCGGTCGCAGGGTCGCCTCCGAGCGCGACGTAGAGCGCCCCCGCACAGCTCGCGTTGGTCCCAACAAGGGCGCCGGTCACCTCGTAGCGGCCGGTCAGACCGAGCCAGGAGGGCACCAGGCTGTCGAGGGTGGTGGTCCCGGCAGCGCTCGTCAGGTGCGAGGCGTTGAGGGTGCTGCCAGAGAGGAACCCCAACCCGTCGACGTGGACCCACCAGGTCTCAGGGCCAGAAGCGGCCGGCACCGAGCCCGACCACTCGATCCTTTCCCCACGAGCGAGGTGGAAGGGCAGTGTCGGGCTCGCCCCCAGGGCCCCAGGCCCCGAGGCGGTGTCGAGGAGCTTGCCTCTGGCGCTGCGTGCGCTGAGCACCCCCTTGCAGCCCCCGCCAAGCGTCATGCCCGCAGGTGCAGGGTGTCGGGACCCGGCCGCAGCGAGCCCTGCGGGGAGCCCGACGACCACGAGCGCCGCGAAGAGCCCGACAAGGCCCCCGCACACCTTGCGGGCCGAGGTCACCTGGACCCCTGCGCCGGGGCGCGGCGCCGTCGCCTGAGCCACTCTCCTGCGCCGAGCAGCCCGAGCCCCAAGACGATGCCGGCCAGCTCGTAGGGGAAAGACCCTGCGAAGGGCTCTCCGGTGTGCGGTGTGGTCGCCGAGGGGATCGGCGAGACCGGCGGGGGTGCGTGTGTCGCCGCGCTCTTCTTGGCTGTCACGACCGCTGTCACCGTGTCGGTCGCACACCTCGACGTGGTGCAGGTGGACGTCCCGTCGTTGCTGAAGGTGGCGGTGTTGGCGATCTTCTCCCCCGTCGTGTCGGTCCTCTCGACGATGACGGCGAAGCTGAGGGAAAGGGCGTTGGCGGTGCCGGGCTGGACGACGACCCCTGACCAGGTGATGGTCCCTGTCGCCTCGGTCACGCTGCAGCCCGGCTGCCCCCCGCAGGTGGCAGAGCCCGCCACATAGGTCGTCCCGGCCGGGACCGTGTCGCGCAGGGTGAGCGGTGTCGTAGGGGCGGTGCCCGAGTCGGTGGCAGTGAGCGTGTAGGTGAGCCGGGCTGTGTGCGAGACGACCGAGCCGCTCGGGGGTGTGGAGGACTTTGCGACGCTCAAGACGACGACGGGGTTGGTGACCGAAGAGGTGCAGGCGTCAGCTGTGCACGCGCCCTGGGTGATCGTGGCGGTGTTGGTGACGCTCGCCGTGTCCGACGCGCTGACCACGGCGTCGAAGTCCGCCTTCGCCGAGTCGCCCGCGGCGAGGTCGACCGTCATCGTGAGCGTGGACCCCGTGGCCGTGACCGCACAGGTGTCCCCCGCAGCGACTGTCGCGCACGCCGGGGTCCCAGACAGCGTCACGTTCGTGGGCAAAGGGTCGCTGATCGTGGCGGTGCCGGGCGCTGTGCCGACGTCCTTTGCGCTCAGCGTGTAGCCGATGGTCCCGCCCGCCACGACGGGCTTGCCTGTCCCGGGGGTGTCGGTCTTTTTGACGCTGAAGCGGGCGCCAGGGGGTGCCGGGGGTGGCGGGAGGGAGGTCGGCGCGGCGGCGACCGTCGTCGATGCGAAGCCAGAGGAGCCTGCGAATGTCCCCGGGTTCTCGGCTGTGGCCGGGTAGACGGCCTCGAAGGTGTGGGTGCCCGCCGAGAGCCCGGTGACCTTGGTCGAGGCGGTGGCGACCTTGGTGGTCGGTGTCGTTGTCGAAAGTGTGGCGGTGGCGAGCATCGACCTCGTCGTGCACGAGGCTGTTGTGCAGGCGTAGAAGACCACGTGGTGGACCGGCGCTGTCGTGGTGCCCGGGCCGTAGGGGTCGGAGGAGGGGTTCCCGGGCGTCACGGTGGCGTGCAGGGTGCGCTGGTGCCTGCTGCCCGTGATGGTGAGGGCCGTCGTCGTCGTGTCGGTGAAGGTGGCCGAGCCCGAGTAGGCGAGGTGGAACGTGCCGCCCTCGCAGTTGTCCTGGTTGGTCCGCGTTGTCGTGAGCTCGATGGTGGTCGTGACGACGTCTGTGCCGCCGGCTGGGATCGTGAATGTGTGTGGAAGGGTGCCGAGCGTCAGCCACGATGGTGTGCACTTGGCGAGCTTCGATGTGGTCGTGACCGGGCTGAACGGCGTCGACGGTGTCAGCGTCGCAGTAAGGGAGGTCACGTGGATGCCGACCGAGAGCGGGTCGTGCACGCTCACCGCGAGGCAGCGCGCGACCCCTGGGTAGAGCTTCGCTGTCGCTGTCTTCGTGCATGTCGTGGCATAAACCGTGCTCGTGATGGAGAAGTTCTTCGCCGCGCTCAAGGCGAACGCCGGGTGGGGGGCGACGAGGACGCCGGAGAGCGCGTAGGACCCGACGGCGACGAGCATCGCGACCCCTGCGGTCGAAAGCGCCCTGCGCAGCTTCTCCCCCGCAGCGCTCATCGGGCAGTCCTTGTCTTCCTGGGTCCATGTGCCCGTTCGCCCCAGGCGTCAGCGGTCTCGTTCAAGAGCCGGACCAAGAAGGCCCGGTCGCCCTCGGTGAGGGGGTCTTCGCCCCAGCCTTCGAAGAGCGACGCCTGGGCGCGCAGCGCCTTTAGGCGAGAAGAGCCCACGTCCACCACGAACGCGTCGGCGAGCCGGAAGAACCCCGGCCAGTCCTCGTCGACGTCTTCTGGGAGAGCGACGCCGTCGAGGAGGGCCTTCGCGTAGCGCTGGAGGCGCCCGAGGTCCTCTGAAAGAGAGGTGGGCGGGTCTCGAGGCGTCGTGCCGACCGGTGCGCCGGGGTGCGAGAGGAAGGCGGTCGCGTCGTCTTGCATCTCAGCGTGTCCCCACAGCTGTGCTGCCCGGTGTCGCCGGAGCGGACGGGGACGTGTAGGTGAACTGGTCAGCGGCGCTCGGATCCGAGGTCCCCGACGGCGTGGTCACGCTCAGTGTGACCACCCCTATCGCGTGCGGGGGCGCGACGACGGTCAAACGGGTCGGCCCTGTCACGGTCTCCCTCGCAGCCGCGGTTGTCCCGAAGGCGACCGCGGTTGTCGTGGTGAACCCGGTGCCGGTGACCGTGACGATGGTCCCCCCTGTGACGGACCCTGACGACGGCGCGACACCGGTCAGGGTTGGCGCGGTCGAGGACGACGGAGAAGACGCCGATGTCACGTAGGTGAAGAGGTCGGCCGAGGACGTTGCCGAGGTCCTTGTGCCCTCGGTCACCGTGACATCGACCGGTCCAGCGCCGTGCGCTGGCGAGGTGGCGACGAGCTCGGTCGCGCTCTCGACGGTGACCTTGGCCGCCAACGTCGTCCCGAAGGACACCGTCGCTGTAGGGGCAAAGCCGGTCCCGGTGACCGTGACCTGCGTGCCACCGACCACGGGTCCTGTCGACGGGCTGATCCCAGCGACGGAGGGCGCCGACAGCAAGGCAGCGGGGCTCACCGACCCGCTCGGAGGATCTGGCCGCAAGGCGAGGCTCTCGCCGATCCACACGTCCGTCGCGTTGGTGACGGTGCTGGTCCAGGTGGGGAACACCACAGGTCCAGGAGCCGTGGCGGGCTTCGTGGCGACGTCGAGCGCGTCGCTCTCTGTGCTCTGCATCCCCCCTGAGCTCTGCGCGTCGAAGCCGCGTGTTGTGGGCGCCGCGGTGAGGCTGAGCACCGGGATCGTCGTCGTCGTGTCGTTCTCCATGACGACGGAGAGGGCGAGGTCGTGGGCAGCGGTGGTCGTGAAGCCAGGGGCGCTGAACGTCGCTGCGCCCTTCGCCGATACAGACGTGAAGTCTTGCGTGCTCGTCGGTGTGGTGTCGAACGGGGTCGTCGTTGTCACCCCTTCGAACGCGGCGACCTCAGCGGACGATCCCCTCACTGCTGTGCCCTTGACTGTCATTGTCACGGCGTCCCCTGAGACGTAGACCCGTGAGCACACCTCCAAGAAGGCGTGGTACTTCCCGGCGGTCACTGTGCCTGTCGCCCGCAGTGTCCAGCTTGGTGGGCACGCAGCCGTGTTGTTGTGCGAGCGGGCGAGGACGAGGACGAGCAGGTCTGTCGGCTGGACGCATCCTGGATAGGCGACGGGCTTTGTCGCTGGCCCCGTCCACGACGTGACGCCGCCGATCCCGCAGAGGGCGGGCACCGCGCCTTTGGTTGTGGCCGACGCGGGCTTCGGGGTGCTCAGCCATGTGTGGAACTTGACGGCGAGCGTCCAGGAGTGGTGCGTGGTCGACGTGAGCCCCTCGACGTTGCATCCGGTGGCGCCTTCTGGCATGGACGCCGAACAGGTGCCTCCGGTCCCGAGTGTGCCGGTGAGGACGTAGGAGTAGCTCCCCGGTGGAGCCGGTGTCGGGGCGCTCCAGGTGAGCTCGACCGTCGACGCCGAGATCACGCTCGCAGAGAACGACGCCGGGGGGGCGAGCTGTCCTGCTTGGGCGAGCCCGTATGTGCCCGAGCTGTTGGCAGAAAAGAAGGCGTAGGCGGCGCCGGAGGCGGCAAGGAGGAAGCCCAGGGCGATGAGCGCGACGTAGCGGAGCCGAGGACGACGAGGGTCCGTGCGCTCTGACCTCGCCACGGCCGCGCCGAGTCGTCGAAGCCTGCTCACGTGTGCACCGTCACGGCGACCGGGATGTGGAAGGTGGCCCCCTGGCATGTCGTGTTGGAGCTGGTCGCCATCAAGGCTCCGTTGGCGAAGGTGAGCGACGTGGATCCAGGCGCCAACGTGTCGCTCAGACCGGTTGCGAGGCTGCCCTCCACTGAGACACCCGAAGTTCCCGGTGTCGTTGCGCTGCCGCTCGTGCACGCCGAACCGCCGCCTGTCACCGTGACCGGACCGTCACCGGTCACACCGATCAGGGTCACCGAAAAGGTGTTCGGATTTGTGAGCGACAGGTCGAGTGTCCCGGTCCCGCCCGGGAAGAGCCGCGTCGTGACCGTGGCGGTCGCGTGCTCGACGACCACCGCTTGGAGGTGTCCGACGCTCACCTCGCCGGTCCCTGAGCCTGTGGCTGAGAAGTAGGCGTAGGCGGTCCCGGCGAAAAGCCCGAGGAAAAGGGTCGTCACGGCGACCACCCCTGGGGCGAGCCGAAGGGGGCCGAGCCGCCTGGTGGTGCGTAGACGAGCTCGCTTCGGAGTGCGCCGCCGTTCGCGCGTCGCGTGCGCACTGGCCCTCTCGCCGAGTGCCTTGATCCGGTCGCGCACGACGGCGTCGGCAAAGAGCGATGTCTTGGTCGTCACGAACCCACCGTGTGCTTCATCGACTCGTCGAGATCCTCATCTTGTCGGCCTTGTTGAGGAGTAGGTGAACCCACCGGCGAGCCCCAGAGGTGATCGTCTGGGGCTCGATGGTGTGCTCACGGGGCCGGATGGCCGGGCCGCGGAGCCGACATCTCCGTGACCCGGCCTCACATATCTCCGGACCCTTCGGTCCTTACGGACCACTACGACGTGACCAGGACTAGAAGTGCTGCCCGCCGTATGTGACGGCCGTGATGGCGTCCGTCGTTCCGAGCTGTGTGTCTGTCATGACGATGATCGCCTGTGACACGTCTTTCCCTGCGTAATGCGTGAGCACTGTGGACCACGGCACATAGCTGTTGCCGTTTGTAAATGCCCACTTTGTGTTTGCTCCTGCGGGACCGTTGCTTGGGTAGCCCACGACGAGTTCTCCTGTAGTGAAGAAGATGTCCCAGCGCGGAGAGCCCGCGTGGTCCGCACTCGTCTTGAACGTGGGCGCTGTGGTGGGTAGGGCTGTGCCAGGCTTCAGCACCTCGATACCCGCGGCCGCACCGATGGCTGTCGAGTTGGGCGCGGGCGCATTCGCCGGGATCGTCAGTGTGGCCTGGGTCTTTCCAGTCCAGTGGGCGCTCCCACCTTCTGCTTCGAACAACGCGAAGCCTGCGGGTCCGCCGAAGGCGACATCGAGCTTGGGGAACGTTGTCTGGCAGGCGTTCTGTGTCGACCCACTACCTGTCCCGTTGGTCATGGTGACCTTCACGCTCGCTGTCGTACTAGCACCAGGGTTGAGTGTGTTGGAGCTTCCACTCAGGACTGTGGCCGTGAACCACGATCCCTTGCAGCCTGGAACCACTTCTCGGCTTGGTGTCGTCTGGAACGCTGTGATCACTGTGCCGCTCGCGCTCATCGCCGCGACGATGTCTGTCGACGTAAGGGTGTAGTGCTCGATGCCTTCGCCGTTGTTCGTGATCTTGAACGTCGTCGTCACGGACTGGCCTGGGTACAGCTTCCCGCTCAGGGAACCAGCGGTCTGGGTCACGCTGAACGGCGTGGCTGTACCGACGTTGACCTTGCCTGTTCCAGTTCCTGTCGCGGTGAAGTACGCGGCTGCGATCCCACCGGCGCCCATGATGAGCCCGGCGGCAAGTGCGCCGGCGACGTACTTCTTCTTTAGGGTTGCTCGTTTCACGTCTCTTGGATCCTCCTTGTTGTCTTTCGCATACTGCTCTACTGCGTGCCGTGCGCTGCCGGACCGAGCTGGTCAGCCCGGCTGCCCTCCGGTCGGCCGGTGGACGGGACCCGGCCCTGGTACAACGAGATGGACGGTGGAGGCCCCCCCGCCACCGTCCTCCGTCCGACCGGCCTTGGCCGGTTGCTCTTGGGAGCCCGATGCCATGACCCGCTTCGCCCACGGGTGTGGGGGAAGGAGCCAGAGCAGCGCGATCCCGAGAAGTGCGCCCACCACCCAGCGGTTGTGCAAGGCAGCGAAGATGTCGACGTGCCGTGTGGGCTTGAGAGCGTGGATGACCGCACCGCCTGCGAGCATCACCACGAGCCCGAGGCCGAAAACCAGGACGAGGCTGCCAAGCGCGAGCCCGAAGCTCTGCCAGCGCGAGAGGCGGACCTCCGCCTTGGCGGCGGACTCGACAGTCGGGAGCACGGTCACCGGCTCGACGGCGGTGTCGGTCATCGCTGGGTCTCTCCTTCGATGGTGATCGGTCCCTCGGTCACCCGGCGCCCGTCTCGGACGGAACGTCGGGGACCAAGGAACTCGGTTCTCCCGATGACAGAACTGGCCACAACACCCCCCAGGCTCCGCGCCGACGGACTAGGACTGCGCCGTGTTCGGGATTGTCGGGTCGTTCCCGTTGGGGTTCTTCACGAAGTACGAGACGCAGTCACCCTGGTTCTGGAACGGTCCAGGCGCCGTCGTCCAATCCCTCCACCCTGTCTTCTTGCACAGGTTCGTTGGTGTCGACGTGGAGACGACTGTGAGCTTGGCGATGACTCCCGCGGGGTTGTAGCCGCTGGATGTCTCGTTCGTCCCGATGATCGTGATCGTGTTCGTGCCCTGACGGAACGCTGTAGCTGCGATTGTCGTGTGGTGCTTCGTGTTGAAGTTTGAGGCTGTTGTGCTCGGTCCCACTGAGGCCACGCCAGTTGTGTTGATGCGCACTGTGGCGCCGTTGTCAGCGGCCAGTGTGAGGGTCGCGCCCTGTGGGATGCCGGGGATTGTGAACGTCGTCGTCAGCGTGACAGTCCCGGCTGTCACACTGCCTGGGCCGTGGGGTGTTGACTGGCATGGTGCCTGTCCTTTGTTCGCCCAGATCCATGTGGCGCCTGTGATGGTGACATATGTGTACCCGCCGGTTGTGGTGACCGGGCACTCGACGAGCACCTTGCCTGTAGCGCTTTGAGGAGACGTCCATGTGCCGTTCGTGACGACCGTGGTGGTCGTCGTGACAGGCGTGGGAGTTGTCGCGCCAGCCTGGCCGACTCCCACCGCCAACGGTGCGAGCGTGAGCGCCCCCGCCGTGCCGATACCGGCCAGCAGCACCCAGGCGCCCCGGGTGCTGCTCTTGAATAACAACCCTGGAAGTTTCATTTGCTCTCCTTGTCCTCAGCGGTTCTCACTGCGACTCCTGGGATGCTCACCGGTGGCGCCGGCCATTCGTTGGCGGGGAAACCGGGGCACGGTGCGCGGACTGGTCGGGATGCCCCACATGGGGGCGTCCGGAAGCGATCGCTTCCACGCCCAGCGAACGGGGTGGCCGGTGAGACGGGCGCGCCGCCCCGGTGCCGCGTCGCGCGGCCGCTCCCCAGGCGGCACTCAACCACCTCACCGGCCACCATGGTCGGTCCCTCCGCCGTCGGGCGAGCCAGTGCGACCCGTCGCCTGGGACCGAGACCTGAGAGCGCAGGGCCATTCCCGCCGCAAAGCGCGTCGCCGTCAGTGACGCTGGCGCCACGTGACGTGCGTGACGCGTGTGGCGGGAGTGACGCGTGTGGCGGGTGTGGTGAGGCGCACCTGGTGGTCGTCAGGCCCGACGTCTTGACGACGAGGCGCTCTGCCCCGGGCTCCCTTTCCGGGCACCGCGGGCTGCACACTGCCCTGACCTGGGCGGATGTTCGGGGCGTCATCGGGAGTCCCCCCGCGAACTCCCGATGAATGGCTTCTTCAGTTGCACCGCGTGCGAGTGCAACGTGACGAGCGAGTCCGACGGCGTGAACACGCGTGACGCGCGCTCCGCGCGTGGCCAGGCGGCCACCGCACCTGGGGAACGCGTGCTGACGACCGCCGTAGCGCTCGTCAGCCTCTCGCGCGCCTCCTGGCGTCGCTCCATCGGCTGCTCCCTGCTCCGACGAGAAGCGGTCGCGACAGCATCAAGTCGCCGTCGTGATCGTCCTCCACCCTCGGTGACACAAGTCCACCCTTCGGCTGACCATGCTTTTCCCGCAAGAACACTGCAGCCACTATCGGCGATCAACTTTTCGTCAATTGCGCAGGCGCGCGCGGCGGCGGTCAGGCGCGCGGCACGCTCGCGTTCGAGGGGATCGCGCGCGTCACTCGCGGGTCATGGCTGTGACGAGCTGCGACACACGACACCCGGCCTCTCGTCACAGCGCGCGCGGAGCACCGAGCGCGCGGACTGTAGCGAGGGCGCAAAAGGCAGCGGTCCTTTACGGATCGGGCGCGGCCTTGCCGGGACCGCCCGATCGCGTGCCGGGCCTGCGCTGCGTCAGGCGCTGAGAGCGCCGAGGACGCCGAGGGCGGCCTTCGCGACCTCCATGTCCTGGGTGTAGTGGCCGCCGCTCACGCCGACACCCCCGACCACCCGGCCGTCGACGATGATCGGGTAGCCCCCGCCGAAGACGATCAGCCGGTCGATCCCGGTCGCCGCCCCGGCCGCGAGCGGCGGGTCGTTCTTGATGAATTCGTGCCAGGCGTCGGTCGCCATGCCGAACCCCGCCGCCGTGTACGCCTTGTCCTGGGCGATCTGCACGGAGAGGAGCGGCGCGCCGTCCATCCGGCCGAATGCCTTGAGCACGCCGCTCTCGTCGACCACCGCGACCGCGAAGGCGTGACCCATCTTGCCGGCCTTCGCCTCTGCGGCCGAGAGCATCCGCTGCGCGAGCTCCCAAGTGACGCTCTGCTTGTCGAACGTGGTGGCCATCAGCCCTCCGTCTCCTCTTTCTCTCCGGCTTGCGCCGACGCGAACCGTTCCTCGAGCGCGTGGATCTCGGGCAGCCCGACGAGCTCGAGGAAGCCGCCGAAGGACACCATCCGATCCATCACCTGCGCCGGGGTGCCCGTCTCGGCAATCGACGCCAGCAGCGTCCGGACGGCCGTCGTGGCTGCCAGCAGCGCGCCCACAGGGAAGATCACGATGCGGAAGCCCAGTTCGGCGAGCCGCTCCCTCGTGACCGGCGGGGTCTTGCCTCCTTCGGCCCAATTGAAGAGGAGCGGAACCCCCGCGAGCGCGGCCGCGACCGTCTCGATCTCAGCCTCGCTCTCCGGCGCTTCGACAAAGAGGACGTCCGCGCCCGCGTCCCGGTAGCGGCGTGCCCGCTCGAGCGCGGCCGAAAGCCCCTCGACCGCCCGGGCGTCGGTGCGGGCGATCAGGACCACGTCGGGGTCGCGCCGTGCGGCGACCGCAGCCTCGATCTTGGCGACCATGTCGCCGGTCGGCACGAGCCGCTTCCCCTCGAGGTGGCCGCAGCGCTTGGGCGCCTCCTGGTCCTCGAGGTGGAGGGCGGCGACGCCGGCGCGCTCGTACTCGTGGACCGTGCGGATCACGTTGATCGGGTTGCCGTAGCCGGTGTCGGCGTCCGCGATCACCGGGATGCCCACCGCCCCGACGATCCGGCGCGCCTGGTCGGCCATCTCGCTCATCGAGAGAAGGCCAACGTCGGGGCGGCCGAGGTACGACGCGGCCGTGCCGAACCCGGTCATGTACACGGCGGGGAACCCCGCCTCCTCGACGAGCCGCGCGCTGAGCGCGTCGTAGGCGCCGGGCGCGACGACGAGCTCGTCGCGCCCGAGCAGCTCCCGCAGGCGCGCCGCGCCGCTCGGAGCCGACGCAGAAGGAGAAAGGAAGGTGCTCACATCCCCTCGCCGGCCCTTGGCCCCGGACCGCTCGCATCGCGCACGTCACGAGCTTACGAGGGGCGGCGCGATCGAGCCCAGCTCACCCCAGGGCGAACACGACCCTCACCTGCGCGGCCACGGTCTCGGACCCCGTCTCGAGCGGCACGGGGGCCCGGTTCGGCAATGCGGCCGCCCCGAAGGCGATCGGCACTGTCGAGACTGTGGGCGCTGTGGCCGTGAGGTCGCGCATCGCGCAGATCCCGCCCAGGCGCCGGTTGGCGGCCGCCGCCATCGCCTTGGCGTCGCCGACCGCCTGGCGGACGGCCTCGTCCCGCGCCCGCGCCTGCGCGCGGAGGGGACGTGTGAGGGAGAACGACAGCGAGTCGATCCTCGTCGCGTTCCCGCCGGCGGCGACCGCGTCGTCAATCAGTGTCCCTGCCGACGAGAGCGCCCGGATCTTGGCCACGACCGTGTCGTCGACGCCGTAGCCCGACACTTTCTGGCCTGTGGCGGCGTAGACCGGCTGGATGGAGAGGCCCGTCGTCTGCAGGTCGCGATGCGCGACGCCACCCGCGGACAGCGCGTGGAGGACCGCGGCCGTGAGGGTGTTGTCCTGCGCGAGCGCGCTGCTCGCGTCGGCCGCTGTCGTGTGGACGTCGAGGCGCACGGTGAGCAGGTCGGGAGTGATCGACAGGGACGCCCGCCCCGTCACCGTGAGCGTGGGCGCACCTCCGCCGCAGCGCGGCGGATCGGTCCCGGCGCGCCGGGTCGCCGCGCCGGCGATCGCCCCTCCGGCGCGCGACGCGAGCGCAGCCCCTGCCCCGGCCCCGCCCAGCACCACGACCAGCGCAGCCGCGGCCAGCCCGACCCGGGCCCATCCGTCTCCGGCGCTCCTCATCTGCCCACCACCTTCAGCTCGAGGACCCACACGGGCGAGGTGCCTGCCGTCCGGGTCGTCCCTGTCGTCCCTGGCGTCCCGGTCCCGATCGACGGGGGGGTGCCGCGCCCAGAGGACGCGTCCTCTCGCGCCAACAGGACGACCGTGAGCGGGTCCTTCCCCCGGACGAGGAACCGTTGGAGGCCTCTCGGTGCCCGGACCTCGCGCACGACCACCGGCGGTCCCGACCCGTGGTACACGTATGTCCCGGCGATGCTCGGGCTCCCCCACCGCCAGTCGGCCGTGAGCCGGGGCAGCGTCACGAGGAGCGCCGCCCCCTCGCGCACGATGAGGGGGCTCCCGAGCGCGCGAGCGGCGGGTGCGGCCGTGACGATCCCCATCGGCGCGTTGGCCGCGTCGGCCGCCATCGCCAGCCGTCGCGCGCCCGCCCCGGTCTCGAGCTTGCCGCAGGCCGTCGTCTTTCCCCCATGCAGTCGGCACGTCGCGACGCGACGGGCGGGGGTACGGACCGGCGCGAAGGCCCCGTGCCCAGCGGCGGGACCGGCGGACTGGGCGACGCCGCTGGCCGCGCGTCCCTGGGTCGGGAGGGCCGGGCTGCCGGCGAGCACCTGGGGCAGGCCGATCGCAAGCCCGATCGCCACGACCACCGCCGCGCCCAGCCCCTCGAGCTTGCGCAGCCGGCGCCGGCGGATGCCGGCGAGCACCCGCGCCTTCGCCCCTGCGGGTCCGCTCCCCCGGCCCCCGCGTGCCGGGCCGAGCGGCCCGTCGGCACCCATCGCGGCGCGCAGGCGCTCCTCGAGGCGTGCGGGATCACTCATCGACGACCGCCTCTTCGACCGCAGCCTCTTTCACCGCGGTGTCTGTCGCCGCAGCCTCCCCCACCGCAGCCTCCCCCACCGCAGCCTCCCCCACCGCAGCCTCCCCCACCGCAGCCTCCCTCACCGCAGCGTCCGTCGCCGCCGCGTCTTCGACCGCCGCCTCGCTGCCGGGCTCGGCGAGGCGCAGGAGCAGGGTCGCACGGGCCTTGGCCAGCTGGGACTTGACCGTGCCGACCGCACAACTCAGTGCCAGCGCGACCTCGGCTTCCGAGAGGTCGGCGTAGTAGCGGAGCACGACCGCCTCCCGCTGGCGCTGGGGAAGCGCGCGCACCGCGTCGAGCACTGCCAGCGCGTCGCCGGTGCGCTCGACCGCCGAGGTGTCGTCGTCCCGGCTCCCGGCCCAGTGCGTGCGGTTCGCGCGCTGCTCGCTCGACCGGCGCCGGCCGCGAGAGCGGCACTGGTTCACCACCGCCGCCCGCAGGTAGGCGCCTGCGCGCCCCGGGTCGTGCAGCCGGCGCCAGCCTGCGAAGGTCCGGAGGAACGCCTCTTGGACCGCCTCCTCCGCCTGCCCGGCGTCGCCGAGGAGGAGCGTCGCGAGGCGACAGAGGCTCGCGTAGTGGGCGTCGAAGAGGGCCGCGACTGCGTCGTCGCGCCGGTCGGTCACCGCCGGCACGCTGAGGACGGGCAGCCTTGCGGCGACGAGCGCACCTTCACCCACACCCCTCTCAGACGCACGGGCGGGCGCCGAGGTTGCCCTGCGCACCGAGATTCACCTGCGCGCCGAGGTTCGCCTGCGCGCCGAGGTTCGCCTGCGCCCCGAGGTTCTCCAGCGCCCCGAGGTTCTCCAGCGCGCCGAGGTCCCCCGCGCAACACCGCTCAAGCGGGGGCCCGGAAGGACCCCCGGTCCTGGCGGACGCTCAGATGTGGTGGGCGACCCATGTGATCCCCTGGAAGGCGCGGTAGCCGAGGTAGATCACCGAGGCGACCAGCATGAGCTTGAAGTACCAGGGGACGGGCTTCTTCACCTCTTCGACGAGCGGCGTGCCGCAGGACGGGCACTCGCCCTCCTCGGTGAGCGCCTCGTCTTCGACCAGCTCTTCGCACTCCTCACACCACGGCACGGCAACCCCCAATGACACTCCCGGGCGCCCCCGGATGCCAGTCGCCCCCGGTCCCCCTCCTCACCGGCCGCCGACCCGCACGCGCAGCTTGATGGGCGTCGGCCCGAGCGCGAAGCGCTCCCGGAGCCCGCGTTCGAGATAGCGCAGGTAGGTCTGGGGCAGCCTTCCGGTGGCGAAGAGCGTGAAGGTCGGCGGGTCGACGGCGCCCTGGACGCCGTAGCGGACGCGTGCGCCGGGGGCAGGGTGCGCCTGCTGGATGTCCTGGAGCGCCCGGTTGAGCGCGCCGGTGGGCACCCGGTGGTGGTAGGCGTCGACGGCAGCGTGGAGCGCCGGGAGGATCTTGTGCACCCCGCGACCGCTCCTTGCGCTCACCCGCAGCACCGGCGCCATGCCCAGGAAGGCGAGCCGGTCCGCGACGCCTGCGAGCACGTCCTCGCGGTCGCCGGTCGCGACGAGGTCCCACTTGTTGAGCACGACGACCGCGGGGCACCCGGCCGCGTTCACGCGCTCTGCGAGCCGCTGGTCCTGGTGGGTGGCACCGACCGTTGCGTCGATCACCAGCAACGCGATGTCCGCGCGGTCGAGGGACTCCAGCGCGCGAAGCGTCGAGTACGCCTCCACCCCGCGGTCGGTGCGCGACGGCCGGCGCATCCCGGCGGTGTCCACGAAGCACAGCGGCCCGTCGTCGGTGGTGATCACCGTGTCGATCGAGTCGCGCGTCGTGCCGGGCATGTCGTGGACGATCGAGCGCTCTTCGCCGATGAGCCGGTTGAAGAGCGTGGACTTGCCCGCGTTGGGCCGTCCCACGAGCGCGACGCGCGGCACGTCGGCGCCCTCTTCGGGCTCGTGCCACTCCTCTACCACTGTCGCGCCCTGTGCCTGGACCGGCCCCCGGCCACCGGAACCCGCCCCCGCCCCCGGCTCCAGCTCCAGCGCTGCCTCCAGCCCTGCCACTCCCTCTGGTGCTGCGTCCCCCTGCCCCTCGGCCGGCTCTTCGGGGCGGATCCGGCGGACCACTTCGTCGAGCAGGTCGCCGGCCCCGCGCCCGTGGAGCGCGCTCACCGGCCAGGGGTCGCCGGCGCCGAGCGTGAGCAGCTCCCACGCACCCGGCTCGCGTGAGGCGTCGTCCACCTTGTTCGCGACGAGGAGCATCGGCGTCCCGGCCCTGCGCACGGCGCGCACGGTCGCCTCGTCCTCTCGGGTCGCGCCGACCGTCACGTCGACCACGAGGAGGACGAGGTCGGCGTCGGCGAACGCCCGCTCGGCCTGGGCGCTCACCTTGGCGTCGAGCACGTCGCCGGCTGCGAGCCACCCGCCGGTGTCCACCACGACGAAGGGCACTCCCGCCCACTCCGCATCGAGCTCCTTGCGGTCGCGGGTGACGCCAGGCTCGTGCTGGACCACCGCCGCGCGCCGCCCGACGATGCGGTTCACGAGGGACGACTTCCCGACGTTGGGACGCCCCGCCACCACCACGACCGGCCGCGTGCGGCGGGCGGCGGCACCGCGCCGCCGAGTGCCAGCGCCTCGCGTGACGTCAACGCCCGGCGCGCTGCCAGCGCTCCGCCGCGCGCTCATCGGCTCGGCTCGAGCGCCTCGCGCAGCGCGGCGCCGTCGGAGGCGACCACCTCGACCGCGCGCGGGAGGTCGGCGAGCGTCTTGCCGTCGAGGAAGCGGCCCTCCGAGAGGCACGCGTCGGGGAGCAGGTAGCGCCGCCCCTCGGGCTCGTGCTCGAGCGCGCGGATGAGGTCGTGGCCGGTGAGGAGGCCCGCGACCCCGATGTTGCCCCCGAAGAAGTCGTGCTCGACCGCGAGCACCCGCACGTGGGGGCGGCCCTGGAGGAGCGGGCCGAGCACTCGGGCGCCATAGGCGCCGGTGAGGACCGTGGTCGGGCGGCCGAGCCGCTCGGGGGTGCTCCCCGCACCCGGCCCCGTTCGCGGAGCGCGGTAGCCGGCGGCCGGCGCGCCGTCCACCCAGGCGAAGAAGCCGGGCCGCACGCCCCTGGCCGCGTCGTCGTCCCCGCGGAACGCGGCCTCGAAGGCGCGGGCCATGCCGATCCCGTTCTCGTGCTGGGGGAAGCCGTCGTAGGCGTCCAACGGGGGGAAGTCGAGGCCGGCGAGGAGGTAGTACTCGTCGGCCGCGTGCACCAGGCGCCGCCCCAGCACCTCGAGGTACGTCGCCTGCCACTCGGCGACCGCCTCGCACACCGCCCGGGCTTCCTCGGGGGTGTGGTCGCGCATCTCGGGCTCGTGCGAGTAGCGCGACAGACCGAGGGGCACCACGCCGATCGAGGCGAGCTGCGGGTAGCGGTCGAGCACGGTGAGCAGCGTGTCGGCGAGGACCGGGCCGTCGTTCACCCCCGGGCACACGACGATCTGCCCGTGCACCTCGATCCCCCCTTCGAGGAGGACGCGCAGCCACCGGAGGCTCGTCGCGCCCTTGGGGTTGCGCAGCATGCGCGCCCGCACCTCGGGGTCGGTCGCGTGGATCGAGACGAAGAGCGGCCCCAGCCGCTCGCCGAGCACCCGCTCGGCGTCGAGCTCGGTGAAGCGGGTGAGCGTGGTGAAGTTGCCGTAGAGGAAGGAGAGACGGTAGTCGTCGTCCTTCAGGTAGAGGCTCCGGCGCATCCCCTTGGGCAGCTGGTGGATGAAGCAGAACGCGCAGTGGTTGTCGCAGGTCCGCACCCGGTCGAAGACGGCGGACTCGACGGCGACCCCGAGCGGCTCGCCGGCGGCCTTCTGGACGCGCACCTCGAGCTCGGCGCTCGCCCCGCCGGCGGCGCCCTGCCGGCGGACGCGCACCTCCAGCACCTCGTCGTCGACGAGGGCCTGGTACTCGATCACGTCGCGCGGGCGCCGACCGTTGAGCGAGAGGAGCTCGTCGCCGACGGCGAGGCCGGCACGCTCCGCCGGAGACGCCTCGGCGACTGCCGTCACCTTGGGCGCCGACACGCCCCCAAGGCTACCTGCGTCCGCACCTCTCCGGTCCCCTGGGATCGAGCAGGATCGCACGTCCGGCCCCGGCGGCGCCGGTGGGCCGCGGCCGGCGGCCGCCGTGCGTTGTGTCGCAGACACCGCAGGGCGACCCGGCCCGCGGGCCGACGGTGCTGCGGTCCGCCCCTGCGAGTTTCTGCTACCAGTCGGCCGCCGAGCCTCCCGCACAGAGGGGGCGTCTCACCGACGTGGGCCGCCGCGCCCGCTGACCGCTGCAGAGCGCGGCACCCTCAGAGGGACCGTGGGCCGGTAACCTGAGCGTATGCCCGTGGAGCGCGTGATCCTGGCAGAGCCGCGGGGCTTCTGCGCGGGCGTGGAGAAGGCGATCAAGGCCCTGGCCTGGATGGTGAGGGTCTTCGAGCCGCCCGTGTACTGCTACCACGAGATCGTCCACAACCAGCTGGTGGTCGACCAGTTCCGGGTCCAGGGGGTCGTGTTCGTCGACGACGTCTCGGAGGTGCCGCCGGGCTCCCCGGTGATGCTGAGCGCGCACGGGACCGCCCCCGAGGTCGTAGAGGAGGCGCGGCGGCGCGGCGGGGTGGTCGTCGACGCGGTGTGCCCGCTCGTGACCAAGGTCCACCACGAGGTGAAAGTCAGGAGCCGCAAGGGGTACACGGTCCTCTACATCGGCCACGCCGGCCACGAGGAGGCCATCGGGACCATGGCGGTGGCTCCCGACGCGGTGCGCCTGATCGAGACCGAAGAGGACCTCGAGACGCTCTCGGACCTGGACGACGGGGCGCCGGTGGCGCTCCTCGCCCAGACCACGCTCAGCCACGACGAGTGGCACGGGCTCATGGAGGAGGCCAAGCGCCGCTTCCCCGACCTGTGGCTCCCGGGCCGCAGCGACCTGTGCTTCGCGACCACCAACCGCCAGGCCGCGCTCAAGGCGATCGCCGGCGGGGTGGACGCGATCGTGGTGATCGGCTCGGCCAACTCCTCCAACACGGTCGCCCTCGAGAAGGTCGCGCGCGCGTCGGGCTGCGAGCGGGTCGTGCGCGTGAACACGCCCGAGGAGCTCCCCTGCGACCTCTCCGGCACGGTCGGGGTGACCGCGGGCGCGTCCGCTCCCGAGGCGGTCGTGGAGGCCGTCGTTGCGCGGCTCGCGCCGCGAAAGGGCGTGACCGTTGTCCCGGTCACCACCGAGGACGAGTACTTCCCGCCCCCGCCGGAGCTGCGCGAGCTGCTCCGCGCGCTCGCCGGCGCGCTCGCGCTCACGACCGCGGCCCCCCCGGGAGCTGCCATCGACCCGGTCGGCCAGGACCGGGGGACCTCGGCGGCCGAGCTCCTCTCCGTGGCCGACGCGCTCCCCGCCGCGTGAGCCCCGGCCGTCGCTCCACCCCCGCTCCGGCTCCGCCCACACCCCTGCTCACCTGACGAAGGAGGGAGGACCCCCGACATGTCCAGTGTCTCGGACGGCCGCCGCTCGCGCCTCGTCGCGCTCCAGCGCCTGGCGATCGACGTGGGCCGCAAGGACTTCGAGGCCCGCTACCCGGACCTCTCCCTCTCGCCCGTCGTCGCGCTCGTCTGCGCCTACGAGGAGGAGGCGAACCTCGGCGCGGTGCTCGCCAAGATCCCTGCCGAGGCCTGCGGCCTCGAGGTGACCCCGCTCGTCGTGGTCGACGGCGGGGAGGACGCGACCGACCGGGTCGCCCAGGAGGCCGGCGCGGTCACCTTCGTCTTCCCGACCAACCTCGGCCACGGGGTGGCGCTGCGCGTCGGCTACGACCTGTGCGTCACGGGCGGCGCCCGCTACGTGGTCACCCTCGACGCCGACGGGCAGAACGACCCCGCAGAGATGGAGACCATGCTCCAGCCGCTCGTCGACGACGAGGCGGACTTCGTGGTCGCGTCCCGGCGCCTCGGGGTGGACGAGACCGCGGACAGCTACCGCAAGCTCGGCGTACGGTGGTTCTCCTGGCTCATGAACCTCCTCATGGGCTCGAGGCTCACCGACACCTCCAACGGCTACCGGGCGCTCCGGGTCACGATGCTCGCCGACATCGCTTCGCGCCTCGAGCAGGACCAGTACCAGACCGCCGAGCTGCTCATCACCGCGATGAGCCGCGGCTGGCGGGTGACCGAGCGGCCGACCGTCTGGCACGAGCGCCTCTCGGGCACCTCCAAGAAGGGCGCCAACTGGATCTACGGCTTCCGCTACGCAGCGGTGATCCTCAGGACCTGGCGGCGCGAGCAGAAGAGCCTGGCGAGCCTCGGACGCTCCAGGCACTGATTCGCGCGGTCCAGGCGGCCCCGGCCGGCGCGGCCGCTCCCGCTCGCGACGACGCGTCCTGCGCCCACACGCGCAGAGGGGGGCGGCCGGAGCCGCCCCCCTCTGGCAGGGCCTCGTGCTGCGTGGCGCTCAGCCTGTGGCTGGGAGCATGTTCACGCTCGTGCCCCAGTTGGCTGTCCGGTCGCGGGTCCCGCCGCAGGTGAATGTTGTGCCGAACGTCCCCGGGCTGCAGCTCTGGTTGATCATCTCGCTCGCGAAGAAGAACGTTGTCCCCGCAGCGAGCGCCGTCGAGTAGTCGCCCCAACGCGGCCGGTAGAAGGCCGCTGTCGGGGTTGTCTCGTACTGGTACTCCGTGAAGCCGTCCTCCGGGCCAGCACCCATCCGCGCCACGTGGATCCCTGTCGGCATTGTGCCTGTCAAGAGCGAGTACGCGGTGCTCGGGAAGTATGTGGTCCCCGTCAGGGCGTAGTCCATCAAGCCCTTCCCACTCGACGTGAAGGTGATCGACGGGAAGAACACGTTCGCGCCTGTCGTCGCGGAGAGGACCCCCGAGGTCACTGTCGACACCTTCAGTGTTGCCCCCACGCCGCGCGGAACTCCAGAGAACCACGCGATGCCGGTCTGTGTCGTATGTGTGACTGCGGTGTTGATCCCAGCCCACACCGCACCGGTGGCCGGGTCATAGGCCGCGGTCGTCACCCGGTCTGTGTTGGTCGCGATCTTCCCCTCGGGCATGGGCTTAGTTGTCGAGTAGGGGTGCTTCGCTGTCGTGGCATCCGCGAGCAGGCGCCAGAAGTGCCCCAGCGGGACTGGCCCTGCCTTCTGGGTCGCAAGTCCCGGCTCAGAGTAGGCGACCGTTGTCACCACGGCGACCGAGCCTGTGATGTGGGGTGCCAACCCTGTCACTGCGGCGGTGTTGGTGAACTGCCACACGGCGCCTTGGGTCCCCCCCGTTGTCGTGAATGTCACGTTGGAGAGCCCGTACAGCGTGCCTGTGTTTGTCGACACGTATGTCCCCGCAGAGACAGCCGGCACGATGGAGTACCACGGGTAGTGGAGCGCTGTGTGTGTCGCTGGTGCGCCGGGACGTGCAACGGTGTCACCGGGGTGCGCCCAGAAGATCGGCGACGCCTCGCCCTTCACCAGGTCCGACTTGCTCAAGAAGTACACGTTCGCGGCACCACCGAGGGTGCCCGAGTAGATCGAGTACTCGTTGGTCGAGATGTACACGCTGTTGCCGTTCACGCCGAGCAGCGGTTGGTCGCCGAAGCAAGGATTGGCCCGCCCGTGCTTCTTCTTCACGCCCGGGAGTGTTGTGAAGGGAAGGTTGTTACAGGTTGTCGTTGCCTTCGCATCGCTCATGTCGGGGATGAAGAACACGTACCATCTCCCCATCGGTGTGGCGGTCTCACTCACTGCGACGAAGACACCCGCCCAGCCGTACTGTGTGACCAGACCCGACTCGTCGAGCCAGATCTGGGACGCGAACCACCGGCCACTTGCGGGGTCGTAGAAGCAGCGCGGGTCACCTTGGACGTTGATGCCGGAGTGGCCTGTCCCGCCGAAGATCTCCGGGGTCTTGAAGAGCCGCTCCAGGGCCATGCCGTTCCCGCCCAGCGCCTTCAGGTTCTTCGCTGTGAAGACCTGCATGACCTCGTTGTTCACCTCCATGACCTTTGTGCCGTTCGAGCAGAGTCCCTGGTCCGGCGGCTCCACGTCGACTCCCGGAAGCGGCTGTGCCACTCCTGTGACGGTCACCGGGTGCAACACCCCCTCGGCGTAGGCGTCGATGCCCGCCGTCGAGGCGAGGCTGGGGTTCGCCGAAGTTGTCACTTGGGCAGAGACTGTCTTGGTCGTCGCTGCGGTCGTGACCGCCTTGATCGCGGCTGCACTCGGCTTTGGCTGACGCCCCTTCCCGCGGGGTCCCGGCGCGCCCGCGACGTTCTCGCCCGTCCCGATATCTGGCACGTGTCCCGCGGGGATGCGCGAGGACGCCGTCAGACCATGTGTCCCCGTGCCTGTCGCGTGTGTTCCCGTCGCCGTCTCTGTTTTCAAAAACGAGGAGGTGCCAAGGGAGAGCACGTTTGTGCCCGTGTTTGTCACCGTGAACGTGTAGCCCGGTGCCGGCCCGCGTGCGGGCTTGTGCGGTGAGGCCGCCTGGGCCGTGGCGCCAGGCAGGCCGAGCAAGACGAGGCCCAGCGCGGCAGCACCGCCGATCAGGCCTCCGATCCTTCGCTTCATCGACATCCCCTTCCTTCTGTGGTGGTGATGTGCCTCACGAGGTCGGGTGACGACGACCGGTCAGACCGCGCGCGCCGGGATGTCACGACGAGAATCCCTCCGCATCTCGGTCCCCCCACTGTCCTCCGCCCTCCGCTCCTCTCGCTACTGGCGGCAGTTCTAGTACCCCGGACCGGTCGAGGGAAAACGGTCATCGGTCACCGTGCCTGCCGGCGGCATTGAGCTCTTCACGAACGGAGCCGAAGCGCACGTCAGCAGTCTCGATGCGGGGCGCGCACGGGGGCGAGCACGGCCCGCGCAAGCGCGCAGGCGAGGAAGGCCCGGCGGGACCGCTCCTGTAGGGGATGGGGATGGGGATACAGGAGCGGCCCCCCTCCGGATCGCAGTGGAACTACCCACGCGATGTTGCGAAAGTATAACGTTCAGATGCCATTCCTGTTACAGTCGAGTGCGGCCGGCAACGTTGCGGTGCTCTCGGGGCCGGGGCGTGCGGTCGCCGGCACGGCGCCCCGCTCGTTGGCGTCTCCGACGCCCGACGGGCGCCGTCCGCGCGGCCGTGCGCCTGCGGCACTGCGGCTGCGGCCGTGCGGCTGCGGCAGTGCAGGTGCAGCAGTGCGGCTGCGGCACCGCCGCTGTCAGCCCTGCTCGAAGTCCCCGCGTGCCTCGTCGTAGACGGCCTGGATCGCCGCGCGCAGCGCCTCGGTCGTCGCGTGCAGGTGGCTGCGCGGCACGCGTCCGTGGGCCGAGCGGGCCGGCGGGGGGATGGGCTCGCCGACCACGACCCTGATCCGCAGCCGCTTGGGGATGCGCCGCCCCTTGGGCATCGAGACGTCCGAGCCGCCAATCCCGACCGGCACGATCGGCGCGCCGGTCCGCGCCGCCAGGAACGCGGCGCCCTCGTGGAGCTCGGCGACGGTCTCGCCCGACCGCCGGGTGCCCTCGGGGAAGAGCACGAGCAGCTGGCCGCGGCAGAGCACCTCCTGGGCGCGCCGGAGCGCTTCGCGGTCGGCCGCCTCGCGGTGGACCGGGAAGGCGCCGAGGGCGGCGAGGAGCCTGCCGAGCGCGCGGCTGCGCCACAGCTCGTCCTTGGCCATGAAGAAGAGCTTGCGCCGGGTGAGGAAGGCCGAGAACGCGAAGTCGGCGAAGGAGCGGTGGACCGGGGCGATGATCGCGGGGCCCTCGAGCGGGACGTGGTCTCGCCCGGTCACGATCGGGCGAAACCACCCCCCCACGATCGTCGTGAAGACGAGGCGCGCGAGCAGGTAGGGAAGGGTCCGGCGCGTGTCGAGCGCGAACGGGAACTCCCGCGCGGCACCCTCCGGCCTAGCGGCCTCCCGCCCGGCGCCTTCCCGCCCGGCGCCCTCTTTCGCGGCGCCCTCCCGCCCGGCGCCCTCCGGCGCCGCGCTCATCGGATCCACCCGAGGATCTCGTCAATCACGTCGTCCACGCTGCGCCCGGTCGTGTCGACGAGCCTCGCGTCCTCGGCGCGGGCGAGCGGGGACGCCGAGCGGGTGGAGTCGAGCTCGTCTCGGCGCGCGAGCCCTTCCTCGTCGCGCCGCCGGCGCGCGCGCTCCTCGGGGGCGGCGGTGAGGAAGACCTTGAGGTCGGCATCCGGGAAGACCACCGTCCCGATGTCGCGCCCTTCGACCACGCCGCCGCCGTGTGCGGCCGCCCACGCCCGCTGGCGCTCGACGAGCGCCTTGCGCACCGAGGGGTTGGCCGCGACGGCGGAGACCGCGCGGTTGACCTCGGGGGTGCGGATGGCGCCGGTCACGACCTCGCCGTCGATCACCACGTCGGGCGGTCCGGGATCGATGGCGGCTGTGTGCGCGAGCTCGCCGACCGCGGGCGCGTCGGCGGGGTCGATCCCGCGTGCGAGCGCCGCCCAGGCGACCGCCCGGTACATGGCGCCGGTGTCGAGCCGTTCGAGGCCGAGCCGCTCGGCGATCCCCTGCGACACCGTGGACTTCCCCGAGCCAGCCGGGCCGTCGATGGCGACGAGCCAGACGCGGGCCCGGCCCCCCACGTGGCGCAGGTCGCCGAGAAACCCCGGGTAGCTCGTGGCCACGCCGCCGAAGCCGTCGATCCGGCTCTCCCCCGGGCCCGCCGCCAGCGCCGCGACCGCCGCGGCCATCGCCATCCGGTGGTCCCCCTCGGCGTCGAAGCGGAAGTGGGAGAGGCGGCCCGCGGCGCCGACGCCCTCGACGACCAGGTCGTCCCCCTCGACGGCCGCGCCGGCCCCCGTCGCGCGCACGAGCCGGGCGCAGGCCTCGAGCCGGTCGCTCTCCTTCACCCGCAGCTCCCCCATCCCGACGAAGCGCGTGGTCCCCTCGGCGCACGCGGCGCCGACCGCGAGCGCCGGCACCTCGTCGAGCGAGGGGATCTCGGCGGCCTCGACGACCGTGGCGGCGAGCGCAGAGGTGCGCGCCGAGACGTCGGCCGTCGGCCCGGCTCCCTCGTGGGGCTGCGCCCCTGGCTGTGTGCCGACCGGCGCCAGCTCGACGAGGGCCCCCATGCGGCGCAGGACTCCGAGGTAGCCGGTGCGGGTCTCTCCCGCGTAGACGTGGCGGATCCGCAGCGCGCTGTTCGGGGTCACGCACGCGGCGACCACCCAGAAGGCGGCCTGCGACGGGTCGCCAGGGACCACGAGGTCGAGCGGGGCGAGCGGCGTGCCGCTTGAGAGCCGGACGGTCGCGCCCGGGCCATCTGCGGCGACCTCGACCTCGATCTTGGCGCCGGCGAGCGCGAGGAGCTCTTCGGTGTGCGGGCGCGTGCGGACCGGCTCGTGCACGACGGTCTCCCCCTCTGCGAACAGCCCCGCCAGGAGCACGGCCGACTTCACCTGCGCGCTCGCCACCTCGGGGGTCCACTCGATCCCGTGCAGCCTCCCGCCCTTCACCCTGAGCGGCGGCAGGCAACTCGGCCCCCGCCCCGCCACACCCGCACCCATCGCCGCGAGCGGCGACGCGATCCGGTCCATCGGCCGGGCGGAGAGCGACGCGTCGCCGGTGAGGACGGTCTCCCCGTCGATCCCGGACGCGAGCCCCGCGAGGAGCCGCATGCCGGTGCCCGAGTTGCCGCAGTCGATCGGCGCACGAGGTGCGCGCAGTATGCCGCGCCCGCCGGTCACGGTCACGACCTCGCCGTCGTCGTGGACCTCGGCGCCGAGCGCGCGGACCGCCGCGAGGGTCCGGCGGACGTCGTCGCCGTCGGAGGCGCCGTGCACGAGCGTCGTGCCTTCGCAGACCGCGCCGATGAGGAAGGCGCGGTGCGAGATCGACTTGTCGCCGGGCACGGTGAGCTCGCCGCCGAGCGGCGCGCCGCCCGAGACGAACACCGTCTCGGGCACCGCCGGCGTGCGCCGGGCCGGCGGCCGGGGCGGGCTCACGAGATCGCCTGCGCGGTCGCGCGGTAGCCGTGCCGGCCGACCGCGTCGCGCAGCTTCCCGGCGTCCGCGGCGTCGACCACGAGGAGGAGCACGCCGCGCGGGCCCTCCGCGGAGTGCGCGATCTCGATGTCGTAGATGTTGATCCCGAGATCGCCCGCCACGCTCGTAAGCTCCGCGAGGACTCCCTCTCGGTCGGGGACCGGCACACGCACCTCGGTCAGCGCCTCGGGCCGCGCACCACGGGCCGGGAGGTGCCGGCGCGCCCTGCTCGCGCGCTCGAGCGCGTCGTAGACACCGCCGCGGTCCGCCGCGCGCACCCGGTCGCGCATGGCGGCGAGGTCGGCGATCACGCGGTCGAGCGCGGCCTCGATCGCCTGCGCGTTGTCGGCGCACACGTCGGGCCAGATCCCCGGGTGGCCCGCCGCGACCCGGGTCATGTCGCGAAAGCCCCCCGCTGCGAGCCGGAGCAGCACCGCGTCCTGGGCGGCGGTGTCGGCCGCCGCGTTCATGAGGGTGGCGGCGACGAGGTGCGGGACGTGGGAGACGACCGCCACCAGCCGGTCGTGGTCGGCGGGGCTCAGCGCGACCACGTCCGACCCAAGGCCGGCCACGACGCCGCGCACCCGCGCAAAGGCGCCGAGGTCCGTCTCGGGCGTCGGGGTGAGCACCCACAGGGCCCCGGTGAACAGGTCGGGGTCCGCGCCGTCGAGGCCCACCTGCTCGGAGCCCGCCATCGGGTGGCCGCCCACGAAGCGCGGATGGCCGACCGCGCCGACGACCGCCGCCTTCACCCCGCTCACGTCGGTGACGACGAGGTCCGCCCGGCGAGAGGGGTCCGAGAGGAGCGACCGAGCGATCCCCGCCACGGCCGAGGAGGGCGTCGCCACGAAGGCGACCGTCGCCTCGGGGTCGTCTCCCACCTCGTCCAGTGCGCCGCGCGCGAGGGCGGACTCGGCGCGGGCGCGATCGGCGTCGTGGCCGTGCACCACCCACCCCCGGCTCCGGAGCGCGAGGCCGAGGGAGCCTCCGATGAGCCCGGTCCCCACGACGAGGGCCCGCCCGGCGCGCTCCTCGCCGCCGGTCCCGGGCCGAGGGCGCTCCCCGCCGCCGGTCCCGGACGGAGGGCGCTCCCCGCCGCCGGTCCCGGGCGGCTCAGACGGGGAGGTCATCGCGCAGCACCTGGGCGCCGTGGAGGTAGACGTGGCGGAGGTCTGCGGGAGGCCGCTCGGTGCTCACGTGCATGAGCACCCGGATGCAGCGCGGCATGGAGCCGGGGACCGGGATCTCCGAGGCGCACAGGAGCGGCACCGCCCCGAAGCCGATGCCGCGTGCGGCGGTCGCGGGGAACATCGAGACCACGTCGGCGGTCGCCGTGAAGATCGCGCTGATCACGTCGTCGAGCCCCAGGCCGTTTCGCGCCAGGAGCTCTCCGAGGAGCTCTTGGACCCGCGCGGTCACCTGCTCCTCGGTGTCCTCTCCGACGGTGGTCGCGCCGCGAAGCGCGCGGACGTGCCCTGGCATGGGGCGGAATGCTACCGGCCGGCCCGGCCCTGCTCGGGAGGCGGGGGCGGCGCGGGCGGGCCGGAGCGACCGGGGGGCGCGGGGCGACCGGGGGGCTTGGGGCGACCGGGGAGGGCCGCCGCGCGGGCTTTGGGGCGCGAGGCTCGGCCCCCTGCTCCCTCGCGCTC
>JAJYXE010000031.1 GCA_021791145.1 Actinomycetes bacterium | reverse complement strand
CGGACGTAGCTCTCGTGTGCCAGTTGTCCTGCCAAGGGCACGGCTGGTTTGCGACCTACGGGTGGGATAAGCGCTGAAAGCATCTAAGTGCGAAGCTCGTTTCGAGATGAGATCTCCCACAGGGTTAACCTGGTAAGGCCCGTGGCTAGACGACCACGTTGATAGGCCGGAGGTGTACGCACAGCAATGTGTTCAGCCGACCGGTACTAATCGGCCGAGGGCTTGGGACGTGCTCGTGCTCGCTCTGGAACGCTCAGGGGCAGCGACCCGCTGCCGCCCGGCTCGGACAGCTCGCGCAAAGCTGCCGGCCGGAGAGCGTCGGTTTCCGGTGGCCATGGCGGCGGGGAAACACCCGTTCCCATTCCGAACACGGCAGTTAAGCCCGCCAGCGCCGATGGTACTTGGGGGGTGACCCCCTGGGAGAGTAGGACGCCGCCGGGATTTTTTCGAACGAAGGCCTGCCGCGCTCGCGGCAGGCCTTCGTCGCGGTGCGGCTCGGCTCGGTCGTGGCACTCCGGGTCGCACTTTGGCCCGCCGCCTTCGGGCCCCACCGGGCCGCGAGGAGGTCAGGTCAGTGCTCGCCTGCGCCGGCCTCGCCGGTGCCGCCCTCGCCGGTGCCGCCCTCGCCGGTGCCGCCCTCGCCGGTGCCGCCCTCTCCGGTGCCGCCCTCTCCGGTGCCGCCCTCGCCGGCTGCCAGCGGAGGGAGCTCGAAGAGCAGGTGGTGGCCCCAGCGAGCCATCGCGACCGGCCGGGCGGCGCTCCCGCTCCCGGCGAGCCACTCCTGGAGGGCGCGCCACTGGTGATCGCGATTGAAGAGGTCGTCGAAGTAGACGAGGGTGCCCGCACGGAGGTGGGGGGCGAGCCAGTCGAGCACGCTGCGGGTGCTCGAATACAGGTCGCAGTCGACGTTGACGATCAGCTGGTCGTGCGCGGGTGGCTCGTAGGAGGGGAGCGTCCTCTCGAACCAGCCGACCACGAAGGAGACCCGGGGATCGTCGATCTCGGGAGGTCTGCCGACCGAGAAGGCGCCCGCCTGCGCGTTGGGCTGCCAGTTCTCGGGAAGTCCCTCGAAGCTGTCGAACCCGACGAGGCGGGCCTGGGGAGAGGGGAGGTGGGAGGCCCAGTACCGCATGGTCCTGCCGCGGTACACGCCGAATTCGAGGTAGAGCGGCTTCGATCCGATGACCCGCCGGATGGCCACGTCGAAGACCGCGAACCGGTCGGGGAGGTTGGGGAGGTCCGGAGCGACGTCGGCGAGCCAGCGTCCCTGCTCGAGCCCCCCGAGTGCGTTCGTCAGCCGTGTCAAGGCGACCGGGGAGAGGTGGGCGCCCGTCGACACCAGCGCCCGGCGCGGTTGGAGGGGGGCGAGGGATCTGGCGATGCGGCGGAGGACGTCGCGAGATGTCATCGGCTGGCGAGCTTGCCCGCAGCGCAGTGCCGCTGTCGAATGCCTTGACCGCCCGTCGCCAGCACCTGCCATTCCGCCATCCGCTGCCGCCGCCCGCTGCCGCCGCCACCTGCCACCCGCCGCTCGCGACGTCGGTGTCCCCGCCGCCCGCGTGTGGATGCCAACATGGCGCCGTGAACCGTCTCGCCTCCAGGACCGTCCCGCGCCGGATCCGGTGCACCGGTGAGCACGCCGCGGGCGCTCGACGGCGCCTGCGGCGCAGCGCCGGGTCCATGCCGAGCAGAGGAGCGTCCGCGCGATGCGCATCCTGATCACCGGCCACGCAGGGCTGTTCATCGAGGCGAACGGGCGCAGCGTGCTGTGCGACCCGTGGTTCAACGGCGCCTACTTCGGCTCGTGGTTCCCCTTTCCCGACAACGCCGGGCTCGACCTCGAGCGGATCTCGTCCCCCGACTACCTCTATGTCTCCCACCTCCACAAGGACCACTTCGACGCCCGGTTCCTCGCCGAGCACGTCGACAAGTCGACCACCGTTCTGCTGCCGGACTTCCCCCTCGACGATCTCCGGCGCGCGCTCGAGGCGCTCGGATTCTCGAAGTTCGTCGAGACGCACTCCGGGCGGCGCGTCGAGCTCGACGGGCTGCGCGTGGCGATCGTGACGGTGACCTCGGTCGCCGACGGGCCGATCGGCGACTCAGCGATCGTCGTGGAGGACGCCAGCACCCGGATCCTCAACCAGAACGACTGCCACCCGCGCGACCTCTCCGCGTTGCGCGCGCTCGGCCCCTACGACGTCCATTTCCTCCAGTACTCCGGCGCCATCTGGTACCCGATGGTGTACCGGTGGGACGCGGCGGCAAAGGAAGAGCTGTCGCGCGAAAAGCGCGTCCGGCAGGGCCAGCGCGCCATGCAGTACATCCGGGAGCTCGATGCGGCGCACGTCGTGCCCTTCGCGGGACCGCCTGCGTTCCTCGACGACCCGCTCTACGGCCTCAACGACCTTCACGACGACCCCGCCAACATCTTTCAGGACCAGCCCAGCTTCCTGCGGGTCCTCGAGGAGAACGGGATCGACCGCGGGCATCTCGCGGTCGCCGGATCGCAGGTCGAGGTCTCGCCCGGACGCGTCGAGGTCACACACCGCCTCGTCGGCACCGATGTCGAGTCGATCTACCGGGACAAGGAGGGGTACCTTCGCAGCTACCAGGCACGGCGCCGGAAGGAGATCGCCGCCGCCCTTCCTCCGCTCCCGGGCGCTGTCGACCCCGACGTGGTGGTCGCCCGGATGGCTGCGTGGATCGAGCCGCTCCTCGCGCAAGCTCCCTCGGTGCGGCGGGCCCTCGGGGGCACCGTCGCCCTCGACGTGGGCCGCTTCGCGGTCGTGATCGACCCCGGCGTGGGACCTGCCAGCGAGCCGGGGGTGCCGCGCGTACGGCGTGGAGGCCCCGAGGAGGTCCAGGACGCGGGCCATGCCTTCTTCTTCGACGAGGCGCTCCTGTGCTCCCTCGTCGACCGGCAGGTGGAGGACTGGGTCAACGAGCTCTTCTTGTCCTGTCGCTTCGAGGCCACGAGGCGGGGCGAGTACAACGAGAACGTGTTCAGCTTCTTCAAGTGCCTCTCGCCGCGTCGCATGGCCTACCTCGAGGCTTCGCTGGCGCTCGCCGAGCGCCGTCACGCGCGCGGGGAGGCGGCGGTGGGAGAGCTGTGGCGCGCAGACGGGTACCTCGTCCAGCGGCACTGCCCGCATCTCGGCGCGGACCTGCTGCGCTTCGGGCACGTGGAGGACGGGGTGCTCACCTGCGCGCTCCACGGGAACCGCTACGACCTCGCGACCGGTCGTTGCCTCACGGCAGAGGGGTTCGAGCTCTTCACCGTGCCGGCCGGCGAGCTGCCCGAGCACCCGGCGGCGCCAGGAGACAGCCGGCCCCTTGGAGACGCCGGGCCGGCAGCTGACCCGACGACCATGCGGAGGGAGGACGCCCGATGAAGCGCCACGCCACGAGCGGTCACCGGTGAGCGGCGTGACCGCCGGGTTGGACCAGCCGGAGGGCCGCGACGTCGTCGCGGCGTTCGCCGACCGGCTGCGCCGGACCCGCGCCCGGATGTCGGAGCTCGGCGTGAAAGTGCTGCTCGTGTCCCACGGGGGCGATCTCCCGTGGCTGACCGGCTATGCGGCGATGCCGCTCGAGCGGATCACGATGCTCGTGGTCCGAGGCGACGAGGTGCCCGTGCTGGCGGTGCCTGCACTCGAGGAGGCCCGGGTGCACCGCTTCGAAGAAGAGCTCTTCGAGGTGCGGCCGTGGCTCGACTCCGAGGACCCGCTCGCCCTGATCTCAACGCTGGCCGCGAGCCCCGGCGCCGACCGGGTCGGCGTGTCCGACCAGGCCTGGGCGAGCACGCTGCTCGGGCTCCAAGAGCGGATGCCCAGAGCGACGTTCGTGGCCGCGTCGGTGGTGACGGGACCGCTCCGTGCGGTGAAGGACGACCTCGAGGTGGAGATGCTCGCCAGAGCGGGGAGCGCCGCGGATCGCGTGGCGCGCGCCGTCCAGGCGTCCGAGATCCCGTTCGTGGGCAGGACCGAAGCGGCCGTCGCAGAGGACATCGGCCGCCGGCTGATCGCCGAAGGACATCACAGGGTGGACTTCACGATCGTCGGGAGCGGCCCCAACAGCGCGAGCCCGCACCACGAGAGCGGCGCGCGCGTGATCCAAGAAGGGGAGACCGTCGTGTGCGACTTCGGCGGCCAGGTGCTCGTCCCGGGCACCAGCATGGGATACAGCTCTGACATCACGAGGACCGTGTGCACCGGTCGGCCCGGCGCCGAGGTGGAGGAGTCCTACGCGGTGCTGCGCGAGGCGCAGGACGCGGGGGTGCAGGCGGCCATCGCGGGGGCCCGAGCCCAGGACGTCGACCGCGCCGCGCGGGCCGTGATCGAAGCCGCGGGGCTCGGAGGCGCGTTCATCCATCGCACGGGTCACGGCATCGGGATCGAGACGCACGAGGAGCCCTACATCGTGGAGGGGAGCACCACCGCACTGGTCCCGGGCCACGCGTTCTCCGTCGAGCCGGGCATCTACCACCCAGGGCGCTTCGGGATGCGCCTGGAGGACATCGTCGTGGTCACCGCGACAGGGCCGAGGCGGCTCAACGACGCACCTCGCGAGCTGGTGAGCATCGAGAGCTGACCCCCCTTGGAGCTGAGCCGGACCCCCTTGGAATTGAGACCGATCCGTGACCGAGCTGAGACCGATCCGTCAGCGAGCTGTGACCGAGCTGTGACCGAGCCGTGAGCGAGCCCGACGCAGACCCCCGCGCGCCGATCCCCTTCGAGGAGATCGGCCGCCTCCCGCTCCCCGGGGCTGCCGAGCCGGTCGGCTTCTCCTTCGGCGCAGGCGACCGGGTCCTCGTCTACCGCTACGCGCCCGACGGAGCGCTCGACCAGCGGCTGTTCGCGCTCGAGCTGGAGGATCCCTCGTCGGGGCCGGTCGAGGTCCGCGTCGGCGGAGCGCCGGTGACCGAGCAGTCGCTCTCCATCGAGGACCAGCTACGCCGCGAGCGGGCTCGGGAGGTCGGCGTCGGGATCACGTCCGCGTCCTGGGCCGAGCGGGCCGACGCGCTCCTCGTACCCCTCCCCGACGGGCTCCATGTGCTGCGGGGGCTCGCCGGCGGACCCGAGCGCGCGACCGAGGAGGTCCTGCTCGCCGGCGCGGGCGGGCAGGACGCCAGGGACCAGCAGGGCGGCGGCGGCGGCGAGGTTCTCACACCGTGCCTGTCGCCGGACGGGACGGCGGTCGCGTTCGTGCGCGGCGGCGAGCTGCACGTGGCCGCGGCCGCGGCGGGGGCCGAGCCGGTCAGGCTCACCCGCACCGCGTGCGACGGCCTTCGCAACGGCGTGGCCGAGTACGTCGCGCAAGAGGAGATGGACCGATCGACCGGGTACTGGTGGTCGCCCGACTCCGCGTCCATCGCCTACTGCGAGGTCGACGAGCGCCACATCCCGGTGTACCGGATCGTCCACCAGGGGAGCGACGAGGTGGGACCGGTTGCCGAGGAGGACCACCGGTACCCGTTCGCCGGGAAGGACAACGCGAGGGTCCGCCTCGGCGTGGTCCCGGCCGCCGGGGGGGAGACCGTGTGGATGCGGACCGGGGACGGCGACGGGTATCTCGCCCGGGTCCGCTGGCTCCGGAGCGGACGGCTTATGGCGGAGATCGAGTCCCGGGACCAGACGCGCCTCGACCTCGTCTCCTTCGACGTGACGACGGGCGAGGGCACGCTCGTCCACTCCGAGCGATGCGTGCCGTACGTGAACCTGCACGACGACTTCCGCGAGCTCGCGACCGGAGAGTTCCTCTGGAGCTCCGAGCGCAGCGGCTTCCGCCACCTGGAGCTCCGGTCGGCCGCCGGCGAGCTCGTGCGCGGGCTCACCTTCGGGGAGTGGCAGGTCGACGCGCTCGAAGGCGTGGACGAGGCGGCCGGGGTGGTGTACTTCACCGCCACCAGGGACGGCCCCACCGAGCGGCACCTCTACGCCGTCCCGCTCGAAGGCGGCGAGGTGCGTCGCCTGACCGCGGACCCCGGCACGCACAGGGTCAAGGTGTCCGGCGACGGCCGCTGGTTCGTCGACCGCCACGGCTCGCTCGGCAGCCCGCCGACGGTGCGGCTCCGTGGTTGCGCCGCACCCGACGGCTGCGGCGAAGGACCGGAGGTCGTTGTCCTCCACGACCGGCGCGACCCGCGCATCGACGCGCTCGGTCTCGAGCCCCCCGAGCTCGTGACGATCCCTGCGGACGACGGGACCGAGTTGGTGGGCCTCTACTACCGTCCGCACCCGCACCCGCACCCGCACCCGCACCCGCCAGACGCGAGCGCACCGCCAGACGCGAGCGCACCGCCAGACGCGAGCGCACCGCCAGACGCGAGCGCACCGCCAGACGCGAGCGCACCGCCGCTTGTCGTGCAGGTCTACGGCGGGCCCCACGTGCAGCTGGCGGTGAACGACTGGGCGCCGACCGTCTCCATGCGCGCGCAGGCGCTCCGGCGGCTCGGCTTCGCGGTCCTCGTGGTCGACAACCGGGGCAGCGCGCGAAGGGGCCTCCGCTTCGAGTCCGCCGTCCACCTGCAGATGGGCGAGGTGGAGGTGCAGGACCAGGTGGCGGCGGTCCGCTGGGCGGTGGCGGCAGGTCTCGCAGATCCCGATCGCGTAGGGGTGTACGGCTGGAGCTACGGCGGCTACATGGCCCTCCGATGCCTGGGGCGCGCACCGGACGTCTTCCGAGCGGGGGTGGCCGGCGCGCCGGTGACCGACTGGGACGGCTACGACACCCACTACACGGAGCGCTACATGGGCACGCCGCAGTCCAACCCCGAGGGCTACCGTGCCGCCTCGGTCTTCGGCTGCGTGCCGGCCATTCGCGGCGACCTGCTGCTCGTGCACGGCCTCATCGACGAGAACGTGCACTTCCGCCACACGGCACGGCTCATCGACCGGCTCGTCACCGCGAGGAAGCCCTACCGGCTCTTGTGCTTCCCCTCCGAACGCCACCTCCCGCGCCGGCACGAGGACCGGGCGTACATGGAAGAGCAGGTGGTCGGCTTCCTCGTCGGCCGCCTCGGCGGCCTGGACGCGCCGGCCGCGCGAGGGGCCGAGCGCTGAGCCCTACGCGACCCCGCGTGCCTCCTCGACGCGGTGGCGCCACACGATGAGCGTTCCGAGCGCGAGCGTGTAGCCCGCGAGCACGAGCCAGTGGGACGCCGCCATCGCGTGGCCGTTCAGGACGTCGAGGCCGAGCGCGAGGTGGTGGAAGTTCGGCAGCGCGTGCGCGATCGCCTGGAGGACCCCGGGCATGTGGCTCACCGGGGTGAACAGGCCGCCGAAGTAGGCGAGGACGAAGAGCAGGCCCGTCACGACCGGGAAGACCGCCTCGGTCCCGACCGCGAAGCCGACGAGGACGCCGAGCGCGGCGAACGGCACGGCCGTGATCCACAGGAGCACGCTCAGTCCGATCCAGGTGGCAGGCGGCAGCGACACCCCGCCGAAGGTCGCGGCGACCAGCTCCACGAGCAGGACCACCGGCAGCACGACGAGCATGCTCGCGGTCATCTTCACCGCGACGTAGCTCCAGGCGGGCATCGGCGTGACGCGAAGCTGGCGTGCCCAGCCTCCGGCGCGCTCCATCGCGACCCTGCTGCCGCCCGCGTTGAGCGCGGCGATGAGCGCGCCAAACGAGCACATCGACACCATGAGGTACTCGCGCCAGGAGACCCCGTCGTAGACGATCTCCCCGGCGCGCCGGTCGCCGAGGAAGAGCATGTAGAAGAGGAGCGGGAAGCCCACCGTGATCGTGAGGAACTTCCAGCTCCGAAGGAGCCGCCCTACCTCGAAGCGCCCGAAGGCGTAGAGCGCGTTCACGACGGCGCGTCCTCCTCGGCTGCGGCCAGCGGCGTGGTGAGCGCCAGGAACGCCTCCTCGAGCCCGGCACCGGTGACCTCGAGGTCCTTGAATTCGACGTCGAGGCGGACCAGGGCTCGGATCGACGCGTCGGCATCGAGCGAGTCCAGGGTGACGGTCGTCCCGCGCACCTGCACGTCGGTGACCCCCTCGAGCGCGTTGAGGACGTCGAGGTCGGGGTCCGTCGACACGAAGCGCACCTGTCGGCTCGCGACCGCAGCCTTGAGGGTCGCGCCGGGGCCGTCGGCCACCACCCGCCCGTGGTGCAGCACGACCACGCGGTCGGCGACCTGATCGGCCTCGGCGAGATGGTGCGTGGCGAAGACGGTCGTCCGCCCCTCCTCGCCGAGGGAGCGGATCATCTTCCAGAAGGACCGGCGTGCCTCGACGTCCATCGCGGCGGTCGGCTCGTCGAGGAAGACGACGTCGGGGTCACCGGCGATCGCCAGGGCGAAGCGGACCCGCTGCGCCTGGCCGCCGGACAGCTGGTCCGTGCGGCGGTGGAGGAGGGTGGCGACGGCCGCGCGCTCGATCACCACGTCCAGCGCGGCGGGACTCGCGTAGAGCCGCCGGACCAGCTTCAGCACGTCGAGGACGCGCACGCCGGGAGGGAGCCCCGTTCCCGAGCCGGTCTGGAGCATCGCGCCGACGCGCCCGGACGCGACCGCCTCCCTCGGGGAGCGCCCGAGGACCTCGACCTCACCGGCGCCGGGCCGGACGAGCCCGAGGAGGACGGAGATCGTCGTCGACTTCCCCGCGCCGTTCGGGCCGAGCAGCGCGAGCGTCTGCCCCCGCTCGACGCGCAGGCAGAGGTCGTCGAGGGCGCGGTGCTCGCCGTAGAAGTGGGTGACGCCCGAGAACAGGAGGGCCGCCGCGGCGGGCACGGGCGACTCCGTTGTCGCGGCCCCGCCCGTCTGCGGCGAGGTGAACGCGTCGGGGCGCGCGTCGACCGGCTGCGGAGCCTCTTCGTACCCCTGGGACCTGGATGCCACGTGGCGCCTCCTCGCCGCAGCTCGCGGAGCGTCCGCTCGCGAGCTGATGGTACGAGCGAACGCGGGGCTGAGGGAGGTCGGAAGGACCCAATTTCCGCGGAGGTCCTCCTCGGTAGCGACCCGTACACTCACGGGATGCCGCCACAGCCCGACGACGGGGGCTCTCGCGTGCCGAAGCCGCCTCGCGCCAGGGCGCCACGGCGCGCCGGGGCTCCGACGGGCAGGGCGTCGACGGGCAGGGCGCCCGGTAGGTCGGGCTCGAAGACCGCGCGAGACGGGCGGGCACCCTGGAGCAGGGACGACGCCGGCGAGGGGAGAGCCGCGGATGCTCGCGGGCGTCGCACCCGGCGCGACGAGAGGCCCAGCCGGGAGGCCGGCGGCGGATATGCCGGCGGCCGGCGGGGAGAGCGCCCGCCAGGAGAACGAGCGCGGGGCGAGCGGGCGCCTGGAGAGCGGCGCCGGGGAGAGCGCCCGCCAGGAGAACGAGCGCGGGGCGAGCGGGCGCCTGGAGAGCGGCGCCGGGGAGAGCGCCCGCCAGGAGAACGACCGCGGGGCGAGCGGCCGACTGGAGAACGACCGCGAGGCGAGCGTGGCGCCCAAGACCGCGACCGCCCGGACCGGAGGCCCCGCCAGGCACTGCCGCCCGCCGCCCGCCGCTGGGGTGGGGTCGCACGTCGGGGTGCCCACGAAGTCTCGAGGCAGCCGCTCGAGGAAGGCAGCGCGCGCAGGGAGCCGCGGCGCAATCTCGAGCCGCCGCCGCCGATGGAGGAGTGGGTGCGGGCGGACGCCGCGCCGGTCCGCGCACGCTCGGAGGTTCCGAGCCGCCCGCCGGCGAAGGTGCCCCCCCTGCCCGCCGACGTCGCTGCCGAGATCCGCCGCGCCGCCGACACGGCGACCGCCCGCCATCGGGAGGCGCTCGTCGGCCGAATGGAGAAGGCGGTCGCCGCATACGAGCGGGGGCGGTACCCCGAAGCCCTTCGCTACAGCAACGAGCTCACCCGCGAGGTGGGATCCGTGCCGGCGGTGCGACGGCTCGCGGGGTTGGCCGCCTACCGGCTCGGCCGCTGGCGCGACGCAGCCAGACATCTGCAGGCCTTCGCGCAGCTCGCGGACGAGCCCGAGGTGACCCCGGCGCTGATGGACTCGTTGCGGGCGCTCGGACGGCATGCCCAGGTCACCGCCGAATGGACCGAGCTCCGACACCGCTCGCCCGACGCCGACGTGCTCTCCGAGGCCCGGATCGTCGCGGCGGGCAGCCTCGCCGACAGGGGGCGGCTGTCCGAGGCGATCGAGCTGCTCGCCTCGGCCGGCGCGGCACGTGCGCTGCGGAACCCCTCGGACCGCCACCTCCGACAGTGGTACGCGCTCGGCGACCTCTACGAGCGCGCCGGCGACCTGCCGCGGGCCCGCGAGCTGTTCCTGCGGGTCGCCCGTGTGGATCCCGAGGCCTACGACGTCGCCGACCGGCTGGACGCGCTAGGCCAGGGCGGTCCGCCTCGCCGGCGGCGGAGGTCCCGACCGGCGTCCACGGCGTCCCGACCGGCGTCCGCGGCGCCGCCGGCGTCCGCACGGTCGTCGGAGCCGGCGCCGTCATGTCCCGACAGAGGCGGAGAGGGGTCCAAGTAGGCTCGCCCCATGTCCATCGATCTCCAGCAGCTGCTCGGCGAAGAGGCCGACTTCCTGTTGAACCACGAGGCGAAGGCGTTCCCGGCCGACGGGCTCGTCCTGCCGGGCCCGGACTTCCTCGACCGGACGTTCCGCGACTCGGACCGCTCGTCGGCCGTCCTGCGGGCGCTCGGGAGCGTGTACAGCCACGGCCGGCTGGGTGGCACCGGGTACCTCTCGATCCTCCCGGTCGACCAGGGGATCGAGCACTCCGCGGCCGCGAGCTTCGCCAAGAACCCCAAGTACTTCGACCCGGCCAACCTCTGCGAGCTCGCGCTCGCCGGGGAGTGCAGCGCGATCGCCACCACGCTCGGCGTGCTCGGCGCGGTGTCTCGCCGCTACGTGCACCGCATCCCGTTCATCGTCAAGCTCAACCACAACGACTTCCTCCACCTGCCCAACACCTACGACCAGGTGCTGTTCGGCTCCGTGCGCCAGGCGTTCGATCTCGGCGCACTCGGGGTCGGGGCGACCGTCTACTTCGGCTCCGACCTCGCCGACCGGCAGCTCCACGAGGTCTCGGAGGCCTTCGCGGAGGCGCACCGGCTCGGGATGTTCACGGTCCTGTGGTGCTACCTGCGCAATCCGGGCTTCAAGAAGGACGGCGTGAACTACGAGGTCTCGGCCGATCTCACGGGGCAGGCCAACCACCTCGGCGTCACCATCGAGGCCGACATCATCAAGCAGAAGCAGCCGGAGAACAACGGCGGCTACAACGTGCTCGGCTTCGGCAGGACCGATCCGCTCGTCTACGACCAGCTGACGACGGACCACCCGATCGACCTCACCCGCTGGCAGGTCGTGAACTGCTACGCGGGCCGGATCGGTCTCATCAACTCGGGCGGCGAGTCCCACGGTTCGGGGGACCTCGCGCAGGCGGTCCGCACTGCGGTCGTCAACAAGCGCGCGGGCGGGCAGGGCCTCATCGTCGGTCGCAAGTCCTTCCAGCGCCCGACGGACGAGGGGGCGGCCCTCATCCACGCGATCCAAGACGTCTACCTCGACCCCGAGGTGACCATCGCCTGAGCGCGCTCGCGGCGCGTCCCGGGCGCGTCCTCGGAGGCGTGTGCCGCGCCGGTAAGCTCTCGTGCGCGTGACGACCACCGAGCAGCACCCCCATGAGCACCGCGTCCTCGACCGTGTCGTCATCCGGTTCGCCGGCGACTCCGGCGACGGGATGCAGCTGACCGGCGACCGGTTCACCGCGTCGAGCGCGCTCTTCGGCAACGACCTTGCGACGTTCCCGGATTTCCCCGCCGAGATCCGGGCGCCCGCCGGGACGCTCGCCGGAGTCTCCGCCTTCCAGGTGCAGATCGCCGACTACGACATCCTGACGCCCGGCGACGCGCCCAACGTGCTGGTGGCGATGAACCCCGCGGCGCTCAAGGCGAACGTCGGCGTGCTCGAGACGGGTGCGACCCTCGTGGTCAACATCGACGCCTTCGACGATCGGAGCCTCGCCAAGGCCGGCTACGGCTCGAACCCGCTCACCGACGGCAGCCTCTCGGGCTTTGCGGTGTACGAGGTCCCGATGACCTCGATCACCCAGGAGGTCTGCAAGGAAGCGGGCGTGAAGCCCCGCGACGCCGAGCGCTCCAAGAACTTCTTCGCGCTCGGCCTCTTGAGCTGGTTGTACACCCGCCCGATCGAGCCGACGATCGAGTGGATCGAGCGGCGGTTCGCCGACCGCCCCGCCGTGCTGGAGGCGAACTCCCGGGCCTTCCGCGCCGGGTACCACTTCGGCGAGACCGCCGAGCTGTTCGAAGCGAACTACGAGGTGCGACCCGCGCCCTTCGCCGCGGGCGAGTACACGCAGGTCAGCGGCAACCAGGCGCTCGCGTGGGGGCTGATCGCCGCGTCGAAGCTGTCGGGCCTGCCGCTCTTCCTCGGCAGCTATCCGATCACCCCCGCCTCGGACATCCTCCACGAGCTCTCCAAGCGCAAGGAGTTCGGCGTCCGGACCTTCCAGGCCGAAGACGAGATCGCCGGCATCGGATCGGCGATCGGGGCGGCGTTCGGCGGCTCGCTGGGCGTCACGACGACGAGCGGGCCTGGCCTCGACCTCAAGTCCGAGGCGATCGGCCTCGCCGTCAACCTCGAGCTTCCCCTCCTCGTGGTCGACATCCAGCGCGGGGGACCCTCGACGGGGCTGCCGACCAAGGCCGAGCAGGCCGACCTCCTGCACGCCATGTACGGGCGGCACGGGGAGGCGCCCGTCCCGATCGTGGCGGCGAAGACCCCTTCTCACTGCTTCGAGGCCGCGATCGAGGCGGCGCGTCTCGCGATCAAGTACCGCACGCCGGTGATCCTGCTCTCCGACGGGTACCTGGCGAACGGGGCGGAGCCCTGGCTCCTGCCCGACGTCGACCGCCTCGAGCGGATCGACCCGGGGTTCGCCACCGAGACCAACCACGTCCGAGAGGACGGCACGCCGGTGTTCCTGCCCTATGTGCGCGACCCCGAGACTCTCGCGCGGCCGTGGGCCCCGCCGGGGGTGCCCGGGCTCGAGCACCGCATCGGCGGTCTCGAGAAGGCGGACGGCTCGGGCAACGTCTCCTACGACCCGGTCAACCACGAGCGCATGGTCCGCCTGCGCGCGGCGAAGATCGACGGGATCGCACGGGACGTCCCGCCGCTCGAGGTCGACGACGAGACCGGCGACGCCGAGCTGCTGGTGCTCGGGTGGGGGTCCACGTACGGGGCGATCGCGGCGGGCGTCCGCAGGGCCCGCGCCCGGGGCCACAGGGTGGCGCGCGCGCACCTCGTCCACCTGCACCCGTTCCCGCCGAACCTCGCAGAGGTGCTTGCCCGCTACCGGCAGGTGCTGGTCCCCGAGATGAACCTGGGGCAGCTCTCGCGCCTCGTGCGCGCCGAGTTCCTCGTCGACGCCCGGTCCCTCACCAAGGTCCAGGGCGTCCCGTTCCGTGCCGGCGAGATCGAAGCCGCGGTCGAGTCGCTCCTCGGAGGGGAGAAGTGACCACCGCGGCCGTCCCGGCGACCACGCGCAAGGACTGGGCGAGCGACCAGGAGGTCCGCTGGTGCCCTGGCTGCGGGGATTACTCGATCCTCGCGGCCGTCCAGATGCTCCTGCCCGAGCTGGGCGTGCGCCGTGAGAACACGGTGTTCCTCTCGGGCATCGGCTGCGCCGCGCGCTTCCCGTACTACATGTCGACCTACGGGCTGCACTCGATCCACGGGCGGGCACCGGCGATCGCGACGGGGCTCGCCGCCACGCGCCCGGACCTCGACGTGTGGGTTGTCACCGGCGACGGCGACGCGCTCTCCATCGGCGGGAACCATCTCATTCACGCGTTGCGCCGCAACGTCCGCATGACGATCCTCATGTTCAACAACCAGATCTACGGTCTGACCAAGGGGCAGTACTCGCCGACGTCGGAGGTCGCCAAGGTCACCAAGTCGACCCCGTTCGGCTCACTGGACACTCCGTTCAACCCGGTCAGCCTCGCGCTCGGCGCGGAGGCGAGCTTCGTGGCCCGCACCCACGACATGGACCGCCAGCACATGCAGGAGATGTTCCGTCGCGCCCATGAGCACGACGGCGCGGCGTTCGTCGAGGTCTACCAGAACTGCAACGTGTTCAACGACGGCGCGTTCGAGAAGATCACCGGGCGCGAGGCACGGGCGTCGATGCTGGTGCCTCTCGTGCACGGCGAGCCGATTCGTTTCGGGCCGGAGAAGGAGAAGGGCGTCGTCCAGCGTGCCGACGGTCGCCTGGAGATCGTCGACGTCGCGGACGTCGGCGAGGACGCCGTCCTCGTCCACGACGAGCGCCGCGAGGACCCGGGCCTCGCCTTCGCGCTCTCACGACTGTCGCGCGGCCCCTACGAGCCGACGCCGATCGGGGTCTTCCGCGCGGTGGAGCGGCCCGAGTACGGCGCGTCCATGGCACAGCAGGTGGCCGACGCCCAGGACCGGCGGGGGCTCGGCGACCTGAAGGCGCTCCTGCGTTCCGGTTCGACCTGGACCGTCGGGTAGGGCGCGCGAGGCGCAGTGCGCCGGGCGGGCCGGGCAGGGCGCGCCGTTTTCGAGGAGGTCGGGTCGGCGGCCTCGCCCGACGCAGGTCAGCGGCTCGAGAGCATCCGGAACACCATGCCGGTGCGGGGCTTGGGGCTGAAGTACGTGGTCTTCGGCGGCATCCGCCGCCGCGCCGCCGCCCAGGCCGAGATCTGGGCGATCGTCACCGGCTGGAGGACGATCGCCAGCTGCGCGCGGCCACCGGCGACCTCGGCGAGCGCCTCCTGCCACCGTGCCGTGTAGCTCACCGAGAGCCCCGGCACCTCGCGCACGGCGAGGTCGACGAGCCCCGCCACGAGGTCCGTGCCGGCCTCGTCGAACGCGCCGGCTCGCGGCGTGAGGAGCCACGCCCCGGCGTTCGTCACCGCGGCGAGAGAGCCCGAGCCCTCGAGCGCGCCGACCACCCGCTCGGTGGCCGGACCTGCGTGGACCGCGTCGAAGTACCTGCCGAGCAGCTCGACGGCGCCGGTGCCCGGGGGCAGCCCGTCGACGGTCCGGTGGATGGCCCGGACGTGCAGCTGGGACTCGGCGAGCTCCACCACGAACGCCATCACCAGGTCGTGGTCGCCGGGCCGGTCCCCGTTCGCCCGCCGGACCTCGTCGCGGTAGGTCCGCGCGGTCTCGTAGCGGTGGTGGCCGTCGGCGATGACGACCGGCGACCGGGCGACGGCCTCCCTTACCTCCGTCACGGCCGCGGGGTCGTCGAGCACCCAGAGCTGATGGCGCACGCCGTCGTCGTCGTGCACGTCCTCTGCCGGGGCCCCCTCGGGGAGCCCCCCGCGGGCAAAGGTCTCCGTGAGCCCGGCCGTGAGAGAGAGGCCCCAGATGGGCGACAGGTTGGCAGACGTCGCCCGGAGCAGGTCGAGCCGGTCGCTCTTCGGCTTGGGCATCGTCTCTTCGTGCGGCAGCACCTCGTCGCCGATGGCGAGCGCGCCAAGGACCCCCGTCGTCGTGGTGCCGTCCGGCGCGGTCATCCGGTAGGGGTAGAAGGCCGGCAGGGCGTCGTCGACGAGGACGCGGCGCCGGCGCCACGCGCCGAGGAGGTCGGCGGCGGCGAGGTAGCGGTCCCGCCCGGTCTCGGGGTCCGGCTCGGGCAGCTCGAGGTGGATCGCGTTGAGAGGGCTGCGGGCGGCGAGCACGGCGCGCTCGTCGACGCTCACCACGTCGTAGGGCGGGGCGATCACCTGGTCGAGGGCGACGGCGGTGACGTCGTAGCGCGCTCCTCGGAAGGGTTCGAAGCGTGGCACGGCCACAGACTGGCACACCGGCCACCCGTAGACTCCACTCCATGTCGGCCCCGGAGCTCGCGCCCGACGCCGGTGCCGGTACTGGCGCTGTGCCCGATGCGGCCGGTGCTGGTACCGGCGCTGTGCCCGACGCGGCCGGGGCGAGCGGCAACCGGGCGACAGAAGAGGACCGGGTCGTCACCCTCCCTAACCTGGTCAGCACTCTGCGTTTCCTCGGGGTGGGTGTGTTCCTCTGGCTGCTCTTCGGCGCCGGGCAGCAGACGGCCGCAGCCGTGCTCCTCGGAGTCCTCGGAGCCACCGACTGGGTGGACGGGCAGCTCGCACGCCGCCTGCACCAGGTGTCGCGGATCGGAAAGATGCTGGACCCGGCCGTCGACCGGGTGCTCGTGGGCACCGCCGTCATCGCCGTCATCGTGCACGGCGCCGTGCCGCTGTGGTTCGGCCTTCTCACCGTGGGGCGCGAGGTGCTGGTGTCGGCGACGGTGCTCGTGCTCGCAGCGCTCGGCGCGCGCCGCATCGACGTCCTGTGGATCGGAAAGGCGGGGACCTTCGGCTTGATGGTCGCCTACCCCGGGTTCCTCATCAGCGACGGCACCGCCGGGTGGCAGCAGCCGTTCCACGTCGCAGCCTGGGTCTTCGGGGGCGCGGGCATCGTGCTCGCCTGGGCCGCAGCGGTCGCGTACCTGGTCCCGGCGCGCCGGGCCCTCGCCGAGGGGCGGGCCGCACGACAGGGGGCCGCACGACAGGGGGCCGCACCACAGGGGGCCGCACCGCAGGGGGCCGCACCGCAGGGGGCCGCACCGCAGGGGGACGCCGTGTGAGCCGGGCGCGTGGAACACTGCGACAAGTGGAGGTAGGCGCATGAAGGCTGTGATCATGGCGGGGGGAGAGGGCACGCGGCTGCGGCCGCTCACGTCGAACCAGCCCAAGCCCATGCTGCCGATGGCGAACAGGCCCATGATGGAGCACGTCGTCAACCTCTTGCGCCGTCACGGGATGGATGAGGTCGTCGTCACCGTGGCGTTCATGGCGAACGCGATCCGCACCTACTTCGGCGACGGCTCCGAGCTCGGCGTGCGCATGGTGTACGCGACCGAGGAGACGCCGCTCGGGACCGCCGGCTCTGTGCTGAACGCCCGAGAAGAGCTCGACGAGCGCTTCCTCGTGATCTCGGGCGACGTGCTCACCGACATCGACCTGACCGCGGTGATCGAGTTCCACGAGCGCAAGGGCTCGCTCGCGACCCTGGCGCTCGCGGCCGTCGAGAACCCCCTCGAGTTCGGCATCGTGATCACCCGCGAGGACGGGACGATCGAGCGCTTCCTCGAGAAGCCGACGTGGGGGCAGGTCTTCAGCGACACCATCAACACCGGGATCTACGTCCTCGAGCCCGAGATCTTCGATTACATCCCTGCGGACCGCTCCGTGGACTTCTCCCAAGAGGTGTTCCCCGGCGTGCTCGCCGAGGGCCGTCCGCTCTACGGCTACGTGGCGCAGGGCTACTGGGAGGACGTGGGGACCACCGAGGCGTACCTCCGCGCGCACCAGGACATCCTCGACAGAAAGGTGCAGGTCGACATCGGCGGCTTCGAGATCCGTCCCGGCGTGTGGGTGGGGAAGGGCTGCACGATCGACCCGGCTGCACGCATCGAAGGGCCGGCGGCCATCGCCGACAACTGCACGATCGGCGCCAGCGTCGTCCTGGGGGAGTACTCGACGCTCGGCTCCAACGTGCGGGTGGCCGACGGCGCGGAGGTCCGACGTTCGGTCGTGCACGACAACGCGTACCTCGGGCCCGGCGTCCGGATCGCCGGGGCGGTCATCGGGAGGTCGTGCGACCTCCGGCGCGGCGCGACGTGCGATCCGGGGTCGGTGCTCGGCGAAGGATGCCTCGTCGGGTCGCACGCGCACCTGCGCGGGGGCGTGAAGGTCTACCCGTTCAAGACGGTGGAGACCGGTGCAGTGGTGAACTCGTCGATCGTCTGGGAGTCGCGGGGTGCCCGCGGCCTCTTCGGCCGGGACGGCGTGCGGGGCATCGCGAACGTCGACATCAGCCCCGAGCTCGTGGTGCGCCTCTCCATGGCCTGGGCGTCGACGCTCGACCGCGGGATGACCATCACCGCGTCTCGGGACACGAGCAGGGCGGCACGTGTGCTCAAGCGCGCGGCCATGATCGGCTGCAACGCGGCCGGGGTGAACGTCGAGGACCTCGAGGTGGCGACCGTGCCTGTCACCCGCCACCACATCCGCACCTCGGGGAACCAGGGCGGCTTCACCGTGCGCCTCGCCCAGGACGATCCCCAGTCGGTGATCATCCGGTTCTTCACCGAGGAGGGACTCGACCTCACAGAGGCGGGCCAGCGCAAGGTCGAGCGTCTCTACCACCGGGAGGACTTTCGCCGTGTCCTCGCCGGCCAGATCGGGGACATCGACTTCCCGGCACGCGCCGTCGAGCAGTACACGAAGGACATGGTGGGCGCGGTCGACCTCTCTGCGGCGCGTACGGCCAACATGAAGATCGTGCTCGACCTCGCGTACGGCTCCGCGAGCTTCGTCATGCCCAACCTGCTCGCCAAGCTCGACGCCGACGTGCTCGTCGTGAACCCGTACGCGCACACCACCGGGATGATGTCGGTGGACCTCGGGGTGCACGCCCGCCGGGTCTCCGACCTCGTACGCGCCTCGGGTGCGCAGCTCGGCGTGGTGGTCGACGCCGATTGCGAGCGGATCGTCATCGTCGACGACGCGGGCACCGTCCTCTCGGACGACCAGGCCCTCCTTGCGCTCTTGGCGCTCGTGGTGGAGACGCGCCGTGATCTCACGGTCGCGCTGCCCGTCGGTGTCAGCCGCTGGGCGGAGACCATCTGTGCGGAGGCAGGCGTGCCGATCGTCTTCACCAAGATGTCTCCGGGCAACGTGATGGAGGTCGCGGCGTCCGGGGAGGTGGGGTTCGCTGCCAGCCAAGCGGGCGGGTTCGTCTGGCCGGAGATCCTCCCCGCCTACGATGCCGCCGCGACGCTCGTGGAGCTGGTCTCGATGCTCTCGCTCACGAGCCAGCCGCTGTCCAAGATCGTCGACGACCTCCCGGCGGTGCACATCGTCCACGAGGCGGTGATGACGCCCTGGGAGCAGAAGGGCATGGTGATGCGGACCCTCGTCGAGCAGCTCGACGGGCAGGAGCTCGTCCTGATCGACGGAGTCAAGGTCCCTGCAGAGGACGGCTGGGCGCTGGTCCTCCCCGACCCCGAGGACCCGGTCACCCACGTCTGGGCCGAGGGACCGAGCGAGGCGCGGGCACGGGCCCGCGCCCAGCAGTACGCGGTGCGGCTCCGGCAGCTGCTCCGGTCTGGCGGATAGGGTTCCTTCGTGCTCGTTCCCGACGACCTCCGGTACTCGACCGACCACGAGTGGGCTCGGCCAGGCGGCCGACGCGTTCGCGTCGGCATCACCGACTACGCGCAGGACGCGCTCGGTGACGTCGTCTTCGTCGACCTCCCCGACGTGGGCAAGGCGGTCTCGGCTGGCGACGTCCTGGGCGAGGTCGAGTCGACCAAGTCGGTCTCCGAGGTGTACGCGCCCGTCGCGGGCACGGTCGTCGCGGTCAACGAGGCCCTTTCGGGAGCGCCCGAGAAGCTCAACCAGGACCCCTACGGGGACGGATGGCTCTGCGAGATCGAGGTCACCGGCGCCGACGCCCTCGGCGGGCTGATGGACGCCACCGCGTACCGCCAGCTGACCGAAGGCTGACCGGCGTCCTTTCGGCCCTGCACAGCCACGATCGGAAGCTGCGACCGCGGGGCGCCCCTGGGAAGGCTTCCCTCGAAACGGCTACCGTTGGGGGCGTGTTCTGCACCAACTGCGGGCACCGCAGCCCTGACGGCGGCAACTTCTGCTCCTCGTGCGGCGCGGCGTTGGCTCCCGAGCGCTCCGAGACCACGGTGTCCTTCACCCCCGTCGACGACCACGGCGAGAGCCCGGACGAGGAGCCCGTCGTCACGCAAGTCGGGGTGCCCTACGGCACGCCGACCCTCGTGGTGAAGCGGGGCCCGACGGTCGGCGCGAGCTACGCGCTCAAGTCGCACGTGACCAGCGCGGGGCGCCATCCCGAGAGCGACATCTTCCTCGATGACATCACGGTGTCGCGCCGGCACGCCGAGTTCACGCGCGGCGCAGACGGCAGGATGGTGGTGCGCGACCTCGGCTCGCTGAACGGCACGTACGTCAACCGCGAGCGGATCGAGGAGCACTTCTTGTCGACCGGGGACGAAGTCCAGATCGGGAAGTTCAAGCTCGTGTACCTGGTTGCAGGCACCGAGTGATCGACAACGATGGGGGGAGGGCGCCCATATGGCGGCGCGGACGATGAGCGGTCGGTCGTACCTGTCCATCGGGGACGTCCTGAGCCTGCTGCGAGAGGAATTCCCCGACGTCACGATCTCCAAGATCCGGTTCCTCGAGAGCCAGGGGCTGGTGAACCCCGAACGGTCGCCGTCGGGCTACCGCAAGTTCTATGACGACGACGTCGCCCGGCTGCGCTGGGTCCTGCGCAAGCAGCGGGACCACTTCCTGCCCCTCAAGGTGATCCGCGACCGGCTGGCGGCGGCGGGGAGCGGCGTTCCCCCTGACGACGAGCCGCTCGGCGACCAGCCGCTCGGCGACGGGGAACCGGTCGAGGACGGGGAACCGGCCCGCAACGGTGCGCCGGGTCGGAACGGCGCGCCGGCCGCAACCGGGGAGCCGACCGCAACCGGGGAGCCGGTCGCAACCGGGGAGCCGCCAGCGGACGCGGAGCCCCTCGGGAAGGGCGGCTCGGTCGGCGACGGAGAGCCGCCGTGGCGAGAGGAGCAGTCGTGGCGAGAAGAGCAGTCGTGGCGAGAAGAGCAGTCGTGGCGCGGCGGCGAGGACCTCGCCGCCGGTGCCCCACCGCTCCGAGAGAGCGGTGAGCGCCCTGCTGCAGCCTCGGCGCTGGCCGCCGGCGGCGCCGAGCCGGCGCCGCGCCAAGGGGCGCGCCTCCAGAGTGTCGAGCACCCTGCCGAGGCCGGGGGCGTCGCTGCATCCGTCCGTCCGTCCGAGCCCGGGTGGCTTTCCGAGCCCGGTGTCCCCCCCAGCAGGCGTGCCGAGGTCTCCCGGGCGGAGGACGAGGCGGGGGCACCCCCCGGCGCAGCCTCGGGAGCAGCGACACGGGGCCCCCGTCGCGCGGTCGTGGACCCCATTGGGCCAACGACCGGCGAGCGCCCACGCGACGTGCCCGCTCCGGGTGCGGGTCGAGAGGGCCGCCCCGCGTCGGACGTCCTGTCGCCGTCGATCTCCGGAGTGAGCCTCACGCGTGCAGAGCTGTGCGCGGCGACGGGCCTCACCCCCGAGACCGTGGCCTCCCTCGAGGGGCTGGGGCTCCTGGCTTCCATGGCCATCGCCGGCGGCACGTTCTACGACGAAGAGGCGCTCACGGTCGGCAAGCTGGTCGCCGAGTTCGGCCACTACGGCGTGGAGCCCCGCCACTTGCGGATGTACCGCAACGCCGCCGACCGCGAGGTCGGCCTCGTCGAGCAGGTGATCACGCCGCTGCTGCGCCAGCGCAACCCCGAGGCACGCCAGCGCGCCGTGGACACCGCGGCAGATCTGGCCAGGCTCGGCCAGTCCATGCGGGCGTCGCTCGTCCGCGTGCAGCTCCGGAGGCTGCTCGGCGGCTGAGCGAGTCGCCGCACACGCGTGCTTGGTCCACGCTACATTGCTCTGTATGGTCGAAGTCCGCCTGAGGGCTGTCCGGGTCGACCTGCAGTCGAACACCCCGGTGCTGTTGCTTCAGGAGACCGATGGGGAGGGGCGCACGCTACCGATCTTCATCGGGACCCCGGAGGCTGCCGCGATCGCGTACGAGCTGCAGGGCGTCGCGATGCCGAGACCGATGACCCATGACCTCATCCGTGACATCCTCTCCGCGCTCGACGTCGCGGTCGAACGAGTTGTGATCACCGAGCTCCGATCCTCGACGTACTTTGCCGAGCTGCAGCTGCGCCGGGGAGGGGAGCGCACCGTCGTCTCGAGCCGGCCCTCCGACGCGGTCGCTGTCGCTGTGCGCACGGGCAGCCCGCTGTACGTGGCGGACGACCTGATGGACTCAGAAGGCATCCTCCTTTCGATCGAGGCGTCCGACGACGAGGACGACGAGAGCCCCGAGGAGCTGGTGGGGCAGTTCCGGCAGTTCCTCGACTCGATCAAGCCTGAGGACTTCAGCAGCTGATCACACAGGCCGGACGAGGACGCGTCCGCGCACCTTGGCGGCGAGCACGTCGTCGAGGACCCCGCCGAGCTCGTGCAGGCCGACCTCCGCCGCGACCATCGAGTCGACCGCGGCCGGCGGGAGGGACTCTTCGATCGTGGACCACACCCGCCGGCGCTCTTCGATCGGGGTCTGGACCGAGTCCACCCCGAGCAGCGACACCGCACGGACGATGAAGGGGTAGACCGTCGTCTCCAACGTCGTGCCGCCCGTGAGGCCGCTCGCGGCGACGGCGCCGCCGTAGCGAAGTGACCGCAGCACCGCGGCCAGGGTCTCGCCGCCCACGCAGTCGACCGCTCCTGCCCAGCGCTCTGCGGAGAGCACTCGCCCGGGCTCGGCGATCTCGTCGCGACCCACGACCTCTGCGGCACCGAGCGCGCGCAGGTAGTCGTGCTCCTCCGACTTGCCCGTGCTCGCGACGACCTCGTACCCCCGGTGGGCGAGTGACGCGACCGCCATGCTCCCGACGCCGCCGGACGCGCCGGTCACGAGCACTCGGCCCTGGCCCGGGGTGACCCCTGCCCTGCGAAGCTTGTCGGCAGAGAGGACGGCGGTGAACCCCGCGGTCCCGATGGCGGCAGCGCGGCGCGTGGTGAGGCCCTCTGGGAGCGGGACCACCCATGTGGCAGGGACCCGCGCCCTGGTCGCGAAGCCTCCGTGCCGAGCGACCCCGAGGTCGTAGCCGTGGACGACGACCGCCGTGCCGACCTCCACGCGCGGGTCGGCGCTCTCGAGAACCCTCCCGGCCAGGTCCACACCGGGCACGAGGGGTGAGCGCCGTGCCACCCGGTTCCCCGGGACCGTCACCATCGCGTCCTTGTAGTTGACCGCCGACCAGTCGACTCCGACGAGGACGTCGCCGCCGGGGAGCTCGGAGTCCTCCAGCTCCGCCACCTCCGTGCGCACGGAGTCGTCGGAGCGGGTTGCCACGAACGCGAGCCAGGCCATCACGACACCTTAGGACAGCGGATCGGCGGCTAGGGTTGCCAGAGGTGGCACTCCTGCCCCGTCCGCGCGACGCCGTGACGATCATCCGTCGAGCGACCCGGCGTAGCCAGCGCGCCGTGTCGAGGCTCATGGGCGTCTGGGGGCCGGAGGGCGGAGACGCCGTGCTCTACGGCGTCGCGGCCGTCTTCTCGCTGGTGACCGCGCTCATCGCTGGGCTTCCCGCCTACCGGGACTGGGGCTGGTTCTCGCTCGGCCCCTACGCAGCGGGTGCGCTCGTCTCCGCGTGGATCGGCTGGCGCCGGACCACGCGCGCACGCGCCGCGACGGGCGGCTCGCAGTGGGGCCCCGCGCGCGTGTGGATCCTCCTCTTCCTCCTCGTCGGTGCGACCCTCGCGCCGCTGTCCGCGGAGGTCGCCCTGCGCAACGACGGGCCGGCGAGCTCGCACGTCCAGCCCGAGGTGGTGGTGATCGCGCAGGCCGGCGAGCGTGTCTTCCACGGAGAGCACCTCTATGCGGCCACCGTACGCGACGGGCACGTGCACGCGGCCACGCGCGGCGAGCCCACCTACGAGTCGTTCTTCCCCTACCTGCCGCTGATGGCGGCGTTCGGCCTGCCGAACCTCGGCAAGGGCCCCGTCCGGGTGACCGACACCCGCGTCCTGTTCAGCATCGTGACGCTCATCGTTGTGGGTGCCGCACTTCTGGTGCTGCGCGCCCCGAAGGACCGCAAGGTGCGTGCGCTGCAGTTCCTCACGGTCCTCCCGACTGCCGCGCTGCCCCTGGCGACGGGGGGAGACGACATGCCGATCGTCGCGTTCCTGCTCCTCGCGATGGTGCTCGCGCAGCGCCGCCGGCCCGGGTGGAGCGGGATCGTGCTCGGCGTGGTCTCCGCGATGAAGTTCACCGCCTGGCCGCTCGCCGCGGTCGCGCTCTGGTGCGCGCGCGACCGTGAAGGGCGACGTGCGCCCGGACGGATGCTGCTCGGCATCGTCGCGGTCGCGGGCCCGGTCGTTGCGCCGTTCGCCGTCTCCGAGGCGCGGGGGTTCTTCGACAACGTGATCCTCTTCCCGCTCGGGCTGTCAGGCGTCGCGTCACCCGCGGCGAGCAACCTTCCTGGCCACGTGCTCGTCACCGAGCTGCCGTGGCTGCACACGGCGCTGCCGCTCGCCGTCGCGCTCGTCGGCGGGACGCTCCTCGTGGGGCGGCTGTGGCGTCGGCCCCCGACCACGCCGGCGCAGGTGGTGAACCTCGCCGGCTGGGTGATGCTCGTGGCGATCCTCTTCGCTCCCGCTACGCGCGTCGGCTACCTCCTCTATCCCGCCGACTTCTTCGTGTGGGGCTCGATGCTCTCCGCCGCCGACCAGCCGGGTTGGGAGGCGAGCGAGCTCGCCGAGCTCCTTCCGGTCACCAGCGAGGCGGGAGCGCTCCAGCTCCTCGGCCCTCAGGTCGCGTCCGGCATCTCGTAGAGGTCGAGGCTGTAGCGGGTCTCTTCGGCGTGGCTCGAGGAGCGGCCGAAGGCGGTTGGGGAGACCACGACCCCGGCCTCCCAGAACCAACCGTCGGTGCTCGCGCGCTGGGCCAGGACCTCCGTCGCGCCTGGTTGGCCACGTGCAGGGCCGACGCTCTCGATCGACCACCCGCGGGCTCGCAGCTCGGTGCGGAAGAAGGCGACGATCCCCGCCTGCGACGCGCCGAGCTTGAAGGACATCTTCCCGGAGTACTGTGTCGATCCGCTCCACGGGGTGGCCGACACCCGGCGCGACCCCTTGGGCAGCGCCAGGGCGTCGAGGACGTCCGCTGGAGGTGTCCCGAGGATCTCGATCGGATGCAGCGGCGCGGACGCCGGTTCGGCGACGAGGCCGGTGCTGCCGACGCGCCGCTGTGGCGGCGGCTTCGACACCGGATTGCTCGTCAGCGCGGCCCCGACGCCGAAGATGAGGACCAGGAACAGCGCCACGCCCACCACGACGAGGGCTGGCCGGATGCTCGGACCGGTCGCACGGCGAGGCTGGGCCGGTGGGAGGGACGCTGTGGGATCAGGGCTCTCGGTCCCGGCCGTGTCTCGTGCGGCCTCCGCGTCGGAAGCGGTCTCCGCGTCAGAAGCGGTCTCCGCGTCCTTCATGACCGTCACAGCCTAGGACCCCGAGTGCGCCGGCGCGGCGGCACCCACGCCGCGCGCGGCCCGCGCGGCGCCTGGACGCCGACCCCGCGCGTGGCCTACGACGCCGGCACCTACGGCGCCGGGGTCGCCGCTGCGGGCTTGGCCCCGACCCGACGCCCCCTCAGGAAGAAGCCCACCGCGACCGCGAGGTAGGCAACGTAGACGGCGAGCTGGATGACGGTCGGACGGTCGGCGTAGCCGAAGAAGGTGTGGAACACGTCGCCGATCGAGCTGCTCTCCGACAGCGCGCTCGAGGTGTTCCAAAGGTGCGGTCCGACGACCGGCAGCCAGTGGAGCTGCTGGAGGTTCTCCACCGCGTCCGCGAGGATTCCCGCGGCGAACACCATCAAGAGGGCGCCGACGACGGTGAAGAACCGTCCGACGTTGATCCTGGTCCCGAGCCGGTACATGGCGAAGGCGATCGCGAGCGCGACGGCGAGCCCGCCCGCACCCCCGGCGATGACGCCCTTCCCGTGGGATGCGAACACGATCGCGAGCGTGAACACCGTGGTCTCCAGCCCTTCCCGGCCGACCGCCTGGAACGCGAGAAGCCCGAGGCTCCATCTGGCACGGCCGTCGAGCGCCTGCTCCGCCTTCGCACGCAGGTCGGAGGAGAGGCTGCGGGCATGGTGCTGCATCCAGAACGTCATGTACGTCAGCACCACGGCCGCGAGCAGGTAGGTCCCCGTCTCGAAGATCGTCTGGACCCGGGAGCCCGCATAGGTCTTGAGGAGCAGGTAGGCCGCCACGCCGCCGACGAGCATCAGGACGACTGCGGCGGCGACCCCGACGAGCACGTCGCGGAAGTGGCGCCGCTGTCCGATCCGGTCCAGGTAGGCGAGCAGGATCGTCACGATCATGGACGCCTCGACGCCTTCTCGAAGGAAGATCACGAAGGTCGGGAGCATGTGATTAGGGGTACCTAACTTGTACTCGAAGGCAAGCCTACATGATCCAGGGTATCGCGGGCGGCGGGTCCTCGCCAGGGTGCTCGCCAGGGTGCTGAGCCCGATGCCAGCGACCTGTGCACCGACGGGTGCCGTGTCTTGTGCAACCGCCCCGCGCGGCGGCCCGGCGCAGGGGACCGGCAGCCGGAGAGATCACCTCGACGTAACTACCCCTGTGTGACTCCGTCGGCTACCATCGCCGAGTCGGACGATTGCAGGGGAGAGCGCTATGGCCGAGACGGACAGGCATCGGAGCGGCAGCGGGCAGGTGTCGGACGCCGAGGGGTACCGGGGTCCCACGGTCTGCAAGATGATCGGGATCACTTACCGCCAGCTCGACTACTGGGCCAGGACCGGGCTGCTGCGCCCATCGGTCGCAGACGCCCGGGGGAGCGGCAGCAAGCGGCTCTACTCGTATCGGGACCTTCTCGAGCTGAAGGTCATCAAGCAACTGCTGGACGCCGGGGTCTCGCTGCAGTCCGCCCGCAGAGCCGTCGACTGCCTGCGACAGAACCTCGGAGTGGACCTCGCGTCTGCCAAGCTCGTGCTCACCGAGAGCCGCTCGGTGCTCGCGAAGACCAACGGCGAGGTCGTCGACCTGCTGGCGGGGGGTCAGGGCGTCTTCAACATCGTGCCGCTCTCCGGCGTCGTGGACGAGCTCGACGCCGCGATCGTGGAGCTGCACGGGCCGAGGGAGCCGTCGTTGCCGCTCGCCTGGGAGCGAGGAGAGCCCCGCCTGTCGCCGGCGCGCACGCCACAGCCGGCGCGCACGCACGCCGGAGGATGAAAGATCCCGAGCAACGGCACCCGTCGCTCACGCCGGCGGCCCGGGTCAGGTTCGCGCACCCCTCTGAGCGGCTGTTCGCCGCGTTGTTGGACCTGCACGGGATCCGCTGGGAGTACGAGCCCGTGGAGTTCACGCTCCGCTGGGACGAGGGGGGCAGACCCTGCGGAGGGTTCCGGCCCGACTTCTGGCTGCCCGAGCAGCAGTGCTTCGTGGAGCTCACGACCGCGGACCAGCGGCTGGTCACCCGCAAGAACGCCAAGGTCCGGCGGATGCGCGAGCTCTATCCCGAGGTCGAGGTGCAGGTGCTCTACCAGCGGGACTTCGTCGAGCTTCTCTCGCACCACGGCCTGGACGCCTCCGCGGTCGGCGCCGCGTAGCTGGCTCACGGGGCTGGCTCGGCTCACGGGGCTGGCTCGCCTCACAAGCCCGAAACGGCGCGGGATGCGGTGGCGCTCCCGACGTAGGCTGCACCTGATGAGCCCGGCCGAGGACGTGCTGCGTCGCACCCCCCTCTACGACGTGCACCTGTCGCTCGGCGCCAAGCTCGTCGAGTTCGGCGGGTGGGAGATGCCGCTCGCCTATCCCACGGGGACCGTCGCCGAGCACCTCGCCTGCAGGTCCGCAGCCGTGGCGTTCGACGTGAGCCACCTCGGCACGGTCCGCGTGGAGGGGCCAGGTGCGTTCGAGTCCCTCCAGCACACGCTCACCAACGACCTCTCGAAGGTCGCTCCGGGGCGCGCGCAGTACACGCACCTCCTCGACGACGACGGGTCGGTGGTGGACGACATCATCGTGTGGTGGGTCGCCGAGGACGTCTTCGACGTGATGCCCAACGCGTCGAACACCTCGCGGGTCCTTGGCGCGGTCGGCGGGATCGACACCACCGCAAAACGAGCGGTCATCGCGGTCCAGGGGCCCGACGCGCGGGCGCGGCTCGCGGCCGTCTCTCCGGAGGCGGCGGCCGTCGGCAGGTTCTGCGTCGCGGCCTTCGAGTGGAAGGGCGTCTCGTGCACGGCCGCAGGGACGGGCTACACGGGCGAGGACGGGGTGGAGTGCGCCGTCCCCTCGGAGATCGCCCCTGACTTCTTCGTCGCGGTGCTCGACGCGGGTGTGGCCCCGGCCGGCCTCGGCGCGAGGGACACGTTGCGGCTCGAAGCGGGTCTCCCGCTGCACGGTCACGAGCTCGGCCCGGGGATCACGCCGCTGCAGGCCGGGCTCGGCTGGGTCGTCGGGTGGGACAAGGGCGACTTCAAGGGGCGCGCGGCACTCGAGCGCGAGCGCGCCGAAGGGCCGCGCCGGCGGCTCCGCGGCCTCGTGGCGGACGGGCGGCAGCCCCCCCGTGAAGGGGCCGACGTGCGCACAGGTGCTCGGCACGTCGGGCGTGTGACGAGCGGCAACTTCTCGCCGATGCTCGAGCGCGGCATCGCACTGGCCTTCGTGGACACTGCGGCGGCGATCCCCGACGGCGCGCGCCTCGACGTCCTCGTGCGCGGACGTGAGCTGCCCGTGACGGTGGGCAAGGTCCGCTTCTGGCCGCCGCCGAGGGAGGCGGCCTGATGGGCGACTACCTGCCGCACACCGACGAGGAGATCGCCTCGATGCTGGCCTTCCTCGGCCTGTCCGACCTCGACGAGCTGTTCGCGGCGGTGCCCCAGTCGCTGCGGCTCGCCGGGGGCCTCGGCCTCGCCCCCGGGGAGCCCGAGCCCGACTCGCTCGCCCACATGGAAGGCCTCGCTCGAGCCAACAGCGCCGCGGACCTCGTGTGCTTCGCCGGCGCCGGCTCCTACGACCACGAGGTCCCCCCGGTTGTGCGGGCGCTGGCGGGCCGATCCGAGTTCGTGACCTCGTACACGCCCTACCAGCCCGAGGTCGCCCAGGGCGTCCTCCAAGCGATCTTCGAGTACCAGACGATGGTCGCGAGGCTCGCGGGGCTGCCGGTGGCGAACGCCTCGCTCTACGACGGGGCGAGCGCGCTCGTCGAGGGCGTCAACCTGGGTGCTGCGGCCAGCGGACGGGAGACGGTCTGGGTGTCCTCGGGGGTGCATCCGCACTGGCGGGCGTGCCTTGGGACCTTCGCACGCGGCTCGGGCCACGAGATCGTCGAGATCCCGCTCGCCGGCGGCACCACCGCCTGGCCGGACGACCCCGCCCGGGCAGGAACCGGGTCGCCGCCGGGAGTCGTCGTCGCCGGCTACCCGAACTACCTCGGCTGCCTCGAGGACCTCGCCGCCGTCCGGCGGCTCGCGGACGCCCATGGGGCGACCATGGTCGTCGCGGCGGACCCCGTCGCCTCGGGCATCCTGCGCTCGCCGGGGGAGTGGGGCGCGGACGTCGTGGTCGGCGAAGGACAGCCGTTCGGCACGGCGCTCTCCTTCGGCGGCCCCTATCTCGGCCTGTTCTGCTGCACGCTCTCCCAGGTGCGCCGGCTTCCCGGGCGGCTCGTCGGCGAGACCGTCGACGTCGAGGGACGCCGTGCCTACGTGACGACCCTGCGCGCCCGTGAGCAGGACATCCGGCGGGAGAAGGCCACGTCGAACGTCTGCACCAACCAGACGCTCATGGCTGTGACCGCCGCCGTGCAGCTGGGATGGCTCGGGACCGGCGGGCTCGAAGAGGTGGCGCTGCGCTGCGCGCGGGGCACCCGCTACCTGCGCGACGCGGCACTGGGCATCGACGGCGTCACGCCGCTCACCGGCACCACCCCCGTGGTCAGGGAGCTCGCGCTGCGCACCCCGGTGCCCGCGCGCACGGTCGTCGACAGGATGGCCGCGGAGGGGTTCCTGGCCGGCGTCGCCCTCGCGGACCTCGTCGGCGCCGACGGCGACGGGTCTGTGGACGCGGACGAGGCGCAGCACGGGTTGCTCGTCGCGGTGACCGAGCGGCGCACGGTCGCCGAGATCAACGCCTACCTCGTCGCGCTCGACAAGGCGGTGCGGCCGTGACGGGGGCGCCGGGGCCGGGTGGGGCGCCGGAGCCGGGTGGGGCGCCGGAGCCGGGTGGGGCGCCTTCCCCTCGCAGCACGTCGGCGGTCCATGCCCCCGGCGGGCGGGCGCAGAGCGCCCCGCTCATGGGCAGGGCCGAAGAGCCGACCATCTTCGAGCTCTCAGAGCCGGGCCGGAGGAGCTGGCAGCTGCGCACGACCGGGGTGCCGGAATGGGGGGTGGAGGAGCTCGTGCCCGCGCCGCACCGGCGTCGCGAGCCCGTCGAGCTGGCAGAGGTGTCCGAGAGGGACCTCGTCGCGCACTTCACGCGGCTCTCGCACCGGCAGTTCTCCGTGGATCTCGGGGCATACCCGCTCGGGTCGTGCACGATGAAGTACAACCCGAAGGTCTGCGACACCGTGGCGGCGCTGCCGGGCCTCGCCGACGTGCACCCGGCCGCTCCCGCGAGCATGACGCAGGGATGGCTCGCCCTTCTCGTCGAGCTCGAAGAGGCGTTGTGCGCGGTGACCGGCATGGCGGCGACCACGTTCCAGCCGGCGGCGGGCGCGGCGGGGGAGTTGACCGGACTGCTCCTCATGCGCGCCTACCACGACGCACATGGTGAGCAGCGGCGGCGGGTGATCATCCCGGACTCCGCGCACGGCACCAACCCCGCGTCGGTCTCCCTCGGCGGCTACGCGGTCACGACCGTGCCGTCGGACAGCCGGGGTTGCGTCGACATGCAGGCCCTCCGCGCGGTCCTCGACCGCGACGTCGCGGGCATCATGCTGACGAACCCCAACACGCTCGGCCTCTTCGAAGAGGACATCGAGGAGATCGCCGGCGCCGTGCACGAGGTCGGCGGCCTCCTCTACTACGACGGAGCCAACCTCAATGCGATCTTGGGTGTCGTGCGACCCGGCGACATGGGCTTCGACATCGTCCACCTCAACCTGCACAAGACCTTCGCGACGCCGCACGGCGGCGGTGGACCGGGCGCAGGGCCGGTCGCGGTCTCCTCACGGCTGGTGGACTTTTTGCCCGGGCCCCGACCGGTCCGGCTGGGCCAAGGGGGGCAGGGGGCGCACGGGACGGCCCCGCGCTACGGCTGGGCCACGCCGCCGCGCTCGATCGGCCGTGTGCACTCCTGGCACGGCAACGCGCTCGTGCTCGCCCGCGCGCTCACCTACATTCGGGTGCACGGCGACGACGGGCTCCGCCGCGTCGCCGAGCGTGCCGTGCTCAATGCGAACTGGCTCCGCGTCCGGCTCTCTTCGATCTACGACGTGCCGTTCGATCGGGCATGCATGCACGAGGTCGTCCTCGCCGCGTCCACGCTCAAGCGGCGCTACGGCCTGCGAGCGCTCGACGTCGCCAAGCGGCTCCTCGAAGAGGGCTTCCACGCGCCCACCGTCTACTTCCCGCTGGTGGTGGACGAGGCGCTCATGGTGGAGCCGACCGAGACCGAGAGCCTGCAGACGCTCGAAGCGCTCGCCGACGCGCTCGAGCGGATCGCGTCGGAGGCCGGCCAGGAGGGGGGGGTCGAGGCTGCGCGCGCCGCGCCTCGCACGACGCCGGTCGGCCGGGTCGACGAGGCCCGAGCCGCGCGGGTGCTCATCCCGACGTTCGACGCACGCGCCGGCTCTGGCCGCTGACGGAGGAGGCGGCGCGCCCCACCTGTCTCAGGGGGTCGACACGTCCGCGTCTCCACTGGGACGCACCTGCTCGATTCCCGATGCCGCTCGGGGCACTTCATCTCGCTCGAGGGCGGCCCGCTGGTGCTGGACTCGCTGGAGGCTGCGGATGAGCGGGGAGGTGTCGAGCACGAGGATGCCGCCGAGGAGCATCACGATGCCTGCGGCGATGCCTCCGAGCCAGAGCCCCGTGCGGATGTGCTCGTGGAAGAGCACGATGCCAAAGACGATGGCGACGGCGGGATCGACGGCATCGACAACCGGCATGCTGGTCGCGAGCGGTCCGGCTTCGTAGGCGCTCTGCACGAGGAGAAGGCCGAGGATGGCCGCAGCGAACATCGCCCAGACCTGCCAGCTCGCGAGCGCCGGGACGGCTCCCTGCGCGAAACGGGCGACGGATGCCTTGAAGAGCGCGGCCTGCGCACCGAGCACCAGCGCCGCACCCAGCGCGTAGAGCGACGAGCGGGCCGGCCCGCGGTGGTGGCGCCCGCCGGAGACGGCGAGAAGGGTCGCACCCGCGACGACCCCGAGCGCGATGGCCCACTCGCCGATGGGGGCTTCGGGCCGTCCCGCGCCAGGCTCGGCTGCGAGCAGGCCCAGCGTCAGACCCCCTGCGACCGCGAGAGTGCCAGCCCACTCCCGCCCGGACATCCGCATACCGCGCCAGCGGACCGAGATGGGTAAGGCGAAGAGCAGCTCGGTCACGATGAGCGGCTGGACGAGCACGAGCGGTCCGTAGCTGAGGGCGAGCCCCTCGAGGACGTAGGAGAAGATCGCGAACCCGATCCCGAGGAGCCACATCGGCTCGCGTGCAAGGTCGGCGATCAGACGGAAGGAGAGCGCCTCCCCCTCGGGGCGCTCGCTCGCTGCGCGCTGCTGGAGGACCCCACCCGCAGCGAAGCTCCCTGCCGCGCCCAGCGCGGCGAGTATCGCGAAGAGCACCGCCTTGGATCAGGCGCCGCGCACGTCAGCGCGCGTCCGCCGACGAGCGTGGGCGGCGTCCGAGGAAGTGGACGAACTCTCCGCCCTCGCGTAGGCGTCGCCCCAGTGTCTCGGGCCGGCGGAGCACCTCCGCGGAGAGCTCCGCGAGCTTCCCCGCCCGGAAGTAGAAGCGCTTGTAGAACGTGTCGAGCGAGTCCAGGATCTCGGTTCGCGAGAGGTGGGGGTAATCAAGCGTCGCGAGCTGGGTCCCCTCGCCGCTCACGAGGGTCGCACCCTCCTCGTCGCCTGGGAGCCACCCGTTGTCGACCGCCTGCTTGTAGAGCTCGGTGCCCGGGTACGGGGCCGCGACCGAGACCTGGATGGTGTGAGGGTTGACCTCGCGCGCGAAGCGGATCGTCGCCTGGATGGTCTCCTTGGTCTCGCCGGGGAGCCCGATGATGAAGGTGCCGTGGACCTTGATCCCGAGCTCGCGGCAATCCGCGGCGAAACGGCGGGCTCGCTCCACCTTGAGCCCCTTCTTCACGTTGTTGAGGACGCGCTGGTCGCCGGACTCGTACCCGACGACGAGCAGCCGGAGGCCGTTGTCGACGAGAACCTGCAGGGTCTCGCGCGGCACATTGGCCTTGGCGTTGCACGACCAGGTGATCCCGAGACGGCCGAGGCCGCGGGCGATCTCCTCGGCCCGGTCACGATCGTCGGTGAAGGTGTCGTCGTCGAAGAAGAGCTCCTTCATCTCCGGAAAGAGCTGCTTTGCGAGAGCGGCCTCCTCGAGCACGTGGCCGGCACTCCTCGTACGGTACCGGTGGCCGCCGACGGTCTGGGGCCACAGGCAGTACGTGCACCGGGAGCGGCAGCCGCGCCCGGTGTAGAAGGAGACGTAGGGGTGCAGCATGTAGCCGATCGCGTAGTTCTTCGGGTCGAGGTCGCGTCGGTAGACCGGCGTCACGAACGGCAGCCTGTCCATGTCCTCGAGGACCGGGCGGTCCTGGTTGTGCGCGACGCCGCCTGTGGGAGTGCGGTAGCTGACCCCGAGCACGTCGGCGAGGGGCCTCCCCTCGGCGATCTCGGCGATCGTGAAGTCGAACTCCTCCCGTGCGACGAAGTCGATGGCGCCGGAGGCCATGAGCGACCGCTCGGGCTCGACCGCCACCTTCGCCCCGACGAAGCCCACCGTGAGGTCCGGGTTCGCCTCCTTCATGGCCTCTGCGACCTGGACGTCTCCCCGGAAGCTCGGTGAAGAGGTGTGGAGGATTGCGAGGTCGTGCCGGTGCGCGAGCGGCACCACGTCGTCGAGCGTGAGACCCGAGGGAGGGGCGTCGACGAGGAGGCTGTCAGGGACGATCGCCGCCGGCTGTGCCAGCCACGTCGGGTACCAGTAGGAGCGGATCTCCCGCTTTGCCTGATATCTGGCTCCCGCGCCGCCATCGAACCCCTCGTACGACGGCGGGTTCAGAAAGAGGGTGCGCATCTCTTCGACCTCACGTTCTCGCAGAATCGATCACGCCGTCCCGGGGGGCGCCGTCACGACGGCCGTCCCGGTCGATGCCGTCCGCGACGATGCCGTCCCCTCCCTGGCGGCGCGCGGCCGGTACGTCGGCGACCTGACCGTCGGCGACCTGACCGTCGGCGACCTGACCGTCGGCGAGCGAGGTCCCGGCACCTTTGGCAGATACGCAAACCCCGACTCGGGCCAGCGCGGCGGCGAAGGCAGGCTCCCAGGGCTCCGGGCGCGCCGACCCGCGGTTGACCGGACCCCGCTCGAGCAATGCGAAGACCGCCTCGACGAGGTCTGAGGGGTCTGGGCCGCAGGCGGCTGCGTTGCCGAGCTCCAGCTCGTGGAGCAGGTTCTCCCGGCCGTGGCCCGGCATGGCGTCGAGCAGGAGGAGGGGCCGCCCGACGACCCTCGCCTCCCCGCAGGTCGTCGCGCCAGGCAGGGCTGCGACAACGTCCGCGGCGGCCATGAGCAGCGGCACGTCGTCGACGAAGCCGAAGGGGTGGATGTGCTCGTCGGCCGCTGCGAGCGCTCGGAAGCCCTGCTCGAGGTGATGGCGGCGGCCGGCGACCGCCAGCACGTGAACGCCTGCTCTCCCGAGCGCGGCGACGCGCGCCTCGAGCCGGCCGAGCCCCCAACCGCTGTCGATCATGAGCACGCAGGGCTCGCCGCGTGGAATGCCCAGCTCCGCGCGGGCCCTCCCCTTCGAAGGAGCCTTGTAGAACGAAGGGCGTACCGGCGGGGGAACCACGGCGACGTCGGCATGGGGGAGGTACCGCAGCACCGACGCTGCCGCGGCCGGGGACGTCGCGAGGAACAGGTCGGTGCCAGGGTGGACCCAGAGGCGATGGAGCGTCACGTCCGTGCACAGTACGACGGCAGGGGCACGGAGCGTCCCGTCGGCTCGCAGCTCGGCAGCCGCGGAGGCGCCGGTCGCGAAGACGCTCAGGACCAGGTCCACCGTCTCTCGTTCGATCCGCTCGCGGAGGGCAGGGACGAGCCTCGTGCGCGCCCGGGCGTCGAGGGCACGGGCGAGAGGGCTCCCGGTGCGCAGGTGGGCGAAGTGCAGCGCGTCATAGACACCGGGGAGCGTGCTGACGGTCCTCGTGAAGAGGTGTTGGCCGGGCGAGCCGCGTCCCCGCCCCAGAAGTTGCATGCAGTCGAGGCTCTCGACACGCCAGCCCGAGGATTCGAGCAACTCGCCACAACTCCGGACGAGCATCTCGTGCCCGAGACCGAGGGACCCGGATAAGAGCAGAGCTCGGGGCGAACGGTTCACTGCTGACCACATCCTCCGGCTCGAACCTCCGGCACAGATCGGTTGGCGAACCCCTCCGACCTTGACGATAGCGGCCGTGAGGCTCGGCATGTGCATCCAGCCCGGCGGCACCACGGCGCGGCCCGCGATAGAGTGCCGGCGCCAGATGAGTCCCTGGCGGGCCGGCCGGCCCGAACTGCTCGTGCGGGCGGCTCGCCCTCTCGGGCTGATGGTCTCTACGCAATTGCCTGTTGCGTGGAGGAGACTTGACCCTGGCATCAGCCGTTGTCGCACCCGAGGGCGTCCAAGCCCTCCAGGTACTGACGATCCTGCTCGGCGCCCCGCTCGTGAGCGGCGCCATCGCGCACGTCGAGGCGCGCCTCCAGGGCCGCCGGGGTCCCCGGATCCTCCAGCCGTACTACGACATCGCGAAGCTCTTTCAAAAAGAGACGCTCGTCACCGACCAGGCGAGCTGGGTCTTCCTGGCCGCTCCGGTGGTGGCGTTCGCCTGCTACCTGATCGTCCCGTTGCTCATCCCGGTGCTCACGACGTACCCGCTGCCCCTCGGCTACATGGGTGACATCCTCGGCGGCGGCTTCGTCTTGGCGCTGGCCTCGTTCTCCGTCGCACTCGCCGGCGCGGAGTCCGGGGCGCCCTACGCACAGCTGGGGAGCAGCCGGTCGATGACCTTCGGCGCGCTGGTGGAGCCGACGATCCTCTTCGTCGTCTTCGCCGTGGGACTGATCACGAGCACCGACCTCCCGTACGCGCTCGCGAGCACGGTCCGCAGCTCCTCGGAGATCGTGAGACCGGGACACGTCCTTGCCGCGGTGGCCTTCTTCCTGGTCGTGCTGGTGGACACCGGGAGGATCCCGGTCGAGACGCACACCGGGACGCTCGAATTCGGGATGATCGACGAGGCCCGCACGCTCGAGCACTCGGGCCCGGCGCTCGCGCTCTTGAAGTGGGGATCGGCGATCAAACAGCTGGTCCTCTACACGATCCTGATCAACGTCTTCGTCGCTCCGTTCGGCCTCTCCTCGAGCGGGACGCCGCTCTCAGTGGCCGGAGCGATCGGTGCGCTTCTCGGCAAGGCAGTGCTGCTCGGGCTCGTCTTCGCGGTGATCGACAACCTCTTCTCGAAATTGCGGCTCTTCAAGATCACCGAGTTCCTCGCGGCGGCATTCGGCATCGCAGTGCTCGCGGTCGTGGTCTTCTACGTCGGACCAGCGTGATGTCCGCGCATGTCCTCTCGACGACCGCGGGAGTCGAGGACGTCGTCGCCGTGATCGTGCTCCTCAGCGAGTTCGCGATGCTCCGCGCGCCGCTCCTGCGGTCCCAGGTGCGGCTCTACGCGTTCCAGTCCCTCGCGGTGAGCGCGCTCGCGGTGGTGGTCGCCGCCACTCGGCACGTCGGCGACATCTACGTGCTCGCGGGCCTCTCCTTCCTCCTCAAGGCGGTCATCGTGCCGCTCGTGATCATGCGGTTGCTGCGCGACGTGGACGTCGACCTCGTCGGCAGCTCCAAGCTCGGTGTCGCGAGCTCCACGCTCGTGGCTCTCGCGGTCTCGATCTTCGGTTTCTTCTCGGTCGGGTCCCTTCGCGTGCGCGGCGCGGCCCTTCCTACGACGACGCTGGCGGTCGCGTCGGCAGTGGTGCTCGTCGGCTTCGTGCTGATCGTGCTGAGGTCCGACGTGGTGTCCCAGGCGATGGGCTTCTTCTCGCTCGAGAACGGCGTGTCCGTCGCGAGCCTCGCGATCGCTGCGGGACTGCCGCTGGTCGTGGAGTTGACGTTCCTGTTCGACCTGCTCGTCGCAGTGGTGGCGTTCGGGATCATCATGCGCGTGCACCACGGGCGCTCGAAGACCCTCTCCACCGACGAGCTGGACCGGCTACGAGGATAGGGGCAATGGGCTGGGTCCTCATCGCGCTGTTGATCGCCCCGTTCTTCGTGGGAGCCGCCTCCCTCGTGCTCCCGGTGAAGGCAGCGAAGGTGATCGCACCGGTCTCGGGGGCAGCTTCCTTCGTGCTCGTGCTCTCGCTGGTCCCCGCGGTCATCTCGCATGGGCACGTGGCGGCCGGCAGCGAGCTGCGGGTGGATGCGCTCTCGACGGTCTTCCTCGTCGCAACGTCGTTCCTCTACTTCTCGGCCGCTCTCTTCTCGGCGGGGTACCTGGACCTGCAACCCGGCGCGGCGGGGGAGCGGTACGGGCGCCGGTTCTACGCAGGCCTGCACGTCTTCTGCTGGGCGATGCTCGCGGCGCCGCTCGTGAGCGGGCTGGCCCTCTTGTGGGTCGCGGTCGAGGTGACCACGGTGGTCTCGGCACTGCTCGTCGCGATCGACGACACCGACACCGCGACCGAGGCCGCGTGGAAGTACGTGTTGATCGCGTCGATGGGCCTTGGCATCGCCCTCTTCGCAACCGTCGTCCTCTACTACGCAGGCACCTCGGTCTTCGGCGCGGGCTTCCAGCTCACGTACGCCAAGATGCTCGAAGGGGCCCGGCACCTCCCCCCGGACGTGATGCGGCTCGCCTTCGTCCTGGCGGTGCTCGGCTACGGGACGAAGATGGGCCTGGTCCCGGTCCACACGTGGCTCCCCGATGCGCACTCGGAGGCTCCCACGCCGGTCTCCGCGCTGTTGTCGGGCGCGCTGCTGGCGACGAGCTTCTACGCGATCTTGCGCTTCTACCAGCTCACGTCGGCGGCGATCGGCTCGACGTACCCCCGCAACGTGCTGCTGGTGGTGGGGCTGGCCTCGCTGCTGCTGGCAGCGCTGTACCTGACGCGCCAAAGGGACATGAAGCGCATGCTCGCCTACTCGAGCGTGGAGCACATGGGGATCCTGGCCATCGGCATGAGCTTCGGGGTGACCCTGGCGTTCGTGGGCGTCCTCCTGCACGTCCTCGCTCACGCGGCGGCCAAGGGGACGGCGTTCTTCGGCGCCGGCTCGGTCCTGCGAAAGTTCGGGAGCAAGGACATGGCAGTGCTCCGTGGCGGGGTGAATGCGCTCCCGTGGAGCGGCTCCATGCTCGTCGCTGCGGTGCTGGCACTCTCGGCGATGCCGCCCTTCGGGTTGTTCCGCAGCGAATTCCTGATTGTCGCGGGAGGGTTGTCGGACCCTCGCTACGGGGTCGCCGCCGTCCTGGTTGCCCTCGCAGCGGTTGCGTTCCTCGGTCTTGCCTGGTCGACCACGCAGACGATGCTGACCACGGGGCGCAGGAGCGCGGACCCCGGCGCTCCCTCGGAGGCCGACGCGCTCGCTCTGGCGGTGCCCGGCGTGCAGGCGGCGGCGCTGACGCCGGAGCGGACATCAGGGGCGGTCGACGTGCGCACGTCGGAGCCCGCCCACAGGCCCGCAAACGTGATCACCAAGGGAAACGTGATCACCAAGGGAGAGGTGAGCCCATGGATCGTCGCATCCATGGGGCTTGGCATCGTTGCGCTGGTCATCCTCGGCGTCCACCTCCCCGCGGACCTGAGCAGGCTTCTCGATGACGCGGCACGTCAGCTGAGGCGGCCGGCATGACGCCTGAGGCGCTGGTCGCACCGGCTGCCTTCTCGGCGACGCGTCGGCGCGTCCGCGACGGCGCACGCTTTTGCGCGCTGGTCGCGAGCCAGCAGGGAGGTCTGCGGGAAGACGGGAGTGCGGAGTGCGGCGTGCAGCTGCTGGCGATCTGCTCCAAGGACGGGACGCTCGCCGTGGAGGAGCATGCGGTCCCGGCGAGCGAGCGCCGGTACCCATCGCTCACGCCCGACATCCCCGCGGCCGCGTGGTACGAGCGAAGGGTACGGGACCTCTTCGGCGTCGAGCCGCTCGGGCACCCGCGCCCGGACCCGCTCGTGCTGCCGCTTGCGCCGGGAGCAGTCGCGCCGCTCGGGCCCGGCGGCGACCCGCAGGAGGCGCTGAGCGTGCATGCGGGACCGCTACCCCCACACGTGCACGGCGAGGGCGTCTTCACGATCCCCTACGGTCCGGTGCGCTCGGGCGTCTTCGAGGCGGTCGAGTACGTCGTGGAGACCTCGGGGGAGGACGTTCCGCACCTGCGGACCCGCATCTTCTACAAGCACCGTGGGGTCGACTCGCACTTCGCGGGCATGGCGTTCGACGACGGCGTCCTGCTCGCCGAACGCGAGGAGGGTCCCGCGTCCGTCGCGCATGCCCTTGCGTTCAGCCACGCGGTGGAGCGGCTGACCGGGATCGCCGTCCCGTTCCCCTCGGAGCTCGTGCGCGTGGTGCACGCAGAGCTCGAGAGGGTCGCCAACCACCTCGACTCCATGATCCGGCACACCGAGGCCGCGGGCCAGGCCGTGGCGTACGCGGTGCTCTCGCACCACAAAGAGCGGGTGCAGCGGCTGCGCGCGCGCTTGTGCGGCAGCCGCTTCGGGCGCGGGGTCGTCGTCCCGGGAGGTGTCAGCCGTGGATTGGCGCTCGCGCCTGCAGAGGTGCTGCACGAGGTTGCTGTCCTGTCACACGAGATCGACGAGGACGCATCTCGGCTCATGGACACCCCGTCGTTCGTCGACCGGCTCCGCGGAACCGGTGTGCTCTCGCCCGATGACGCGCGCCGCTTCGCCGTCGTCGGGCCGGTGGGCCGTGCGTCCGGCCAGCACGAGGACGTGCGGACGAGCCGCCCGTACGGGGCGTACGAGCGGCTGGGGCATCGGATCGCGCACCGCTACGACCGCGGCGACGCGCTCTGCCGCCAGCGGGTGCGCATCGACGAGATCGCCGGGGCGTTCCACCTGGTGCGCCAGGCGGTCGACCTCCTCGACGGGCTGGACGAGCCCGATGACTGGCGCGTCGGCGTCCCTGCGGGCTCCGGGCGGGCGCTCGGGTGGGCGGAATCTCCGCAGGGCGAGCTTCTGTCCATCGTCGAGGCAGACCACGGACGCCTCACCCAGGTGACCCAGCGCTCGGCAGGGTTCCACAACCTCGCTGCGTACTCGGCGGCATTCCCCAAGGACGTGTTCACCGACATCGCGTTCATCGAGGCGAGCTTCGGTCTCTCGATCGCCGGAGCCGCCGGCTGATGCCTTGGATCCCCCGCGGCCTGCGTCACGGCATCGTGACGAGTCCCTACCCCCGGCGAGCCGACGGCTACGGGCCGGGCTTCTTCGCACGGGTCGAGGTCGGCCCGGTCGCAGGGGACGACCCCGAGGCGATCTCGGCGGCGGTCCGAGCCTGCCCGACCGGCGCCATCGCCCTGCGAGGGGAAGCTGACCGCAAGAGCGCGCCCGTCGGGTGGCCGGCACGTGTCAAGGTGGACCGGGGCCGCTGCATCCTGTGCGGCCGCTGCGTCGCGCTCGCTCCGGGCACGTTCCGCGCGGACCCGGGGTTCGAGACCGGCGCGTTCAGCCGCTCGGCCCTGATCGTGCCGCCCAAAGAGGCGGACGAAGCGGACGCTGAGCTCGCCAAGGCGCGCGCCCAGCTCGCCCGTCGGGTGCGTGCCCTGCGCCGCTCAGTCCACGTCCGCCACGTCGACGCCGGCTCGGACGGCAGCGAGGAGTGGGAGGTGGCGGCGCTGACCAACCCCGTCTACGACGTGCAGCGCCTCGGGGTCTTCTTCACCGCCAGCCCCAAACACGCCGACGTGCTCCTCGTCACGGGCGCGGGCTCGGCCGGCATGGAGAAACCGCTGCGCCACACCTACGACGTCATGCCGGAGCCAAAGGTGGTCATCGCGGTGGGGACGGACGCCGTGAGCGGGGGGATGCTCGGTGAGTCGTACGCCACGCGCGGAGGGGTGGCGTCGTTCGTGCCGGTGGACGTGTACGTCCCGGGCTCGCCTCCGAGCCCCTTCGGCATCCTCCACGGCATCTTGGCGGCCGTGGGGATCCTCGGTGCCGGCGGTGGTGGGGGCGCCGGCGCTTCGCGCCCGGCTCGGAGGAGCCCGAAGTGACCGGCTCGCTCTTGGCGGCGGCGCTCGCGTGCCTGCTCGCTGGCGCCTTGGTCGACCTCGGGCTCGGCATCCGGTCGCGCTGGGTGCGCGCCGCGCCGTACCTGCTGGGAGCCGCCGGGAGCGCCTGTCTGCTCGCGCTCGGCATCCACGCGACCTTGTCGGCACCGGTCGAGGTCGGCATCGCGCCGCTGTTCGACATCGGACGAGGGGCTCTGCGTGTCGACGCGTTGGCCGGCCTGTTCCTCACGCTCCTGTTCGGCATCTCCGTCGCGGTCTCCTTGTGCTTCGCCTCGTGGGCGTGGTCGGAGGTGGGGAGGGAGCACCGCCGCGCGGTGGCGACCGGCTACCTCTCGCTGTTGGCGGCGGTCGCGGTGGTGATCTGCGCGGCGGACGCCTTCGTGTTCCTCTTCGCATGGGAAGCCCTGACGGTCTCCTTCTACCTGCTCACGTCCGCGCAGCGCGGGAGCGTGGACGGGCCCCGCGCGCCGTGGGCGACGGCCGGGATCGGGAAGGTGAGCGGAGCCTGCCTGCTTGTCGGCTTCCTGCTCTTGGCAGGGCATACGCACAGCTTCACCATCGCGGACTGGTCCTCGGTACGGGCGGGGGGCCTGCACGAGATCGCATGGTTGCTCATCGTGGCCGGGTTCGCCGCCAAGCTCGGCGTCGTCCCGTTCGAGGTGTGGATCCCCATCGGCTACCCCGCAGCGCCAGGACCCGCCCGTGCGGCGATGGCCGGGGTCGCCGCGAACGTCGGCGTCTACGGTCTGTGGCGCTTCCTCGGGGTCCTCGGCCGTCCGCCGGTGTGGTTGGTCGTCGTCGTCCTGCTCCTCGGAGGCGTGACGGCCTTCCTCGGGATCCTCTTCGCGGGCGTGCAGTCACGTCTGAGCCGGGTGGTGTCCTACTCGAGCATCGAGAACGCAGGGATCATCCTCGTCGCTTACGGTGTGGCGCTGACCGGGGCGGCTGTCGGCTCGCAGACTCTCGAGGTGGTCGGGTTGGTCGCGGCATCGCTCCAAGTCGTCGCCCATGCGATCGCCAAGTCCACCCTCTTCTGCTCGCTCGCTTTCGTCGAGGCGGACGCCGGCACCGACGACCTGGACTCCCTTCGCGGCATCGCGCGCCGTCTGCGATGGAGCGGCGCGGCGTTCGGCGCCGGCGCCCTCGCGCTCGCTGGATTGCCACCGACGATCGGGTTCGTCTCGGAGTGGTTCGTGCTCGAGGCACTCATGCAGCAGTTCCGCCTCGGCGGGCTCGCCCTCCGCCTCGGGCTCGCTGGTGCGGGGGCGCTGGTCGCCCTCACGACGGGGCTTGGCGCGCTCGCGTTCGTCCGTGTCCTGGGCCTCGCTTTCCTCGGCCGTCCGCCCGGCAGGACTCCGGTGACGGGGGAAACGCCGAGCAGGAGACCGGTGACGGGGGAGGCGGGACCGCTCGGGCGCGCCGGGCTGGTCGTGCTCGCCCTCGGCTGCCTCGGGCTCGGCGCCGTGTCGCCCTGGGAGGTCCGGTTCCTCGCACGAGGGCTGGCACCCCTCGTGGCACAGGGCGCGGTGCTGCACGCGCTCAAGTCACCTTGGGTCCTCCAGCCCGTCTATCAGGGCTTCTCGATCCTCTCGCCGTCGTGGCTCTGGATCGTGCTCCCTGTCATGTGCCTGGGCGTCCTGGCGATGGCCGCGCTCCTCTCGGGTGGGCGCTACCTGCGGGTTCGGCGGGTCCCCGCGTGGCACTCCGCCACCGTGGGGGTGGCGGGACCGTCGTCGTATACGGCGTTCGGGTTCGCCAACCCGCTCCGACACGTGCTCGCCAACGTGCTCGCCACCCAGCGGACGCGCCGTCTGCGACCGCTGGCACATCCGACGGTGGCCGCCGACGACGGGGGAGCAAGAGCCGTCTCGGCGACAGGATCCCTCTCGGCGACAGGTGCCGTCGCCACAGGAGCAGAGACCGCCGCGGCACACCTCGAGTCCCAGACGAGCATCGTCGAACCGGTCGAGGCGTACTTCTACCGTCCTGCTTGGAAGGCGGTCCTGTGGGTGGCCGACGCGGCCCGACGGCTGCAGTCGGGGTCGCTCAACGCATACGTTGCGTACATGCTGGTGGCGCTCATCGTGGCGCTCGCAGTGGCGGCGGCGCTGCGGTGACGCGGGCGGGGGTGCCGCGCAGAGCGGCGTGCCCGGTGCCGGACTCGGCAGGGCGGGGAAGGGAGCCACGCGGGAAGAGACTCGGGAAGCCACGCCGGGAGGGAGGCGACCATGACTGAAGCGACCGAGGGACGAGGGCGTGCCTTTCGGCGCATCCTCGTCGGCTACGACGGATCGAAGGAGGCCCAGGAGGCGCTGCGCACCGCCGTCGCGCTGGGAGCGGAGGTCGACGGCGAGGTCCGGGTGCTTCTCGTGATCCGCCCAAGACCCCACGCCGAGACCCCTCAAGAGCTTGCGAACGCTGCCTCTGCGGAGCGCGACAACCTGTCCCAGGGCCTCGAGGCGCTCCTCGAGCGCGAGGAGGGACGGGTGGCGGACATCCGGGCGGTCTTCGCCGACGACCCCGCGCGGGCCATCGCCGAGCACGCCGAAGAGCACGGATTCGACATGGTCGTCGTCGGATGTCACGGTCGGGAGCACCTGGCGCACCGGGGAGTCGGCCAGTCCCTCGAGGCGCTGCTCCTCCACCACCCCTGCCCGGTCCTCGTGGTCTGACCCGCCTCCCTTCAGCGTGGCGACGCGGTCGCTACCGTCTGCACGAGTTGCTCTGCACGAGTTGCTCTGCACGGTGTGCCAAGGTCATCCAACGCATTCGGCGCGCCTCGAGAGCCGCCTGCTCGGACTCGGTCGACTCGAGCGCCTGCTGGGCCCGCGCTGCCGCCGCCAGGATCGACGACTCAGTCTCCTCGAGCTCGGCCGACATCGCGGTGACGAAGCGTCGCGACACCTCGTCGAGACGCTGCACGATGTCGAAACGTGCGCGTCCCGCGTGCTTGTCGAGCTCGGAATCGAGGTGCTGTCGTGCGCGCGCGAGCATCTTGCGCCGGGACCGCTCCGTGGGCAACACGGTTCGCACGGCTCGCGCAAGCGAAGCACCGGGGGTCTCCACCTGCAAGAAGTGGTAGGAGAAGCGCTCACGCTGCTCGGCGACAGTCGGCAGGACCGGCTCGGGAAGGTGTACCTCGAAGAGCGCGTTGGCCGCGGTGCGCAGGGTCAGGACCCGCTCGCGGAGCCGATCGGCAAAGCGCAGGGCGGCGCGCTCCCACGCCTCGCCGGCCGTCGTCTCCGCGGCGCGCCGCAGCGGCTCGAAGGTGTCCCTCACCGCGGCGGCGACAGCGTCGTCGAGCGCGCGGTCGAGCGCGTGCCCGCGGAGGTCGCCGATGGCCTCTTCGATCTGCGGCCACGCGCGCGCCGCCGCGTGCGCGGCACCTGCCACGAGCGCCGAGGCCACGGACTTGGAGATGTCCGCGACGTCGTGCTCGAGAAGGATGCGGTCGGCGGCGAGCTCGCGTCGCACGTCGGCTGCCGCCGCGCGGAACTTGTCGAGCCGGTCACAGAGGGCGGCCAGGTCCAAGGTGGCGGCCGCTCGCTCGATCGTGACGGTTTGGGAAAGGGCTGACGCCAGCCGGCCGAGCTCCGCCGCGCTCGCCCGCTCGCGCTCGGCGGCAAGATCGTCCCGCAGGAAGGCCTCGAGGTCCTCGCGGAACGCGGCGAAGCCGGGGTCGCCCTGCTCGTGCCCGGCACCCCCGCCCGACGCGTCCAGCGCGCGGCGCGCGGAGACGAAGTAGGGGCAAGCGCCGGCGCCGAGCAGCCTCTCGAGGTGGTGCGCAAGGAAGGCTCGGAGCTCGCTCAGCTCCGAAGCGGACAGATGGTCGGACTTGTTCACGACGACGAAGATCCGCCCCCCGCGCTCGGCCAGCGCCGAGAGGAGGCGCTCCTCGCTCTCGGACAGCGGGGCGTCGGCGGACAGGACGACCACCGCGCCGTCGCTGTCGGCGAGTGCCTCTTCGGCCGCGAGCGTCTGGTGCGCGTTTATTGACGCGACGCCCGGCGTGTCGACGAGCACGACGCCCGGCGCGCCGAGGACGGTGTCGGTGTGCACCTCGACACGGCCTACGCCGAGCCTGTTCAAAGAGTTGTGACGCTCGCTCACGTAGCGGTCGATCTCTTCGGGGGGGACCGCCTGCGTCGCTCCGTCTTCGAACACCACCAGGACTTCGGATCGGGAGCCGGCGAAGTGGACCTCGGTCGCGACCGTCGTCACTGGGATGACCCCCGTCGGGAGCACGGGCGCCCCGATCAGCGCGTTGACGAGCGTCGACTTGCCGCGCTTGAACTCGCCGAGCACCGCGATGTGATAGCGCTGCGCCTGCAGCCGCTCCACGAGCCGGCGCGCCCGCTCGGCGAACGCAGCGGGACCGTCCGCGAGCTCCGCCAGCTCGTGCGCGAGCGACACAATCGCCGCCGAGCGGCTCTGCGCGGCGTGCGAAGGGCCCGGTGTCTTCTCGGTGGCTCTCGTCACGTCCTGGTGCTCCCCGAAGGAGGCCGGGGCCGCGCGACCGAGGAGGTCCGAGGATACGGTCGCACGAGCGTCACAAAGATGCCGAAGATGTGCTCGAAGCGCTCACGCACGGCCACCACGCGCCTCTACCTCCCTGGTCGGTACCAAGCTGTCAGGTAGAAGCCATCAGCAGGCTGCCCTGCACCGCGCGGGCTTCATCGCGTCTTGACCAGAGTACCAGCAGGTGGGCCGGGGTGGGCTGTGGCGGTTGGTAGGATGCAAGGAGGAACGGCGATGGAGCTCGCTGCGCCGCCCTCGGGCTGATGGCTCCTACTGACCGCCTGATGGGGAACGTCCCTGAGGGCGACAAGGGGAGTGGTCGTATGGGCCCAGAGCATGGCGGGATCTCGGAGAGCTTCGGCCTTCTGGCGCCTCCCGGACGATCGACCGCGGTGCGCGAGGAGCGCGACCACGCGTCCGACCTCAACCTCGACCAGATCGTCTCGCGCATCGCGGGCGATCGGACCGACACCGAGGAGCTCACCAGGGCCTTCTTTCGACGGACTCGTGACGTCGAGACGGTCCATCACCGCCACGACGTGTTCAAGGATCTCGAGGACCAGGCGCTCTGGAGCGCGCTCGGGCAGTACTGCACGTCGGTGGCCGACGTCGTTTCCCACCTCTCGCAGGCCCGCGCGATGCGGGTGGTGTACCAGCGCCAGGCGTGGACGCTCGACGGTGCGGCGATCTACTGCGCCGCGGTCCGCAAGCTCACAGGCGCGCTCCACCAAGCAACGTTGCACTCGGCAGGAATGCAGGGCTTTCGCCGGTACCTCGCGGCGTATGTGGGCTCCGACGACTTCAAGAGGCTCGAGGCGGAGACCGGAGAGTGCAAGGAGGCGTTGTCCCGCGTCTCCTACTGCGTGCACATCGACGGGGGACGAGTGACCGTGAGGCGCTATGACGGCGAGGACGACTACAGCGAAGAGATCCAGTCGCTGTTCGAACGGTTCCGGCAAGGCGCAGTGCGCAGCTACCTCGCCAATTACCGTCTGTGGCCCGGCATGACGAGGATCGGGGAGCAGGTGCTCGACCGCGTGGCGCGGCTCTTCCCCGATGAATTCGCACTTCTCGCCACCTATTCCGGGCGGCACGGCGGCTTTCTCGACGCCGGAGTCCACCGCTTCTACCGAGAGCTGCAGTTCTACGTGTCCTACCGCAACCTCGTCGATCCTCTGCGCGCGGCGGGCCTCGAGTTCTGCTACCCCGAAGTGGACGTGGCGGCGAAGGAGGAGCTCGCAGAGGACACCTTCGACCTCGCGCTCGCCTGCATGCTCGTCGCGGAAGGCAAGCAGGTCGTGACCAACGACTTCTGCCTCGACCACGGTGAGCGGATCTTCGTGGTCTCCGGGCCGAACCAGGGGGGGAAGACCACCTTCGCCCGAACCTTCGGTCAGCTGCACCATCTGAGCGCGCTCGGGGTGCCGGTGCCTGGGCGGCGCGCGCGGCTCTTTTTGTGCGACCGGATCTTCACGCACTTCGAGCGCGAGGAGGCCCTCTCGGGATTGACCGGCAAGCTCGAGACCGACCTGGTCGCGATGCAGCGAACCCTGCGATCCGCCACGCCGACAAGCGTCGTGATCATGAACGAGCTGTTCTCCTCCACCTCGCTCGAAGACGCGCGGTTCCTGGGCGCCGAGGCGATGCGGAAGCTGATCGAGCTGGACTGCCTTGGCGTGTACGTCACCTTCGTCGACGAGCTCGCGTCGCTCGGCCGCTCCGTCGTCTCCCTGATCAGCACGGTCGTCCCCGACGACCCTGCGACGCGGACCTTCAAGGTCGTCCGGGGGCCGGCCAACGGGCTCGCCTACGCTCTGGCGATCGCCGAAAGGCACCGGCTCACGTACCCCCAGCTGCTCGAGCGCATCCCATGAAGGCGCACCTTCTCTACTCGGACCGAGACTTCGACTTCTCGGTCGAGCCAGGCCTCCTGCACGACGACCTCGCCCAAGATCTCGAGCTCCGCATCGTCCTTCGCACGATGGCACAGGGGGACCGCTTCCTCTTCGACGTCTCGCGCAAGGTGGTGATGGCGAGCATGGGCGCCGTCGCCATGGTCCGCTACCGTCAGGCGGTCCTGGAGGACTGCCTCGCGCACGAGGACATGGTCCGGGAGATGTACGCGCTCGTGGTCGCCGCCTTAGAGGACAAGCGCGGCATCTGGAGCTTCCGTTCCGCCACGTCATCGATCACCCTGCACGGCGCGGTGTCGCAGCTCGAGGCGTTCGCAGCGCGCCTGCGCGAGCTTCGCCGGATCGCAGACGACCACGTCGAAGAGGTCAGCTCTACGGGGTTCCGGATGCTCTTCGAGTCCATTCGACGCGATCTCGATGACGGGTACCTCGAGCTCCTCCGTCTGCACCTGCGCCAGCTCCAGTTCCGCGACGGCGTCCTCATGAGCGCTCGGCTCGGGCGAGACGGCACCGGTGAGGACTACGTGCTCCGCTCCCCTCGGACACGCCGAGCTCGCTGGCGGGAACGGGTCGGCCTCGGGCCGCGGACCGCTTACTCGTTTGCGATTCCGCCGCGCGACGAGGCGGGCATGAACGAGCTCGGCGACCTGACGAATCGGGGGCTCAACCACGTCGCCAACGCCGCGGCGCAGGCGGCCGACCACATCGAGAGCTACTTCTCGATGCTCCGCGCGGAGCTGGCGTTCTACGTGTCATGCCTGAACCTGCGAGCAGCGCTCCGTGCACGGGGGGCACCGCTCACCTTTCCCGTCCCGCTCGCGTCCGACTCGTTCCGGTTCTCGTGCACCGATCTTCGCGACGTGTCGCTGACGCTGCAGACCGAAGCCACCGTCGTGGGCAACGACGTCGAGGCCGACGGCCGTCCGCTCGTCGTCGTGACCGGTGCCAACTCGGGTGGCAAGACCACGTTCCTTCGTAGCGTGGGCCTTGCGCAGCTGATGCTGCAGTGCGGAATGTTCGTCACCGCGTCCTCGTACCGCTCGAGCCTCCACAGTGCCGTCTTCACCCACTTCGGGCGCGAAGAGGACGCGTCGATGCGCAGCGGCAGGCTGGAGGACGAGCTTTGCAGGCTGGACGCGATCGTGGACGCGATCGTGGACGCCGACCGGGATGCCGATCGGGAGGCCACCGGGGATGCCGATGCGGACGCCACCGTGGATGCCGATGCGGACGCCACCGTGGACGGCGACCGGGACGCCACCGTGGACGGCGACCGGGACGCCACCGTGGACGGCGACCGGGACGCCACCGTGGACGGCGACCGGGACGCCGCGAAGAGGCACGCCCTCGTCCTCTTCAACGAGTCGTTCTCGGGCACGAACGAGCGCGAGGGGTCCGAGATCGGTCGCCAGGTCGCCGAGGCGCTCTTGGAGCGCGGCGTGTCGATCTTCTTCGTGACCCACCAGTACGACCTGGCGCACGGCTTTGTCACCGCGAGATCGTCGACGACCCGGTTCCTTCGGGCCGAGCGCGCGTTGGACGGGCGCGCGAGCTTCAGGCTGGTCGCGGCCGAGCCCCTGCCGACGAGCTTCGCGCTGGACGTCTACCGACGGGTCGGAGGGTTCGACGACAATGCCCCGAGGACACGGGACGGTGCCCCGAGGGCAGGGGACGGGCCCAGCAGCGTCGTCGGGCCGGAGGCGATCGCCGGCGGAGCCGATGGCCAACGCACGACTCGCCGTGCTCCGGGCGCGTCCGCGGTGGCAGTGCCAGCCGGTGACCCGGAGACGTGGGAAGGCCCTTTTCGAGGCGCGAGCGGCCCGTAGACTTCGCGCGTGAGCGCGGACGTCGAGCGTGCGACCGTGCCAGTCCCCGCGTCCGGCGCGGTGCCCAGGCACGTGGCCGTGATCATGGACGGCAACGGGCGCTGGGCTGAGTCGAAGGGTCTTCCTCGCACCGAGGGACACCGGCAGGGGGAGGCCACGCTCGCCGAGGTCGTGCGAGCGGCCGACGATCTCGGCATCAGGTGGTTCACCGCCTACGGCTTCTCGACCGAGAACTGGAGGCGTCCGAGAATGGAGGTCGAGTTCATCCTCAGCCTCCACAAGAACATCTTCGCCAGACGGCTCGAGATGCACCGCAACAACGTACGGATCCGCTGCATCGGCCGGCCTGTCTCGGGGACCTCGCGCCTTCCTCGGCGGATCCTGCGGGAGATGGAGGAGTCGGTGGCGCTCACCAAGGACAACACCGGCCTCAACTTCACGCTGGCCTTCGACTACGGCGCCCGTGAGGAGCTCGTGTATGCGACGCGCGGTGTGCTCGAGGCGCATCGCGAGGCTGGGACCGAGATCGACGAGGACGCATTCGCGCGGTATCTGTACGAACCTGCGATGCCCGCGGTCGACCTTCTCGTGCGCACGTCAGGGGAGCAGCGGTTGTCCAACTTCCTCCTGTGGCAGGCGATCGGCGCCCCCTTCTATGTGACGCCCACGTACTGGCCGGACTTCAGCCGGGAGGAGCTCGCGACGGCGGTGCGGTGGTGGCGAAGCGAGCAGGACCGCGTCATGGCAGGTCACGAGGGGGCGCGTCTCGGACACCAAAGCGGCGTGAACGAGTGACCGGGACGCGGTAACCTGGGTGTTGCATCGGCGGTGTGACTCGAGCGAACGCGGGAGCCCCTGTTCGGGGATGCGGAACAGGGGCACGCACGGCAAGGGCATTGGGGATGGTCGGAATGGCCACAGGGGAAGGCACGGAAGGCGGTTCCGGGTCGGGCGGCCCTGCTCCTGAATTGGGGCTCGCGCTGCGGCTACGCGCGCACGAGGTCTGCGAGCGTCTGGTGGAGGGCTGGCGGGCATCGGGTGAGGGCGCGCGCCAGGCGCGCACAGTGGAGACAGACATCTGTCGAGCGACCCGCGCGGGGACGCTCGCCGTGGCCGACTACCTGGTCAGCGGGCAGAAGGTCTCCCGGGACCGGTCCGAGGAATGGGACTGGACCGGCGAGGCCCCACTGGCCGGGCGCATCGCCTTGTCGAGCGTCGCCAAGCTCTACGTGGGCTGGCGTGCCGCGTGTGGGGAAGTGCTCCGGGAGGAGGCGTCGGCGCAGGGGCTCGATCAAGAGGCGCTCGACGCCTCCCTGCGAGCGGTGCAACTCGGCTTCGACGCGAGCCTCATCCGGATGGCCCGGCGCTTCGAGGTGACCCGGCGGGGGCTCGAGGAGCAACTGGCGGAGCACCAGGCGCGGCTCGAGCACCAGGCGCTCCACGATCCGCTGACGGGCTTGGCGAACCGAGTCCTGCTCCTCGACCGGATCCAGCACGCAGTCGAGAGCCTGGCGCGCCGCGAGGCCGGCGCCGCGGTGCTCTTCATGGACCTCGACTACTTCAAGGCGGTCAACGATGCATCCGGCCACTCCGTAGGCGACCAGCTGCTCCTCGGCGTGGCGAGGCGGCTCAATGCAGCAGTGAGGCCCAACGACACGATCGCCCGCCTCGGCGGCGACGAGTTCGTGGTCCTCTGCGAAGACCTCCGCGAGCCGGTCGCAGAGGGGGTCGCCGTCGCAGAGCGGATCGCCGAGCGGTTCGAGGACCCGTTCGTGGTGGGAGAGCGCGAGATCACGGTGGCTGCCAGCATCGGCATCGCACCTGCGTGCAAGGACGACACGGCCGACGCGCTGCTCGGACGGGCAGACCGCGCCATGTACCGAGCGAAGCAGCTCGGGAGGGGGCGCGTCGAGGTCTACGACCCCCTGATCGACCACCAAGAGACGCGGCGAGCGGAGCTGGAGGGCGCGCTGGCGCACTCGGTCGACGAGTCACAGCTCCGCCTCGTGTACCAGCCTCTCATCGACGTGTCGACCCGAAGGGTGGTCGCGCGCGAAGCGCTGTTGCGCTGGGACCACCCGACCTTCGGGACCGTCGTGCCCGCAGAGATCATCCCCCTCGCCGAGTCGGCCGGGCTCATCACAGCCATCGGGAGGTGGGTGCTGTCGACGGCGTGCGCACAGTGCGCGGCCTGGCGCAGCGCCGGCGAGCCCGACATCGGCGTGACCATCAACGTCTCAGGGATGCAGTTGGCGAGCGGAAAGTTTCACGCAGAAGTGGAGAGTGCTCTCAAGAAGAGGGGCCTGCCCCCGGATTCGCTCACCGTGGAGGTCGCCGAGAGCCTGCTCATGGCAGATCGTGACGACGCGCGTGAGGGCCTGGACCGTGTTCGGTCGCTCGGGGTCCGGGTCGCGATCGACGACTTCGGCACCGGCTACTGCTCGTTGTCCTGGCTCGCCGGTCTGCCCGTCGACGTGGTGAAGATCGACCGGAGCTTCATCGCGGTGATGAGCAATGCCGATCGTCAATCGGCGATCGTCGACGCGATGATCTACCTCGCGCACACGCTCGGCTTCGTCGTGGTCGCCGAGGGAGTGGAGACGGACGCGCAGCTCCACCGGCTCGAGCTCTTGGGTTGTGACGCGGCGCAGGGCTTTCTCCTGGGCTCGCCCGAGCCGCTCGCGCAGGGTGAGAGGCGAGTTCGGCCATAGCACGGCAGCGCCGGTCGGCGGCGGTCCGCGGCGGCGAGCGGCGGCGAGCGGCTTGGCCGCTCAGCTGCGCGTTGCCGGCCCTCACGGGTTCGCTACTATTGCGTCACAGTGACGGAACAAGCGAACAGCACACAGGCAGGTCGTTGCGCCTACTGCCGGCGTCCCTTGACAGCTGCCCGCAGCCAAAGCCGTGGAGACGGGGAGCGCACCGGCGCAGGAAGGCGACCGGGCCGCCCCGCCAAGTACTGCAAGCGATCCCACCGCCAGCGTGCCTACGAAGCCCGCCGGCGCGCCGAGCGTGCGTCGCTGCCCGCCGGCCTGGTCGTGGTCGAGGTGTCCAGCCTCGACCGTCTGCACGACCGGCTGTACGCGCTGGAGGCTGCGCTGGACGACGTCGATGCCGACCTGTCTCAGCTTCCGGCGTCCGCATCGGAGCGGTCCCGCCTGCGCGCCTACCACGCGGCGTTTGCGCACCTGCGCACGGCGGCTGAAGACCTCCGGGGCCTCCTCGTAGAGCCCGTCGGCGCCTGATCGGGCGGGACGCAGCGACCGGAGCTCGACGTCGGCCCGTCCGGCTTTCCTGCCTAACTTGACATAATGGACCTTATCGGCGGTTTCGAGGGAGGGATCGGGCGTTGGGCTGCCTTCGTGGCCGGTTCCTTCGTGGGGCGATCCCTCGGGCCGGTCCCGTCGTGGGGCGACTTCCGCCGATCCCCTCGTCTTCGCCGGTCCCCGCCGAACCCCGCCGATCCCCCCGACCATGGGATGTTGGGTAGCGTCGCTTCCCATGCAATCGAGTGGGCGGAGGCGTCTGCGTGCCCGCCGGGCTCTCGCAGCGGCTGTGGGAACGGCCGTCGTTCTTGCAGGAGCGGGCTGGGGCGGCAGCGTCGCCTGGGCGGGACCGAGGAGCGCTGGCGCGAGGGACCACGGGAAGAAAGGCCACAGCGCCGCGCACAGACACCACGGCCCCAAGCTGCCGGTCGTCAAGCACGCGAAGGACCTCAACCTCGAGCCGGTGATCCGCGCTTCGAAGGGGAAGCCGCCGAAGAAGCTGGAGGTGAGGAACCTGGTCAAGGGCACCGGGGCGACCGTCACGAGGTCGAGCACCGTCGATGTGATCTACGTGGGCGCGAACTACCGCACTGGGAAGGACTTCACACAGGCGACCTGGACCTCGAAGCGTCCGACCGCGTTTCCGCTGAGCGGCGTGGTCCACGGCTTCGCCGAGGGACTGATCGGCATGAGGGTGGGTGGCCGCCGCGAGATCGTGATCCCGCCGAGCCTCGGCTACGGCGACCACAACTACGGGCCGATCAAGGCCGGAGAGACCCTGGTGTTCGTGGTCGACTTGAAGGGCGTGAGCGGCTAGCCAGCCCGATCTGACAGCAGACCCACTGAGCTGCGCAGGCTGCGCGACGGCGCTTGGTCCGGGTGGCTGCAAGGGGTAAAGATGGGAGCGTGCCGGAAGCCGACCAGGGCATGGACGTCACGGGCGTCATCGACGTCATCGTGGAGATCCCCGCCGGCAGCCGCAACAAGTACGAGTACGACCACGATCGTCACCTGATCCGCCTCGACCGGCGGCTCGCGACCGCCATGACCTACCCCACGGACTACGGGTTCGTTCCCGACACGCTCGCGCTCGACGGCGACCCGCTGGATGCACTGGTCATCCTCGAGGACCCGACCTTCCCCGGATGCCTGGTCCGTGTGAGGGTGGTCGGGGTGTTCCAGATGAAGGACGAGGCCGGTCCCGACGCGAAGCTCCTCACCGTGCTCGCGCACGACCCGGCGCGTGCGGAGACGCACGATGTGTCGGATCTGCAGGTGCAGCTCTTGGACGAGATCGCCCACTTCTTCACCGTCTACAAGGCGCTCGAGCCGGGGAAGGCCACCCAGGCGATCGGGTTCGAGGGCCGCGACGCTGCGCTGGAGGAGCTGCGGGCGTCGCGTGAGCGCTTCCAGGCCAAGTCCGGTCACTGAAGCAGGGTGGTGTCACTGAAGCAGGGTGGTGCCGCTGACGCAAAGTGGTGCTGGAGACGACTGACCTGGAGACGTTGGCGCGGGCGGCGCGGAGACAGGGAGACGGGGGCGCAAAGACGACGGCGCGAGCGGCGAAGAGACGGTGTCCGCCAGGAGACCCGTGCGAGGCCGATACGAGGCGTGCGACATCCCGGCGAGCTGCTCGCGCGCTTCCTACGACATCCCGGCGAGCTGCGTCGCACCCCGTGCGTCTGAAGCGATAGCGTGACCGCCGCATGCCTCGCCGTATCGAGATCGAGCTGACGAGCCGTACCGGTGAGGGCGAGCTCACCTGGCGGGCCGCTGGCGCCAAGCACCCGAAGGGCGTCGTCGCGGCCGACCTGGTCCCCGCGGGTGTCGGCGTCGGTGACGTCGTGCGCGCCGAGATCGAGACCGGCCTCGACGGGGTGGAGATCGTCGCGGTGCTCCCCCCCCAAGACAAGTCTGGCGAGAGGTCATCGAACCGCATCGAGGTGCTCGGCACGCCGCGACGGGGTCCTGACGTCCTGGTGAGCTACGCCTCAGGACGGCCCCGTCGGGACGCGGGGCGGCCCGGCAGGGACGAGACCGACCGGGGCGGAGCAAGACGCGGTGCAGAGCCTGGCCGTGGACCGCGCGCTCGTCGGGACGCGAGCAACGCGCCCGGCGAACGGCGACCGGATCGTGGTCGACACGAGCGAGTGGACGGAGATCGCGCGCCAGAGCGGCCCCGGCCCGATGCGCGTCGTGCGCACGCGGATGGATCGGAGCGCAACGGCTCGGCACGTGAGGGAGGAGAACGCCGAGAGCCCAGCGATCGACGGGCCGCACGTCCTGAGCGCCGCGACTCCCCTGTCGCACGCCGTGAACGGCGTCCGGCCGTTTCGACGGCGCACCGCAACGCGATGCTGGCGACCCTCGGGCCTCAAGAGCTTCCCATCGCAGAGCAGCTGCTTCGAGGCGGGATCCCCGCGGTGCGCCAGGCGCTCGCCGAGCAGCACGCGGCCCGCCCGGGGGATCCGGCCGCCGCGGCCAATCGCGATGCGGTGCTCGCGCGCGCCGAGCAGCTCCTCCCCCGCGTCAACCTCGCGAACTGGAAGGACCGCGCGGCCTCCGCACAGGTGGCGGGGAAGGACCTGAGGCTTCGCGAGCTGCGAGCGGTCGTCACGGCTGCCCGCACGGTGACGCTCGATGACGAGGCGAGGACGATGGCACGGGCGCTCCAAGAGACCCTCGACCAGCGTGTGCGTGCGTTACGCGAGGAATGGGTCGGCCGGATGACGAAGGCGCTGGACGGCGGCCGGGTCGCTGATGCGCTGCGCGTCTCGGCGCGTGCCCCCGAGCCCGCGACGCGTCTGCCCGCGGAGCTCGCCGTCCGTCTTGCCGAGTCCGCGGGCGAGGCCATGACCGCCGACATGGCTCCGGGCGAATGGATCTCGCTTCTCGAAATGGTCGTCGAGTCGCCGGTCCGGCGGACCGTCAAGCCCAGAGGGATCCCCGACGACGAGCAGGCGAAGGACGCCGCTCGACACGCCGCAGGCTTCGTGCCAGAGCTCGCCAAGCTCCTCGGCCTCCGGATCCCCCCTCCCCCGCCGCGCCGGCCGGTGCGCAGCGGACCGAGCGTCATGGCAGCGGGCGGCGCAGGACGAGCAGGCGCGCGCTGAGGCCGAGGGACTCCAAGAGCCGCTTGGTGCCCCTGTCACCCGGTAGTGCAGGCGCGTCGACGGCGACGCAACCTGCGCTCGAGAACCACTCCACGAGCGCCTCGGCCAGCGCGGTGCCGACGCCGACTCCCCGGGCCCCAGCCTCCACGTAGCACCAGTCGACGGTCCCGACCCGCCGGGCAGCATGTGTCGCGATGTGCCCGCCGGCGACACCGACGACGACCTCGTCGATCGTGCCGGCGAAGAGGCCACGGTCCGTGCCGCCCCAATGGGTGCTGAGCCACTGCTCGTCGATGACCTGCGGATGAGTCGGCAGGGGCAACGTGGAGAGGAGCTCGGGCCCACCGCGAAGCGTGCTCGCACGAGCCCGTGCCTCTTCGAGGAGCCGGGCGCAGGCTGCGAGATCGCCGGGACGTGCGGGCCGGGCTCCCTCCACCGTGTGAGACCAGCTCTCCAGTGGACCGATCGGGTCCCTATGGGCGGTCTGAGGAGCGGCTCGGTGAGCGGCTCGGTGAGCGACCGGCTGAGCGGCTCGGTGAGCGGCCGGGTGAGCGGCTCGGTGAGCGGCCGGGTGAGCGACCCGATGAAGCGTCGGAAGGGCGCGGAGAGCCATCCGTTGCAGCCTCGGTAGAGGCCTTGTCAGGGGCCTTGTCGGTGCCGGCTTCCTCGCCACCGAGCAGCTCCTCGGCGCGTTGGAGGATCGTGCGGCGTCTGCGCGTCTCTTGCTCGTGACGCACCACGGCGCGCAATTCCTCGGGATCGAGGCCGTCGAGGCGTCGCACCACCTGAGAGGCGGCGAGAATGTCGTAGTCGGGGATCACTCGGTCGACCTCGGGATCCCGAGACGGTGCCACGGCGTGCGGCTCCGCGGTGTGCGGCACTTCAGCGTGCGGCGGCGTGCCGGCCGACCTCTCCGTCCGATGCGCACTCGGACGCGGGCTGGGCTGACGCATCTCGCGTGACCTGCCACCTGGGGCAGCGTTCGGTAGGGATCCAGGCGAGCGTTCGGTCGCGGTCACGGCATCGGTTGCCGCCTGGCGTTGCCCGGCGAGCCACTCGAGCTGTCCCTTCGCCTGCCGCCAGCCGACGCCGACGGCGAAGCGACCGATGATCTCGGCGTTGCGCAGCTCCTGCTCAACGCGCGCCCGGCCCTTGGCCACCGTCTCGGGCATGTCCTCCAGCGCGGTCAGCACCACTCCGGTCGGTAGGTACACGAGGAGGTCGAGCACACGCTCAGCGACGGAGCGAAGGACGTCGTCGGGCTCAGGAGACGATCCCCGAGACGATGCCGAGGACGATCCTCCCGATGATCCAGATGATTCAGACGCAGTCACGGCAAAGCATCCTCTCCTCATCTGCGAGCTGACCGGGGTGCTTCACGAGGAAGCACGACCTGCACACGAATTCGCCGGGCTGCTTCGGCAAGACCCGCTCGCCCACCTCGGTGCGGTCTTCGACATCGGCCCCGTCGTCGTCGTCGTCGGGCTCGTCGTCGACGACCACGAGCCGCTCCTTCAAGATGACGTCGAGGCTCGCTTCGACGTCTTCCTCGTCGAGCTCGTCGTCGTCCTCGTCTTCGATGTCGTCGACAGGTCGCTCCACCGCGTCGACCGACTCCGCGTCGTCGACATCGACCTCGTCAGTGTCATCGTCCAGGGCGAGGTCGTCGTCCTCGTCCTCGTCCAGGTCCTCGCCGAGCTCCTCGTCCAGGTCCTCGCCGAGCTCCTCGTCGAGGACCTCGTCCAGGTCGTCTGCGTCGCCATCCTCGATGTCGAGCGCCTCGTCCAGGTCGTCGAGGTCGTCGAGGTCGTCAGGGATGGTGACGTCGTCCAAGTCGTCTGGCATGGCCGCCTTTCGCTGCAAATGTGCCGCGGGAGCATAGACGTTGGCTTCGCGGAATCGAGCGAGTGGTGCGGGGCAGCCTGCAGACTGTTGATGGGGGAAAACGTCGCGTTCTGGCGGTCGGGCCCGGGAGTCTTTGGGGCCGTCTACCTCCGCCAGGGTCCTCACCCCCCGGAAGAGACGTTCTCTACTCGACTCCTAGGGCCTCGCTCCGCCTCTCACAGCATCCCCCCCGTCGCGGCTCCGGCGCCCAAAGGCCGGGCCGCCCCGTCGGGGCGTCTGGGACTGGGCAGCAGACTAGACACTTCTCGGTGCGCGCTCAAGAGGCGTGGAGGGTTTCCCCGTGACTGTGACCAGCAACGATTGCGAAAGCTCCTGGTCAGGGGGATGGCGCTGCGGCGACAATTTCCTCCGTCTTCCTCCATCGTCCTCCATCGTCACCCGTCCGCGCCGGCGGCGTGGGGACGCCGGCTGCGACGGGCACGTCGCGCTTCGGCGCGCCGCTCGGCGTCGAGCCGCTCGAGCTCGGCGGGCGTGCGGTCGACGTGCGTCATCGCCGCCGCGAGGTGCTGGTGGCCTGCAACCTCGGCGATCAACCGATGCATCTCCTGCGCGACCCACCGGTAGGAAGGGTGCCCCTGGGTTCCCGAACGGAGCTCGATCATGTGCATCGCCTCACGCGCGTTCATCTGCATGACGTAGCGGAGCCTGAACGCCAACGCGACCGCGTACTGGGCCTGGGTCGGGAACGTCGGCACGAGGACCTCGTAGAGCGCGTGGGAGCGTTCCATCGCCTCTCTGAACGCGTCGGTCTCCCCCGCGTCGACCACCAAAGCGGGGACGTCGAAACCCAGCTGCGTGGTGAGCGGCTGCCACTCGATGGTGAGCATGCGATGGCGTTGAAGGTCCCGGAACGCTCCGTAGTCGGTGACGACCTCGAACCGGTAGTCGGTGCGCTCGAACGCCCGGCCTGGGCGGTGCCGCCTATTCTTGCGGTCGCCGACGTACGCGCCGAAGAGCGCCCGCCGAGTGTCCGCGGAGAGACTGCGCACGCGGCTGAGCGCGTCTTGCTCCGAGAGGCCGCTCGAGGAGAAGCAGATCGCGGCGAGCACCTTGTCCTCGCCGTCTGGGTCGAAGTCGAGGAGCTGGACCCTGGGGCCGCCGCCGTCGATCGGGCCCGCCGCCCCGGCGCTCCCGGCCCTCCCCCCGCTCCCGGCCCTCCCGGCGCGCGTACTGGCCCTGCCCGTGTGGCCGACGCTCGAGGCGCTGCCCCAGAGCCCTTCCACCAACGCCGCAGTGTCCTCGCGCGTGGTCGCGAGGTACGCCGACCATTCCAGGCCGCGGCCGGGAGCGTCGACGCGCTGGAGGAACGACGGGATCACCTTGCGCAGCTCGCCGAGCATCATCGCGCCGTAGGCGCGGACTTCGGGCAGCGGATGGGCCGCCATCCTGAGGAGCAGGCCCTCGTACGCCTGTCCGTCGCCGTAGATGCCCACGTTCGACAGACAGGCCGCCGGCAACAGGCCCCGGGCTGCGTCGAGCGCCTTGGCCTTCACCGCCTGGCGATGGACGAAGTCCGAGTCCCCGGGCTGACGCGGGTAGCGCGCGACGAGCCACGAGACGAGGCGCTGGAGAAGCGCCCCGTAGCTGTCGAACATGCGGTCCATGTCCCCGACGTAGCGGGCCCCGAGCGCCGACTCGAGGATCTCGGGTGGCCGGTGGTAGCGGTAGTGGCCGTTCGGGAGTCGTTGGTCGTAGGCGATGTAGCGGGTCGATTGCTCGAGGTACGACATGAGCCGTCCGCGCTCGAGCACCTTGGTGAGCACGTTCGAAGCCTGCTCGCAGGCCAGGTGGACGCCGCCGAGCTGGGCGACCGAGTCGTCGCCGTACTCGAAGAACACCCGCTCGTAGAGCTGCTCGGCGCGGCGAAGTCCCACGGTGGCGTCGATCGTGGAATCACCCGAGACGTCCAGCTCGCCGACGAACTCGTCGAGGAAGAGGCGCCGGAGGCTCTTTGCCGAGCGCGAGTAGCGGGCGAAGAGCGCCCCCTTCACGACTTCCGGCAGGTTCACCAGGGCGAACACGGGGAGGTTTAGGTTGGTCACGTACCGCCGGAGGATCGCCTGCTCCTCTGGCGTGAACTCCTCTGGGACGTAGGGGACCAAGGGCGCCATGGCCCGGCCAACGTTACGTCTGCACCCGCCGGAAGTGGCGGACACCCGGAGACCTGCGCTGTTGGCGGACACTCGACGGAGGTGGCGGACACCCGGCCCAGGGTGACGGGACCCCCGATGCGCCCCTGCCTACTCTCCGACTCCCCGACTCTCCGACTCCCCGACTCCCCTGCTCGCCTACTCTCCGAGGTCCGCCGCGCCTCCGGCCGCGACGACGTCACGCCGCAGGAGACGCACGGAGGCGTCCGCGGCCTTTGCGGTAGCCGGGTCCGCGGCCACCGTGGCGACCTGCCCAACCAGGTCCACCAGCTGCTTCACGGTCCGCACGAAGTCGCCCGGTGCGATCTCTCCCACGTCGTGGGCCGCGATCTCCAGGACCGTGCCGAAGGATGCACCCCTGGCCCAGGAGGCCACGGCAGCAGCCAGCCCGTGCTCAGGTTGTCGGGTGCGCGGGACGAGGTGGAGCTCCTCCACCGCCCGGATGTGCTCGGCGAGGTCGTCGAGCGCCTCGAGCCGCGCGGAGATGTCCTGGCGCCTCCCCTCCCCCAGCCGGTCGCCCCCTCCCTTGCCGCGGCCCTGCTTGCGCGCGCCCCCCTGCGCGCCCGCGCCCGCACCCCCGCCTCCGCCCGCGCCGGCACCCCAGCGCG
>JAJYXE010000042.1 GCA_021791145.1 Actinomycetes bacterium | reverse complement strand
CACAGGATCCACCGTCGTCCACCCCCTCCCCCCGGACCCCCCTCCCCGGCTACTACTACCGACCTGCTCCACACCCCAACATCATGAGAGTCACACCCCCTTGTCATGCTGCACCCAGCGGTTGGACAGCGGCACACCGGGTGCCGGGTGAAAGGGGACGGCCATGGACACGATCACGGTGGAGTGCGACGACTGCGTCATGCAGGGGACCTCGGCATGCGAGGACTGCGTCGTCACGTTCCTCCTCGGCCGTGAGCCCGATGACGCGGTCGTCATCGACGCCGACGAGGCGCGGGCGATGCGGATGCTCGAGCAGGCGGGCCTCTTGCCCACGCTCAAGTTCAAAGGACGCGCGGGCTGACCCGGCACCGGCGAACGGGCGCCGGTGAGCGCGCCGCGCCATCTGCTCGTCACCAACGACTTCCCGCCGAAGGTCGGCGGGATCCAGGCCTACCTCTGGGAGCTCTGGCGGCGGCTCGACCCGGCCAGCTTCGTCGTCCTCACCGCGCGCTCGGACCCTGGCGCCGGCGCCTTCGACGCCGAGGCGGCGGCACAGGGCATCCGGATCGAGCGCGTGCCTGGACGCCTCTTGTACTTCCCGACGCCGGGGGCCCGGGCCGCGGTCAGGTCGCTCGCGGCAGAGATCGGCGCCACGTTGGTGCTGTTCGATCCCGCGGTGCCGCTCGGCCTCCTCGGCCCCTCTCTCGGCCTTCGCTACGGAGTCGTGCTCCACGGCGCGGAAGCGGCGCTCCCTTCCCGGCTCCCGCTGACGCGCGGGGTGGTCGGCCGGGTGCTCTCGGGCTCGTCGCTGATCGTGTCGGCGGGGCACTACCCCGCGCAGGCAGCGGTGCTCGCCCTCGCGCGTGCGGCGCCGGGCGCCCGCCCCCGCCACGTCGAGGTGCCTCCAGGCGTGGACTGCACGCAGTTCTCTCCGCTGCCGGTGGCAGAGCGTGTCGCTGCACGCCGCCGCCTCGGGCTGCCAGAAGACGCTCTCCTCGTCGCGAGCGTGAGCCGGCTCGTCCCTCGAAAGGGGATGGACGTCCTCATCGACGCGGTACGCCGGCTGGGGACGTCGTACCCGGACCTCGTCTTGGCGATTGCCGGCTCGGGCCGCGACGCCGAGCGGCTCGCCGCCCTTGCGCGCCGTACGTCCGCGCCGGTGCACTTCCTCGGAGCGGTCAGCGAAGCTGACAAGCGTGCGCTCCTCGCGGGTGCCGACGTCTTCGCCATGGTGTGCCGGAGCCGCTGGATGGGGCTCGAGGAAGAGGGTTTCGGCATCGTGTTCCTCGAGGCGGCAGCGTCGGGCGTCCCGCAGGTGGCGGGTGAGAGCGGCGGCGCGGCCGAGGCGGTGGAAGACGGCATCACGGGGCTCGTCGTGCGCAACCCCCGCGATCCGGCCGCGGTTGCCGCCGCCTTGCGGCGGCTTCTCGCTGACGCGTGCCAGCGGCAGCGGATGGGGGAAGCCGCACGCGAACGGGCGTGCCGTGCCTTCGACTACAGCGTGCTGAGCTCGAAGCTGGCCGCCGCCCTCGCGGAAGTGCAAGGCTGATCGGGCCTTCGAGCAGGCAACACGACGGGGAGGAGCGAGGGTGGCGGAACAGGCCACGGAGCACATCACGGTGTCAGCACCTCCGGAGCGGTGCTACGCGGTCGTGACCGACATCGAGAGCTACCCCGAGTGGGCGGCCGACATCAAGCAGGTCACGGTCGAGCGGCGCGACCCAGAGGGCCGGGCGCTCCTGTGCACCTTCCGGGCAGCCGCGTTCGGGCGCAGCACGAGCTACACGCTCGAGTACGACTACTCCGACGCGCCTCACGTCCTCGCCTGGCGCCAGACCCGGGGGGACATCGCGACGAAGCTCGACGGGCGCTACGTGTTCGAGCCGGCCGTCGGAGGAGGAACGGACGTCACCTATCACCTCGAGGTGGAGCTTCGGGTGCCGATCCCAGGGTTCATCAAGCTGCGAGCGGCGAGCCGCATCATGTCCACGGCCCTTCGTGAGCTGAAGGCCCGGGTCGAGTCGGCAGCATGAGCCGGTGACCGGTCAAAAGGCCCGCACGCGAGCCTTCGGGGTGGACATCGGGGGCACGAAGATCCTGGGGGTCGCGATCGATGACCACGGAGCGGTGCTGGCCGAGCGGCGCGTCCCGACGCCCGGGGAGGCGGCATCGACCGCGGCGCGAGGCCGGTCGCGCGGTGCAGGTGCCACGACGAGCGGCGACCACCCGGGAGGCGCGGTGGCCGACGCCGTCGCCCGGCTCCTCGAACAGCTCCGCCAAGACACCGTCGAGCCGGGGGGCCGCTTGGAGCAGGACGCAGCGCCGCCCGTCGGGATCGGGATTGCCGGGCTCGTCGACGCCGCAGGCGTGCTGCGCTTCTCACCCAACCTCGCGACGGTGAGCGGCGCAGACATGGGGGCGCTCGTCGCCTCGAGGCTCGCTGGCGGGCAGCTCGACGGGGTGCCCGTGGACGCGCACAACGACGCCACCTGCGCCGCGCTCGCGGAGCTCCGCCTGGGTGCGGCACGTGGCATGCGCGAGGGCCTGGTCCTCACGCTCGGCACCGGCATCGGTGGTGCGCAGATCGCCGACGATCGGGTGCGCCTCGGCGCCCACGGCTTCGGCGGCGAGTTCGGCCACATGGTCGTCGATCCCCATGGGCCTCCTTGTCCCTGCGGGAAGCGGGGATGCTGGGAGCGCTTCGCGTCGGGGGGCGGTCTCGCGCGCCTCGCGCGGGAAGCCGCGCTGGCGGGGACGTTGGACGAGGTGGTGCGTCTCGCCGGCGGCGACGCCGAGCACGTGACCGCCGAGCACGTCACCACCGCCGCCGCAGCTGGGGACCCCGGTGCACAGCGCGTGATGGACGAGCTCGGCTGGTGGGTGGGCCTCGGCCTCGCCAACCTCGTCGCGGCGTTCGACCCCGAGTGGATCGTGCTCGGCGGCGGGCTCGGCCATGTGGGTGAGGTGCTCCTCGCGCCGTCGCGACGCGCGCTCGGCGCACTGGTCGAGGGCGGGTGCGCCCGCGACGTGGTGCCAGTGCTCGAAGCGGGCCTGGGCGAGCAGGCAGGCGCAGTGGGGGCTGCCCTCGCGGCGGCCACCGGCGGCGTCGATCTGCGTTGACCGGCGCGGGCGTGCGGACTGGCCTCCTGCTCCCGACCTTCGAGGACCGCGCAGACCGGGCGCTCGACGCAGCCCGCCGAGCGGAGGAGGCCGGCGTCGACGGGGTCTTCTGCTATGACCATCTTTGGCCGATGGGCCAGCCGTCTCGACCCGCGCTCGCCCCGTTCCCAGTCCTCGGGCTCGTCGCGTCGCTCACGGAGCGGATCGCTGTCGGGACGCTCGTCGCCCGTGTGGGGCTCGTCCCCGACCACGTCCTCTTGGGCGAGCTCGCGGGGCTTGCTGCGATCGCTCCCGGACGGGTCGTGGCGGGGATCGGGACGGGTGACCGCTTGAGCGCCGGGGAGAACGAGGCCTACGGCGTCGACTTCGAGCCCGCTCGAGCCCGCCGGGCTCGGCTGCGGCGCTGTGTGCGCGGCGCGCTCGATCTCGGGCTCGTGGTCTGGGTCGGCGACGGCACCGCACGCACCCGGCGGATCGCGCTCGAGGAGGGTGCGGCGCTCAACTTGTGGGACGCGCCCTGCGACGAGGTCCGCGCCGAAGCGGGTTGCGTGGAGGTCACCTGGGCCGGCCCGGCCCGCGGCCCGCTCGCGCCGGCGGTCGCGCGCCTCGCCGACGCGGGGGCTACCTGGGCGGTGTTCGCCTGGCCGGTCGACGTCGAGGAGCTGGCGGATGCGGGGAGAGGCTGAGGCACCCGCGCCGGTCACGAGCGCACGAGGCCCCTCCCCGCGACCCGGCAGTAGCCTGTGGCGTGGCCTACTGGCTGCTGAAGCTGGTGCTCACGCCGATCTTCCACCTGCTGTGGCGGGTGCGGGTGGAAGGCGGCGAGCACGTTCCGCCCAGCGGCGCGGCCGTCCTCGCCGCGAACCACCAGTCCTTCTGCGACTCGCTCTTCCTCCCGCTCGTCGTGAGGCGCAAGGTGACGTTCCTCGCGAAAGCCGAGTACTTCGACTCTGCCAAAACCGCGTGGTTCTTCCGGGCTGTCGGGCAGATCCCGATCAGACGCGGCGGAGGGAAGGAGACGGAGCGAGCGCTCGACACCGCTGCGGAGGCGCTGCGCGAGGGGAAGCTGGTCGCGATCTACCCGGAGGGGACTCGGACGCTCGACGAGTTCGTGCACCGCGGGCGCACCGGGGTCGCGCGCCTGTCGCGCGAATGCGGCGTCCCCGTGGTGCCGGTTGGGATCCAAGGGACCGCCGACGTCCAGCCGGTCGGCAAGCGATTGCTGCGGCCGGGCAGGACCGTCTACGTGCGCTTCGGGCCGCCGATGCGGATGAGACCGGCAGCGGACCGGCTCCACCCGCTCGACGACCACGACCACCGGGAGTGCCGCGCGTTCACCGACGAGCTGATGCGGGAGATCGCGCGGCTCTCGGGTCGCCAGTACGTCGACGAGTACGTGCCGAAGCGGGCCCCTTCGCCATCGGCGGCTTGACACCGAGCGCCGATGCGGCGGCGCGGCGCGGAGCGAGCGGTGACTCTCTCCAGACGCGCTGCGCAGCCCGCGCCGTCTACGACGGCCGTGCCCAGCTCCTCGACCTGTCGAGCGCCCGGAGCCACGCAGCGTGCTCGAGGTCCGCGAGCTCCTTGTTCGTGCGGGGGACGTACCTGACGTCGGGCTCCCAACGCGAGGCGCGCTCGCGCGCGTCCCACACCCCCTCGGCGAGCGCGGCGAGCATCGCGGCACCCAGCGCGCTGCACTCGACGCAACGCGGTCTTGCGACCGGGAGCTGGAGCTGGTCGGCCTGGAGCTGGAGGAGGAGATCCATGGCGGAGGCGCCGCCGTCAGCACGTAGCTCGGTGATCGCGCTGCCCGTCTCGTCACGCAGCGCGCGCGTCATCGCGTCGGCCATGTCCCGCACGCCGAAGGCCATGGCGTCGACAACCGCGCGAGCGAGCTGTCCCCGCCCCGTCCCGCGCGTGAGCCCCGTCACGACGCCGCGGGCGTGGGGGTCCCACCACGGGCTGCCGAGGCCGGTGAACGCGGGGACCACGACGACGCCGCCTGCATCGGGGACGGACGCGGCGAGCGGGCCGAGGTCCTCGGACCGCTCGATGACCTCCAGGCCGTCGCGCAGCCACTGGATCGCCGCGCCTGCGACGAACGTGGACCCCTCGAACGCATAGGCGAGACCTCCGGCACCTTCGCGCAGCTCGTGCCCGTCGAGGTCCCAGGCGACCGTCGTGAGGAGGCCCTCGCGCGGCGCGGGGCACGACGTCCCGGCGTGGGCGAGGAGGAAACTCCCCGTGCCGTAGGTGACCTTGGCCATGCCAGGCTCGTCGCAGACCTGGCCGAAGAGCGCCGCCTGCTGGTCTCCGGCGGCCCCGCTGATCGGGACACCGCGCAACGCTGGGAAGATCCCGAGGGACCCGAGCGGGGCGCCGCCCGACGAGACGGTGCCCAGCCGGCCGCACGATGGCCGGACCTCGGGCAGCGCGTCGCGCGGCACCGCGAAGGCCTCGCACAGCTCGGGTGTCCAGGAGCGGGCGCGGATGTCGAAGAGCATGGTGCGCGACGCGTTGGAGACGTCCGTCGCGAACACGGCGCCTCCGGTCAGGCAGAAGAGGAGCCACGCGTCGACCGTCCCCAGCGCCAGGTGGGAGCCCGCGTCCACGCCCCCATCGCCGAGCAGCCACTCGAACTTGGTCGCCGAGAAGTACGGGTCGAGCACGAGCCCGGTCCGGTCGCGCACGAGTGGGAGGAGACCCGCGCCGGTGAGCTCCTCGCAGCGCGCGGCGGTCCTGCGGTCTTGCCACACGATCGCCGAGTGGAGCGGACGACCCGTCTTGCGGTCCCAGGCGATCGCCGTCTCGCGCTGGTTGGCGAGGCCGATCGCCGCAACGGTCTCACCTTCTCCAAGGATCATCCTCGCCGCGTCGGCGAGGGTCGTCGCGACGAGCGCCCAGATCTCCTCGGGGTCCTGCTCCACCCAGCCCGGCCGGGGGAACTGGGTGCTGAGGGGCCGGTACGCCGCCGCCCTCACCGCCCCGGACTCGTCGAACGCAAGCGTGCGGACGCCGGTCGTCCCCGCGTCGACGGCGAGCAGGCAAGCCACCGGGGCGCAGGCTAGCGACGGGTCGCGGCCTTGGGGAAGCGCAGTCTGGGGGAGAAAGAGTGAGCCTTGGGGGCGCGCGCCGCCAGAGGCGCACGGTGGTGCGAACCTTTGCGATCCGGTGCTGGAGACCCCGAATCGGGTGCTCGGCGTTGACAAGCCCGTAACTACAGTGCTGTAATGAACCCCACGATCTCGCGTCCCTGAGGCCTCGGACCACAAGATGTAGTGGTCGGTGCCTATGCAGGACCGACAGGGGGGTGGGAGAGCGCATCGGCCAGCCGGGGGGTGCAGTCGGCAGCCCGGCCGGCGTCGGGGGCCATCGCGGCGTCTCGACGGCACCGGCGGGCCGGTGGAGCTGGGCAACGAACGGGCAGCCGAGCGAGCAGAGGAGCTGGGAATCCATGGCCATCGCACCACAGCGCGCCGAGATCGGGATCCGCCGCCATTTCACCACCGAGGGCGTTCACCCCTACGACGAGGTCCGCTGGGAGCGTCGGGATGCCCGGATCACGAACTTTCGCGACGGCACCGTCGCGTTCGAGCAGCTCGGCGTCGAGGTGCCTGAGTCCTGGAGCCTCAACGCCACCAACATCCTCGCCCAGAAGTACTTCCGTGGGACGCTCGGCACGCCCGAGCGAGAGTGGTCGCTGAAGCAGGTCGCGGACCGCGTGGTGGACACGATCACGGCATGGGGGGTCAAGGACGGCTACTTCGTCGACCAGGCGGAGGCCGAGGCCTTCCGCGACGAGCTGAAGCACCTGATCATCCACCAGAAGGCGGCGTTCAACTCGCCCGTCTGGTTCAACGTCGGCGTGCGGGGCGTCCCCCAGCAGGGGTCGGCCTGCTTCATCTTGTCCGTCGACGACTCGATGGACTCCATACTCAACTGGTACGTCGAGGAGGGGATCATCTTCAAGGGCGGCTCCGGAGCAGGCGTCAACCTCTCGCGGATCCGCTCGTCGCACGAGCTCCTGAAGGGCGGCGGCACCGCATCGGGGCCGGTCAGCTTCATGCGCGGCGCCGACGCGTCCGCCGGGACGATCAAGTCCGGCGGCAAGACCCGGCGCGCGGCCAAGATGGTCATCCTCGACGTCGATCACCCCGACATCGAGGACTTCATCTGGTGCAAGGCGATCGAAGAGCGCAAAGCGCGGGTGCTGCGCGACGCCGGCTTCGACATGGACCTCGACGGCGCAGACAGCCACTCGATCCAGTACCAGAACGCCAACAACTCCGTGCGGGTGACCGACGAGTTCATGGAGGCGGTGCTCGCCGACGCCGAGTGGGAGCTGACGGCCAGGACGGACGGATCCGTCATCCGGCGAGTGAAGGCGAAAGACCTGTTCCGGCAGATCGCCCACGCCGCATGGGAGTGCGCGGACCCCGGCATGCAATTCGACACCACGATCAACAAGTGGCACACGGCGCCCAACACCGGTCGGATCAACGGCAGCAACCCGTGCTTCCCGGGATCTGCCCGCGTGCACACCGACAAGGGGCTGATTCGCTTCTCCGAGCTGTTCGACCGGGCCAATCGCGGCGAGGTCTTCCGGGTCTACACGCACGACAGCACGAACCCGAGCCGGCCCCTCGAAAGGGTGCTGCTCTCGACTCCTGACGCGCTCATGATCACCGGCCGCAACGAAGTCGTGCGGCTGCGGTTCGACAACGGGACGGAGCTGCGTTGCACGCCGGCCCACAGGCTCTTCACCGTGAATCGGGGCTACGTCGAGGCCCGTGAGCTCGGACCGGACGACGAGGTGAAGCTGCTCGATGTCCCTGCGCCTGCACTCGGTGCCGATCCGGCCATTCCGATCTCCGCTGACCCAGGTGACTACGCGGCCAGAGGCGAGCATGGCGCGCCCGTCCGGCTTCCCGACATGTGGACCGACGCCTTCGCCCACTACGTGGGCTGGCTCGTGGGTGCCGGGTCGATCACGGGCTCGGTCGTCGAGACCGGCTACGGCACAGCCTCCGGCACGAGCGAGATCTTGCCCGACCACCAGCGCGTGATGGAGTGGATCAACGCCGACCGCCCGGTGAAGGTGTCCGAGCAGGCGGACGGGACGGCACAGCTCCGGCTGGCACACCGCGTGGTGAAGCGTTACCTCGAAGCGCTCGGGGTGCGCTCGGCGGAGGGTTGCGACACGACGGTGCCCTGGGCGATCGAGCAGGCGCCGAGCGAGTTCGTGTCGGCATTCCTGCGCGGCCTGTTCGATGCGCACGGGAGCGTCGTCGACAAGGAAGGGGGCTCGTACGTGAGCCTGGGCTCCACCTCGCGAGCCCTCCTTCTCGGCGTCCAGCGGCTCCTCACCACGTTCGGCATCACGAGCGAAGTGCACCGATCGTCAACGTCACACGACCTCCGGATCAGCGCCGGCTCGATCGCCGCCTTCGCGGAGCACATCGGCTTCAGCATCACCAGGAAGTCAGCGATGCTGCGCGACCTGGTCGTCGCCGACGATCCGTGCCCGGCCCGACGGACCGCGCGGCTCGTGGAGCGGAGGGATGACGGCGTCGAGCTCACCTACAACCTCTGCGAGCCGATCAACCACTCCTACGTCGTGGACGGGGTCGTCGTACGGAACTGCTCCGAGTACATGCACCTGGACAACTCCGCGTGCAACCTCGCGAGCCTCAACCTCCTCAAGTTCCTCGGCCAGGACGGGAGCTTCGACGTGGACGGCTTCAGGGCGGCCGTCGAGGTGATCTTCACCGGGCAGGAGATCATCGTCGGCAACGCCGACTACCCGACCGAGAAGATCGCGGAGAACTCTCGGAGGTTCCGCGAGCTCGGCATCGGCTATGCGAACCTCGGCGCGCTGCTCATGGCCAACGGGCTGCCGTACGACTCCGACGCAGGACGAGCGTGGGCGGGCGCCATCACGGCGCTCATGACCGGCCACGCCTATGCGACGTCAGCGAGGACGGCGAGCCGGATGGGACCCTTCGCCGGCTTCCACGAGAACGCGGAGCCGATGGTGAACGTGCTGCGCATGCACCAGAGCGAGGCCGCGAAGATCGACGAAGAGCTCGTGCCGCCCGAGCTGCTTTCCGCCGCTCAGCAGGCTTGGGACGAGGCGGTCGAGCTCGCCGAGCGCTACGGCGTACGCAACTCCCAGGCGAGCGTGCTGGCCCCGACGGGGACGATCGGCCTCCTCATGGACTGCGACACGACCGGCGTCGAGCCGGATCTGGGCCTCGTGAAGACGAAGAAGCTCGTCGGCGGCGGAACGATGTCGATCATCAACCAGACGGTGCCGAGGGCGCTCCGCCAGCTCGGCTACGCGGAGGACCAGATCGACCAGATCGTGGCGTACGTCGACGAGCACAAGACGATCGTCGGCGCGCCGTTCCTCATGGCGGCCCATCTTCCGGTGTTCGCCTGCTCGATGGGGGACAACACGATCCACTACTCGGGACATGTCCGCATGATGGGCGCGGTGCAGCCGTTCATCAGCGGCGCGATCTCCAAGACGGTCAACGTTCCTGAGGACGTCTCGGTCGAGGACGTGGAGCAGATGCACATCGACGCCTGGAGGCTCGGGATCAAAGCGGTGGCGATCTACCGCGACAACTGCAAGGTCGGACAGCCGCTCTCCACCACGAAGAAGGAGGAGCGGGTCCCCGAGGGCGGCGACGCCGCGCCCCCGGGCTCCGACGCCGAGGCCAAGGACCGAGCAGTCGCGAGCCGGATCGCCGAGCTCGAAGCTGCACTCGTTCGTGAGCGAGCGCAGCGGGGCGAAGCGGTCGTGGTCGGCGCCGTCCGCGAGCGGCTGCCCAGGCGCCGGCGGTCGAACACGTTCGCCTTCAGGGTCGCCGACTGCGAGGGCTACGTCACGGTGGGGGAGTACGAGGACGGGCGTCCCGGCGAGGTGTTCGTGAAGGTGTCGAAGCAGGGATCGACCCTGGCGGGCATCATGGACGCCTTCTCCATCTCGATCAGCCTGGGGCTCCAGCACGGGGTGCCGCTTGCGACGTACGTGCGCAAGTACTCCAACATGAAGTTCGAGCCCGCAGGGATCACCGACGACCCTGAGCTGCGGATCGCGTCGAGCCTCGTCGACTACATCTTCCGCCGTCTGGCACTCGATTACCTGAGCTACGAGGAGCGTCTGGACCTCGGTGTGCTGTCCACCTCCGAGCGCATCCAGCCGACCCTGCCTGGTGTGGAGGAGAGCGCGACCCCTTCGTTCGGCCTCTTCGAAGACGGACCGGAGGAAGTCGCGCCAGTGCCGGCGAAGCCCGCGCCGGCGTCCCCGTCCACAAGCGAAGGCATCGCGCTGCAGGGCGCGGCCCAGCGCGATGCGCCGTACTGCTACAGCTGCGGCAACGTCATGCAGCGTGCAGGCTCGTGCTACGTGTGCCCAAGCTGCGGCTCGACGAGCGGCTGCTCGTGATGAGAAACCGCGTCCGGTGACGTCGGCTTTCCGCGGCAAGTGTCACGCGTTTCCGCGTCAAGTGACACGCGTTTCCGCGTGCGATGACATCGGCGTGCTCACTTTTGCAAGCACCAGGCCCGGGCAACCCCCGGGCCCGGTGGCTTGCGCAGGCGGCTTTTAGGGGTAGCGGTGTCCGGCACGCCGGCGTTCGTCCCTCGGGAGCTCCTCCGGGTCCCAGGCTTCTTCGGCGAGCAGGAAGATCCGGTGTGGATCTACGCCGCCGACCTTGCGGGCGCAGTCCGACTCGCTCGTGCCCGGGAGCAGCACGAGCTGGCGTTCCTCATGTACTACCGCAGCAAAGAGCTCGGTCTCTCGATCCCAGACGTCGCCGCACGCCTTGGAGTCCCGCGCGGGAACCTCGGTAGGAAGGTCGCCGGCTACGTGCCGGCCCAGGAGAACGACATCATCACCTGGTGCTGGTTCCTCGATGAGCAGCGCCGCACCTACAGGCCCGAAGAGCTCTTTGGGAGGTCGGCACAGGTGTTCGTCCCCCGTCTCAGCATCGGGCGGTAGGGATTGGTGCTGCAGATGGACCCGCGCGATCGAGCTCGACTTGCGAAGGTGCTTGCCGGCTTGTTCACCGCTGAGGGCTGGAAGAGATGACGTCGTCGCCAGCCCACAATGGTGCACCCTTGGAGCAGGCGGACTCGGGTGCCGGGGCATCGGAGCAACCGAAGGCCGAGGAACGGGGCAGGGCACTTCTCGTCAGTTTTGCCATGCTCCAGGTTCGCTGGGATAACCAGAACAGCTCGTACATCGACAACTTTGTTCCGTTCGTAGCTCACTGCGTGAAGACGTTTGGCGCCCGAGCGATTGCCACGCAGGAGGTCCAGAATCAACTGCAATCGCGCTTCGGACTGGCTCTTCCCCAGTACGCGCTCAACACGGTGATCAAGCGAGGCGTTCGACAGGGCCTGTTTCGCCTGGAGAATCACATGCTCGTTCCGGACGAGGAGGCGCTGGTGGGTACGAACCTTGAACCTGCTCAGCAGCGAGCGCAACGCGCGTATGCACAGCTACTGCAAAAGTTCGTCGACTTCGCCAAAGCAAAGCATGGCCGGCAGTTCACAGAAGACCAAGTAGACGACGCATTCCTTACCTACGTGACCGACCGAGCCATCCCGATCGTCCGAGCGACGTTGCTCGGAGAGGGGTATCAACCGCACCTAGCGAACCTCGGCGACCTGGAACTGCTGGTCGCCGACTTCATCGTGCACCTCTCCCGTACCGACGTCGAGGGCTTCAACCTGCTGGACATGATCGTTCGAGGCTGCATGCTGGCCACCGCCTTGTATTTGCCCGATCCTAACGATCGAGCCCGAGCGGTCACTGACTTGACGGTCTATGTCGACACGCCCGTTCTCATCGACATCCTGGGGTTGACTGACGATGCGCGGCGTGACGCGGCGTGTGAATTGGTGAAGCTTCTTCAAGACCTTGGTGCGCGGGTGAGGTGCTTCTCGCACACGCTCCAGGAGACGGAGAACCTGCTGCATGCCTCAGCTCCGGCGCTGGCGACCACCGTCGCCGATGGCCACACCGTAAACGAGGTTGTCTCCTACGCCGCAAGCCGCGGATGGGGGCGAACTCAGCTCGAGTTGAAGGCCGCGCAAGTCGAAAAAGACTTGCAAGCTCTCGGAATCTCGGTAGGGGATGCGCCCGACTATCGCGTCAGGCTGAGCTTGGACGAGAGGCGCTTGGAGGAGGTGCTGCAAAACGTCGTCGGGTACGTACGACCCGAGACGCGTTTGTACGACGTAAGGTCGCTCACCGCGATCTGGCGCCTGCGAGAAGGAAGAAGCCAACGTCATCTGGAGTCGGCCCGAGCGATCTTCGTCACGTCGAACGCGAGGCTCGTGCGGGCCAGCATCCAGTTCTTCGAAGAGACGCCCAATGGGTCCCAAGTTCCTGTAGCGACGCTCGCCTCCGAACTTGGAACCGTCGCCTGGTTGAAGAGGCCGATGGCGGCACCGGACCTGCCGAAGCGGCAACTCGTGGCCGACTGCATCGCAGCGCTTGAGCCTGGCAACCTGCTTTGGGAGCGCTTCCTCGAGGTGGTGGATCAAGCGCGGGCGGATGGCGGAGTCTCCGAGGAGGACTACGCCACGCTCCGCTACACGGTTAGCGCACGTCGCGCGCTCATGGAAGAGACGCTTGGCCACGAGGATGCGCTCGTCGTCGGCTCGGTTGCCGACATTTTGCGGCGCGCCCGAGAGACCATGACCCGAGAGGCGCAGGAGCGGGTCCAGACGGAGGCCTTGAGACGCCGGGAGGCGGAGGTTCGCGCGGACGAGGAATCCCGGCGCGCGGAGCTTGCAGAGACGATGCTGAGCGCTGAGCGCGGGGCGCACGAGAAAGCCCTGCAGAGCAGCGAGCAGGCGCACAAGGATGAACTCGCTCGGCGAATCAGCAACAAGGCGCATCGCAAAGCCTTGCGCATCGCGAAAGTCATCTACGTGATTCTTGCCATGGTCATCATCGGAGGGGCTGTCGCGGGGGCTGGTCTGATCGGCGGAGGCCTGGCGACGTTCTTCGTTCTGGTGGCGGCGGTTCTCAACACCAGGCAGAGTCTCGTGAACAGCAGCCTGTGGGAGTTTGCATCCCGCGGGAGGCGACACCTGGAGAAGAGGTTCGAGGAGCACGAGCGAAGGTCGCTTGGACTCTGACACGGGCGCGTGTTCGAGCTCCTCCCGGATCGCCGGTGGATTGACAGCATCGCTGGACGGCAGGAGCGGTACTGGCGGCTTCCCCTGCGCAAATGTCATGTTTCTGGCTCCTTGTCGAGCATCAGGCTGAAGCGCACGTCCTCGCTCAAGGTCATCGGCGTCTCGCTGCGTGGAGCTCCGCTTGTCTGGAACGTGACCAGCTCGGCGTTCACCAGGACCCCGAGAGCGACGATGTCTGGGTTGGAGGTGGCTTTGGGCACGCGCTCCTGTTCGATGCGGCGGAGCAGGCGTAGCTCGCGACGGCCCACGTTGTGCCGACCGAGGTGGCGACGGATCGCGGTCTTGAGCGACGTCGTGTCTACCGGGTCAGGATCACGGGTGATGGCGAGCCGAGCGTTGGAGCGGCGTAGCCGGAGCCCGCAGGCCTCGAGCTGCGCCCCGAGCCTCTCCTCGGCCGCATGGAGACGGTCCAGCGGCCAGTCAAGGGCGTCGCAGAGCGCACCGATCGGGATCAGCGTCTCCGCGGAGTAGAGGAGGGAACCGAGAGCCTTCGCGTCGTCGTCGACCGTCGGGACGTCCGGGGCCTCGTCGAGGACGGCCGGCGTCACCAGCGAGTCCAGCGAGACGCCCAGGATGCGGGCGAGACGGACGACTAGACGCAGGTCGAGCGTCTTCCCACCCGTGTTTTCCAGGAACATGTAGGTGGCCGGAAGGATGCCGAGCGCATCGGCCAGCGCCTTCGCGGTGAGTCCCAGCTCTGCACGCCGCCGGCGCAGCAGTACGGGGTTGAGGCGGGGAGTGTTGGAGCTCACAGTGCCTGCACCGCCAGTCCCCACCGCCGTACCCAGCGCTTGGCGGTTACCTCGCCGCGCTCTACCTGCTGGGAGTAGAGGGGAACGGCCACTTCGGACGCTGGCGCACGGATCGCCGAGCTCAAGTAGCGGTCCGTCATCGGGCCTTCCTCGGTCGCAAACAGCAGCTCTGTCCCGACCGCGCCCTGGAGGCGCCGGTGCCACACCTGCGCTCGCAGGTAGAGCTCTGCGCCCGGAGGTACCGAGAACTCCTCCCGGACGCCGTTGCGCTCGACACTGACCGATCGCCCGTCGCCGCTGACGTCGTCGATGCGCAGTGCCAGCATTGTGTCGACGGCAAGTTCCCGGGCGACGAGGGCGCAAGCGGCTCCCCGGTAGGGCTCTCGGTAGGCCCGGAGACGACGCCAGGTCTCAGGTGACTCGACGGCCGCAGCTGACACGTTTTCGGCCATGGCCTTGAAGCGGGGAAGGTCGACGGAGAGCGACCAGTCAGCCGAGTACGCGGCCGCCTGTAGCGCCCGCACCTCGATCAACATCGCTTCGGCGCTTGCGCAGCGTTGAAGCCGGCCTCGAAGGTGCCGCACCAGCCCTTCAGCATCGACCTCGCCGGGTTCCCGGCCAGCGAACCAGTCGCGACCGGCCGCATGTGCTGAGCGGTAGCGAGCATCAAGGCGGCCGAAGACGTCCTCGGGGAGTCGCTGGCGTGCTTCGGCGCGGAAGGTCACGAACGGATCAGCGGGAAGTGAGGGGAAGACGTCCTCGTCGTACTCGTCCGCGTTCGCCGAGCGCTGCGCAATGGCTGCCTCCACGATGTTGGCGAGCTCAGTGGGTGTCGCAGGGGTCGTCGGCCAGTCGCCGAGTGCGCAGAAGTAGTCGTCTGTGATTGGGTGGTGGGCGACCAACCAGAGCGTCACGCCGGTGGCGGCGGCCATGCCGACCAACTCGGGAAGGACCCGAGCCCCGATCCATTGGGCGTCCACAACGACGAGATGTCGGACACCATGGGAGAAGATCCAGGCGGCGAGCACCTCCCAGTTCAGATCTTCGCGCTTGGCAGCGCCCGAGACTCCTGACTGCTTGCCGAGACCTGCCAAGAGCTCCCACGTGAGGGCGTAGCTCCGTCGAAGGTCTGGCGGGACTGCGGCCACCAGGAGCCCGGCGTCGGGGTTCGTCGCGCTACGGAGCCTCCGAACGGCCTCAGTTGTGTGGTGGAGGGTCGCCGTGCGGATGTGGGCCCGGTTCATGTCACACCACGCAGCATGAAGACTGCTCGCACGATCTGCGACGTCAACCGATCCTTCCTTCGGCTCCCTGGCAGCAGGGGCAGGGCCAGCTCGAGAAACGAGACCCAGTCCCGAAGGTTGCCGCGGCAGTGCTTGCGGTCGATCTCGACCAGGAGCGCCGGGTCCGTCAGTGCGAGCACCGGGTGAAGGAGTGCCAACGTCTCGATGAGCTCTGTGTCCCGCAGTTCCTGGAAGTGCATGCGCATCTTGACCCGGCTCCACAGCTGCGCGTCGCGCTTCAGCGTGCGCTCAGCGTTCACACCTCCCGACAAGAGCAGCGCAAACTGCGCGTCGGGGAAGTCGTGCAGACTCCGGAGCTGCTGATGCCACAGGTAGCTCAGGTTCTGGCACTCGTCGACCACCACCACCCTGCGGCGCTCGCCCAAGACCTCGGCACACTGGCGACGGAGCTCCCGGGCGGTGCCCTTGGGCACCTCGCCGCGGGTGAGCAAGAGGATCTCCTCGTAGATCTCCTTGGCCTGCGGAGAGGCGGAAGCCGTTATGTAGATCGCCTCTGTGGGGCAGTGGTCGCAGAAGTACCGCATAGCATGGGTCTTGCCGGTTCCGGGGTCGCCGAAGAAGCCTGCGATCGCTCTCTGGGCGAGCGCCTGGTTGGCGATGGTCTGGGCGAGTACGAACGATTTCGTGTGCACGGTGCTCGCCGGCTGCTCGACGAGGGAGAGAGCATCGTTGAGGGTGTCAGTCTGCGTGCTCACGATCCCTCCTCCGCGTCGCGATGGTCCTCGTCCGTGATGTCGTCGGGTGACGCAGCTGCTCGGCGCAACAAGTCGTAGAGGTCGCCTGTGTTGGGAGCTAATGGGTCGACCGCTGGCATCGAGGCGATTGCCGGCGTCGCGTCGGTGTCGCCCATCTGGGCATCGGCGCCTGTGCGGATCCGCTTGGCTTGCTCGTGCAGCTCTCGGACCTCGGTGTAGAGGTCGCGTCGCCCGTCGAAGATCTCCCGGCGCTGGCTGTCGGTCAGCTTTGCCGCCGGCCAGGCGGTGCACTGCCACTTGCCCTCCTTGTAGACCTCGATGAAGTCGATGTCTGTGCCCACGGGGTAGTGCACTTCCACCGTCCTTCCGACGAGGTCCATCAGGCTCCCCGACTGCCAGTAGCCGCCACGGAACCAGATGCCCCGGCGCTTTTCGACCTTGTAGGCGCGCGGGGCGACGAGGAGGGCCGAGCGCAGTTGTGTCGGGCTCGCCCGGCGCAGCGGCGTTTGGTCCGACGCCCACCGCTCGAGCGGCGTCTCACCGATTCCTTGATGGTGCGTCGAGTTGTACTCGGCGATCCAAAGGCCCAGGCGTGGGCGAAGCTCGGCTGCAGTGAGCGGAGTCGTGTCCCGGAACGGGTCCTTCGTCGTGTGGGTCTTCGGACCGTGGGTGAAGCCTGGCTGCAGGACGCAGAACTGCTCTTGCACGCGGCGTCCGAAGCGCTCGACCTTTCCTTTCATGTGGCCCGAGTACGGAGGTACGGCGTGGCACTCGAAACCCACCCGGACGCCGAGATCGATCACCATGCCGGCGTTGAACTCGGCGGCGTTGTCCCAGCGGACAATGCGAGGAACCCCGCCGACCTCGACGCCACCTTCCATCCGCGTACGAATGCCGGCGACGAGGGTCGCGCAGACGATGTCGGCGTCGGGCCGGCGTCCAGCGGTGGCGGTGAGCGTCGCCGCCAACACCAGTCGGGAGCGGTCGTCCTCGAACACAGTCAGCCACGGCTTCACCGTCTGGGTGGTACACCCGTCTGCGATCACGTCGATCGGAAGCTCGAAGTGGTCGGCTTGCCACACCGAGTTGCGCTCGGGTGCCTCCCATGGCGGGTAGAGCAGGAACTCCACGAGTCCCTTGGCTCCGTGGCGGGCGTAGTCCTGCTTTGCCATCGGCTGGCAGTACCAAGCCCTCCAGAAGGTGTCCTCGCCAGGCAGATCTTCCCCCGCCTTCTTGAGCTCTCGGTAGGCCAGTGCCACGTTGCCGTTGCACGCCAAAATGACCTGTTCGTGATGAGTGGTGAGCACGAACGGCTGACGGCCTGGTGGGCGCCGTCCTTCGCGGAGCCCTGCGAGGTGACGCTGGATCTGGCGCACACTGATCCCGAGGGTCCGAGACGCCTCCTCGTAGTCGGCACGCGGAACCGCTCCAGTCTTGGCTTGGATGCGGAGAAGTCGACCGAGCACCTCGTTGGGTGCTCCCATGACGAGCTTGTCTGCGGTGTCGCTGCCGGCCAGGAAAGCGGTCGCGGCGGCGTTGATCGGGGTGATCGTCATCGTGCACCCCCGAACCACCACTCGGACTCCACGAGAGGGAGCGAGTGCGCGCCGGAGGGGTAAGCGACGCTCTTGGTCGGTGCCACGAGGTCGATAGCGCGGACAGCGGCGAAGTGGCCGAGCCTCGCCAGAGGGTGTGCCAGCTGCTTCACGTAGGTGCGGCCACCGCCCAGCAAGTCGACGATCGTCTCGCCGGCGGGCGAGCACCAGGCAACTGGCTGGCGTCCTGCGATGGCGGGGGCCGTTCCGGGAGTCCAGTTCGCAGGCGGTACCAGCCACGTCAGGTAACTGGCGGCGGCCGAAGCAAGCCGGATCCGACCCGTTCGGTAGCTCGCCCACGGGGTGCCGCGGACCACGTGACCCGCAACGGCCAAAGCGGCCGTGGGCTCCATCCGCTCGCTCAGCAGCCGAGCGACCACTTCGTCGAGGAGCCGCGGGTAGAGGTCCTCGTTCTTCGGGTTGGGGGTAGAGGCATCCACCTCCACTGCTGCCCGGTCGATGCCCACTTCTATGCATTTCACGGTTTCAGCCTGCTCTTCCGTTGTCTCGATTACAGCCGTGTAATTTCTGTGCAAGTCCCTGACCTGGGACTTCGCCCATAGTCCGGAGCCGCCCACACGACGGGGTGGACGCTCCGCGCGTTGCAGGCAAAGTGCGGAAGACGCGCGGAGCAAGGGCTGAGTCGCATCTGGAATGGGTGGCGCCTTCGGCTGGAAGAGCGCAGCTCGGGGCTCTCCGGCGCCCCGGCACAGGTAGCCGGGCCTAGAGACGGGACACCTTTTCGCTACGCTCGGGTATGCCGTGACGGTCGACCGGTCCCGCGGACGGTGCCCGGCATGGGCCAGCAACGAGGGCTAGCGGAGGGGGTCGGGCGGTTGACCGTTAACCACAGCGACAAGGTCAACTTCATCTGGTCGGTGAAGGAGGTCCTCAGGGACCACTACAAGCGCCACCAATACGGCGAGGTCATCTTGCCGTTTTGCCTGCTCAGGCGCCTGGACTGCGTTCTCGAGCCCACCAAGGACAAGGTCATAGCGAAGGCAGCCACGCTCTCGGGCGATCTCGATGCCCAAGCCGACCTCCTGGCGCATGTGGCCGGCCAGCCCTTCTACAACATCTCCCGGTTTACGTTCGCCACCTTGCTTGGCGACCAGAATCACATCGCCCAGAACGTCTTGGACTACTTGAGAGGCTTCAGCCCCTCCGTGCGCGAGGCCCTTGACAAGTTCGACCTCGTCCGCCACATCGAGCGCATGGGGGATGCTGGGATCCTCTTCATGGTCGTCCAGCGCTTCGCGTCGGTCGACCTCCATCCCGAGCGGGTTTCCAATCTCGAGATGGGCTACATCTACGAGGAACTCGTCCGGGTCACCGCCGACCTCTCCAACGAGGAGGCCGGAGAGCACTTCACGCCTCGCGAGGTCATCCACCTCATGGTGGACTTGCTCTTCGCCGACGAGGACCAGCTCCTCGTACCCGGGCGCATCGCCAAGGTGTACGACCCGGCCTGTGGAACCGGCGGCATGCTCTCGGTCGCCGAGGAGCACCTGCGCGAGATCAACTCCTCTGCCCGGCTCCACCTCTACGGCCAGGAGCTACAGCCCGAGTCGTTCGCCGTCTGCCGTGCCGACATGCTGATGAAGGGACAAGACGCCTCCCGGATCGTCTTCGGTGATTCCTTCACCCAGGACGGGTTCAAGGGTGAGCAGTTCGACTACATGCTCGCCAATCCTCCATTCGGCAAGGATTGGAAGACCATCGAGCAAGCCATCAAGAAGGAGCACGAACAGCTCGGCTTCGGCGGCCGCTTCGGTGCGGGCCTGCCTCCTACCTCGGACGGCCAGATCCTCTTCCTCTGCCAGATGCTCTCCAAGATGCGCCCGGTCGAGGAGGGTGGCAGCCGGATCGCCATCGTCTTCAATGGCTCCCCGCTCTTCTCCGGGGACGCCGGATCGGGCATGAGTGAGATCCGCCGGTGGATCATCGAGAACGATTGGCTGGAGGCCATCGTCGGCCTTCCCGACCAGCTCTTCTACAACACCGGCATCTTCAGCTACGTCTGGCTCCTCACGAACCGCAAGCGTCCGGAGCGACAGGGTTACGTGCAGCTCATCGACGCCCGGGACCTCTTCGCCAAGATGCGAAAGAGCCTCGGGAACAAGCGCAACGAGCTCCTGCCCGCGCACATCGCCGAGGTCGTTTCCGTCTACGAGTCCTTCGTCGAAGGTGAACGCTCGCGGGTGCTGGCGAACGAAGCGTTCGGGTATCGCAGGATCACCGTCGAGCGCCCGCTCCGGGTGCGCTACGAGGTGACCGACGCCGGCCTCGAGCAGATTGCGTCCGCGAAACCGGTTGCGGGCCTCGCCGAGGACGAGACCGCGGCTCTCGTTGATGGTCTGCGCGGCCTCGTCGGCCAGAGCTACACCACCGCAGCTGCCATGGAAGCGGCTCTAGTGCCCGTCTTTGCGAAACTCGCAAAGGTGTCGGCCCCACTGAGGAAGGCCGTTCTCTCGGCTGTGGCCGTCAGAGACCCTTCTGCAGAACCGGCCAGAGGCCCGAAAGGCCGCATCGAGTCTGACTCTGAGCTGCGCGACACCGAGAACGTGCCTCTCAACGAGGACATCGAAGCATTCGTAGAGCGTGAGGTCACGCCCTTCGTGGCTGACGCCTGGATCGACGAGTCCAAGACGAAGGTCGGGTACGAGATCCCCTTCACCCGTTACTTCTACAAGTACGTGCCGCCCCGTCCGCTCGCCGAGATCGACGCTGACATCAAGGCGAGCCAGGCCCGCATCCTTGAACTGCTGTCGGAGGTGGCCGAGTAACGATGTTTACGGGACTACGCTATCAAGCCTTGCCAGTGTGGTCTTCCCTCAGCTCATGGCCCGCGCACTGGGAACGCTGTCGCTTGAAGGACGTTGCTCAGATTAACCGTTCATCTTTGCCCGAGGATACGGACCCGGACTTCACCTTTCGCTACATCGACATCGGATGTGTTGATCGGCTTGGTCGCATTCTGGAAACGGAAGAGATGACGTTCGCCGATGCACCGAGTCGGGCGCGGAGGATTGTTGCTGAAGGAGACTCGATCGTTTCCATGGTCCGTACGTATCTTCGTGCCATAGCGCAAGTTCCGACGCCAGCGAACGACCTTATCGTATCCACTGGCTTTGCTACCATCACTGCTAAGCGTGGAATGCACCCACGCTTCCTCTACTGGTGGCTCCGGAGCAAGGCGTTTGTAGACGAAGTTGTAGCCCGGTCGATTGGTGTCAGCTACCCGGCTGTCAATGGGTCAGACATCGCCGACATTGCAGCTCCAGTTCCACCATGCGAGGAACAAGAACGGATTGCCCATTACCTCGACGCCGAAACTGCACGGATCGACGAGCTCATTGTAGAACAGGAAGCAATCGCCGCGCTAGCTGAAGAGCGCCATCGTGCACTCGTCCTGGAGACCCTGGCCACTACCGCGCACGATGTATCAGCTGCCGTCGCATTGAAGCGAGCAGTAAAATCTATTCAGACTGGCGGAACGCCTCCGACGGTTCGACCTGAGTACTTCGAAGAGGGCACCGTACCTTGGTATAGCCCTTCCTCGGTAGACCGACACCTGAGCCTGGGACAACCCGTCAAGTTGCTCAGCAAAGAGGCGATCGATGACGGAGAAGCGCCGCTCATTCCCGCGAAGGCAACCATGATGGTAACGATCGGAGCCACGATTGGACGCGTTGCGCAGCTGCTTGAGCCAGGTTCGTGTAACCAGCAGATGACCGCCGTGGTTCCCGGTGACGGTGTAGATGCTCGTTTTCTGGCGTGGACGCTTTGGGCGTTGGGACATCGGGTGGCAGCGATCGCTCCAAATACGACGCTACCGATCTTTACGCAGGCTGCTCTTGGACGCGAGACGGTGTGGATGCCGACAGGTAGCGAACAACGAAGGATCGCGGACGTACTCGACGAGTCTGAGGCGCACCTCATGGCACTACTTGAAGAGGTTGAGAACCAAGGACGCCTTCTCCGCGAGCATCGTCAAGCGCTCATCACCGCAGCAGTGACCGGCGGGCTAGAGGCGCTGGGGAGAGCGGCCTGATGCCGGCGCACGTGAAGGAGAAACAGCTCGAGACAAACATCGTCGCGTGGCTGACGACGGAGGGCGGGTACTCCCAGGGCGCGGACAGCCACTACGACCGCAAGCTTGGTCTCGACACGGCCGAACTGTTCGCCTATCTCGGTCACACCCAGGGCGCGCGCTGGAACCAGCTCATCACCCGTTATGGGGGCGAAGCCGATACCGCACAGCAGGGTTTCGTCTCCCGCCTTGCCTCTTCGATCGACGAACGAGGGACCGTCGACGTGCTCCGCCATGGCGTGACAGACAAGGGGATCCGGCTCTCGCTCTGCCAGTTTAAGCCAGCCTCTGGGCTCAACCCGACGCTGGCTGATCTGTACGAGAGAAACCGCCTCACGGTCACCCGCCAACTCCACTACTCGACCGACAACGCCAACAGCATCGACCTCTGTCTCTTCGTAAACGGCCTCCCGGTCGCCACCGCCGAGCTGAAGAACCCGCTCAACGGCCAGGATGTGACCGATGCCATCATCCAGTACCAGACAAACCGGGATCCGAGGGAGCTCCTCTTTGCTCGACGCGCTTTCGTCCACTTCGCTGTGGACCCCCACCTCGTGTACATGACGACGGCATTGGCGGGGAAGGCGACCGAGTTCATGCCGTTCAACCGCGGCAGTGACCCCGGCAAGCTCTCCTGCGGGGAGGGGAACCCACCCAACCCCGATGGCTACGCCACCTCGTACCTGTGGGAGCAGATCTGGGCCTACCACCCCTGGCTCGGCATCCTAGGATCGTTCGTCGAGTCGTTCCACGCCGGTAAGGGAAAGCCTCGCTCGGTCATCTTCCCCCGGTTCCACCAGTGGGACGCGGTGACCCGTCTCGTCGAGGCGAGCAGGGCCACAGGTCCCGGCCACGCGTTTCTGGTTGAGCATTCGGCGGGTTCTGGCAAGTCCAACTCGATCGCGTGGCTGGCCCACCGCCTGTCGGTGCTCCACGACGACAACGACACCAAGATGTTCGACAAGGTCATCGTGGTCACCGACCGCCGGGTCCTCGACACGCAACTGCGGGCGACGGTGCAGCAGTTCGAGAGCGTGCGGGGGACCATCGTCTCTGTCGAGGGGAAGTCCGGCCCCAAGTCCCAAGAGCTCGCCGAAGCCCTCACCGGTGGTGCCCACATCGTGACCGTCACGTTGGAGACGTTCCCGTTCGTGATCACAAAGCTGGGCGAAGCGGACGTCTCGAAGGCGAACTACGCCATCATCGTCGACGAGGCACACTCCTCCCAGACCGGGGACGCGGCCAACGCCTTGAAGCAGGCCCTGGGCGCCGGACACCCGACAGCAGAGCTCGCCGACGAAGAGATCGACTCGGAGACCGCCCTTGCTGCAGTGGTGGCGGCACGGGGCCGCCAGCCCAACCTCAACTACTACGCCTTCACCGCGACGCCCAAGGACCGCACCGTCGAGCTGTTCGGTACCCTCGGCGAGGGTGGCGTGAAGGGGCCGTTCCACCTCTACACGATGCGTCAGGCCATCGAGGAGGGGTTCGTCCTCGACGTCCTTGAGAACTACACGACCTATAACCTCTACTTCCGCCTGAACGCAGCCTCTGAGGACGCGGCCGCCGAGGAGGTAGATGTCCGCAAGGCTGCTTCGGCCATCTGGCGTTACATCTCGAAGAACCCGACCCTCATCTCACAGAAGGCGGCCATCATCGTCGAGCACTTCCGGGCGCACACGGCGAAAGCACTCGGTGGCCGAGCGAAGGCCATGGTCGTCACCGAGTCCCGGCCTGCCGCGGTGCGCTACAAGCAGGCCATCGACAAGCACATCACCGACAACCACATCACCGATGTGCACGCGCTGGTGGCGTTTTCGGGGACGGTGGTCGACGACCTCGGCACAGAGCAGACCGAGTCGAAGATGAACGAGTTTCCCGAGTCTCAGACCGCCGGGCGTTTCCAAGGCGTGCCCAACCCGCCGTTTTCGCCAGAAGACTACCAGGTACTCGTCGTGGCAGAGAAGTTCCTCACGGGATTCGACGAGCCGTACCTGCACACCATGTTCGTGGACAAGCAGCTGCGCGGGCTCAACGCCGTGCAGACGCTGTCTCGCCTGAACCGGAAGGCCCCGGGCAAGGACGCCACCTTCGTCCTCGACTTCCGCAACTCGGCCGAGGAGGTGCAGAAGGCCTTCCAGCGCTACTACGAGGCCGTCATCACCGAACCCACGGACCCGAACGTCCTCTACGACCTTCGCAACCGCATCCTGACCGTCGGCATCCTGGACGACGCCGAGATCGTCGCGGCATCGGACGCTTTCTTTGGCGTTGATCCGGCCAAGCGCAGCCTGAAGGTCATCTACGCCAACGTCGATCCGGCGGTCGAGCGCTTCAACGCACTCGATGACGATGCGCAGGCGGAGCTACGCGACGCCCTCGACCGCTTCATCCGGGCGTACTCGTTCCTGTCTCAGGTGATGCCTTGGACCGACGCGGAGCTTGAACGGCTCTATGTCTACGCCAAGGCACTCGTTGCCTGTCTTCCGAACCAGGTGTCCGGCGCTCTCGAGCTCGGGAGTGATCTGGTCCTCACCCATCTGCGGCTGGAGGAGGCTGGTCGAGCCACACTCGAGCTCACTGCCGACGACATCGAAGCCGGGAAGCCGTTCCCGGGTCAGGGCCACTCGGGCGGACCGCTGCCCGAGGAACTTGAAAGCCTGGCAACGGTGATCGAAGTCATCAACGAGCGCTTCGGCGCCGACCTCGATGACTCAGACCGCCTGGAGTTCGAGAAGATCAAGGTGGGCCTCCTCGACCGAGAGGATCTGAAGGCGTTCGCGAACGCCAACACCGAGGACAACTACGCGCTCGAGTTCGGGACGGTGTTCAAGGGTGCGGTCCTCGACCAGGAGGAGCGCAACCGGCGCCTGTACGAGCTGTTGCTGTCGAAGCCGGATCTCGCCGCAGTGGTGGAACGCGAGCTGATGCGTGAGACCTACCGAGAGCTGCGCGCCGAGCCCCCAGAGCCGAACACGACCGAGTAGCAAGTCTTGGGAAAGTCCCGGTTCTCCATCAGCGACCTGGCACCGAGCGCGCCGCTCACCGAGGCCGCAACAGTCCGCTTGCTCGAGAGTTGTTGGGACCGCGACAAGAAGGGTGACGACTACAAGGACGTCGACTGGCGTAAGGAGTGGCAGAACCTCCAGGCCTTGGGGTCCCGGTTCCTTGCCGCGGCCGACGGCCCCGACGACGGGGGCGTCGAGTGGCACCACCTTCTCGTGGGCGTCGGAAACTTCAAGCGCCAGAGCCCCATCGGTGTTGGCGTCACGATCCCTTCTGCCGCCCCGCCGTCGCGTGACTCGTTCACGATCCCGACGCGCGGCCAGACCGTTGCCATGACAAGTAAGGTCGATCCGGGCAATCGGCAAGAACCCGAGATGTGGCGTGCACTCACTTCCATTCCCGGGGTCGGTGTTCCGACGGCAACGGCGATCCTTGCGGCACTGTGGCGCGGCGAGCACTTCATCTTCGATCGCCGTGTCCGCTTCGCCGTCATCGGGTTGGTCTGTGGGCCGAAGTGGGCGAGCGACCCAACCCTCGATGGCAAGAGCCTTCCCTTGAACCAGGACTGGGAACTCTACGCTTGGGCGCGGAAGTGCCTCCGTAAGTCGGCTTCCTCGAAGGACAAGCTGCTGGCGCTTGAGCGCGGGCTCTACGTTCTCGACTTGTGGACCATGAAGTCGATCGCCGACTCCAAGGAGCCCAACGGGTGGACGTGGAGAGAGTACGCGGATCGTGCTCGCGAGATCCTCTCAAAGCGAGCGAAGTCACCAGGTGAGACGACGCCATGACTGTGACAGATCGAGACGCGGTAGACGGCGAGTCGCCTGGGCCAACCGAGGGGCCTGTCGTTGAGGCCGAACGCCTGCTCGCTGCCCTTCGCCAGTACCGCGCTGCGCGTCGCGCCCTGCTGACCGCGATTGGGACCGACGGGTCCAACCGCGACCCGCTCGCCGAGTTCGCCGAGCGGATCGCCCACGCCCAGCTCGGCGGCACCCTTGCGACCAACCGAGTGCAGAAGGGCTGGGACTTCTGCGACCCGCAGGGCCGCACGGTGCAGGTGCGCTATGTGGCGAATCCTGCTGGTGCTTGGGTGAACGAGCCTCTCATCGACTTCCGGGGCGGCTGCGAACGCTTCGCACTGGTCGTCTACGAGGCTCTCGATGCCCGGGCGCTGCTCGTGTTCTCGGCGGACACCATCGCGGCAGTGAACGCTCGGCTGGCCAGGCGCCATCGTGATCTCGACGTTTGTCTGGGGCTCACCCAGCGCAATTATGCCGAGATCGTCACGAGCGCCGGCGAATTCGCGCCACTCGGTGGAAGTCTTCCTCAAGCCATGACGCGGAGTGCGCGGTGAAGCTGCGCTTGCGGCCCGGCGCCGACGTGGACGAGGCCGCCCAGCGCCTCACAGCGCTCGGGTGGAACACGTACAACGCCATCCCGGCTGGCACCCCGGCGACAAAGGTGCGCGACCAGTACGTGCTCTGGGCAACGAGGACCGAGCAGGAACTCCACAGCTTCCTCCGGCCCGAGGACGCGGCCGCCCTCTTCTCCAATCCGCAGCACCGCGACGTCTGCTCGATGCCGGCGGGTACCCAGCTCCTCGCACTGGTCAACGCCGAAGTCAACGCCAAGGCTGACACCTTCCGAGAGCTTGCCGACCAGCTCAAGGCCACGCGGGACCGCATGCGAAGGGCACCCGGTGTGCCGGTACTTCCGGATTCCAACATCCTGTTGCACTGCCAGCGCCCCGACAGCATCGCCTGGAAGCCGGTTCTCGGTGACAACGCCAGGCTGCTCCTGCCGCTGCGGGTGATCGAGGAGCTCGACATGAAGAAGTACAGCGACTCGGGGCGCCTTGCCCGGGCAGCGCGGGACCTGTTGCCGTGGATCGAGGCGCATTTTCCGCAAGGCGACAAGGGGCCGGTGGCCATTCGCGATACAGCCACCCTTGAGATCCTCCTTGCTGAGCGCCCTCGCTACCGGCCAGACGACGCCGACGAGGAGATCCTCGACGTCGCCCATGAGGTGCAGCACATGACCGGTGCGCGGGTCGTCTTCCTCACGAATGACACCGGGGCGCGCCTGCGAGGAATCAGCGAGAGCCTCGAGGTTCTCCGCCCGCCGCGCGCCTGGCTCCGCCAGATGCCGGAGAGACCGGGTCCGCCAAGCGACGAGGCAGTACCCGGCTGCTCGTGATCGCTGAGTGACCGACCCAGCCGCCCGGTGCCCGTCCGGGGGCGCCGGCAAGGGGTCCCATGTCCGCGCGTCGAGCGGTCTTTCCCTACCACGTGTGAATTCCGACCCAATCCGGACAGCTGTTCCGATGGAAAGGGCTCGCGAGCTGTCTACGCGGCCCCAACATCTTCTGTCGCAGTGCCGATGCGGTGACCTGCAGAGATGTCCATTTCTCCTGGTGAACCTACCACCCATCCAACCACTACATCTTGTGTCCGCGTAGTTATCTCGCGAGCCCTTCCGATGGAATCCGGACAGCGTTCCGATCCAATCCGGACAGCGTTCCGACGAATCCGGACGCGCCAGGCCTGACCCGGAGGATCCACCGCTGAGCTGAGCCGACGCAGCACCTTCATCTCGTTCCCCCCGCCGTGGGGGGCGACGAGAGGAGGCAGCGGTGTCACCACGTCCCCGCAGCGACATGCGAAAGATCCGAGACGTTCTCCGGCTCACGTTCGCGATGGGCCTCACCCGCCGGCAGGTGGCCGACGCGCTCCACCTGGCGGCCTCCACGGTCGCCGACCACGTGAAGCGCGCGAAGGCCGCCGGGCTCAGCTGGCCGCTGCCCGCCGAGCTCGACACAGCTGCCCTCGAGCACCGCCTGTTCCCCTCTGTGGCGCCGCCGACGACAACGCGTGCCGTGCCGGACTGGAACTACGTGCGCACCGAGCTCGCAAGGACCGGTGTGACCAAGTGGCTCTTGTGGGAGGAATACCGAGAGGCCCATCCCGACGGCTACGCCTACAGCCAGTTCTGCAACCTGTATCGGGAGTGGACCAAGACCCTCGGCGTCGTGATGCGCCAGGAGCACCGTGCCACAGAGAAGCTCTTCATCGACTACGCCGGGCCGACCATCCCCGTCTACGACTACCTGACCGGCGAGGTGCTCGTCACAGCCCAGCTGTTCGTCGCCGCCCTCGGCGCGTCGTCCTACGTCTACGCGGAGGCGACTGCGACCCAGGGGCTCACAGACTTCGTCACTTCCAACGTGCACACCTTCGAGTACATGGATGGTGCGGCCAAGATCCTCGTTGACGACAACTTGCGCAGCGGCGTGAAGAAGCCCAACCGCTACGAGGCTGAGCTCAACCGGACCTACGAGGAGATGGCTACCCACTATGGCGCGGCGGTGATCCCGGCGAGAAGTTACAGACCACGTGACAAAGCCAAGGTGGAGGCGGCCGTGCTCCTCTGCGAGCGATGGATCCTGGCCAAGCTCCGAAACGAACGCTTCACCTCGCTCGGCCAGTTGAACCGCAGGATCGCCGGGCTGGTGGAGGCGATCAACGACAAGCCGTTCAAGAAGCTGGAGGGTTCTCGCCGCACCCTCTACGAGGCGATCGACCGCCCCGCCCTCACGCCCCTGCCGGCCTCTCCCTACGTGATCGGCCGATGGAAGCAGGTGTCCTGCAATATCGACTACCACGTCGACGTGGATCACCACTACTACTCGGTTCCCCACCAGCTCGTGGGGAAGCGGCTCGACGTGCGCACGTCTGCAGCAAGCATCGAGGTGTTCTTCAAGGGAAGACGAGTGGCGTCCCACATACGATCCTTCAAGGTCGGCGGGTTCACCACGACACCACAGCACATGCCCGAGTCCCATCGCCGCCACCAAGAGTGGACGCCGTCTCGGATGATCGCCTGGGCGGAGAAGACCGGGCCCGAGACCGCCCAGTTCGCCAAGAAGCTGATCGAGCTGCGTCCCCACCCAGAGCACGGCTACCGCTCGATCCTCGGTGTGATCCGCCTCGCAAAGCACTACGAGCCCAGCCGCATCGAGGCGGCGTGCCGGCGAGCGAGCGCCCTCAACGCCTACTCCTACACCTCGGTCAAGTCGATTCTCGAGCACGGCCTCGACCGCCAGCCACTTCCCACCGAGACCACCAGCCAGCTGACCCAGCACCGCCGTCAACACCGAAACGTGCGTGGCGGCGACTACTACCAATGAAGGGAGCACCCATGTTGATGAGCCCCACGATCGAGGGACTGCGCGAGTTGAAGCTCACAGTCATGGCCCGGAGCCTCGAGGAGCAGCGAACGAGCACGCTCTACGACGGACTGGCCTTCGAAGAGCGACTCGGCCTGTTGGTCGACCAGGAGCTCTGTGAGCGCAAGAACCGCCGGTTGCGCCGGCTCCTCCAGGCGGCCAAGCTGCGCTGCGACGCGGTCATCGAGAACGTCGACTTCAGCGCGCATCGGGGTCTCGACCGATCCCTCGTCCTGTCCCTCGCCGAGTCGCACTGGGTCGGTGCGCATCACAACGTCGTCGTCACGGGTCCGACCGGCGTGGGGAAGACCTACGTCGCCTGCGCGCTCGCCAACGCGGCGATCCGCCACGGGCACCCAGCACTCTACGTCCGAGCCCCGCGCCTGATCGAGGATCTGGCACTCGCTCGCGCGGATGGACGGCTGGCGAAGCTCATGGCGTCTCTCGCTCGTGTCGAGGTCCTCGTCGTCGACGATCTGTTCATCCGGCCCTGTGACATCCAGCAGGCGGCGGACCTGCTCGAGGTGGTGGAGGACCGCCACCAGCTGCGAGCGACGATCGCAGCGTCCCAGCTGCCTGTCGCCCACTGGCACGAGTCGATCGGCGATGCGACGATCGCGGACGCCATACTCGATCGCCTGCTGCAGCATGCCCACCGGATCGCACTCGAGGGAGAGTCGCTTCGCCGACAGTCCTCAGCGCCGAAGACCCGGCGGGCGCGCTCGGAGGAGACGAAGAACCAATCACAGACCGACAGCGAAGAGGAGGTGAAGTCGGGAGACCGCTGACCGTCGACGTCGGCCGCTACGCGGCCTCCGGCGCCCCGTGTCCGGATTCCATCGGACCAGCTGTCCGGATTCGGTCGGAATGAGCGTCCGGATTCATCGGAATCAGCACCACGCGCGGAGAATGCGCCCAAAACCGCCGTTTCGGCGACTGCCACCTGCGGACGACGGCTGACAAGTAGTGCCCATGAGCACATACCGTAACCAAGCCAACCCGCCCGTCTACCCGAGTGACGCCGACTACGATGCTGAAGAAGCCCTGTGGCGCTCAGGCCCACTTGACCTTGCGAGGCAGCCGTGCTTGCCGGGCACCGGCGCGCTCGACAATCTCGACTGGGACCCCGAGACAACTCCGGAGGGGCGCGATCGGACGGCCTGCGTCACCCTGGGCGCACCGGATAGGAGTGACGCGTGGTTGACCCTTGCCGAGCGTGTGGTCCTCCTCGCACAGCGCGCCGAACCCCCGATCTGGGGATGGAGCGTCGAAGGATTCAGTGTTCCCATCTACCTCGGCCACGTCGTCTACCGCGGTGAGCTCTTCATCGCTCCAGCGTTGTTCGAGCCGTGCACGCCCATGCACGTGGTCGTCTTCGAGGACACAGTCGTCAACATCTTCCTGGAGAAGCAGTGGCATTGCGGGGCTCACAGGCTCTCAGCAGTCAACGCCACAGCCGCCGAGGAGTGGCTGGTTGCGAGCCACAATGCCCTGCCCTCAACATTGATATAGACGGGGTAGCTGGCCGGTTCGTTGTCGTACGCACCTCTCGGTTGCGGGACTTACTTCTCGAACACTCCGCCACCACCACGCACGGCCGTTGAGCGCGGCCGCTGCTCCTCTGAGCACACGATCCGTCCTCCGCCCGCGTCCACCGGGCCAGTCACCCGTGGCAGGCGTCGCGCCCGGCTCCTAACATTGCGAACAGCGCGCAAGAAGAGGGGGCATCATGGGTCGCTACTCGAAGGCCGTCGCCCGGGCCACGGGCTGGGCCCGGTCGTCCCTCGAGCACTTCAGGGGCATCGCCCTGGTGCTCATGGCCCAGCTCGTCTGGTCGGCCACCGTCTTGTGGATCCTCTGGCTGCTGGTCGCTGCGACCGGGGGGCTCCTGATCGACGCGGCCAAGAGCGGCCGCCAGTCGCACACCCTGCGCCACCGGCTGCACGAAGCCGAACGGGCCCACCGGTCGGCCGTCGCCGCGGCCCAGGCCGAGCTCACCCGGCGCCAGAGCGCCTACGCCAAGGCCGTAGCCGACGCCGAGGCCCAGTTGGCGGCCCTTCGCGATCCCAACGGCAAGCGGCTGCGGCGCTGCCGCGGCGTCACCCTCTACGAACGGACCATCGCCACCCCGCAGGGCACGGTGCCGCTCATCGGGGTGCGAGCCCACGTCGACACCGCCGGCAACCTGGCTGTGACTAAGCGGGCCACCCTGACGCGCACCGGGGCCGGCTTTCTTGTCGCCGGACCGGTGGGGGCGGTGGTCGGGGGAGCAGGGTTCAAGAAGACCAAGAAGATCGATACCCGAGAGCTGTATCTGCGCATCGAGTCACCCCGGCTCTCGTGCGTGGTGAAGTGCCCGCCGGACCAGGGCGCCCGGATCCGCTCCTTTGCCGCAGCGATCAACACCGCCGCGGCCCAGGCTCCCGCCAGTGAAGCGCAGCGGCCCCAGCGCATCCACGTAGCCGAGAACGCGCTGGCCTCAGCTAAAGCGCAGACGGCTCCGATCGAGGCAGCACGAGCCCAGGTCGCCCAGGCAACCGGCGACCCTGAACTCTTGGCAGCCATCGCCACGGCCCGCCGGGAGCTCGACGCCTACACCGACACCAAGTCGGTGCGCCCGGCACTGGCCGCCGGCCTCGAGGGGCCGCAGCCGTCTGACTGATTGCCGGGTCATCGAGCCGGGCGCGACTTCGGGACAGGTCGACTTTGTCAGCGGGTTCAACAGGGTACTGGCAGTCGCCGGCGGGCGAGCTCTTGGGGCTCGGGCATCCGGTGGGGATGGGACGGGCGCTTAAGGTGCCGTCGGTGAAGGGATTGGAGCCGGCGACGGGGTCATCGCAGACGGCGGACTGGTCAGCGACTGCTGGTGTTCCGTCCACTTGGTCCCATCCCACCACCGCACTCGTGCAGGGTCGTGTGGGTCTTGGTACCAGCCGGCGGGAACCGTCATAGGCGACGACTGTGCGGCCACCCCGGCCGGCATGCCGGTGGCCAAGGTCAGCTACCTCAGCCAGCCAGGGGTGCTAACTATTGGGAGCATGTCACCGCACGCGGTTTCTCACTGACTTTCTACGCGGTTCCACACGTGATGAGAAACCGCGTCCGGTGACGTCGGCCCGCCGGCGCGCTCAGCGGGTCCGGACGAATCGGTGCACAGCTTCGAGCAGCTCCTTGCTCTTCTCTGCGGCGACGGTTTCGTCTCCCGACGCAAGCGCTCGCGTCACGCAGTGGTTGACGTGATCGTCGAGGATCTTGAACGCGACGGCTTCGAGCGCGGTCTCGATCGCGGCGACCTGGGTGAGGATGTCGATGCAGTAACGGTCCTCGGCGATCATCTTCTCGATCCCGCGGGCCTGGCCTTCGATCCGGCGCATCCGCCTGATGAGCGACTCCTTGTCCCCCTCGGCAACGTAGCCGTGCACGGGAGCCGCGAGCTCGCGAGCTCCGGGCGCATGGCGTGCCTCGTCTGTGTCTCGGGCTGAGCCGGTGCTCGTCATCGTCCCTCCTCGACGCGGGAGAAGCGGCGCAGACGCAGCGAGTTCGTGACCACGAAGACGCTGGAGAACGCCATGGCGGCCGCAGCGACGATCGGGTTGACCACGCCGGCCACTGCCAGCGGGATCGCGGCGACGTTGTAGCCGAACGCCCAGAGAAGGTTGCCCTTGATCGTGCGCAGCGTCGCGCGGGAGAGACGGATCGCGTCCGCTGCGGCCAGGAGGTCGCCGGAGACCAAGGTGACGTCGGAGGCCTCGATCGCGACGTCGGTGCCGGTGCCGATCGAGATGCCCAGGTCCGCCTGGGCGAGGGCGGGAGCGTCGTTGACGCCGTCGCCGACCATCGCGACGACCTCGCCCGTGCCCTGGAGGCGGGCGATCTCGGTCGCCTTGTCGCCGGGCAGCACGCCGGCGAGCACGCGGTCGATCCCGACCTCGTCGGCGACGGCTCGGGCGGCCCGCTCGTTGTCGCCGGTGAGGAGGACCGGGGTGAGCCCGAGCGCCCGCAGCTCCGTGACGGCCCGCCGGCTCGACGGCTTGACCCGGTCGGCCACTGCCATCAGTCCGAGGACGGCGCCGTCGGCGGCGACCCCCACCACGGTCGCACCCTTGGACTCGAGGTGCTCGGCCTCCTCGGCGAGACGCCCCGGCAGCGCCAGGCCCCACTCGCCGAGGAACGACGGGCGACCGACCACCACCGCATGGCCCTCGACAACCGCCTCAACACCGAGGCCGGCCGCCGCGGAGAACTCCTCGGCGCTGGGAAGGCGCCCGAGGCGTTCCCGGCCGAATGCGGCGATCGACCTGGCGATGGGGTGCTCGCTCGGCTCTTCGGCGGCCGCGGCCAGGCGCGCGAGCTGTTCGCCGTCGACGCCGTCGGCGGGGACGAGCGCCGAGACGGCCATCCTCCCCTCCGTCAAGGTGCCGGTCTTGTCGAGCACGATGGTGGTGACCTGGCGCGTCTCTTCCAAGATCTCCGGGCCTTTGATCACGATCCCGAGCTGCGCGCCCCTGCCGGTGCCGACCATCAGCGCGGTGGGGGTCGCGAGCCCGAGGGCGCACGGGCAGGCGATCACGACCGTGGCCACCGCGATGGTGAAGGCGGCGGCCACCGAGGCCGAGCCGAGCAGGATCCATCCCACCAAGGTGAGCGTGGCGACCGCGATGACGACCGGCACGAAGACCGCCGACACCCGGTCCGCCAGGCGCTGGACGGGCGCCTTCCCCGCCTGGGCCTGGGCGACCAGCCGGGTGATCTGCGCGAGCGCGGTCGAGGCCCCGACGCGCGTCGCTTCCACCACGAGGCGGCCCGACGTGTTGACCGTCGCGCCGGCCACCGCGTCGCCTGCGCCGACCTCGACGGGGACCGGCTCGCCAGTCAGCATCGACTGGTCGATCGCCGAGGTGCCCGAGACCACCACTCCGTCGGTCGCGACCTTCTCGCCGGGCCGCACGACGAACCGGTCGCCCGGATTGAGCGCCGAGACGGGCACCAGCACCTCCTCGCCCTCGCGGAGGAGATGCGCCTCTTTGACCCCGAGCTCGACGAGCTTGCGGATCGCCTCCCCCGACCGCCGCTTCGCCTTCGCCTCGAGGTAGCGCCCGAGAAGGATCAGAGCCGTGATCGCTCCGGCCGTGTCGAAGTAGACGTTCGTCGAGATCCCCGCGGTGACCACGACCGCCGACCACACCCACGCGGACAGCGTCCCGACCGAGATGAGCGTGTCCATCGTGGCCACGCCGTGGCGGGCGTTCTGCGCGGCGGCGCGGTGGAAAGGCCACCCGGCGTAGAAGACCACCGGGGTCGCAAGGGCGAGCGAGATCCACGCCCAGCCGGGTGGGCGCGATGCCGGGATCCAGGCGAAGATCCCCAAAGGGACGCTCAAGGAGACGGCGAGGAGCAGCCTTCGCCGGTAAGGGCGGGCAGGATCTTCGTCGGTGACGGCTTCTGGGAGGCTGGCGTCGTAGCCGGCGGCCTCGACCGCACCGATCAGCTCTTCGATGCTCGCCTGCGCGGGGTCGAAGGCGACCGCGGCCTGCTCGGAGGCGAAGTTGACCGTGGCGTCGACTCCCGGGAGCTTGTTGAGCCGCTTCTCGATGCGCGCGGCGCACGACGCGCACGTCATCCCGCCGATGGCGAGCTCGACGTGTGCGCGTGAGGGCGCCTGAGCCTCGGTGCCGACGGCTGCCATGGGGGTGTTAGTCACTCCGCCTCGTAGCCGGCCTCTTCGATCGCGGCGCGCAGCGCCGAATCGATGAGACCGTCCCCGAGGATCGTGACGACCTTGGTGTCGATGTCGACCTCGACGGTGCGCACGCCAGGCACCGAGGAAAGGGCTTCGCTCACTGCGTGCTTGCAGTGGTCGCAGGACATCCCTGGCACCGTGTAGACGGTGGTCTCCGGCATCGCACGCTCCTTGTCTCTCTCTTCACCCACTTGGGCTCTTCACCCACTTGGGCCAAGTATACCCCTACCCGGTATCCAGCAGGAAAGCCCGCAGGAAAGCCCGCAGGAAAGCCCGCAGGAAAGCCCGCAGGAAAGCCCGCAGGGACGGAGGTCGTCTCTCGGCCGAGCCGACGGGCAGACGCTCGTCGAGGACACCGACCTGGGACGCGCCGGGCGGCCTCGCCACCTGGCCCTATGACCTTTCGGGAGCCCCGGATGGCGTGCCAGGTGAACGCCGCCGGGCCCTGGGGATGCATCCTCCCTGGACGGGGCCTTTACCTGTTCTTCAAGATCCGGGCGTGAGATATGGGCGCGAGGACCGCTGGTCGTCGCGCGCTGCCTACCATCGTGGCTCGGACAGCCGTTCTGCGTGTACCGGCTGATCCACCGCCCAGCACCACCACCCACCCCCACGACCCCATCACCCGGAACCACCCCCGAGAGAAACATTGCCTGACACCGGCGTGCTCGCGCTGCTGAATTTCACCCATCTGGTCTCGACCGCCGGCTATGCGGCGATCTTCGTCCTTTGCGTCCTGCAGTCCTGCTGCGTGCCGACGTCCTCGGAGCTCACGATGGGCTTCGCCGGGGCCCTGGCCGCCCAGGGGAAGCTCAGCCTCGCCGGAGTCGTCGTGGTCGGAGCCCTCGGTGAGGTGATCGGGGCGTACATCGCCTGGGCCGTGGGGCGCTACGCGGGGCGCGCGGCAGTCGACCGGTTCGGTCGCTACGTCCTCCTCAGCCACCACGACCTGGACCGGGCGGAGGCCTGGTACGACCGCCACCAACGCTTCGGGGTCTTCGGCAGCCGGCTGCTTCCGGTCATCCGCAACTTCGTGGCCCTGCCTGCGGGCATCGCCGAGGTGCCGCTCGTGCGCTTCGGGGTGCTCACGGCCGCGGGCTCGCTCCTGTGGGACGGGGCGTGGGCCGGCATCGGCTACGGCGTGGGGGTCCACTGGCACACGATCGCCAAGGCTTTCAGCGACATCGGCTATGTCCTCGCCGTCGTGGCGGTCGGTGTCATCGCCGTCGCCGTGTACCACCGCTACCGCAACTACATCCAGGCGACCGCAGCCGAGGACGTGCAAGGCGCTGGAGCCGATCCAGGCGGGGGCCGCCCGGCTGGTGGAGGCCTGGTTGGTGGCGGCCTGGGTCGAGGCCGCCTGGGTGCTGGCGGCCTGGGTCGAGGCCGCCTGGGTGCCGACAGCCTGGGTCGAGGCCGCCCGGGTGCTGACAGCCCGGGTCGAGGCGGGCCGGGTCGGGGCGTCCCGAGCGCCCCTCGTCCGAACGGCTCGGGCGGACGCCATCGCGCGCCCGCCTACGCCGATCTCGGCAACGTCCGCTGGCTCTCCAGCTCTTCTGGCCGCCCGCCGCCCGCTCCCGCCCGCTCGGTGGCAGCCGGCCAGGACGACCGGTGGCTGGCAAGCTCCTCGGGACGACAGCTCACGCGGGTCCGGCACAACGAGTTCCCCAACTCGCCGATCGCTGCCTGGGAGGCGGCGGTCGTGCGCGGTCGCAGGGACTCCGGCGTCCGGGTCGAGGACCTTCTCGAAGAAGGCGGTGAAGGGGTCGAGGCGAACGGCCGCCTCACGGCCATGCTCGGTGCCCTGCTCCTCGTGCTGCTGGCGATCGAAGGCATCACGATCCTGCGCATCAGCCCGCTCCTCACCATCCACGTCGTGGTCGGGATGGTGCTCGTCCCCGTGATCGTGCTCAAGATCGGGAGCACGGGCTGGCGGTTCGCCAAGTACTACCTCGGAGCTCCCGAGTACCGGCGAAAGGGTCCGCCGCCCCCGCTGCTCAGGCTGCTCGGCCCCTTCGTCGTGGTGTCGACGATCGCCGTCGTCGCCAGCGGCATCGCCACCTTGTTGGTGACGGCCACACCCCTTCGCAACGAGCTGCTCCTCGTCCACAAGGTGACCTTCGTCCTGTGGTTTCTCGCAATGGTCGTCCACGTCCTGGGCCACCTGCTCGACGTGGCGAGCCTTGCGCCGAGGGACTTCTACCGCCGCACCAGGGGCCAGGTCCGCGGCGCGAGCAAGCGGCAGTGGGCGATCGTGAGCGCGGTGTGCGTCGGGATCCTGCTCGCGATCGTGGTCGCGCCGAAGGTGGGCCCGTGGCTCGCGGGCTACCACAAGACGCCCAAGGCGGCGCATGCGCACGCGCTCTTGGTGCCCAGCGCCGATCAGCACCGACCGTGACACGATGGCGGCGTCGCAAGCAAGGCGGTCGCACGCAAGGCGGTGGCACGCAAGGCGGTCGCGAGCACGGCGGTCGCACGGAAGGAAAGAGCACGCGATGACGACCAGGCGAAGGACGGTGTTGCGGGGTGCCGCAGTGTTCGACGGCACGGGCTCGCCTCCCGCCGACGCCGACGTCGTGATCGAAGGAAACCGGATCCTGGACGTCGGGCGGGGGCTCGACGGCGATGACGCCGTCGACCTCACCGCTGGCACCGTCCTCCCCGGGGTGTTCGACTGCCACGTGCACTTCACCTTCTCGGGAGACCTCGACCTGCTCGCCGGGATGATGCGCCCCTTCTCGCTCCGCTACTACGAGGCGATCGCCAACATGTCGGCGACGCTCCGTGGCGGGGTCACCTCGGTGCGCGAGGCGTCGGGCGCCGACCTCGGGGTGAAGACCGCGGTCGAGCGAGGTCTCGTACCGGGCCCGCGCATGCAGATCTCGATCGCGATGCTGAGCCAGACCGGCGGCCACGGCGACCAGCGCGCGCCCTCTGGCGGCTGCTTCGGCTGGGACCGCGCCTTTCCGGGCAACCCTGGCGGGCTCGTGGACGGTCCCGACGAGATGCGACGGCGCGTGCGCGAGCTGATCAGGGACGGCGCCGACGTGATCAAGGTCGCGACCTCCGGCGGGGTGCTGTCGACGAACGACGATCCTCGTCACGGGCACTTCCGTGACGAGGAGCTTGTCGTGCTGGTCCAAGAGGCGAGCGCGGCGGGGCGCTTCGTGATGGCCCACGCGCAGGGGACCGACGGCATCAAAGCCGCCGTGCGCAACGGCGTCCGCTCGGTCGAGCACGGCATCTTTCTCGACGACGAGGCGATCTCCATGATGCTCGAGCGGGGCACCTGGCTCGTGCCCACCCTGTCCGCGCCCCGTGCGGTCATCGCGGCGGCAGAGCGCGGCGCGAGGCTTCCCGACCTGGTCGTGCGCAAGGCGCGCGACGTCGTCGACGTCCATACCGAGTCGTTCGCGCGTGCCGTCCGGGCTGGCGTCAAGATCGCGATGGGGACCGACAGCGGCGTGGGCCCGCACGGGCACAACCTCGACGAGCTCTCCCTCATGGCTGCGTGCAGTCTGATGGAGCCGCTCGACGCGTGGGTCGCTGCCACCTCGAGCGCGGCGGCGCTCTGCGGCGTCGACGAGCAGCTCGGCCGGATCGAGCCCGGCTTCCTTGCTGATCTCACCGTCATCGACGGTGACCCGCGCGACCTGGAGGACCTGACCGGACGCGTCAGAGGTGTGTGGAAGGACGGCGTGGCGCAGCGCTGATGTCGGCTCTGCGAGCATGAGTCCCATGGGTTCGACCCCCGGTCCCATCGATGACGAGCTCGCGCGCCGGCTCGCGGCGCGCGTGAGGGAGGAGCAGGCGTCCCAGCGGCTCCCGAGCCTCGTCGTCGGCGTCGCGCGCGACGGCTCGCTCACGTGGTGGACGGCTGCGGGGACGACGGGCGTTCCCGACGGCGGTCCGACTGACGACACCCAGTATCGGATCGGCTCGATATCCAAGACGTTCGTGGCCGTGTGCGTCCTGCGGCTGCGCGATGAGGGGAGGCTGGACCTCTCCGATGAGATTGGCAGGCACGTCCCGGAGCTCGCGGACCTGCCGGTGACCGTCGCACATCTGCTCTCGCACACCTCGGGCCTCCCCGCCGAGACGCCCGCACCCTGGTGGGAACGGGTGGCGGGAGGCGACTTCGCGTCGCTCGCCGCGTCCTCACTGCGGCGCGAGGATCTGCGGTGGCGCCCGGGTAGGCGCTTCCACTACTCCAACGTCGGCTACGCCGCACTCGGAGAGCTCGTCAGCCGCATCCGTCACGCTCCCTTCTGGGAGGTGGTCCGTGGCGAGCTCCTCGAGCCGCTCGGCATGACCCGCACCTCTGTGCGTCCCGTCGCGCCGTACGCCGAGGGGCTGGCCGTCCATCCGCATGCGCCCCTCGTGCTCACCGAGCCCGAGCACGACGCCGGAGCCATGGCGCCCGCGGGCCAGCTCTGGTCGACCGTCGCCGACCTCGCTCGTTGGTCGGGTGTGCTCTCGGGAGCGCGCGCAGCGGTGCTGTCGCCTGGGACCTTGGCGGAGATGGCCGAGCCGCTCGCCCTGAGCGACGTCCCCGGCCAGCCGTGGACCGCGGCGTATGGGCTCGGGCTACAGGTGCGCAACACGGGAGGCAGCGTGCGGGTGGGCCACGCCGGGGCGATGCCCGGCCATTGGGCCATGCTCCTCATCGACCAGGCGTCCAACGACACGCTCGTCGCATGCGCGAACTCGACCTATCAGGGGCACCGCCTGGAGCTCTACGACGATCTCTTCTCGGCGCTCGCGTCGACGCACCGGACCGTGCCGTTCTCGCCGTCCGCGCTGGCCGGCACGGCGGTTCTCGAGCTCCTCGGCACCTGGTACTGGGGACCAGTCGAGCTCCACCTCGGGGTCGGCGCGGATGCGACCCTCGTGCTGCGCGGCGCGGTTCCCGGTGACGAAGGCGACTTCGTGGCTGCAGGCGACGGCACCTACGTCGGGAAGCTCGGTTCCTTCGCGGGCGAGCGGCTCGTGCCGGTGCGAGGGGCGGACGGCGCGGTCTTGCACCTGGACCTCGCGTCGTTCGTCCTCACGAGGGAGCCCTACGGTCCGCCGGGGGAGGTCCCCGGGGGGGTCGACCCCAAGGGTTGGCACGCGCCCGGCCGATCGGGAACCCCGTCGTGACGTGCTCGGAGATCGAGCACGTGCGGGGCGCGCTGCGTCGTGCGTGCCGCTGGGTCCCAAGCTGGTGGCGAAGCGCCCCCTGTGCGCAGTGGTGCCTGCGCATCGTCGACCGGACGCCAAGATGAGCTCTTCGAGAAGCCCTCGGACGCGACCGCCCACGGGCCGACCGCCCACGCGGCGTCCGGCCGCGCGGCGTCCGGGCCACGCCGCCGAGCGCAGGTCCGGCTGGCAGATGCCCCAGTCGGCCAGCGCACGGCGCCGGCGTCGCTCGTTCGCGGCTGTCGTCGCGGTCGTCGTGGTCGGGCTCGTCGCGTGGTTCGTCGCATCGTCGGGATCGACGACGCGGGTGCCGGGGTCCGCCGCGCCCGGTGTCAAGCCGAGGAGCCCCGGGGGTGCTGGGAGCGCCGGGGGTGCTGGGAGCGAGCCTCGAGCGGCTGGCGGCTCGTCGGTGACGGCGTCGCTGGCTCGCTGGCACCTCCCCGAGCCTCTGTCGAGGGCGGGTGCCGCAACGATCTCGGGGGGGCAGGTCGTCCTGCTCGGCGGGATGCTCGCCTCGGGAGCCAGCTCCTCGGACGTGGGCCTGCTCTCCGTGTCGACCGGGAAGCTGACGTCGATCGCGACGCTTCCCTCACCCACCCACGATGCAGCGAGCGCGGTGCTGGGCGCGAAGGCCTTCCTCTTCGGGGGCGGGCAGAGCGCACCGGTCGCCACAGTCCAGGCCGTCACACTGCCGGTCGCGAGCGCAGCGTCGGGCAGCGGCGCCGGCGTCGTCACCGGACAGCTCCCCCAAGCCCGTTCGGACGACGAGGCGGTGACCCTCGGGGGCACTGCGTACGTCGTGGGCGGCTACGACGGCGCGGCCGGGGACCCGGCGGTGCTCGCGACCCAAGACGGCGTCAACTTCTCGACGGTGGTCACACTGCCGGTTGGCGTGCGCTATCCCGCCGTCGCGGCCGCCGGGGGCAGGATCTACGTCTTCGGCGGCGAAGCCACGTCGGGCGGCACGACAACCGAGTACACGACACCTACAGGGACCACAACACCGCCACCTGGTCAGCAGGTCGCTGTCGTCCAGGTGATCGACCCGCAGACGGGCTCGGCGAGCGTCGTGGGCTATCTCCCTCACGCGGTGCAGGGTGCCGCCGCCTTCGAGCTCGGGGGGCACATCTACCTGGCGGGCGGCGACAGCAACGAGCCGGGCACGACGCCGAGCTCGGGCTCGACGATCTGGTCGTTCGATCCGGCGAACGACTCTTTCCGGGTGGCCGGTCACCTCGCAGCGCCCGTCGCCTACGCCGCGGTGGCGGTCGTCGGCCGTGCCGTGTGGCTCGTGGGCGGCGAACGCGATGGGGTGCCCGTCGCGAGCGCCCAGAGGATCGTCCTCAGCGCGAGAGGCTGACCGCGACGTCCTGGAGGTCGGGCGTCCGCTCAGTGGCCGTGCCCGCGGCCGGGGGGCCCGCCGCTGTGACCGGGTGGTCCGTCGCCCCCGGGAGGGCCCTTCGGCGGGGGGGTGGGTCCCGGCGTGGTGGCGCCAGGCGGTGCCGACCTTGTGGTGGCGCTCGCCGAGCTCGTGGTGTCGGTGGTCGTCTGGCGGACGGTCGAGGCTCGCACGACGAGGCGCACCTTCGATCCCCGCGGCACCCGGGTTCCGGCGGAGGGCTGCTCGCCCACGACGATGGCGGACGGTGAGGGGTCGCCGGTCCCCAGGACCGGATGGAGGCCGAGCGCTTCGAGCTGGTGCTCGGCGTCCCCCAGGGCGACGCCTTGCAACCGGGGGACCGTCACCTCCGGCCGTGCGCGCACGCCGCCTCCTCCTCCGCCCGAGAAGGTGGCGGCCAGCAGCAGTGCCAGGAGCAGCGCACCGGCACAGACCGTTGCGAGCCGAGCCCACCGGCGCTCCGCAGTCCCCGGACGCAAGACCGTCGGACGCGGGGGCGGCGCCATCGCCTTCGTCTGCGGCTCGGCGAGGCCCGGGAGCGTGACCGCGCGGGTCGTGTGCCCGGAGCCCGCGTCGCGGGCGAACGGCTGGGTCGGGAGGCCGAATTCCCCGGGGGCCGTCTGCTCGGCCGCCTGGCTCCCGTCGACGCCTCCTTGCGGCGATGCGGCGCGCACCCCGCCGCGCGCCCAAGGTGCCTCGCCGGCACCGGCGAGCCGGCGCGCGGCCTCGGCCACGGCGCCAGCGGACGCCGGCCGGGCGCGGGGACGCTTCTCGAGCATTCCCAGCACGAGCCTGCGGACGCCGGCGGGGACGTCTGCGGGCAGGGGCGGGACCGGGTCGTGGAGGTGCGCGAGCGCGACAGCGATGGACTCGCCGCCGTGGTACGGGCGTGACCCGCTCAGGCACTCGTAGGCGACCACGCCGAGGGAGTAGAGGTCGGACGCGGCGGTGACCCGCTCGCCCCGGACCTGCTCGGGCGACATGTAGGCGACGGTCCCGAAGACCGTCCCGTCTTTGGTGACCGTGGGGGTGTCCATGGCACGGACGATCCCGAAGTCGGTGACCTTCACCCGGCCGTCAGGGCAGAGAAGGATGTTCGCGGGCTTGACGTCGCGATGGACAAGCCCTTCGGCGTGAGCCGCGGCGAGAGCTTCTGCGGTCTGCGAGACGACGTGCAAGGCTTCCTCGGCGCTCAGTCGCCCCCTTTGGCGGATCACCGCGCTCAATGGGTCCCCGTCGACGAGCTCCATCGCGAGGTACGCCGTGCCGGGCTCTTCGCCGTAGTCGTAGACGGCGACGATGCCCGGATGGGAGAGCCGCGCCGCCGCCTGCGCCTCGGCGCGGAACCGCTGGAGGAAACCCTGCTCGGCGGCCAGGTGAGGATGGAGGAGCTTCAGCGCGATCTGGCGTCCGAGCAGCTCGTCACGTGCGGCCCAGACGTCGCCCATGCCCCCCGAGGCGATGCGCTGGTCGAGCCGGTAGCGCGTGCCGACGAGGTCCTTCGTCTGCATGGACGGGCCCTTCCCGGCTCCCGAGGAGGCTAAACGCCCCGTTGCAGGCGGGGTCGCCGCACACGGCCGCCGGCGGGCATACCCCGGGTGCACACGGCCGCCGGCGGGCATGCCCCGGGCGCGGCCGGCCGGGCGCAGTGCGGTGCCTGCCCGCTGAAGTCCAAGAGCTCGACCCCCCGGAAGTGACTCAGCGCCGGCGCGCCTCGCCGGAGAAACGGTCGAGCGCCTCTCGGACGTAGCCGACGAGGCGCAGTGACCCGAGCTCGGAGGGAAGGAACCAGGCCGACAGGTCGCTCGACCCCTCGGTCTCGTGGCGCAGGGTGCCTCGCCAGTCGTCGATGCGATAGACGAGCCGGACCGTGTGGAGGAGCGTCCCGTCGAAGATGGGCCAGGTGTCCGAGAGGACCCCCAGGAGCGACACGCCGCCGACCGCGAGGCCGGTCTCCTCGCGCACCTCTCTTCTCAGTGCGTCCGCGGGTGTCTCCCCGTGCTCCACGCCGCCACCGGGCAGGAACCACATGCCTGCCACCGAGAGGTAGTCGGCGGCGCGCACGAGGAGGAGGCGTCCCTCGGGGTCCTGGGCGATGCCGTAGGCGCCGACGCGCTGGCGGCGCGGACGGTCCGCCGCGGGCAGCTCCGGTCCACCGCGGGACGCGGGGGCTCCCACGGACGTTGCTAGGGCCGGGTGGGCGGGCTCTCGGTCAGCGCAGGGTCGCGTCGCACGACTGGGTCGAGCACCTGGTCGATCGCGCGCGCGAGCTCCGGCTCCAGCTGGACGTCCAGCGCCTTCACGTTCTCCTCGAGCTGCTCGGGACGGGTCGCGCCGACGATCGCCGCTGACACGTTGGGATTGGAGAGCACCCACGCGAGCGCGACGGCGCTCGGCGTGTGGCCGGCAGCGCGCGCGAGGGCGGCGAACTCCTGGACCGGCACGAGCACCTCGTCGGTGAGCAGATCGGCGATGAAGTTCCGGCCGTTCTCCGACGTGGCGCGCGAGCCGGCAGGCGGAGGGGCACCGGGGAGGTACTTTCCGGTCAGCACCCCCTGGGCGAGGGGCGACCAGACGATCTGGCCGATGCCCTCGCGCTCGCACAGTGGGACCACCTCGGACTCGATCACGCGCCAGAGAAGCGAGTACTCGGGCTGGTTGGAGACCAGGCGGTCGAAGCCCATGTCGTCGGCGATCTGCAACGCCGACTCGATCTGGTCCGCCGTCCACTCCGACACTCCGACGTAGTGGACCTTGCCCTGGCGGACCAGGTCGTCGAAGGCCCGGAGGGTCTCTTCGAGCGGCGTCTCGAAGTCGTAGCGGTGCGCCTGGTAGAGGTCGACGTAGTCGGTCTGGAGCCGGCGCAGCGAGCCGTGGATCGACGCCATGATGTGCTTGCGCGCAAGGCCCCGGTCGTTGGCCCCGGGCCCGGTTGGCCAGTACACCTTGGTGAAGATCTCGAGCGACTCGCGCCGCTGGCCCTTCAGCGCGCGCCCGAGCACCTCCTCGGCGCGACCCTGCGCGTAGACGTCTGCCGTGTCGAACGTGGTGATCCCGAGCTCGAGGGCCTTCTCGACGCACGCGCGGGCAGCGTCCTCCTCCACCTGCCCGCCGTGGGTGATCCAGTTGCCGTAGGCCATGGCGGACACGACGAGGCCGCTCCGTCCGAGGTGTCGATATTCCATGGTCGCCGAGCGTAACTGGGGAGGCTCGCGGTTGCGTCATCCGTCCCTAGGCTTTGGACGGTGGGAGCCCGTGCGGACGAGGGCGGCGGGATCGCGGCGGGCCGCCGTGCGGACGAGGGCGGCGGGATCGCGGCGGGGCGCCGGGCGGACGAGGGCAGCGGGATCGCGTCGGGGCGCCGGGCGGTGTTGCGAGTCTCGCCGTCCCTCGAGATCCCGCTCGACGAGATCAGCTGGCGAGCGACGACGCCGGGAGGGCCCGGCGGCCAGCATGCGAACCGGACCGCGAGCAGGGTCGAGGTCCGGTTCGACGTCGAGCGCTCCGCCTCCCTCGGCGCGCACCAGCGCGCGCGCCTCATCGAGCGTCTCGGTCCCGTCGTGAGCGCCTCGGCGGCTGAGGAGCGCTCCCAGGCGCGCAACCGGCAGGTCGCGCTGGAGCGGCTCGCCGAGCGGCTCGCCGCGGCGCTCCGGGTTCCGCGGCGCCGTCGCCCGACCGCCCCGACCGCGGCGGGGCGGGCGCGCCGCCTCGAGGGAAAGCACCGCCGCTCCCTCACGAAGGAGCGGCGCAGGACCCCGCGCCCGGGTGAGGAGTGACACCGGCCCCGACCCCCAGGCGGACGGTGATGGCTCAGCGCCCGAGCAGCCGGTGCACCGTCGAGAGCGCTGCACGTACCAGCTCGTCGGAGTCCGGGTCGGTGTCCTCGCGCACGCCGACGATGGGAGTGAGCGCGGCGTAGCCCGCGGCCACGAGCGCAGCGTCGTCCTCGGGGTCCTCGGACTCGTCGGCGTGGCCGAGGGTGGGGATCGCGGTGCCGAGCGTGAGGCGGACCTCCCCTTCATCGGGGTCGCCCCCGCGGGCGGGCCCGCCGTCGCCGTGCAGGATGCTGCTGCTCGCGTGCTTGACGATGCCCGACGTGCTGATCCGCGCGCGTCGGACGCCCCGCAGCTCGTCCAAGGGCACCGACGGCACGTTGAGGTTCAGCACGGTCCTGGGAGGTGCGTCGCAGAGCGCCGGCAGCAATGCCACCGCGATGCCCGACGCAGTCTCCCACTGCTCCGGGGGGAAGCCCGCCCGCAAGGAGACCGCGAGACCGCGCAGACCGAGCTGCGCTCCGGCCAGCGTTGCGCCGACCGTCCCCGAGTGGAGGACCGAGCGGCCCACGTTCGCGCCGAGGTTGATCCCCGACACGACGATGTCGGGGCGGGGCCCGAAACCTCCGAGGGTACCGACGAGGACCGAGAGCGCGGGCGTGGCGTCCACGCCGTACGTCGGCACGTCGTCGGCCCCCGCGATGCGGACCCGGCGATAGGAGATGACCTCTCGCTCGTAGACCGTGCCGACCGCCGCGGAGGCGCCGCTGTGGTTGGCAAGAGGCGCCACGACGACGAGCTCGTGACGACCCTCGTGCGAGTCCGCCCACCGCGCGAGCGCGCGCGCCAATGCGGCCAGGCCGGGCGCGTGCACCCCGTCGTCGTTGGTGACCAGGACTCGCACGCGCCGCTACGATACCCGGCGACCCTTGCCCTGCCGGGAGGACGCCGCATGTCACGGAGCGTTTCGCCGATCTCGCCGACGGGGGAGGGGTGGGTGATCGCGCACGGCCGCCAGGAGGCTGTCGTCACCGAGGTCGGCGCGACCCTGCGCAGCTACACGGTTGGCGGGCAGGACGTCGTGAGCGGTTTCGGCCCGTCGGAGTGGAGCCATGCGGGGCGCGGCCAGGTGCTCGCCCCTTGGCCGAACCGGCTCGGCAACGGATCGTACGAATGGCAGGGCGTCCACGCGCAGGCGGCGCTCGACGAGCCTTCGCTCGGCAACGCGATCCACGGGCTCGTGCGCTGGCTCCCGTGGCGGCTCGAGGCCCACGCGCAGAACGTGGTCGCGCTGGGCTGCACGATCCGTCCCACGCCCGGCTACCCCTTCTCGGTCGAGCTGCGCTGCGAGTACCGGCTGCGACGGGACGGTCTCGTCGTGACGACCCGGGCGACCGGCGCGGGTGACGCGGCAGCACCCTTCGGCATCGGCTTCCATCCCTATCTCGTCGCCGGTGACGGACCGATCGACTCCGCCACGCTCGTGATCTCAGCGTCGCGCTGGCTCGTGTGCGACTCCCGAAAGCTGCCGACCGGGGAGCAGCGGGACGTCGCGGGGAGCGACAAGGACTTCAGAGCCGGGAGGACCATCGGGGCGACGCAGCTGGACACGGCCTTCACCGCGCTCGTGCGCGGCCCGGACGGTCTGGCCCGCGCCTCGTTGGAGGATCCCGCGACCGGACGCGGAGTGGAGCTGTGGGTCGACGACCAGTTCCGCTACCTCATGTGCTACACGGCTGACACGGTCGAAGAGGAGCGCAGGCGGCGCGCCGTGGCGATCGAGCCGATGACGTGCCCGCCGGACGCGTTCCGCTCGAGGAAGGACCTCATCGTGCTCGAGCCCGAAGAGACCTGGGAAGGCAGCTGGGGACTGCACCCCCGCTGAGCGTCGAGTCCCTGCAGGGGCTGCTCCTCTCAGGGCCGAAGCGTCCAGCGCAGGGCGCCGCAGAAGACGCGGGCGGCGGGCGCGACCAGCGTCTCGTCGACGAGCGGGGGCGCGGGGATCCCGAGCTCGATGCGCGCCCATCGGGGCACCACCGCGAGCGCCGATGCGACGATGCCGAGGTAGACCGCTCGGTCCTTCGGCGTTCGCGCCACGCCTCGCAAGAGGAAGTCTCGAGCCTCGAGCGCCTGAAGTCCCGCGTGCAGCTCGGGGCGGATCGACACGAAGTAGTCCTCGACCTCGGCTTGGGTCTCGGGGACCCAGCGAGCGCCCAGCGAGCGGGCCACGACAGCGGTCTCGGCGAAGTACCGGTCGCGCTCGGTGGGGCCGAGCCGGTGCGGGCCGTAACGCATGGAGGCTGCGAGGAAGCTCGACACCTCTGCGACGTGGACCCAGGTCAAAAGCGCTGGGTCGCTGGCGGAGTAGCGCCGGCCGTCCGGCGCGCGGCCGCGGATGTGGCGGTGTACTTCGCGCACGTGCGCGATCGCGCGCTCGGCCTCCTCAGCGGTGCCGAAGGTGGTGGCCCCGACGAAGGCGGCCGTTCGGCGCAGCCGTCCGATCGGGTCCTCTTGGTAGCTGGAGAAGTCCGCGACCCCCGCCATCGCGAGCGGGTGCAGCGTCTGGAGCAGCAAGGCTGCGAGACCGCCGACCACCATCGAGGGGAGGTCGCTGTGGACCAGGCGCGCCACGCTCCCGGGCGCAAGGAAGGCGCGAGCGTCGCGCTCCTCACGGGGCGGAGGGTCGCCGCGGAACCCGAGCGAGCGCCGGATGCTGCGTCCCACGTCGGCGCGCACGGGCGCGACCAGGCGCGCCCCGGCGGCGAGGGGAAGCCCGAGCGGAGACGTGAGCGCGCGCGCGGCGCGCATCGCAATGTGCACGGGGCACGGCGCGGCGTTGCCGGCACCGCCGCGTCGGCGCAGCGGCTCGGACGAAAGGGGCGACTCGCGCACGGGAGCTCGAGTGTAGGCCCGGCGCAGGTCTTGAGGTGAGCGAGGATTCGCGTGCCGGCAGGCGCCACCTGGCAGAATGAGTGGCCGCGTGAGGACCGACACACATGTACCCGTGGCCCCTGTCCATCGGTCTTGCGATCAGAAGACGTCGGCATCGATGTGATGAGCCGCTCGTTCTCCACGATCCCCGAGATGCCGGTGCCCAACCCGCTGCACCTCCCGCCCGAACCCGGCGCGGTCGGCGTCGCCCGGGCGTGGGTCGGCGACGTGCTCGCCGACTGGCCCCCCGAGGGCCTCGAGACTGCCAGGCTCCTCGTCTCCGAGCTCGTCACGAACGCGGTGCTCCATGCCCGCACCCCGATCGCGGTGGTCTGCCGCACGCAGGGACCCCGGGCCCGCTTCGATGTCCACGACCAGCACCATGCTGGGCCGACGCCCAAGCGCTATGCGGCCGACTCCCCGACCGGGCGCGGGATGCGGTTGGTCGCGTCGCTTGCAGAGGACTGGGGCGTCGAGCGTGACCTCACCGAGCGCGGAGGCAAGGCGGTGTGGTTCATCTTGAGCCGCTCGACCCGCGTCGCGTTGAGATCCGACGCCGCGCAGACGGGCGTCGCGGCTGGGCGAGACCCAGGAGGACCACCCGAGGAGAGGCGCCGGGGAGGTGCGGCGTCGGTGTCGGGCGAGCCGGGCTTCCCTGCGCCGCGGCGCGCTCGGGATCGCGAGCACGCGCGCCACCGGGCCGCAGCCGACGACACGGTCGACGTACTGGTGCTCGACCTGCCGGTCGACGTGTACCTGGAGGCCGAGCAGCACCACGACGCGGTCGTCCGCGAGCTGACTTTGATCGTGCAGTCGGCCAACGACGCGCGCCCCCTCGAGGAGTCCAAGCAGCTGCTCGAGCTGGCGGACCGAGTGCGGGCGGCGTTCGCTCCGGCGAGCGACAAGCTGCGCGAGCAGGTGGAGGACGCACGACGCCGTGGAGATGGCACGGTGGACGTCCGCATGGCCGTCCCGCGCCATGGCTGGGAAGCGCTCCTCGGCCTTGCCGACTGGCTGGACGAGGTCGATCGCTACTGCGCAGCAGGCAAGCTGCTCACCTTGGAGTCATCACCGAGGTTGCGGCGCTTCCGCTCCTGGTACGCGCAGCAAGTCGCGGACCAGATGCAGGGACTGCCCCCGACGCCCTGGGAGCCCGCGACATGAGTCACGCTGCGAAGGTCATGCCCTCCGTCCAAGCCTCGGTGCCGTCGGCGCGCACGAGGTAGCCCTCGTAGCGGGGGACCTCGACCAGGCGGGACAGCACCTCGTTCCCACCGACCGCCAGCGCGGTGGCCAACCCGTCTGCGAGCGTCAGGCTCGGCCCCACGATCGTCGCCGACGCGCCGCGCGCCAACGGCTCGTGCGTGCGCGGGTCCACGAGGTGTGGCCCGCGCTCGTAGGTGCCCGACGTCGCCACCGCGTGGTCGACCAGGACGACGCAGGCGAGCGCGTCCGGCCTCCAGGGATGACGGACGCCGATCCGCCAGGAACCCTCTGTGGCGGGGCGCCCGAACACCGCGATGTCTCCACCGGCGTTGACGGAGGCTGCGACGATGTCGGGGACCCGGAGCGCGCCCAGGGCGCGCTCGACCGCCCACCCCTTCACGATCCCGGTCGGGTCGACGCCGCCGGGCATCGCCCAGGGGTCGAACCACCCGCCCGTCAGCGCACGCACGTACCTGCAGGTGTCGAGCACCTCGTGGATCTCCTCCGGGGCGGCCTCGAGTGCCAGCGTCCCGCTCCGCACCTTGCTGAGAGGGCTCTGGGGGTTCCAGGTGCTGAAGACGGCGTCGGCGTCGTGGAGCGCGGCACAGGCGCGCTCGAGGGCCGGTCCCACGGTTGCCGAGAGCTCCCGCGCCGACGCTCGGACGCGGAGATGGAGCGAGACCGCCGTGCCCATCACGTGCTCGACGTGCACGAGCTCGTGGGTCGAAGAGGAGAGCGTCGTTCCGGCGGTCATGCGCTCACTTGCGGAGCTTGTCGAGCGCGGACTGGACCGAGTACGCGTACGCCTCGCTCGTGTAAGTGGCGCCGGAGAGCCCGTTGATGCGGGCGCTCTGCGCCGAGAGGACCTCTCGCTGGAGGATGGGGATGACCTGCGCGGCGAGCTGCTGGGAGTATGTGTCCGCCGTCTGGAGCGACGCGACCGAGAGGTGGGTGATCTTCCCGCCGGACATCGTGACGCGCACCGACAGCTGCCCGTAGCCGTACTGCTCGAGCCTGCCGGTCGCGCTCTTCGTCGACAAACTTTGCGACGACCCGCTTTGCGACGACGCACTTTGCGACGACGCACTTTGCGACGAGGGGCCGGCGGTCGGCGTCGTCTTGCGCGACGTCCCCTTCGCGGGCGGCTTGGTCTGCGACGCGCGTGTGGCGGGCGAGTTGCCCGAGCTGGTGGCGGCTCGGGCCGGCAGGGCCACGCTCCCGCTGTGGCTGTGGAAGCTGAGGACGCCGGCGAGCCCTGCGGCCGTGACGCCGATCACCACCGGGTACCGCTTCATCGCGTCACCTCGAGGCGGCCGCGCCCCATCACCACTGGTACTCCTCGTAGTGCACGCATTCGTGGGGGACCCCGAGGTCGTGAGCCGCCGCGACGACGTCGCGGACGAAGCCCGGCGGCCCGCAGACGTAGAGGTCGCGCTGGGCCAGGTCCGGGACGAGCCGGCGCAGGAAGCTCTGGGGGGACCCGACAGAGGAGCGGGGCCCGACGAGCTCGTGGAGCTTGCCGTTCAGCTTTCGCACGAGCGACTCGGTCTCGTCGCGCAGCGCGAGCTGCTCGTTCGTCGGTGCGCGCATGATCACGATCGGCCGCGCGCTCTTGGGGAGGTCCTCGAGGATGGAGCGGATGGCGGTGATCCCGATACCGCCCGCGACCAGGACGACCTTCTCGTGGCGCCGTGCCTCGGGAGTCGCTGCGCCGTAGGGTCCTTCGATTGCGACGCGGGTGCCGGGCCGGAGGCGGGCGACCGCGGCCGAGTGGTCGCCGACCTTGCGGACCGTGAGCCGGAGGTGGGGCGGCCGGGGCAGGGCGGAGACCGTGTAGGGGTGGGCCTGCCACCACAGCCCGCGGGCGAGGAAGCGCCAGGAGAAGAACTGCCCCCCCGAGATGCGCAGGCGGTGGAGCTCCCGCCCGGTGCAGATGATCGAGACGACCCCGGGGGCTTCCTGGTGGACCTCGGCGACGCGCAGCTGGTAGCGCATGGACCGCACCAGAGGAAGCCCGAAGCGGTAGACGAGGACCGTTCCCGCGGTCGCCGCCCACACGAAGGCCCACACGGCCTGGGTGACGGGATGTCCGACGAACGTCGGCCCCAGCGCGAGGACGTGCGCGAAGGAGAGCGCCAGCGCGAGGTACATGTACAGGTGGAGGACCCACCAGGTCTCACGCCGCATCCGTCTCCTGAGCGCACCGATCGACGCGATCCCCGCGGCGACCATCAGCGCGAGGCCGACCGTGGCGGCGAGCATGTCGGGGTAGGAGCGCAGGAAGACGTCGAGCTCGTGCAGCACGCCGGTGCGCGCGGCCTCAGCGAAGCCGATGGTGATGACCAGCGCATGCACGACGAGGAGGCTGATCGGCCATGGCCCGACGCGCCGGTGCCAGCGCACGAGGCCGTCTTGTCCGAGGATCCGCTCGAGCTGGGGGATCCTGCTGATCAAAAGGAGCTGGACGAGCGCGAGGTACATCCCGACGAGCCCCGCCATGCCGCCGAGGAACATCGCCACTCCGCCGCGGACATGCAGGTCAGCGGATGACTCGCTCGCGATCCCGAGGACGACGACTGCCACCAGGCCCAGTACGCCGGCGGCCACGGCCGCCCGGCCGAGCGCCGGTCGTGGCAGCGGTGCAGGCCGGAGACCCGGGCGCCGCCCCATGCCCGCGCGGTAGCGCGGAGCGGTGCGTTCGGACACGACGGTGCTCACGAAAGCAGCTTCGCGAGATCCCGTGACGAAGAAGTGAAGGATTCCTGCTCAGTCGAAGGGGGGTGTCACTGCCCTGCCGGGCTCACCGAGCCCGCGGTGCTCGTCGCGCTCGACGCGCCGGGTGTGCTGGTCGCGCTCGACGTACCGGGTGTGCTCGTCGCGCTCGACGCGCCGGGTGTGCTCGCAGTCGCAGGCGTGTTCGTCGTCGGCGGCGTGGTCGAGGTCGGCGGCGTGGTCGAGGTCGTCGGCGTGGTCGAGGCTGGCGGCGTGGTCGAGGCTGGCGGCGTGGTCGTCGTGGGCTCGGGGGCGGCACCGGCTGTGGCGGGTCCTGTGGGGCACGCGCCCTCGGCTGGCGGCGCCGTCGACGCTGTGGTCAGCACCGCGACGTTCGCCACGTTGCCGCTCGTGGTCATCTGGGCGAGGGCGGCAGCCTGCCCGGCGAGCTCTGCGTCGAAGAAGTCGGTCGTCACCCTCGCGACCACCGCCTCCCAGGCGTTGGCGTCCTCATAGGGACTGAGGTGTGTCGCGCCGAGGAGGTCGAGGTAGTACTTGGGAGGCCTCGCCGCGTCGTAGACCTCGACGCTGCACACCGGCGGGTTCACCGTGTCCTCGTCGCCTTGGACCACGAGAAGCGGCGGGCCTGGCGGTGTGGCCGGTGTGAAGTACCTGCCGTCGAAGTAGCCGTACTCGGCACCCGACAGGATCGCCGCGGCCTTCACGCCCTTGTACCGGCAGCAGGAGTCGTCGGCGACCGCGAGGCTGACGTCACCCCCGTCCGACTGCCCGACCAGTCCCACCTCGGCGGCGTCGACCTTCCCCGACAGCGCCGAGCCGCGAGTGCGCCCCGCGGCGATCACCGCGGCGATCACCGCTCGCAGATCCCCCGGGTGGCGCGTGAGCTCGGCGGGCGCGCGGTCCAAGGATGTAGGGGTCGACGGCGAGGTGTGGGGGTAGGAGGGCCCCGCCACGACGAAGCCCGCCGAGGCCCAGTCGACGATCAGGGCCGAATAGCTGATGACCGGCTGGGCGAACCCCTGGGAGAAGACGAGGAGCGGGTAGCCGTGCCGCTCGCGGTGCCGCTCGCGGTGCCGCTCGTCGTGGCGCTCGTCGTGCCCGCCTTGCCCCGCCGACTTGGTGACCGGGTACCACACGGTGGTGGGGAGCTGACCGTCTGTGGGCGGGAGCCCGGGCACGCTGACCGTCAGCGACGTGGTGGCGACCGAGTAGGTGCCGATGGCGGTGAGGCGCGGAAGGGTCGTCGTGGTCGTCGGGGCGCTGGTGGTGCTCGTCGTGGTCGTAGGCCCCGGAGCGGCCGCGCGGTGATTGGCGAGCAGGACCCCCGTGGTCGACGCGGCCGCGACGACGACGACGGCGATGGCGCCGGCGAGGAGATGGGAACGCCGCAGGTGGTGGCGGGACCCAGGCATTCGCGCGCAACCTACCTCAGCGCGCGCGGTCCCAGGCGGCACCGAGGTCCCCGGCAGCGCCGCCCATTCACGTGGGCGTCATGGTCGTCTGCCAGGATCGGTCCTGTGGGTGCTCTCGCGCAGGACGACGACCGGATGTCCGCCGCTGTGCACGTCGTGAGCCCGGGGTACGAGGACCGGGCTCCCGCGGTCGCCCGTGGTGCCGGCCGCGTTCGGCGTCTTTGGGACCGCCGGGTGCACGCCTGGGAGCACCATGGGGCTGCGGGGCTCGAGCGGGTCATCGAGGCTGTCGTCACCGCGGCGGCGCCCGTCGACGGCAAGCGGGTCGTCGACCTCGGGTGCGGCAACGGGCAGCTGAGCCTGCCGCTCGCTCGCAACGGCGCTCATGTGCTGGCCGTCGACATCAGCACGAGGATGATCGAGAGCATCGAGCGCAAGGCAGAAGAAGAGGGGCTCGAGATCGAGACGCGGGCCGTCCCCGCCCAAGAGCTCACGATCGCGCCGGCGAGCGTCGATGTCGTCGTGTCGAACTACGCCATGCACCACCTCTACGACGACGAGAAGCGCGCGGTGCTCGCCGCAGCGGTCACCTGGCTGAGGCCCGGAGGACGGGTCGTCGTAGGGGACATGATGTTCGGAAGAGGGGCGACCAAGCAGGACCGCGAGATCATCGGCTCCAAGGTGCGCCTGATGCTCCGCCGCGGGCCGGCTGGCTGGTGGCGCATCGCCAAGAACGTCGCGCGCTTCACGTTCCGCATGCGTGAGCGCCCCCTTCCGATGGAGACGTGGCTTGCGATGTTTCGCGACGCAGGGCTGTCGGACGTGCACGCAAGGCGCGTGGTGGCCGAAGCGGCCGTCGTCGAGGGCACGAAGCCCGTCGAGGCCACGACGGGGTCCTGACAGGGCGACGACGGGGGCCGCCGTCGAGGCGACGACGGGGTCCTGACGAGATCGCCGCGCCGGCTCAACCGAGCCGGAACACCGCGAGCGCCGCAGCCGCGAGGACCGCGGCCGTGGTGAGCGCTCGCAGCGCGCGCTCCAAGGGCTGCAGGAGCCGCTCACGGTCGAGGGGTTCCTCGACGCCGTCGGCGCCCACCACCTCCCCGTGCACTGCCGAGACCCCACGGCGAAGCCGCCGTGCGGGGGTGCTGAGGGCGCGCTGGGCGAGCGAGAGCGCCGTCGCGCCCAGCGCGGCGAGCGCCGCGCTCGCCGACAGGGTCCCTGCCTGCGCGACGTAGGCGGTCAGCACCGGGAAGGCGCCCCACGACAGTGCGAACCCGAGGTCGGTGTGGAACGCGCCGCCGAAGAGGTCGGCGTTGTAGGCGATCACGAGGAGAGGCCCGACGAGGAGGAAGGGGACGAGCACGATGCCGGTCTCGACGACCCCGAGCACGCCCAGGGCCACAGCAGACAAAAGACCCGTGGCGCACGCGGCAACGAGCGCCCACGTCGGGATCCTGGTCCGCAGGGGCCGGCCCTGCAACTCGTCGTAGGCGTGCGCGGAGACTCCCACTGCGAGGAAGAACGCAAGGAGCGTGGCGAGCAGTCGGCTCACCCGCACCTGCGGAGCGAGGCAGGCACCCACGACCACGTACGAGAGGTGCCATGCGGTGTAGGGCGGGTGGAGCAGGGTCCACCAGTCGCGCCAACCCCCCGGACGCGCGGCGTAGAAGGCGGGGCGCGTCCGGTCGCGCCTCACCTCCGGCGACCCCACATCACGAGCCCGCCGCCGAGGCTCATCCGCTGCACGGTCACCTCGCCGATGCCCGCACGTTCCCACGCCTCGACGGTCCAGTCGAGCGGGTAGCGCCGATAGTGGCCGGTGATGCTCGGCCCGAGGAAGCGCCCCACGCGGTACCAGGCCGGACCACCCGTGAGAAGGCCCGCGAGCGGTAGGACCGAACGGGTGTAGAGCCACCACAGCGGCCGCCAGAGAGGTGAGTCGGGGACGGCGAACTCGAGGTTCGCCACGACGCCGCCCGCGCGCACGACGCGGGCCAGCTCGGCAATCGTCGCTTGCGGGTCGTCGACGTAGCGCAGGAGGTACGTGAAGCTGAGCGCGTCCACCGACCGGTCCGGAAGAGGGAGCTGCTCCCCCTTGGCGACGGCGATCGAGATCCGGGGATCCGACGCCCGCCGCACGTTGCGCAGCCCCTGGCGCGCCATCCCCTCGTCGAGGTCGAAGCCGATCACCTCCGCGCCGGTGCGCGCGGCGAGCGCGAGGGCCACGCCCCCGGTACCCGTCGCCACGTCCGCGACGAGGCGCGGGTGCCCCGCGGCGACGGCGTCCACCAGCGCGGCGCGCCATCTGCGGTTCTGCCAGAACGACAGCCATTCGGCGAGCTGGTCGTAGCGCTCGGGGAGACCCCGGAAGACCCGCCTCGCCACCACGTTGCCGGGACCTGACCTCGACGTGGCCCGCACGGCCCCGACCATTCCACACATCGAGGCCGCGGGCCAGCGCCCGGCCTGTCGAGCGCCGCCCGGGTGGTGCTGGGACCGTCTCTCTGACCGTCCCCGGGGACCGTGCCCGGGACCGTCCCCGGGGACCGTCCCCGGGGACCGTGCCCGGGACCGTCTTGCGACACTCGGGCGCGCTGGCCGTGGGTTCGACCTAGGGTTGCGGAGGTGCCGAGTACGCCCGTCGCACGTTCCGGCGTGGTCGAAGCCGAGCCGGAGGTGGTCCGCCACCTCGGAGGCGATCCCACAGCGTCGATCGACGTTCCCTACAACGTCTTTTTGTGGAACGACCCGATCACGCTCATGGAAGTGGTCGTGCGCGTGCTGCGCAAGGTCTTCGGGTACGACACGAAGAAGGCGGAGCTCCTGATGCTCACCGCCCACCACGAGGGGAAGGTCGTCGTGTGGAGCGGCGAGCGCGATCGCGCCGTCCGCTACTGCCTCGAGCTCGGGACGAACGGCCTGCAGTCGACCGTCGCGCGGGCTGCGTGACCAAGCGTCGGCGCCAGGCGCCGTTCCGGCGGTTGCCGGACGGCAGGATCGAGCTCGATCTCTCGCCTGGGGTGCGGGAATTCATGGCCGCAGCAGCCGAGCGGTTGCGCGAGACCGTGGAGGCGCCCGGCTCGGCGGCCTTCGAGCGTCTCTACGGCCGGATCGACGAGAGCGCAGACATGGACGATCCCGCCTACGTCCTCGCGCGCCAGCTCGCGGTCGACGAGATCGTGCATGCCGTTTCGGCGAGCGCGCGCGCACCGGTGATCGACGCCGGCGAGGCCGAGGCGTGGCTGAAGGTCCTGGGGATGACCCTGTCTCGCCAGTGCGCGGAACGCGGGCTGCGGACCGAGGAGGACCGGGCGAAGCTCGACGCCCAGGACGAGGCGGTGATCCGGGTCGCCTACGCGCTCCAGGTCGGCCTCATCGACGCGCTCGACGACCCGCAGAGCTAGCCGTCGGCTCGCCGCGCCGTGGCTGGTAGGCCGACGGTCCCCCCGGTCGGCGACGTCGGTCAGCGCGCGGGGGGCACGGGTCGGAGCGGCCGGTAGGCGGGCTCCCACATGGCCGCGGCGACCGCGTCGTCGAAGCCGATCCGGTCCACGCCGGCGACCCCGTCCTCCGCCGCAGCCTGCGCAACCGCGGCAGCCACGGCGGCAGAGGTCTGCCGCAACGTGTCCACGGGGGGGAGGAGAGGCGCGCCTGCACTGGAGGCGTCGACCTCCCCGGCGACGGCGCGGGCGGCGGCGTGGAGCATCCGTGGAGTGACCCGCGACGCGCGCGCCACGATCACACCGAGGCCGAGGCCCGGGAAGACGAGTGCATTGTTGGCCTGCGCGACGGCGAAGGTCTCTGCGCCGATCGTCACGGGGGAGAAGGGGCTTCCCGAGGCCACGAGCGCCCGGCCCTGCGTCCACGACAACAGGTCGGCCGGCTCCGCCTCCGACAGGGAGGTCGGATTGGACAGCGGCATGACGATCGGCCGCTCGCAGTGTGCGGCCATCGTGCGAACGATCTCCTCGGTGAAGCTCCCGGGCTGCCCGGAGGTGCCGATGAGGATCGTCGGGCGGACCTGGCGGACCACCTCGGCGAGCCCGATCCTCCCGTCACTGTCCTTCTCGAAGGAGCGCACCTCTTCCTCGGGGCGTGCGAACGGCCGCTGGAAGTCGCGCAGTCTGCCTGTGGACGCGCGCAGGAGGCCCCGGCTCGACAACGCCCAGATCGCGCCCCGTCCATCGGATGCCCCGTCCTCGGCGATCGCAGCGGCGAGCTGCTCGGCGATGCCGATGCCGGCGCTGCCGGCGCCGTGGATGACGACCCGCTGGTCCTCGAGGCGGCCGCCGGTCGTCCGAAGGGCCGAGAGGACCGCCGCGAGCACGATGGCCCCGGTCCCTTGGATGTCGTCGTTGAACGTGAGGCGGTCGTCCTTGTAGCGATCCAGGACACGGCGGGCGTTGGAAGCGCCGAGGTCCTCCCAGTGCAAGAGCGCGCGGGGGAAGAGGCGGCCGGCGGTGCGCACATACGCGTCGATGAAGTCGTCGTAGGTGGAGACGTCCACGCGCGGGTGGCGGTTGCCGAGGTAGAGCGGGTCGTCGAGGAGCGTCTGGCGGTTCGTGCCGACGTCGAGGACGACCGGCAGCGTGCGGTCGGGGTCGATCCCGCCGGCCGCGGTGTAGACGGCCAGCTTGCCGATCGAGATCGCGATGCCGCCCACGCCCCAGTCCCCGATGCCGAGGATCGCCTCCCCGTCGGTCGCCACCACGACGTCGACGTCGTCGGGGCCGAGGCCGCTCGCGGCGAGGGACTGCTCGATGTCCTCGGCATGGTCCACCGAGAGGTAGACGCCTCGCGTGCCGCGGAACTCCGCGCTGAACCGCTGGATCGCCTCGCCGACCGTCGGCGTGTAGACGATCGGCAGCATCTCTGCGAGGTGGTCCTGCAGCAGCCGGAAGTAGAGGACCTCGATCCGCTCGTGCAGGAGCGTGAGGAAGACGTGCTTCGCCAGGTCGCTCTGCTGCGCCGAGAACTGCTGGTAGGCGCGTGCCGCCTGCACGTCGAGCGGGAGCACGCCGGGCGGCAGGAGCCCGACGAGCCCGAACGTCCGTCGCTCCTCAGGGGTGAAGGCGACGCCGTGCGTCAGGCGGGGATCCGAGAGGAGCTGGCGGCCCCGCAGCGCGGTGTCGAGAGGGCGCGGCTCCACCCCGCCACTCTAGAGGACTCTAGAGGTACGCCCGCATGTGGAACGCCCACGCCGTCGGTCCGGGGTGCAGTCTCCGGCCAGTGACGAACACCGGCTCCAGAAGCAGCCAGGAGCTGCGGTCCTCGTCGAGCCACGGCTCGGAGTCGACCAAGTCGCTCGTGCCCGGCGCGGGGTCGACGTGGTGGAGCTTGCCGCGCACCAGCACCGACCAGCCGCGCCGCGCGACCGGATCGACGCCGTCGATCTCGAACGCGACGTTCGCCGGCGCGTCGTCGATGGTGCCGCCAGGCCGGGTCCGGAGCCCCAGCCACCACTCGCCTTCGGCTCCGTCGGCGAACCGGTAGTTCGCCGGCAGGACCACCGGGAAGTCGCCGGCCATGAAGGCGATCCGCCCGAGATCTGTCCCGCGAAGGAGCGTCAGGCACTCCTCGGTGGAGAGCTCTTCGAGCCACGCATGACCTTCGGACTCGGCCATTGCACCTCCCTTCGAGGACCTGGTGCACGCCTTGGAAGGATCGTGGTGCACGCGGCGTGGTGCCGGCAGGGTCGAAGGTCCTGACGACCGTCCGCGGCCCCGTGCCGGGGCGTGGCGGGGGCGTGGTGCGGCGTGGCGGGAACGTGGTGCCCGGTCACCAGCGAGAAGATGCCACCGCACCGCCTGGGCCGGTCACTGGCCTAGGACCTGCATGCCCCAGGCGTTGGCGAGCGCCCCTGCGACCGCGTCCGCGAGCATGTCCGAGCCTGTGGCCGTGAGGTGGACTCCGTCGGGCGTCCGGACCTGCACCTGGCCGCCTGTCGGCCCGGTGACTGCCGCGGCGAACGACCCGCCGGGAGCGAGGGTTGCGTCCGAGGCGAGGTAGGCCGAGTCGCCCGGGTAGCGCGCGACGACCTCCTGCGCGATGCCGTCGAGGCGCGTCATGCCCGCATCGAGGAACGGGTCCTGCATCGCCGGCTCTCCTATCCACAGGACCCGCGCGCCGGCCCGCACCGATTCCGAAATGATCGATGTGACCCGCGCGGCGTACGCAGCGTTCCACGCCGGCGTGCCGTCGGCGAGGACCGTCGACCCTGTCACGATCGACTGGAGGTCGTTGGCGCCGAGGAGGACGATGACGACCTGGGGCCGTGCGCTGGCCAAGAGTCCGGCGAGCACACGCGGCCAGTCGTAGAAGCCGCTGTTCGACAGCCCGGTGTCGCTGCGAGCGGCCATGGTCAGCTGGACGCGGGTGGGGGAGAAGAGGTTCTGCATCGCGATGCCCAGGTCGACGCCGAGGGAGTCGCCGATCTCGAGCACCCGGAGCGGTGCGGCGCTCGTGGTGGTCGTAGTCGTGGGCGCGCTGACCGGGGGAGGGGAGCTGCCGGCTCCCGGGCCGGTCGGTGCCGATCCCGACGAGGACACGGGCGCGGACACCGTCCGGCCCGGCTTCTTGGCCCCCGGGGCACCGGGCACCGTCGCCGACCTCGCGCGGGCGGGCTGTCCGGAGGCGAGCTGCCAGGCGAGGATGGTCGCGACCGCCACGAAGAGCGAGAGCAGCACGACGAGCACGACGCGAAGAAACTGCCGCCTGTGTCGTGGCTGAGCGACGTCGCCCTCGGCCTCGGTCCGCTCGCGGTCCATGGGGTCCCTTCACCGCCTCGTCGTCAGTCCTCGGGGCGGGCGGCCCGTCCACCGGGATCGAATTGTACGCAGCGCGCGGTCCCCACGTCCCCGCCTGCCGCGCCGGCCTGCCGGGGTGCGCGGCGCGATGGCTAGTCGCCCGGGGCCAGGAGTCCCTCGCCGCGCGCTCGGCGGTCCGCGCGCCGGGCGGCGGGGATCGCCGAGAGGACGACAATGGTCGCGGCCATCCCCATGATCGCCGCATAGCCGTACGCCCAGCCGGCGCCGAGGCTGTAGAGGAGGCCCATGATCAGGTTGCCGAGGAAGAGCCCGGCGCTTCTCGCGGCAGAGAGGGCGCCGAACCCTCGTCCCGCCTGACCACCGGGTCTCAGGATCGACATCAGCGAGGGCTCGACGGTTGTCACGATGCCGAGCGAGAACCCAAGGGCGGCCACGCCGACCAGGAGGACAGCGACCGTCAGATGTGCGGCGTCGCCCACTGCGAGCAGCACTGCGCCGACGACGGCGAAGAAGTAGCCCAAGGTGCCGAGGTCGCGGAAGCGCCCGGCGATCCGGCTCCCAAGACGCGGTCCCGCCACATAGCCGGTCGCCGCGGAGACGGCGTTGAACAGCAGGAACGCCCCGATCCCCAAGGCTCTGCTCCCCCCGTCACGCGCGGTGGTGAGGATCGGGAAGCCGATGCTGTAGTACGTGAAGCCGAACAGCGCCGACGCCGCGAGCAGCGCGACCGCTCCTGGCAAGGGTGGCGCCGTGGCCTCGCTCGGTCCGGTCCCGCTCGGTCCGGTCCCGCTCGGTCGCACGCGTCGGTGCGCCGTAGCTGCAGTCGTGGTCCGCGTGAGCGAGAAGGTCGCCGCGGCCAAGGGCAGCACGCTGCCCAGGAAGATCCAGCTGAACGCGACATGCTCGACCACGCCGATGAGGACGTAGACCCCTGCGAGCGCTCCGCCACCGATGTCCAGGGCGTGCAGGAAGCCGAACACCGAGTTGCGGTCGCTCTCGTCGGGAACCGCCTCGACCAGCATCACTCGGCGCGAGGGCGTGCGAAGGTTGCGCGCCCACCACCCCGCGCACAGAAGGCCGATCGCTGCCGCGGGGCTCGCCCACAGTGCCGACAGGGACAGGAGGGGGATGAGCGCGTTGCCCCCGATGGCGACTTTCCGGTGGCCGATCCGGTCGCCGAGCAAGGCGCCCAGCCACGCGAACAACGTCCCGCCTCCGTACGCGATGGCGCTCGCGAGGCCGAATTCCCACACAGGCTGGTGCAGGACCAGGACCAAGAAGAGGGGGAAGCCCGCCCACACCGCCTGGTAGCCGGTGTCCGAGAAGAACGCTGAGAGGGAGATCGCCCAGACGTCCCGGGTGCGCCAGCGAGGCGCGCGCGCAGCGCCTGGCTCGACGCGCCGCCCATGACGCGGCGTCCTAGCTCCCATGGCACCCCGCTCCTTGTTGGTTGCGCCGACGTGCGCGTCGTCCGTCGCGGCCACACCTCACCGCGTTGTCGGCCGGCCGTCAGCTCCTTAATCTGGTCCAAGGGGGTCCGAGGGGCGTTCGCACCCTCGCGCGACGCGGTCAGCCGATGAGCGACTCGATCTGCTTGATGAGCTTGTCCTCGACTTCGAAGTTCCAGGCCGTGTCGGCCACGTCGACCACGAGGAAGAGATCGGAGATGAGCAAGGTCTCTACCGCAGCCACGCCGAGATGCTCCAGCCACTTGCCGATGCCCACGCGCACGGTGAAGTCGTTGGGCTCACCCGAGATCATGACGGTGAGCTGAACTTGCCCCCTTCCGCCGGACACCTCCTGCCAGCTCCGACTGGAGGAGGATGTAGGAATGGCGAAGGAGCCTTCGAGCAAGTACACCAAGCGCTACAGCGGCGAGTTCAAACGTGACGCGGTGG
>JAJYXE010000041.1 GCA_021791145.1 Actinomycetes bacterium | reverse complement strand
GGGGACGCCGGCCAGCCCGCCGGGGACGCCGGCCAGCCCGCCGGGGACGCCGGCCAGCCCGCCGGGGGCTACGCTGCCGGCCCCCCCCAAAGCCCCACCGGGTACGGCCCCTATGGCCCTTACGGTGCGTACGGTGCGTACGGGCACTGGTCGGGCGCGCCGTGGGGCTGGGGCCAGCAGGGCGGCTGGAGCCAGCAGGCCGGATGGGGCCAGCCGACGGCCCCCCAACCCCAAGGGCGCGGGCGACGCAAGGGGGTGGTGGCGGTCGTGGCCGCCGGCCTGACGCTGCTGGCGCTGCTCGTCGGGGTCGGCATCGGCTACGGCGTCTGGAACGGTGGCAACGCGACGCCGACCGCTGGCCGCCTCATTCCCGGCGGCACAGCGAGGTCGACAGCGACAAGCACAACCGTGACCAGGACACCGAGCACAGGAAAGATCTCGTCAGCGACCGGCGCGCCCTCCGACATCGCGACAATCGCGGCCAAGGTGACGCCGGGCCTCGTCGACATCAACACGGTGCTGCGCTACGAGACAGAGGAGGCGGCCGGGACGGGGATGGTCCTCACTTCGACAGGCAAGGTCCTCACCAACAACCACGTGATCGAGGGCTCGACCAAGATCACGGCGACCGACCTTGGCAACGGCAAGGTCTACGCGGCGACCGTGCTCGGCTACACGCGGACACAGGACGTCGCGGTCATCCAGCTCAAGGGAGCGTCGGGGTTGAAGACCGTGCGCCTCGGCAACTCGTCGACCGTCAAGATCGGGCAGGCCATCGTCGGGATCGGCAACGCCGGTGGAACGGGCGGGCAGCCGAGCGCCGCCGGCGGATCGGTGACCAAGCTCGACCAGGCGATCACAGCGAGCGACCGGGGCTCGCTCGGCACAACGACCGAGCACCTGACCGGGCTCATCGAGACCAACGCGGACATCCAGCCGGGCGACTCCGGTGGCCCCCTCGTCACCACCTCGGGGAAGGTCGTGGGCATGGACACCGCCGCCTCGGCGGCCCAGGGGTACAGCTTCCAGGGCGCTGCGACAGGCCAGGGCTACTCCATCCCGATCAACGAGGCGATCTCGATCGCGCACCAGATCATCGCTGGGAGGCCGAGTGCGACGGTGCACATCGGTGGCACCCCGTTCCTCGGCGTCTACGTGCAGGCAGCGGGAGCCCCGACAGCGGTCGGCGGGCTCGGGTTCGGGAGCACAGTGACAAGCACAGGCACAACGTCGCCCACGAGCGGCGCGATCGTCCAGCAGGTCATCGCGGGGACTCCCGCGCAGACCTCCGGACTGGCACCGGGTGACGTCATCACCAACGTCGGCGGTACGCCGGTCACAAGCCCGAGCGGGTTGACCAAGATCATGATGCGCTACCACCCGGGCGACACGGTGAGGGTGGTCTGGACCACGCGCTCGGGTCAGACGCAGTCGGCCGCGGTCACCCTCGCCAGCGGCCCAGCCGATTGACGCAGGGCCGGCGCGGGGCCAAGGACCGCACCTTCGGCTCCCTGTAGCGTGGCCGTCGGTGGAACCAGACGCACGGAGGTCGCCGGGCGAGGGTCGCGAGGTCGTGCGCGCCCCCCGCGGCACGGCGCTCACCTGCAAGGCGTGGCCGCAGGAGGCCGCCTTCCGGATGCTGCGCAACAATCTGGACCCCGAGGTCGCCGAGCACCCCGAGCGGCTCGTGGTCTACGGCGGCTCGGGAAAGGCGGCTCGGGACTGGCCGTCGTTCCATGCGATCGAAAGGACCCTCGCGGCGCTCGGCACAGACGAGACCCTCCTCGTGCAGTCCGGACGTCCCGTCGGCGTGGTCACCACCCACGAGTGGGCGCCCCGGGTGCTCATCGCCAACTCCAATCTCGTTCCCGAATGGGCGACGTGGGAGGAATTCAGGAGGCTCGAAGCGCTCGGTCTCACGATGTTCGGCCAGATGACGGCGGGCTCGTGGATCTACATCGGCACCCAGGGGATCCTCCAGGGCACCTACGAGACGTTCGCCGCGGTCGCCGAGAAGCGCTTCGGAGGCTCGCTCGCGGGCACCCTGACCGTCACCTCGGGAGCCGGCGGCATGGGCGGGGCGCAGCCGCTCGCCGTGACCATCAACGGTGGGGTGGTGATCTGCTGCGACGTCGACCCGAGCCGGGTGGAACGCCGGCTGTCGACCGGTTACCTCGACACCCTGGCCCACAGCTTGGAGGAGGCGGTCGAGCTCGCCGAGCGGGCACGGCGCGACGCGCGCCCCCTCTCGGTCGGGCTCGTCGCCAACGGAGCGGAGGTGCTGCCCGAGCTGGTGCGCCGGGACGTGCCCGTCGACGTCGCCACCGACCAGACGCCCGCGCACGACCCGTTGAGCTACCTCCCGCCGGGGCTCACCCTCGAGGCGGCCGCGGACCTCCGGGTCCGGGACCCCGACGAGTACCTGCGGAGGGCACGCGCGGCGATGGCGACCCACTGCGAGGCCCTCGTCGCGCTCATGGACAAGGGCGCGGAGGTGTTCGACTACGGCAACAGCCTGCGAGCCGAGGCGCTGCTCGGCGGCTTCACCCGGGCGTTCGAGTATCCCGGCTTCGTCCCCGCCTACATCCGCCCGCTCTTCTGCGAGGGCAAGGGCCCGTTCCGCTGGGCGGCGCTCTCGGGGGACCCCAGGGACATCACGGCGACGGACAGCGCGGTGACGAGGCTCTTTCCCGACAACGACAAGCTCGCGCGCTGGATCCGCGTGGCCGGGGAACGGGTGCAATTCCAGGGGCTTCCGGCGCGGATCTGCTGGCTGGGCCTCGGCGAGCGCGACCGCGCAGGGCTCCGGTTCAACGAGATGGTCGCCTCCGGCGAGGTCTCGGCGCCGATCGTCATCGGTCGCGACCATCTCGACTGCGGCTCGGTCGCCTCGCCGTACCGGGAGACCGAGGCGATGCGCGACGGCTCGGACGCGATCGCCGACTGGCCGCTTCTGAACGCCCTCGTGGCGACGTCGAGCGGTGCCTCGTGGGTGTCGATCCACCACGGCGGGGGGGTGGGCATCGGGCGTTCCATCCACGCGGGCCAGGTGTGCGTCGCCGACGGCTCGGACCTCGCCGCCCAGAAGCTCGAGAGGGTGCTGACGAACGATCCGACCATGGGGGTCCTGCGCCACGTCGACGCGGGCTACGACGAAGCCGGGGCCGTGGCGAGCGCGCTCGGCGTCCGGGTGCCCATGACCGCCGCCGAGACGGCGTGAAGAGGTGAGCATCCTTTCGAGCGGCGGTGCCGGCGACGTCGAGGGCCACGTCGGGCGCCCGTCTGGGGGTGCGGCTCCCGTCGAGCTGGGGAGCGCTGGCACGACGATGGCCGAGGTCGTCGCGGTGGCGCGCCGGGACACCCCGGTCCGCCTCACCGAGCGCGCCTTCAGCGCCATGGAGGAGTCCAGAGCGGCGGTCGAGCGTCTCGGCGCGTCGGCAGAGCCCGCCTACGGGATCTCCACCGGCTTCGGCGCGCTCGCGACTCGCCACATCCCCCCGGGCCTGCGAGACGAGCTGCAGGTGAGCCTCATCCGCTCGCACGCCGCCGGAATGGGCGATCCCGTCGAGCGCGAGGTCGTGCGCGCGCTCATGTTCCTGCGCGCCAAGACGGTCGCGTCCGGGAGGACCGGAGCCCGGCCGGTGATCGCCGAGACCTTCGTTGCCCTGCTCAACGCGGGGATCACGCCCGTCGTGCCCGAGCACGGCTCGCTTGGCTGCAGCGGCGACCTCGCGCCGCTCGCGCACTGCGCGCTCGCGATGATGGGGGAAGGCGAGGTCCTCGGGCCGGGCGGGAGCGGCCGAGTGCCGGCCGCCCGGGCGCTCGCCGCCGCAGGGATCGCCCCGGTGCGCCTGGCCGCCAAGGAGGGGCTCGCGCTCATCAACGGCACCGACGGCATGCTCGGGATGCTGATCCTCGCGCTGGCCGACCTCGACCTCCTCTTGCGCACCGTCGACGTCACCGCGGCGATGAGCGTGGAGGCGCTCCTCGGCACCGACCAGGCGTACCGGCCGGAGCTCCACGCGCCGCTCCGACCCCACCCGGGCCAGTCGGTGAGCGCGGACAACATGTACCGCGTCATGGCGGGATCTGCCATCGTCGCCTCGCACCGCACGGGCGATCCACGCGTGCAGGACGCCTACTCCTGCCGCTGCGCCCCGCAGGTTGCCGGGGCCGGACGCGACACCGCGTCGCACGCCGCGGCGGTCGCCGAGCGCGAGCTCGCCGCGACGATCGACAACCCGGTCGTGCTGGACTCGGGGGAGGTGAGCTCCAACGGCAACTTCCACGGCGCGCCCCTCGGCTACGCGATGGACTTCCTTGCGATTGCGATCGCCGACCTCGGGTCGATGGCGGAGCGCCGCACCGACCGGCTGCTCGACCCCGCGCGGTCTCATGGGCTGCCGCCGTTCCTCGCTGCCGACCCCGGCGTCGACTCGGGGCTCATGCTCGCCCAGTACACGCAGGCGGCGATGGTCTCGGACAACAAGAGGCTGGCGGCGCCCGCGAGTGTCGATTCGATCCCGAGCTCGGCGATGCAGGAGGACCACGTGTCCATGGGCTGGAGCGCCGGGCGCAAGCTCCGGCTGGCCGTCGCGAACCTCCGGCGGATCCTGGCCGTGGAGCTTGTGACCGCGGCACGAGCGCTCGAGCTGCGACGGCCGCTCGCTCCGGCTCCGGCGACCGCTGCGGTCGTGGCGAGCCTGCGCGAGCACGTCGGTGGGATGGGGCGCGACAGGTTCACCTCGCCCGAGCTCGCCGCGGCGGAGAAGTTCATCGCGGCGGGCGGGGTGGTCGACGCGGCAGCCGCCGCAGCCGGCCCCATCCGGTGAGCCGGCGCGGGTGAGGGAGACGTGAGCGAGCTCGTCACACGCTTCCGCCGGCTCTGGGCCGAGCTCGTGCCGATCGGCCGGCGGAAGGAGGGAGGCTACGACCGGTTCGCGTGGGGCGAGGCGGACGCCGAGCTGCGGTCGTGGTTCCACAGCGAGGCGGCCGCGCGGGGCCTCGCGTTCGAGCAGGACCGGAACGGCAACCTGTGGGCGTGGTGGGGGCATGACCCCTCCGACGGCCCGCCGCGGGCGGGGTCGATCGCCGCAGGGAGCCACCTCGACAGCGTGCCGGGCGGTGGTGCCTACGACGGTCCGCTCGGGGTGGTGTCCGCATTCCTCGCGCTCGACGAGCTGCGCGGGGCTGGGCACGTACCGCAAAGACCGATCGCGGTCGTCGCCTTCACCGAGGAGGAGGGCGCGCGCTTCGGCGTCGCGTGCCTGGGCAGCCGGCTCTCGGTGGGTGAGCTGGACCCGGCGCGTGCCCGGGCGCTACGCGACGCCAGCGGGGTGAGCCTGGCCGACGCCATGCGCGCAGCGGGCGCGGACCCCGCGATGATCGGGGAGGACGGCGTGCGGCTGTCGAGGCTCGCCGCGTTCATCGAGGTCCACGTGGAGCAGGGCCGCTTCTTGGAGGCCGAGGGAGCGCCGATCGGCGTTGCGACCGGGATCTGGCCGCACGGGCGGTGGCGGCTCCGCTTCGGCGGGGAGCCTGACCACGCCGGGACCGCCGCGCTGGGCGAGCGCAGGGACCCGGTGCTCCCGTTCGCCGAGACCGTCCTGGCGGCTCGTGACGCGGCTCACGTGCACGGAGGGCTCGCCACGGTGGGCCGCGCCGTGCTCCACCCCAACGCGACCAACGCGGTCGCTGCGTCGGTGGAGGCCTGGCTGGACGCCCGCGCGCGGCACGAGCCGGTGCTCGAGTCGATCGTGGCTGACGTCGTCGCACGCGCGGAGTCCGCCGCGGCGCGCCATGGGGTCACGCTCGCGCAGTTCGAGGAGTCGCGGACCGCCGCGGTCGCCTTCGACGTGGCATTGCGCCGCCGGGTGGTGGACGCGGTGGGGGTCGGGGTGCCCGAGATTGAGACCGGTGCCGGCCACGACGCGGGCGTGCTCGCCGCAAAGGTGCCCACCGCCATGCTGTTCGTCCGGAACCCCTCGGGCGTGAGTCACAGCCCCGCGGAGCGCGCGGACGAGGTCGATTGCGTCGAGGGCGTCCGTGCGCTCACCCGCGTCCTGGCGGTGCTGTCGGCATGAGCCGGTACCACTGCGAGTTCGCCTACCTGGGCGGCGACGGCGCGGAGGCCGACGTCGCGATCGACGTCGAGGGGGCGGCGATCGCGACCGTCGAGCCCGGCGCGCGGCGCGAGCCCGGCGACGTCGTGCTCCCGGGGCTGACGCTGCCGGGCTTCGCCAACGCGCACAGCCACGCGTTCCACCGGGTGCTGCGCGGTCGGGCGGAGGGACCCGGGACCTTCTGGAGCTGGCGCGACCAGATGTACGCCGTGGCGGGCGTGCTCGACCCCGACCGCTACCGGAGGCTCGCGCGCGCCGTGTTCGCCGAGATGGTGCTGGCCGGCTTCGCCGCGGTCGGCGAGTTCCACTATCTCCACCACCCCCCGGGATGCGAGCGCTATGCGGACGCCAACGAGATGGGCCTCGCGCTGTGCGACGCCGCCCGGGACGCGGGGATCCGCCTGACGCTCCTCGACACGTGCTATCTCGAGCGGGCGCCGGGGGAGCCCGCAGCCGGCGTCCAGGAGCGCTTCTGCGACGGTGACGTCGGTTCGTGGGCGGAGCGGGCCGAGCGGCTCGTGTCGAGCGTCCCCTCCGTCGGGGTGCGGGTGGGCGCCGCTGCACATTCCCTGCGCGCGGTGCCGCCGGGGGCCGCGGGCGAGGTGGCGGCGTGGGCTGCAGGCCGGGGCCTCCCGTTCCACGTCCACGTCTCCGAGCAGCCCGCGGAGAACCACGTGGTGGAGGCTGCGTACGGCGCTTCCCCGGTCGAGCTCCTCGCACGTGCGAACGCGCTCGGTCCGATGACGACCGTGGTGCACGCGACGCACCTGGGTCCGGCGGACACCGGCAAGCTCTGCGCGACGGGCACGACCGTGTGCATGTGCCCGACGACCGAGCGCGCGCTCGCCGACGGGATCGGTCCTGGCGCGACCCTCGCCGACGGGGGCTGTGCGATCGCGCTCGGGAGCGACAGCCACGCGGTCATCGATCCCTTCGAAGAGGCGCGGGCGCTCGAGCTCGACGAGCGTCTGCGCTCGGGCGAGCGCGGGAGGTTCGCGACCGCGGCGCTCCTTCGTGCGGCGACCGCTGCGGGCCACGCGGCGATCGGATGGCCCGAGGCGGGATGCATCGCGCCGGGCGCCTGCGCCGACCTGGTGACCGTCGCGCTGTCCTCGGTGCGGCTGGCGGGCGCCAGCCCGGCGACGCTCCTCGAGCACGTGGTGTTCGCGGCGAGCCCGGCGGACGTCACCGACGTCGTGGTGTCCGGTCGCCGGGTCGTCGCCGGGGGCCGACACCAGCTGGTGGGCGACGTCGCGCACGAGCTCGCCGAGGTCGTCGAGGAGATCGTGCGGGCCGCAGGCGAGGATTGAGGGCGGAAGGGAGCTGGGGGCGGGCGTGGGATCGGTGCTGTTGCGCCACATCGGCGAGCTCGTGACCAACGACCCGCACGCGGGGGACGGAGCCCTCGGCGTCGTCCACGACGCCGCGCTGCTGGTCGGCACAGGGCGCGTCGTGTGGGCGGGCCCGGACGCCGCCGCGCCCGAGGGCGCGGGCGACGAGGTGGTGGAGGTCGCAGGCCGGGCAGTCGTCCCGGGGTTCGTCGATTCCCACACCCACATGGTGTTCGCAGGCGAGCGCGCAGAGGAGTTCGCGGCGCGCATGGCCGGGACCCCCTACACGGCGGGAGGCATCGCTTCCACGGTCGCAGCGACGAGGGCGGCCTCTGATGCGGAGCTCGCCTCCACCCTCGGGAGGCTCCGGGACGAGTCGAGACGCGCGGGGACCACGACGTTCGAGTGCAAGTCGGGCTACGGGCTCGACGTCGCCGATGAGACTCGGCTCGTCCGGCTGGCGCGCGCGGTCACCGAGGAGGCGACGTTCCTCGGCGCCCACGTGGTGCCGGCCGAGTACGCCGCGCGCCCCGACGACTACGTCGCGCTCGTCTGTGGCCCCATGCTCGAGGCGTGCGCGCCCCACGCCCGCTGGGTGGACGTCTTCTGCGATCGGGGCGCTTTCGACGCAGAGCAGTCGGCGGCGGTGCTCGCGGCAGGCGCGGCGCGAGGTCTCGGGGCACGGGTCCATGCGAACCAGCTGGGACCCGGCCCGGGTGTGCGGGTCGCGGTCGAAGCGGGGGCCGCGTCCGCCGACCACTGCACCTACCTGGACGGCGGCGACATCGATCTGCTGGCGGCGTCCCAGACCGTCGCGACGCTCCTCCCTGCGTGCGACTTCTCGACGCGCTCGCCGTATCCCGACGCGCGCCGGCTCCTCGAGGCCGGCGCGGTCGTCGCCCTCGCCACCGACTGCAACCCCGGGACGAGCTACACGACGAGCATGCCGTTGTGCATCGCGCTCGCAGTGCGCGAGCTGCGGATGACGCCCGAAGAGGCCCTCGCGGCAGCGACGCTCGGCGGCGCGAGGTCGCTCCGGCGTGACGACGTGGGCCACCTCGGCCCGGGCGCCAGGGCGGATCTCGTGATCCTCGACGCACCGTCCTACGTCCATCTCGCGTACCGGCCGGGGGTCCCGCTCGTGGCCGCCACCTGGAAGGATGGCGCTCTGATCGACGGGCGGCAAGGTGCGAGCGCACGAGGACCACGAAGAAGGAGGAGCCTGTGACGGTTCCGGTGATCATCGGCAGCGAGCGGAGCGAAGTGGGCCTGCCCGCCGGCATGGCCGTCCTGCGCGAAGGCGGCGGCGCGCTCGACGCGGTGGAAGCGGCGATGCGGGTGTGCGAGGACAACGAGTCCGACCACTACGTCGGCACGGGGGGCCTCCCGAACGCCCGTGGTGAGGTGGAGCTCGACGCGTCGGTCATGGTCGGCTCCACCCGCGCCTTCGGGGCGGTGGGCGGCGTGAAGGGCTATCCCAACCCGATCTCGATCGCCAGAGCGGTCCTCGAGCGCATGCCCCAGCACTGCCTTCTCGTCGGCGCGGGCGCCGAGCTGTTCGCCGAGGAGTGCGGGTTCGAGCGAAGAGCGCTGCTCACCGCCGAGGCGAGACGGCTCTACGTCGAAGCGCTCGGTGCCGAGGACGAGCCCGTCGAGGGTGAGGGCGAAGGAGCCACCGACGGGGACCGACGCTACCGCGAGAGCGCTCGCGCCCTGATGCGCCGGCTCGCGCCGCACGAGGGGCCCTGGGGGACGATCAACGTCCTCGCACTCGACGGATCGGGCGAGCTGTGCGTCGGCGTGTCGACGAGCGGCTACCCCTGGAAGTACCCCGGGAGGGTGGGCGACTCCGCGGTGCCGGGTGCGGGCAACTACTGCGACCTCCGGTACGGGGGAGCGGCGTGCACCGGGCGCGGAGAGCTCGCGATGCGTTCGTGCGGCGCGCGGCGGATCGTCGACCTGTTGGCCACCGGCCTGGCGCCAGCGGACGCATGCGCCGAGATGCTGCGCGACGCGCGGTCGCTGCCCGATCCCTTCAGGTCCGAGCTGCGCGCGCTCGCGCTCACGCCCGACGGGCGCCACGGCGGCGCCGCAGGCAAGCCCGGGTCGGTGTACGCGGTCATGACCCCGGGCGACAGGGAGCCGACGCTGCGCCCGAGAGCGCTCGTCGAGGAGTGAGGGGGGCGGCGTGAAAGTCTTCATCTCGTCGGACATGGAGGGCACGGCTGGGGTCGTGGACTGGGAGCACGTCCGGCCCGGGTCGCCCGACTACCCGTACTTCGCGGGGCTCTTGCGCGCGGAGGTCAATGCCGCGATCAGCGGCGCGATGGAGGCCGGAGCCGACAGGTTCTTGGTCAACGACTCCCACGGACGCATGGCGAACCTCCATCCGGACGGGCTCGCCGGACGAGCGAGCTACCTCTCGGGCCGGTTCAAGCCGAGGTACATGATGCAGGGTCTCGACGAGAGCTTCGACGCGGTCTTCTTCGTCTCGTACCACGGGTCGATGTCGTCTCGGGGATCCGTCCTCTCGCACACGTACTTCCCCGCTGCGATCGCGCAGGTCACCCTCAACGGCGTGGTCGTCGGGGAAGCGGGGATCAACGCGCTGGCGGCCCTTGCTCATGGCGTGCCGGTCCTCCTCGTGACCGGCGACGACGTCACGGCTGCGGAGCTCGCGCCGCTGTGCCCGGATGCCCGAAGCGCGGTCGTGAAGCGGTCGCTGACGCGGTTCTGCGCGGAGTCGCTCCACCCCGAGGCGGCGTGCGAGCTGATCCGCGCGGAGGCCAGAGCGGCGATCGAGGGCGCGACGGCTGCCCGGCTGCCGGCGATCGCACTGCCCGCCAGCATCGGGATCCAGTTCCACAGCAGCGACTATGCGGAGCTGGCAGCCCGCGTCGCCGGCGTCGAGCGGACGGGGGACGTCACCGCGGCGCTCGTCGGGGACGGCCCGCTCGACCTGTTCGAGAGGTTCATCACGATCGTGCTCTTGTGCCGCGGCTTGGTGGAGTGACCGCCGGCGCACTCGCGGCGACGGGGGTCTCGGGCGACCTCTCGAGCGCAAGGATCGTCATGTGCCAGGGTGCGACCGTGCGAGCCGCCGCAGGGACTCGAGGAGCTCGAGCGCGGCCTTCTCGGTGGTCAGCCAGTTGATGACCCCGGCGCGCAGGTAGGTGCGGCCGCGCAGCCTCGTGGTCGAGACCCATGCCTCGCCGGAGACCTCCAGGGCCCGCTGCAGGCGGTCCTGGTGTACGTCGAGGTCGGCGTCGGACATGCCGGGCACGAGGTGACGGAAGCACACGATCGAGAGGTCGGGCTCGGCGACCGCAGCCTCGAAGTCGTCGGAGCGGCTGATCTCCGCGGCGAGGAACGCGGCGACGTCGTTGTCGTGCTCGACGAGCCGGGCGAAGCCCTCGCTGCCGACGTGCTTCCAGGACGTCCACAGCTTGAGCGCGCGCAGGCGGCGCGTGCCCTCCATGGAGTACTCGAGCCAGTTGAGCGGCTCGTGCTCGGGGACGGCGGAGCGGTAGTACTCGGGGGAGCGACGGAAGGTGAGGTGCAGGTCCTCGCGTCGGCGCACCACGAGGCCCCCGATGTCGTAGGCCTGGAACAGCCACTTGTGGGGGTCGACCGTGACCGAGTCGGCCAGCTCCAGGCCGGGCACGCGAGTGGCGTCGCGCGGCGAGATCCGCACCGCGCCGCCGTACGCGGCGTCCACATGGAGCCAGAGCCCCTCCCGTGCCGCCAGTTCGGCGAGCGCGGGGATGTCGTCTACCGAGCCGGTGTTGGTCGTGCCGCAGACGGCGGCGATGCAGAACGGGACGAGGCCCGCCGCCTTGTCCTGCTCGAGACGGCTCGCGACGGGCGCCGCCTGCAGGCGGTACCGCTCGTCGGGCTCGATGACGACGAGCGCGTCGGGCGGGAAGCCCAGGATGTCCAGAGCGCGGGCGATGGAGAAGTGCGCCTGGTCGGAGACGTAGACACGGCCGCGGTCGAGCAGCTCGCCTCGGGGAAGACGAGGTGACCCGGTGAGGCGGGCGAGGTGCCGGTCGCGTGCGACCGTCATCGCCATGATGTTCGCCATGACGCCGCCCGAGGTGAGGACGCCCCAGGCGTCGGGACCCGCGCCGACGAGGTCGGCGAGCCACCGGGTGACCTCCTCTTCGACGAGGGCACCGACCGGCCCGGAGTGGAAGACGTCGACTCCCTGGTGGAACACCTGGGAGAGCAGCTCGCCGACCACTGACATCGGCAGCGGCGGCGGGGTGAAGTAGGAGAACGACCCGGGGTGGTAGGCGTTGTAGCCGTAGGGCGCCACGCGCGCGCGGACCTCGTCGAGCACGGCGGCAGCCGTCCGCGGGGTCGTCGGCGCGGGCTCCGGGCGGAGCGCAGGGCCGAAGAAGCGCCTGCGGAGCTCGGTGTAGGAGTCGGGACCGACGGGGCGCACCAGCCCCTCTTCGTAGATGTAGTCGAGCGCCAGCTTCCACGCCTCTCGTCCGAGTTGCTCGAGCGCCTGGCGAGCACCCTGCGCGGGGAGGTCGAAGAGCCCCGGTTCGGGGTGCCAGTCGAAGCGAGAGGCAGCGCCGCTGGGCGCGCGACCGGGCGAACCCGTGGTGTCGTCCATGGCCCGATGCTCGCACGCGTGACACGGGGGCGCGTGACACGGGGGCGCGTGACACGGGGGCGCGTGACACGGGGGCGCGTGACACGGGGGCGCGTGACACGGGGCGCAACCCAGGGCCGCTTGGGTGCGGCTAGCGGCCGGGGGCCTTCACCTGTGCCCGCGCCCGGCTCCCGAGCAGGCGGTGGGCCGAGACCGCGAGCCACAGCTCCGCGAGGTCCGCGGTCTCGGCCAGGTCGCGCCCGGTGAGCTCGCTCACGCGCCGCATGCGGTAGACGACGGTCTGCCTGTGGACGCGGAGCGCGGCCGCTGCCCGGCTCCACGAGCGCCGGTGGGACAAGAAGGCGGCCAGCGATGTCACGAGGACCGTCCCATGCCGTTCGTCGTAGGAGAGCAGCGGGCCGAGGACGTCGTCGACCAGCGCCCGGGCGGCGGCCGGGTCTCGCAACGCGGGGATCTTGTCGCCGTCGCCGTAGCGGACGGCGCCGCCGCGCTCGGAGGCGACGCCGAGCGCGAACCGCGCCTCGCGAGCCGCCTCGGGCACGCGTGTCGGGCTCCGCACCGGGTCGCTCACCCCGAGCGGCGAGCGATCGGCGAGGCGCGCCTCCACCAGCCCGAGCGGCAGGCCGTGCGCGCCTGCCTCCTCGAGGAGGAGCCACGCAAGGCCGCCGGACTCCACCACGAGGTGGCGCACCTGCCGGCGGCGAAGGGCCGTGGTGATCCCGCGGAGGGCCGCCGGGCCTGGCGCCGGCGTCACGACGAGGCGGGAGCGCGCGAGAGCGACTCCGAGCGCCGGCTCCCCGTCCGTGGCCGCGGCGTCGCGCTCCTCGGCGAGCAGGGCGGTGAGCACCGACGCGCGGGCCTGCGCCTCGAGATCGGCTCGGAGGGACTCGTGCGTGAGCTCGACGGCGACCGCCGCAGCGGCGTGGTGGAGGATCGAGAGGTCGAGCCCGGCTCCCCGTCCTCGGGTTGCGAGGAGCACGGTCGGTTCCTCGAAGGGCACCGAGACCGCGACGGCCGGGTGCCCGCGGTCCCCCGGAAGGTGGACGACGGCGGGCACGACGGGAAGCCGGCGGTCGAGCTCGTCGCGCAGGGTGGCGACCAGCGCGTCGTCGAGGGGCGGCGAGCCGAGCAGGGGCAGCCCCGTGGCCGCGTCCGCGACGTGGAGCGGGTGGCCGAGCTCGGCACCGAGGCGGCGGACGAACGCGCCCGGCGCGGTCGAGTGGCGTGCCGAGCCGTGCTGGATGCCGCCGTAGATCCGCTCGATGCGCGCCAGGCGCCGGGACTGCTCGGCAGCGGAGTCGTCGGCGACCGCGCGGCTGATGGCGATGAAGCTCATCGAGTAGGGCACCGCCAGCACCGGCAGCGCGACCTCCTCCGCACGCGCGCGAGCGCGCCGGGTCAACGCGGGGGTCATCGGATCGTTGCCGATGACCAGCGCGGTGACGCCCGCGTCGGCGAGCCGCTCGAGGAACCGGACCTGACCGGCGGCCGTCCTCGCGAGGCTGCGGCCGTTCTTCATCAGGAGCTCGCCACCCGCCAGCCAGTTCCATGGCTCGGGCAGGTCCGATGCGTGCGCCCAGCGAACCTGGTGGCCGAGGCCGCCGGCTCCGGCGAGGAGCTCGAGCTGGAGGTGCGCCAGGTCGAGGAGGTCGGCGACGCGGATCGTCACGGACCGGTGCGCGGACGCATGCTCGACCCTAGCGCACGACCGTACGATCGTATAAAGGAAAGCTCGTCGCTTCGACGAACGTCCTATTCATAAGGCGCGCGGACTTCCTTATGATCTGGACGATCTGGTGAATGATCTGGTGACCCGGACGGTGATCCGGTGACCCGGACGGCTGCCTCGCAGGGGAGCCGGTGGGTCGCCCAGCGGCGCTGGGAGCCGGGGCACGGCACGTGGCACCGTCGGCCGCACGGTGCGAGGGAGGGAGGGCCGCGATGTCGAGCGAGATCTACCAGGGCAACCGGCCTCGCTACGAGGGCCACGCGACGCTCGAGATGCACGGCATGGCGCCGATCCCCGAGGACGAGCGGTACGGGCGGCTGCACCGGGTCTTCACCGTGTGGTTCACCCCCAACCTGGTCCCTGCGGGGTTCTTCATCGGAACGCTCGCGACGGCGAGCTTCGTCGGTGTCGGGTTCTCTCTCGGGGTCACGGCGATCGTGGTCGGAACCGTGCTCGGCGGCCTCCTCGTGGCGGTGCTCGGGACCTGGGGACCCAAGACGGGGCTCGGGCAGCTTCCGGTGGGGCGGCTCTCGTTCGGCAAGTCGATCGCGCTGCCCGGCGTGCTGCAGTGGTTGTCCACGATCGCATGGGACGCCATCAACGCGATCTTCGGCGCAGAGGCCATCCACATCCTGATCCACGTGCCGTTCTGGGTCGGTCTGCTCATCGTCCTCGCCATGCAGGGCGTGCTGGGCCTCTTCGGCTACGAGGTCATGCACCTGTTCCAGAAGTGGATGTCGATCGTGCTCGGGGCGATGTTCATCGCGGTGACCGTGAAGGTGGCGTCGGTCGGGAACTGGCACGTCGCCGCCACCTCGCACGGTGGCGACCTCGCCGGGGGCTTCATCCTGATGGTCACGCTCTCGGCGAGCTTCGTCATCTCGTGGGGCGCGTACGCGTCGGACTACAGCCGGTACATGAAGCCGGACTCGTCCGTCGCGGGGATCTTCTTCCTCAGCCTCGCCGGGGTCTCCCTCTCCTCGATCTGGGTGGAGATCCTCGGGCTCGCCGCCGCCTCCGCCGTCGCCCAGAGCACGTCGGGGGGCATCGACCGTCTCATGGGCGGGGGCGTGCTCGGCGGGATGGCCATGGTCGCCATCTGGATCGGCACGGTCTCGGTGAACGCGATGAACGACTACTCGGGCTCCCTCGCGCTCCAGGCAGCCGGCGCGCGCGTCAAGAGACCCTACGTGGCGGTGGTGGTCACCGCGGTCGCGTTCGCCCTCACCTTGTGGCTCCACACGGGGAACCTCACCTCGAAGTTCGAAGAGGTGCTGCTCTTCGTGACCTACTGGGTGCCGCCCTTCGCGGCGATCGAGATCGTCCACTGGTTGCGGAACCGAGGCCGGGTCGAACCAGAGAGCGTCATGGACTACGCGAGGCTGCCCTTTGGCGGTGCCGCGCTGGTGGCGCAGCTCGTCGGCTTCGGTGCCGCGGTGCCGTTCATGGACACGACATTGTTCATCGGCCCCGCATCCTCGAGCTGGCTCCACGGCGGCGACATCGCCTTCTACGTCGGCTTCGTCGTCGGCGGCCTCGTCTACTTCGTGCTCCGCGCCCTCGAGACCGGGTCCGTGCGTGATGCCGCGCCGCAGCGGGTGGACCGCAAGGTCGGGACGACGGTCGGCGCCGGCGAGCCGATCGCTGCTGCGGGCGCAAGCCGGCGCTGATCGCTCGCCAGGAAGGCGCGGACGGGAGCAGAGGGAGGACTCGGGTGCTCGACCTTCTCGTTCGTGCGGCGCGCCTCGTGGACACCGAGACGATGGCCGGCGTGGACCTCCTCGTGAGCGGGGGGACCATCGTGGAGATCGTCCCGGCGTCCGCCGACCCGCCCCAGGCGCGCCAGGTGGTCGACGGGCGCGGCTGCCTCGTGTCGCCGGCCTACGTCGAACCGCACGTCCACCTCGACAGCGTGCTCACCGCGGGCGAGCCCCGGCCCAACGAGAGCGGCACGCTCTGGGAGGGCATCGCCCGCTGGGCCGAGCGCAAGCCCATGCTCTCCCGCGACGACGTCCTCCAACGGGTCGAAGAGGTGCTGCGGTGGTACGTGGCCAACGGGGTGCTCTACGTGCGCAGCCACGTGGACGTCACCGACCCGGGGCTCGTCGCGCTCGACGCGCTGGTCGAGCTGCGCGCGAGGGTGCGCGACGTCCTCGACCTCCAGCTCGTCGCCTTTCCCCAGGAGGGCATCTGCTCGTATCCAGGCGGTCAGGAGCTGCTCGAGGAGGCGGCACGCCGGGGTGTCGACGCGATCGGCGCCATCCCCCACTACGAGGACACCCGCGAAGACGGAGTCCGTTCGCTCGAGATCGCAGTGGACCTCGCCGTTCGCCACGGGCTCTTCGTGGACGTCCACTGCGACGAGATCGACGACGAGCAGTCGAGGTTCTCCGAGGTACTGGCGACCCGCGCGCTGCAAAGCGGCCTCGGAGACCGCGTCACCGCGAGCCACGCGACCGCGATGGGCTCCTACAACCCCGCGTACAGCTACAAGCTGCACAGGATCCTCCAGCGGTCGGGTCTGAACGTCGTCTGCAACCCGCTCGTCAACCTTCACCTCCAGGGCCGCTTCGACGGCTATCCGAAGCGGCGGGGTCTCACCCAGGTGAAGGAGCTCCTGGCCGCGGGCGTGAACGTCGCCTTCGGCCACGACGACGTGATGGACCCGTGGTACCCGCTCGGGACCGCCGACCCGGTCCTCGTGGCCCACGTCGGCGCGCATGCGGCCCAGCTGATGGCGCCATCGGAGGTGGCGCAGTGCTTCCGCATGGTCACGGACCGGGCGGCGAAGGTCCTCGGGATCGGCGCGAGGTACGGAGTGCGGCCCGGTGCTGCGGCGAACTTCCTCCTCCTCCCAGCCTCGGACCCCGCCGACGTCATCCGGCGTCTCGTCCGGCCGTCGGTCGTGGTGTCGCGCGGGCGGATCGTCGCCCGGCGCGACCCGTCGGTGGCGCTGGTCCGGTGGCCGGGCGCGGACGACGCGACAGGGGGGACGGAGGAAGCGGTCGACTTCGTCCGGGTGCGCGATGCCGCGGGCGCCACCTGGCGGCGGGGACCCGAGGTCATGGAGGGGTCGGCGGGGGGAGCGGGGGTACCAGGGTGAACGGGCAGGACACCACCGCGCCGCCGGCACCGATGCGCTGGCCGGAGGGCAAGGCGGCGGCGGCCGCGCTCACCTTCGACCTCGACGCCGAGTCCGCGCTGCTCGCGTGCGATCCGCTGAGCGCCCGGCGGCTCACGGTCATGTCGCACCAGGCCTACGGCCCGCTCACCGGCGTCCCGCGCCTCCTCGGGCTCCTGGAGCGCCAGCGCGTGCGAGGGACCTTCTTCGTCCCCGGCTACACCGCGGAGCGCTACCCCTCGGTCGTGAACCGCATCGCGGAGGCCGGCCACGAGATCGCGCACCACGGCTATCTGCACGAGTCCACGATCGGGATGACGCACGACGAGGAGGCCCGCATGATCGACCGCGGGCTCGTGGCCCTCGACAAGGTCGCCGGGCTCCGGCCGCTCGGCTACCGCGCCCCTTTGTGGGAGCTCAACTACCACACGCCCGCGCTGCTGATCGACCGGGGCTTCCTCTACGACAGCTCGATGATGGACTGCGAAGTGCCCTACGTGCTCGCCGAGCACGACGGGCCCGGCGCGCGCGGCATCGTGGAGGTCCCCGTGCACTGGGCGCTCGACGACTGGGAGCAGTATGCCTTCGTGCCCGGCATCACGGGGAGCGGGCTCATCGCGAGCCCTGCGAAGGTGCGCGAGATGTGGGAGCTGGAGCTCGACGCGTTCTTCCGCGAGGGGTGCTGCTTCGTGCTGACGAACCACCCCTTCCTGAGCGGCCGCCCCTCGCGGGTCGCCGCGCTGGAGCAGCTGGTCGAGCGCATGAGCTCGCTCGACGGGCTCTGGGTCGCGACCCTCGGTGAGATCGCAGCCCATACGAGGAACGTCGGGCCGGTCCCGCGCGCCTTCCCCGCCCCGTCGAACGTCGACGGGAGCTGAACCGAGGAGCACTCAGGGCATGGACGAGAGCACGAACGAGACGAGCAAGGGCATCGTCGGGCCCGTCTCCGGCACGACCGTGCCGCGCTTTGCCGGCGCGGCGACGTTCGTCCGGCTTCCTACGATCGACGAGTGCCACGAGTACGACATCGCCGTGCTCGGTGCCCCGTTCGACGGCGGTACCTCGTACCGCCCGGGCGCCCGGTTCGGCCCGGTCGCCGTGCGGACGGCCTCGCGCAACATCCGTCCGGCTTACCATCCCGAGCTCGGCATCTCCCCCCTCCACCACGTCCAGGTTGTGGACGCGGGCGACGTTCCTGCCAACCCGTTCCAGCTGACAGTGGCGATCGACCAGATCCGGGACCACGCGCGCGAGGTGCTGGCCAACGGGTCCCGGCTCGTCACGATCGGTGGCGACCACACGGTCGCGCTGCCGCTGCTGCGCGCCGTGCACGAGCGCCACGGGCCGGTCGCGCTCGTGCACTTCGACGCGCACCTCGACACCTGGGACACCTACTTCGGCTCCCCGGTGACGCACGGCACGGTCTTTCGCCGGGCCTTCGAGGAGGGGCTGCTCATCGAGGACCGCTCCGTCCACGTGGGCACGAGGGGCCCGGTCTACGACGCCCTCGACCTGCGCGACGACGCGGCGTTCGGCTTCCAGATCGTGCGGGTCGGCGACATCGACCGCGTAGGCCTCGCAGAGACGGTGGCCACCATCAGGCGCCGCGTCGGCGACGCGCCCGTGTACCTCTCGGTGGACATCGACGTCCTCGACCCGGCGTTCGCGCCAGGGACCGGCACCCCCGAGATGGGCGGCATGACGAGCAGGGAGCTCCTCCACCTCCTGCGCGGGCTCGAGGGCATGGCGCTCGTGAGCGGCGACGTCGTCGAGGTGGCCCCCGCCTACGACCACGCGGAAGTCACTGCGCTCGCGGCGGCGACGATCGTCTTCGACGTGATCACCTTGATGGCGAAGGAAAAGGGGGGATCCTGATGTCGGACACCGTGAGGCTCGGCCGCCTCGGGGCACCGCCCACGGCCGTGATGGTCGACCCCCCGCTGACCGCCCCGCTGACCGCCCCATGAGCCGGGTCCTCGTCGAAGGCGGAACCGTCGTGACCGCGCAGGGCGCGGGGGCGGCCGACGTGGTCGTCGACGACGGGCGTGTCGCCGCTCTGCTCGCACCCGGCAGCTTCCCTGTGCCTGGGGAGATCCGGCGCATCGACGCGTCCGGGAAGCTCGTGGTGCCCGGCGGGGTCGACGTCCATACCCACATGGAGTCGCCCGTGGGCGGCACCCACTCCTCGGACACGTTCTTCACCGGCACCCGGGCGGCTGCCTACGGCGGCACGACCACGATCGTCGACTTCGCCATCCAGCCACGCAAAGGGTCCGCGCGCGAAGGCCTCGAGACCTGGATGGGACGCGCCGAGGGGCACTGCGCGATCGACTTCGGCTTCCACATGATCCTGTCGGACGTGAACGACGCCGTCTTGGAGGAGATGCACGGGCTCGTCGAAGACGGTGTCACGAGCTTCAAGCTGTTCATGGCCTATCCAGGGGTCTTCTACTCCGACGACGGGCAGATCCTCCGGGCGATGCAGGCGGCGTCCGCGAACGGGGCGGTGGTGATGATCCACGCCGAGAACGGCATCGCGATCGACGTGCTCGTGGCCCAGGCGCTCGCCCGTGGTCTCGGCGAGCCGCGGATGCACGGCGAGTCCCGCCCGCCGGCCCTGGAGGGGGAGGCGACCCACCGGGCGATCGTCCTCGCAAGTGTCGCGGACTGCCCGCTCTACATCGTCCACCTCTCGGCGATGGAGGCGCTCGCGGAGGTGGCGGCCGCGCGCGACGCCGGAAGACCGGTGTTCGCGGAGACCTGCCCGCAGTACCTGTTCCTCGACGCGTCGCTCATGGCGCAGCCCGGCTTCGAAGGAGCCAAGTACGTCTGCTCGCCGCCCATCCGCGAGGCTGCGCACCACGAGGCGCTCTGGCGCGGGCTCGGCACCGACGACCTGTCGGTCGTCGCCACCGACCACTGCCCCTTCTGCATGAAGGACCAAAAGGAGCTGGGTCGCGGCGACTTCTCCAAGATCCCCAACGGCCTCCCCGGGGTCGAGCACCGGATGGACCTCGTCTACCAGGGCGTGGTTGCCGGGAGGCTCTCGCTCGCGCGCTGGGTGGAGATCACCTCGACCGCCCCGGCCCGCCTGTTCGGCCTCTATCCCCAGAAGGGGTCGCTCCTGCCGGGGGCGGACGCAGACCTCGTCGTCTACGACCCCCAACGCCGCCACACGCTGTCCGTCGAGTCCCACCACATGGCCGTCGACTACTCCGCCTACGAGGGGACCGAGCTGACCGGCGGGGTGGACACGGTGCTCTCCCGCGGCGAGGTGGTGGTCGAGCACGGCGAGTTCAAAGGCCGCGAGGGCAGAGGGCGGTTCATCTCCCGGGGACCGTTCGTCGGGACCGACGTCCCGGTCGGCTCGGGGCAGCAAGTGGGCGGGCGACGAGATCCGGCCCCGCGATGATGCTCGGGCTCAGGCAGCGGTGTCCTCGACGACGGCCCCGCCGCTGATCGAGATCCGCCGGGTGAGCGCCACCGACTCGAGGAGGCGCCGGTCGTGGGTGACGAGCAGCAGGGTGCCCGGCCACGACGAGAGCGCCGCCTCCAGCTGCTCGATGGCCGGCAGGTCGAGGTGGTTGGTCGGCTCGTCGAGCACGAGGCAGTTGGTCCCCTCCGCCATGAGCAAGGCGAGCTCTGCGCGCGTGCGCTCCCCCGGAGACAGGGACGCCGCCGGCCGGCCGGTGTGGTCGGCGCCGAGGCCGAACTTCGCGAGCAACGACCGGCTCTCGGACCGGTCGAGGCCCGTCGTCGCGAGGAACTGCTCCCCGAGCGTGTGGGCGCCGGGCACGAAGCGCCCGCGCCCTTGGTGGAGCTCGCCGATCACCACCGAGGGCCCGAGCACGCGTGTGCCCTCGTCCAGCCGGGCCCGTCCGACCAGCGCGGCGAGGAGGGTCGACTTGCCCGCGCCGTTCGGCCCGAGCAGCGCGATGCGCTCACCGTACGAGACGAGGAGGTCCACAGGCCCGAGACGCCATTCGCCGCGAACGACGACGGCGCGCTCGAGGCGCGCGACCACGTCGCCCGACGGGGGTGCGGTCGCCAGATCGAGGTTGAGCCGCCACCCCTCCCATGGCTTCTCCACGACCTGGAGCCGCTCGATCGCGCGCTCGGTGATGCGGACCTTCGACGCCTGCTTCTCGGTCCGGTTGACGCGGAAGTCGCGCTGCGCCTTGTCGCCGTCGCTCGGCTTCTTGCGCTGGCGCCGGGCACCCTGCACCGCCCATTGGCGCTGCTCGCGCTCTCTGGCACGCAGGCGCTCACGAGCCGCGACGTAGGCCTCGTGACGCTGATCGGCGTGGCGGCGCGCGGTCGCCCGCGCCGCGAGATAGGCGGCAAACCCTCCTTCGTAGTGGACCGCCCGGTGGCTGCTCTCGTCGATCTCGAGGACCGAGGAGATCGCGCGATCGAGGAACGCGCGGTCGTGCGAGACGACGACGAGGCCGCCCGTACGCGCCCCGATGAACGCCTCGAGCCGTTCGAGCCCGTCGAAGTCCAGGTCGTTGGTCGGTTCGTCCAGGAGGAGCACGTCGAAGCGGGAGAGGAGCAGCGAGGCGAGCGCTGCTTTGGCGCGCTGGCCTCCGGAGAGCTCGGAGACCGGGACGTCGAGCAACCGGTCCCCGAGCCCCAGGTCGGCGAGGACCGCGCCGCGCCGAGCCTCGAAGTCGGCGACGCCCAGCGCTAGGTAGCGCTCGAGGGCGACCTCGTAGCGCACGTCGGCAGCCGGCGAGCCCTGCGCGAGGGCGGCGCCTGCTTCTGCGAGTTCCCGCTCGGCCTCTGCGACCCCGGCCCTCCGCGCGAGGTGGGCGGCCAACGACTCCCCGGCGCGGGTCTCCGGCTCCTGCGACAGGTAGCCGACCGTTGCGGTCGCCGGCGTGGCCCGCACGCTGCCCGAGTGCGGGCGCAGCTCGTTGGCCAGGATCTTGAGGAGCGTCGTCTTGCCGACGCCGTTCGGCCCCACCACTCCGATGCGGTCCGCGGGCCCCACGGTCACGTCGACGCCGACGAGCACCGGGGCGAGCCCCCGATGGAGGGTGACGCCTCGGGCGGCGAGGGTGGTGAGCTGGTTCGAACCGGGTGATGCGGGCACGTGTTCTCCTGGAGCCGGAACTGGACGGGCGCTCGGGAGGGATCAGTACCGCACGGCGGAGAGGCTAGCGCCTGGCGCAGGCGGCACAGGTCGCTCGTGCGCTCTTGGGGGCGCGTCGTCGCGGCCTCACCGCCGGCGCAGCCGTCAGTGGCTCCCGGGCGTGCCCTCCTCGGAACGGGAGGAGATGGTGAGCAGGCGGGCAGCCGCGCCTGCGGGCGGACGGCCCTGTGCCCAGATCGCACGGATCGCCCGGTGGAGCCGCGCGTCCTCGCACTCCACGGCGACGAGGTCACCGGAGCGGAGCTCGGCCCGGACCGCGAGGGCGGAGACGACGGCCGGTCCTCCGCCGCTCATCGCAGCCGCCTTGATCGCCGTGGTCGAGCCGAGCTCCATCGCAATGGTGACCCCGAGACCTGACGCCTGGAGGGCATCGGTGAGCACGGCGCGGGTCCCTGACCCGGGCTCGCGGAGGACCAACGGGGTGCTGGCGAGCTGCCGAGCGGTGATCGGCCGCCGCCGGCGGCTCCACGGGTGGCCCGGGGCGACGACGACGACCAGCTCGTCTGCGAGCAGCTCCTTCGACCGCAGCGGGGGCGAGGGTCGGCGTCCTTCGATGAAGCCGAGGTCGACGTCGCCTCCGGCGACGAGGTCGGCGACGTGCCGGGTGTTCCCCATCGTGAGGGAGACCGCGGTGTCGGGGTACTCGGCCGCGAAGAGATGGAGCCAGCGCGGCACGAGGTACTCGGCGACCGTGAGGCTCGCAGCGAGCCGCAGCTGCGAGTCCTGGCCCGCGCGCAGCGCGGAGGTGCCGGCGAGGAGGGTGCGCACGTCGCCGAGGACGGCGGTCGCCCACTCGACCGTCGCCATCCCACCGGGCGTCAGCCGGGCGCCTCGGGTCGACCGGTCGAGCAGGGGAATGCGCAGCAGCCGCTCGAGGGCTCGGAGCCGCATGCTCGCCGCGGGCTGGGACATCCCGTGCGCGGCGGCCGCCGCGCTGATGGACCCGAGCTCGCCCACGCTCACGAGCAGATCGAGTGACGAGAGGTCCGGATGGGGCTCCGGCAGCGGCATGCGCCGACGATAGGGCGCGGCGCCGTCGGCCCGTCCGCTGATCGTGCGCGATCTCAGAGGGTGCCCGTGAGGGCTTGGAGGCCAAGGCTCGCGACGCCCACGGTGAGCCAGAGGATCGCGCCAAGGGCGAGGGGGCGCAGGCCCGCACGACGGATGTGCCCCATGTCGGTCGAAAGGCCGATGGCCGCGAGCGCGACCGTGATCATCCACGTGGAGAGGTCCGAGAGGGGATGATGCAGTGCGGAGGGGACGAGGCCGACGGTGTTGGCCGCGACCGCAGCGAGGAACACGACGATGAAGAGAGGCACCACGCGGCGGAGCTCGATCCGCTTGCCGCTCACCTTGTCGGCGCCGGCTTCCTCCTTCTGCAAGCCGCGCCTCACGGCGAGGAAGAAGCTGATCGGGATGATCGCGAGGGTGCGCGTGAGCTTCACGATGACGCCGTACGCGGCGGCGGCGTGACCGTAGACGCTGGAGGCGGCGACCACCGAGGAGAGATCGTTGATCGCGGTGCCGGACCACAGCCCGAACGTGCGCTCGGAGAAGCCGAAGGCGTGGCCGAGCGTCGGGTAGAGCAGCACGGCAACGACGTTGAAGGTGAAGATCGTCGCGACGGCGTAGCTCACGTCGGCCTGGTCGGCATCGATGACGGCGTCGGTGGCGGCGATGGCAGACGCCCCGCAGATGGCAGTCCCGACTCCGATCAGGGTCCGCAGGTCGGCGGGGAGCTTGAGCAGGCGACCAGCCAGCCAGGTCATGGCGAAGGCGGCGGCGAGCGTCCCGAGCAGCACCGGGAGCGAGCGGGTCCCGGTGGAGAGGACCTGGCCGAGGGAGAGGCCGAGCCCGAGGAGGACGATCGAGCCCTGGAGCACTTTCTTCGACGCGAAGGAGATGCCCGGCTTCAATCGTGCGGACGGCTTGCGGACCATCGTGACGGCGATGCCGCAGACGATCGCGATGACCGGCGCGCCCACGACCGGGACGAACCCTCCCAGCACGGTGGCCGCCGCGGCGATGCCGACTGCGGCGGCGAGGCCGGGGACGAGCGAGGAGGAGCCCCCGATCGTCCTGGTCCACGAGGCCGCGGCGAGCCGAGCTGCGCCCGGCCACCGTTCGGCGCTCAATTCCTCGACGTCGTGAGCGGCGGGCACTTGCGCCTCCTTTCACCCCAAGTGTCCCGGCCACAGCTGATCGGTAGAAGACCCGTCCCGCTGATATGCCTCTAAGCCACGCTTATGAGCGGCGGGGTCCGTCGACCGGATCCTGCCTCCGACCCGGCGACCGAGCCGGCGTCCGAAGCGGCGTCTGACCCGGCGTGCGAGGCGGCGCGTCCACGCCTTGGCGCCCGATGGCTCGGTGACCATCGGCCCTACCCGGCGACCGATGCAACGAGCAATCTCGACCTATTGCGCACAAGGGTGCTCCCGCGAGCGCGGGCAGAGGCTTACCGAGAAGGAAGGAGCCCCGGCAGTGGCACAGCTCGAAGGTGTGTCACCCGACCGATCTGCCGGCGCACTGGCCGGTGAGGCCGAGGCCGGGGTCGGGGTCGCAGCTGAGGCCGGCGTCGCGACGGAGGTCGGGGCCGGGGCAGGAGCCCGGCTCGCGCCGGAGCGGGGGGTCGCGGCGGTGGAGACCCGAGCGCTGTCCAAGCGGTACGGGAGCCTCCAGGCGGTGCACGACGTGTCCTTCAGCGTCGCTGCGGGGGAGATCTTCGCGTTCCTCGGTCCCAACGGAGCGGGGAAGTCGACGACCATCAGCATGCTGTGCACGCTGCTGCGACCGAGCGGCGGTGCGGCGAGCGTGGCCGGCTTCGACGTGGCACGCCAGCCTGAAGCGGTGCGTCGCCACATCGGCCTGGTCTTCCAGGAGCAGACCCTCGACGACCACCTGACCGCCGAGGAGAACCTCCGTTTCCACGCGGTCCTCTACCACGTTCCCGCTGAGCGCGTCGCCGAGCGGATCAGCCGCGTGCTCGAGCTGGTGGCGCTCGGTGACCGGCGCCGGGACGTCGTCTCCACCTTCTCGGGGGGCATGGCCCGGCGCCTCGAGATCGCCCGGGCGATGCTGCACACTCCGGCGGTGCTCTTCCTGGACGAGCCCACGGTCGGGCTCGATCCCCAGACCCGGGCGCTCATCTGGGACGACATCCTCCGGATGCGAGAAGAGGAGGGGGTCACGGTCTTCCTCACCACGCACTACATGGACGAGGCCGACCACGCCGGCCGGGTCGCCATCATCGATCACGGTCAGATCGTGGCCCTCGACACCCCCGACGCCCTCCGGCGCAGCGTCGGCGAGGACACCGTCGAGCTCACCACCGCCGACGACGCCATGGCCGAGCAGCGGCTCCGGGAAGCGGGGTGGCAGGTGCGACGGGCGGAAGGCGCCGTGGTCGTCTTCACCGCGGACGGCGAGTCGCAGGTGGCGAAGCTCATCGACGTCGTGAAGGCGCCGGTCCGCAACGTCCATGTGCACCGTCCGACCCTCGACGACGTCTTCCTCCACTACACGGGCCGCCAGATCCGCGATGAGACCGCCGAGAGCTCGTTGTCGGCCCGCGGCCGGGCCTTCCACGCCCGAAGGAGGTAGGTGAGCGACATGACCGTCCTGCCCATTCGCACCGCAACGGCGCAAATCGTCGACCAGCCGCCCAGCCTGGGAGAGGAGCTGCGCACGATCGGCATGGTGTGGCAGCGCGAGCTCATCCGCTTCGAGCGCACCCGGTCCAGGATCCTCTCGGGCTTCATCCAGCCCTTCGTGTTCCTCTTCGTGCTCGGTTACGGGATGAGCACGCTCACGCCGACCATCCACGGGTTCGGCTTCACGAAGTTCGTGCTCCCCGGCGTCGTCGCGATGACCGTGAGCACGACGGCCATCGGCTCGGCGATCTCCATCGTGTGGGACCGCGAGTTCGGGTTCCTCCGGGAGATGCTGGTCGCGCCGGTGAGCCGCGCCGCACTGGTCGTGGGGAAGTGCCTGGGAGGCGCCACCATCGCTTCGACCCAGGGCACCATCATGCTGCTCCTCGCTCCGCTCGTGGGCGTGCACCTCACCGTCGCGGTGGTGTTCGAGGTGATCGGCTGCGAGCTGCTCATGGCGCTCACGCTCACGGCGTTCGGGATATCGGTGGCGAGCCGCATCCAGAGCATGGAGGGCTTCGCGGTGGTCATGCAGCTGATGCTGTTCCCGATGCTGTTCCTGTCGGGAGCCCTCTTCCCGCTCGCAGGCCTGCCCACGTGGCTCGGGGTCATCACCCGCCTCAATCCCCTCACCTACGCCGTCGACCCGGTCCGCCACATCGTGCAGGCGGCCCAGCATCTCACACCGCAAGCGGCGGCACGCTTCCCGGTCGGCGTCAGCCTCTTCGGCACCACCCTTCCGATGGGCGCCGAGCTCGGCATCGTCGCCGCGCTGGCGGTCGCCTTCCTCGCGCTCGCGGTGAGCGGGTTCCGGCGGACGGGCTAGTCGCGGGCTCGTCGGCGACGGGGCCCTGCGGTCACGACGGCTGGGCCAGCCGGTGGCGGAGCTGTCCGCCGCGTCCGAGCTGGTACGGGTGGCCCTGGATGAGCACGGTCGCCACGGCCGGCGGGCCGTCCCTGTCGTCGACGCGCACCTCGTGGTGGTCGATGCCGACGTCGAGCAGGTGCCCCCGGTACTCGATGGCGAAGCCGAGGCGTTCCAGCTCGCGCGGAAGCCTCGGGTTCAGCCAGAGCGCCTCGGCGCGCACCTCGAGGCCGCTGTAGCAGCGGGTGAGGATGTCGAGGGTGCCCGCCATCGCCCCGAGGTGGATCCCCTCCCTGGTCGTGCCTCCCTGTGAGTCGTGGATGTCGAGCGCGAGGGCCTCGGAGAAGTGCTGCCAGGAGGCCGCTCGGTCGCTCCTGGCCGCCACCCACGCGTGCACGACCCGTGACAGCGAGGAGCCGTGCGTCACCCTGGCCGAGTAGAACTCGACCATGCGGCGGATGGTCTCGGCGCTGAGCTCGTAGCCCAGACGCCCGAGCAGGTCGCGCAGCTCCTCGGCCGAGAACAAGTAGAGGAGCATGAGCACGTCGGGCTGCTTGGCGACCTGGTAGCGCCGGACGGTGTCGCCTTCCGCCTCCAAGATGAGGTCCAGGCGCCCGAGGCTGCCGTAGCGGTCGCGGTAGGCGTCGAGGTCGAGCGGCTCGAGGGAGTCGTAGCGGTCGAACTGTGCGATCATGCCGTCGAAGTACGGCACGTAGAGGCTCCGCGAGAGCTCCTCGAAGCGCGCCAGCTCCTCGGGCGTGCATGCCAGGCGGTCGAGCGTCTCGGCGCCGCCTCGGCGGCCCAGGATCTCGGCGAGATCGCCGATCCTGGCGAAGAGCCACGCAGCCATCACGTTGGTGTAGGCGTTGTCGTCGATTCCTGGCGCGTCGGTTCCGGGGTACCCGTCGTGGAACTCGTCGGGCCCCATCACCCCTTTGATCCGGTGGCGTCCCAAGGTCTCGTCGAAGACGGCGAGGCTCGAGAAGTAGCGGGCGATCTCCAAGAGCACCTCGCCTCCTCGGTGCACGAGGTGCTCGGCGTCGCCGGTCGCTTGCCAGTACCCCCAGTAGTTGAACGCGACGGCGAGACCCACGTGGCGCTGGTGGCCCGAGCGGTCGGGCAACCAGCGTCCGGAGAGGGGGTTGTAGAGCCAGTCGGGGGTCTCGTCGCGCCCGTCGCTCCCGCTCTGCCAGGGGTACATCGCCCCGGCGTGGCCCGCGGCCCGCGCTGCGTGGCGGGCTTCGCCGAGCCGGCGGGACCGATAGGAGAGCAGCGCGCGGGCGACTTCGGAGAAGCGGAGCTCGAGCACCGGGAGGACGAACATCTCGTCCCAGAAGACGTGGCCGAGGTACCCCTCGCCGTGCAGCCCGCGAGCCCCGAGCCCGACGTCGCAGTCGACGACGTGTGGGGAGGCGACCTGGAGCAGGTGGAAGCGATTGAGATTGATGGTTCGCTGGGTGCCGACGTGGCGTCCCGAGAGCTCGATGGCGCCTCGACGCCAGAGCTCCGCCCACTCCCGCTGGTGCGCTCCCAGGAGTGCCTCGAAGCTCGGGGCGCGCCGGGCGCTCGCGCGTGCGGCGCCGATCGGCTCGGAGACGGCGGCGTCGCGCGACGTGTGGAAGGCGACGACCTTCTCGCAGGTGAGGCGGCCTCCGGCAGCGAGGTGAGCGGTGAGGACCTGGGTCACGGCCGTGCCGTCGAAGGCGGATGTCCGGGACTCTTCTTCGAGGCTGAGCCGCGTGCGCGCGGCCTGTGCGAGCGTCACCTGTGACTGGACCGTGCGCGCGGCCAGCCACATCACGTCGGGAGGCTCCTCGCCTCCGTCGATGATCTCGAGGTGGCGCGGGGAGAGCAGGCGCTCTTCGAGCGTTTCGGCGTCCGCCACCGCTCCGTCGAGCGCCGAGCGCAGCTCCACGATGCCTGACCAGTTCTCTGCGACGAGCGTGAGCTCGATGGCGGCGAGGTGCGGGGAGGCCATGGAGACCAGTCGCCGTTCGAGCACGGAGGTGCGCTTGGCCCCTGTGACCACGCGGTAGCGGCGCTCGAGGACGCCCCGGCGCACGTCCAGGCGGAGGCTGCTCCGCGTGATGCCGGCAAGATCGTCTCCGAGCAGCGGGCCGCCGTCGACCGAGAAGCGGAGGGAGAGCCAGTTCGGCGCGTTCACGATCGCCTCGCGCTCGACGTGCTGGCCGCGGATTGTCGCCGGTGCCCTGTTGTAGACGCCGGCGAAGTAGGTCCCCGGGTAGTAGGTCGTTGCGTCGGCCACGACGTAGGTGCGCGCCCCTCGCGTCGCGAGAACGCCGTTGCCGAGCGTGCACAGGGTCTCCCTCACCCCTTCGCGGGCGAGGTCGGACTCGTCCTCGCCGAAGTGCCACGCGTCCCCCGCGGGTCCCCTGCCATCCAGGTCCACCTGCGAGAGGTCGGCGATCACGCTGTGCGCGCCGGCGTCGTGGAGCTCGCCCGCGTCCTTGTGGCGGTCGACCCCGACGACGGTCCGGAAGCCTGCGCTGCGTCCGGCTCGTACGCCGGATGCCGAGTCCTCGAAGACCGCCGCACCTTGGGGGCGGGTCCCGAGCCGCGCCAACGCCTCGAGGAACGTGTCGGGCGCGGGCTTGCCCGCGAGCTGCATCGCGGCGGCGGCCCGCGCGTCGACGACCGCGTCGAACAGCTCGCCGAGCCCGGTGCCTGCGAGGATCTCGTCGCAGTGCTGGCTGGCGCTGACCAGGGCCGTGAGGATGCCTGCCTGCCCGAGCCGACGGAGGAGCGCCGCCGAGGACGCGAAGGCGCGGGGGCCTACCGTGCGGAGCAGCTCGAGGAAGCGGAGGTCCTCGGCATTGGCGATGGCCCACGCCGAGCCGGGACCCGGTCGGTCGTCGTGCGAGCCCTCGGGAAGATCGAGGTGTCGATCCGCCAGGACCGAGCGGACCCCTTCCAGGCGGGGTCTGCCGTCGATGAGCCGCCGGTAGTCCGCGTGGCTGAGCGGTCCGCCAGCCGGCGAGCCGTGGGCCGGGGCCGCTTCGAAGACCGCTCCGAAGGCTTCGACCCACGCACGCTCGTGCAAGCTGGCCGTGTCGGTCAGGACCCCGTCGAGGTCGAAGACGACCGCATCGAGACCGTCGAGTCGCAGGTGCAGCCTCGCGGCAGTCATCGCCTGCGGTGCTCGGGTGCGGTGCTCGTAGGATCGCACCATGACGAGCGTCCTTTTGGCGAGGTCGGCGCAGGTGCCCGGGCAAGGCTCGCAACGCTGGACGCGCCAGAGCTGACGGAGGTTCTGCGATGCCCCCACCCGATCGCAAGCAGGGCGCGGCGCACGCGCCGGCCCATGGGGAGCGGCACGCGTCCCGTGAGATCGTCACTGCGACGGTCGTCGTCGCCGCGTCCTACGCAGCGATCGAGCAGGCGCTGCGGGTAGGCCCGGACCAGCTCATCGCTCTTGCCTACCTCCGCGCTGCGACGACCGAAGACGGACGGTTCCACGCGGTGCTGACGACCCGGGGCTGGCGCAGGTGGCTCCGGTTCCCAGCGACGATCGAGTTCTTCCGCCCTGCCTCTGGGAGCCCGCACGCGATCGTCCACCTCTCCTGGCGGTCCAGCTACTCTGCCGAGCTGTTCCCGGTGATGGAGGCGGATCTGGGCCTGCGACCGGTGTCCGAGAACAGCACCGAGCTCGTCTTGAGCGGGGAGTACCGGCCTCCCGGAGGCATCGTGGGGCTCCTGGTGGACCGGCTGGTCGGTGGCCGCGTGGCGGTGTCCACGGCCGAGGCGTTCGTAGAGGACCTCGCCGCGGCGATCGAGCAGGACCTCGCCCGGCCGAAGGATGCGGGCTCGGTGGCTCGGCCCGACGAGCGACCGGGCTGAGGCGGACGGCGCGCTGGGTTGCGGCCGCCCCTTCACGGCCGGGCGCACCCCCCTGCCGGGTCGGCGATCACGCGTCGGGGTGCAGCTGCCCGAGCGCTTCCTCCTCCAAGGGCCCCGGGTGGGCGCCAGCTGCCGGCGTCTCGGTCCCGAGGAGACCTCCCAACTCGTCGCCCACCTGGGCGAGCCGGTCGCGTCGGTCCTTGAGCTTCTCTCGGTAGCCCGGGTTTGTGGTGTCGGCGATCTCGGCGCTCAGGTCCCGCAGGCAGGTCGCGAGCAGCTCCGCGAGGTCCCCGGCCTGCGCTCTGGTGAGCTGGAGGCTCACCGGCGCGCGCTCCGTGTCTTCTCCGTCCATCGTGCCGTCTGCTCCGTCGCTCTCCCCGCCGTTGCCGCCCCTTGGTGTCTTCTATCGCTCCGGGTGCGTCCCGCGCCACCCGCGCCCCTCCCGGTGGTCAAGCGGAGGCGCCGACAGGACGCGGGGACCGCCCCAGCCGCTTCTCGACGTCGAGCACCGACCTGGTCGTCTCGATCACGGTGTCGGGGTTGAGGCTCATCGAGTCGATCCCGAGCTCGACCAGGTACTCCGCCATGTCCGGGTAGTCCGACGGCGCCTGGCCGCAGAGCCCCGAATGGATGCCGTTGCGGCGGCAGCCCTCCACGGCGAGGCGGATCATCTCCTTCACCCCCTCGTCGCGCTCGTCGTAGTCGAACGCGACGATCTCGCTGTCGCGGTCGACGCCCAAGGTGAGCTGGGTGAGGTCGTTGGACCCGATCGAGAAGCCGTCGAAGAGCTCTGCGAAACGGTCGACGAGGATGACGTTGTTGGGGATCTCGCACATGGCGTAGATCTCGAGGCCGCGCTCTGCACGCCGCAGGCCGAGCTCCTCCATGCGCTGAAGGACCCCCTTGGCCTCCTCGATCCGGCGGACGAAGGGAAGCATGATCACCACGTTGGTGAGGCCCATGTCGTCTCGCACGCGCCGCATGGCTGCGCATTCGAGGGCGAAGCCCTCCGCGTAGGCGGGATGGGCGTAGCGCGAGGCGCCGCGGAAGCCGAGCATCGGATTGGCCTCCTGGGGCTCGAAGTCCTTCCCCCCGAGGAGGCTCGCGTACTCGTTGGTCTTGAAGTCCGACATCCGGACCACGACGGGCTTGGGCCAGAAGGCGGCGGCGATGGTGCCGATGCCCTCGGAGAGCCGCTCGACGAAGAACTTCTCACCGCTCTCGTAGCCCTGGACGAGCCGGGCGATCGCCGCTCTGGTATGGGCGTCGGTCACGCGCTCGGGGTGCAGGAGGGCGAGGGGATGGGCCTTGATGGACTCCGAGACGATGAACTCCATGCGCGCGAGGCCCACACCGTCATTGGGGAGGAACGAGGTCTTGAAGGCGAGGTCCGGGTCGCCGAGGTTGATCATGACCTTCGTGGCGGGCCGGGGCAGGTCGGCGACCTCGGTCCGCTCCACGTGGAAGGCCACGTCGCCGTCGTAGACCCGCCCGACGTCACCCTCGGCGCACGACACCGTGACCGCCCTCCCCTCGGGGATGGACGTCGTGGCGTCGCCGGTGCCGACGACCGCGGGAACCCCGAGCTCTCGGGCCACGATGGCGGCGTGACAGGTGCGCCCGCCCCGGTTGGTGACGATCGCCGCAGCGTTCTTCATCACCGGCTCCCAGTCGGGCGTCGTGGTGTCGGCCACCAGGACCTCCCCTGGGCGGAACTCGCCCAGGCGGTCCAGGCTCTCGATGACGCGGGCCGGGCCCGACGCGACCTTCTCTCCGACCGAGCGGCCCTCTGCGAGCAGCGGCGCGGCGCCGTCGAGGACGTAGCGCTCGATGACCGTGGCGTGCCGCTGGGACGCGACCGTCTCGGGCCGCGCTTGGACGACGTAGAGCTTGCCGTCGGTCCCGTCCTTGGCCCACTCCATGTCCATCGGCCGGCCGTAGTGGCGCTCGATGGCGATGGCCTGGCCAGCGAGCTCGAGCACGTCGGCGTCCGAGAGGCAGAAGCGGGCGCGGTCGGCTCTGGGGGTCGGGATGTTGCGGGTGGTGCGCGCCCCTCCTTCGGAGAAGATCATCTTCACCGCCTTGTCCCCGAGCATGCGGCGCAGCACCGCACGGTGGCCGTCGGTGAAGGTCGGCTTGTGGACGTAGAACTCGTCGGGGTCGACCGCCCCCTGCACCACGTTCTCCCCGAGCCCCCACGAGCCGGTGACGAACACGACGTCTTTGAAGCCCGACTCGGTGTCCAGGGAGAACATCACCCCCGAGGAAGCGAGGTCGGAGCGGACCATCTTCATCACCCCGATCGAGAGGGCCACCTTGAAGTGGTCGAACCCCTCGTCGACGCGGTAGTGGACCGCGCGGTCCGTGAAGAGGCTGGCGTAGCAGCGGCGGCAGGCCTCGAGCAGGTGCTGGTCGCCGCGGATGTTCAAGAAGGTGTCCTGCTGGCCGGCGAAGCTCGCGGTGGGGAGGTCCTCGGCCGTCGCAGACGAGCGCACCGCCAGGCGGACGTCTTCGCCGTACTGCTCTTGGAGCTTGCGGTAGCCGGCCAGGATCTCGGCCTCCACCTCTTCGGGGATCCCTGCCCCGTAGACCACCTCCCGGGCCTGGCGGGCGCGTCGGGCGAGGTCTGTGACGTCGCTCGGGTCGAGCCCGTCGAGTGCGGCGTGCAGGGCGGCGCCAGCGCCGGCGGCGTCGAGCATGGCGCGGTAGGCGTCAGCGGTGATCGCAAAGCCGTTGGGCACGAGGACGCCCTCGGCGGAGAGGCCGGAGTACATCTCGCCCAACGAGGCGTTCTTGCCGCCGACGAGCGGTACGTCGCCGATCCCGAAGGAGTCGAAGAACCGGACATAGCGCGATTGGGCCATCACGAGCCCTCCTTTGTGATTCGGTCGAGCAGCGCGGCGGACTGGAGCCCCCGCCAGGTGTCCTGCAGGGTCGAGATCGCCAGGTGGCGCGCGCCGAGGCCGCCGTCGCGCCGCTGCAGGAGCACGAGGCTGCGGGCCAGGGCGTCGGGGTAGCGCAGGCGCGCGTGGACGGCGTCGGCGAGCAGGAGGCCGCCCCAGAGCGTCCCGACCGACGTCGTGACCGCGTCCGGGCGTAGGCGCAACCCGAGGTTCGAGTCTTCGCAGCGCCGGAGGAACTGGGCCAGAGCGGCGGCGTCGGGCTCCCACGCGGCACGAGCGGCCAGCAAGAGCGCGAGGCCGGTGGTCTCCAGGTCCGCTTCCGGCCGCGCCCATCCACCGGCGCGGTCGGCCGTGGCGTCGAGCAGCTCGCCCGCCCATCGCCGCGTGCGTGGATCGGGCCCGTCCCCCCGCGCCGCCTCGATCTCGATGAGGCGCGCGCCGTCACGCAGCGAGGTCGCCGCGTCGCCTCTGCGCGGGGCGTTCCGCATGGCGCCGGCCCACCTGGCGATCCACTCGTCCGGCGAGCGCTCGGGCCGGCTGGAGAGGAGGCGCAGGGCCGAGATGGCGGCCCAGCCGATGGTGAGACTGGGGTAGCCGCCGTCGTGCTGCTGCAGGCGGCGCAGGTACCGGACGGTCCCATCGGGCTCGGGGGGCCGGACCCCGAGAAGGCGCAGCGACTCCAGCGCAGCGAGGGTGTCCGGCGCGTTCGGCTCCTCGACACCCCAGGCCGGGACCCGGTAGAAGGAGTAGCCGCCCTCTGGCGTCATGCGGCTGAGCACGTAGTGCCGCATCGCCTCGACGTCGAAGCCGACACGCCTCGCCGCGTCCGTACCAACTGCATCCCACGAAGCACGCGCATCGCCAGCCGGTGAGCCCGTGCCGTCCAGCGGGAGCCGTTGGCCGCGCTCGGCGGTGGCTCGCCGGTGCTGCGCTCGCGCCGCACCGCTTGACGGGCTCACCTTCGCCATTCGGCCATGCTCGGCCGAGAGGATCTCAGGCGCCAGGGCCGTTGGTCATATGGAGACGCGCGCGGACGGGACCTTAGGCCCTGGGTCAAAAGGCGGGGTCTTCGTAGCGTCGATCGAGAGGGGCGGGAACCGACCGGAGAACCGACATCGGGAACCGACCGGAGAACCGACATCTGGAACACCGCCCCCTCGGCGCCGCGCGCCGTCGCGGAGCGCCTCGAGGCTGAAAGCAGGTGAAGACGATGTCGGAGATGCACGACACGGCCCGGTCCCTCGTCGCCCGCCACAAGGGCATCCTGGCCGCCGACGAGAGCGACGGGACGATCAAGAAGCGCTTCGACGCGGTGGGGGTCGCGTCCACCGAGGAGAACCGCCGCACCTACCGCGAGGCCCTCTTCACCACGCCGGGGGTCGAGGAGTACATCAGCGGCGTGATCCTCTTCGACGAGACGATCCGTCAGAGCTCCCACGACGACGTCCCCTTCCCGACGCTCCTCGCCTCGAGGGGGATCATCCCGGGCATCAAGGTCGATCGCGGTGCCAGGCCCCTTGCCCTCTCCGATGGCGAGACGGTGACGGAGGGACTCGACGGGCTCCGGGAGCGGCTCGAGGAGTACCGCAGCCTGGGCGCCCGCTTCGGAAAGTGGCGCGCTACCTACTCGGTCGGCCCGAGCAGGCCGAGCGAGTACTGCGTGAGGGTCAACGCGCAGGTGCTCGCTCGCTACGCGGCGCTCTGTCAGGAGGCCGGCCTGGTCCCCATCGTCGAGCCGGAGGTGCTGATGGACGGGGATCACAGCCTCGAGCAGTCCGCGCTCGCCACGGGGAGGGTGCTGCACGCCCTCTATGACGAGCTCGACCTCCAGCGCGTCGACCTTCGGGCAACGCTGCTCAAGCCCAACATGGTGCTCTCCGGCTACTCGACGTCCAGGCGAGCTGGCGTCGCCGAGGTGTCCGAGGCGACCCTCGACGTCCTCTACCGCCATGTGCCTGCTGCGGTGCCGGGCATCGTGTTCCTCTCGGGCGGTCAGTCCGACGAGGACGCGACCGTTCATCTCAACGCCATGAACTCGGTGGGACCCCACCCCTGGCAGCTGTCCTTCTCCTACGGGCGCGCCCTGCAGTCTGCGGCGCTTCGCGCATGGGGAGGCCGTCAGGAAAACCTCCCCGCCGCCCAGCGCGCGTTCCACCACCGGGCGCAGATGAACGCCGCGGCGCGCACAGGCGTCTACGGTCCGGCCATGGAGCACGAAGCGCTGGCGGCTTGAGGCAACGAGCGATGCGTGTCGGTGTGCTCACCGGAGGTGGCGACTGCCCGGGGCTGAACGCGGCGCTGCGGGCAATCGTGAAGCACGCCGAGAAGGGCCACGGCCACTCGCTGGTCGGCTTTCGCCATGGCTGGCGGGGGGTGGCAGACGGCGACTTGCTCGACCTCACCCGCGAGGACGTGAGGAACGTCCTTCCCCTCGGAGGAACGCTGCTCGGGACGTCCCGGTACCACCCGAGCGACGAGAACGGGGGGATCGACAAGGTGCTCGAGACCCTGCGGTCAGAGCGCGTCGAGGCGCTCATCTGCCTCGGGGGGGACGGCACGATCGGTGTGGCGGCGAAGCTGTCGGAGCGGGGAGTGCGGATCGTGGCGGTGCCCAAGACCATCGACAACGACGTGGCGGGCACCGATCGCAGCATCGGGTTCGACACCGCGGTTGCCGTCGCCACCGAGGCGATCGATCGGGTGCACACCACCGCCGAGAGCCACGACCGCGTGATGGTCGTAGAGGTCATGGGGCACCACAGCGGGTGGATCGCGGTCAGCGCAGGCACCGCGGGAGGGGCGGACTGGATCCTCACCCCCGAGGCGCCGTTCTCCGCCGAGGAGATGTGCAGCGCGATCCGCCATCGCCACCAGGGCCACGCCAGCTACTCGATCGTCGTCGTGGCGGAAGGGGCCCGCCCGCGTCCGGACGGCCTCGACTACGAGGCGCCGACGGGTCCGTCCGGGTCGATCGTCGCAGGCGCCATCGGCGCGCGGATCACCGCGGAGATCGCACAGCAGACCGGCTTCGAGACGCGCCTCACGGTCCTCGGGCACGTCCAGCGCGGGGGCACGCCGACTGCGAACGACCGGCTGCTCGCCAGCCGGCTCGGGTTGGCCGCCGCTGACGCCGTCGGCGAGGTGGCCGGCTCCGCGATGACCGCCCTCGTCGCAGAGGAGATCACTCTGGTCCCGCTCGAGCAGGTCGCCGGGCGCCAGAAGACGGTTCCGCGCGCGCTCCTCCGAACCGCGTTCTGCCTCGTGTGACGCGCGGGCGGGCGGACGCCCTCTGCGGCAGCGCGCTGACAGCGCGAAGATCCCGCGCTGACAGCGCGAAGATCCGCAGCGGGCGACCAGTCCCGCCGGCGCGCGCCGTCAGCTCCGCTTCACCGGCACGCGCCGCGCCCCTTCGGCCTTCCCGTCCTCGGGGAGGGGGACACGCACCTCCAGGATGCCGTCCTTGTACTCGGCGACGATCTTGCTCTCGTCGACGCCGTCGGGGAGCGGGAGGCTGCGGGCGAACGACCCGTAGCGCAGCTCGTGGCGGTGGAAGCGTCGCCCGGACTTCTCCTGCTCCTCGGAGCGCTCCGCCGAGATGTGGAGCATCCCGTCGGCGATGGTGATCTCGACGTCCTTGTCGGGGTCGATCCCCGGGAGCTCGGCACGAACGACCAACGTGCCGTCCTCGCTGAACTCGTCGATCGCCACCATCCGGCGCCCCCATCCGTCACGGAACAGCTCGTCGAGCGTCCGCCAGGGATAGAGGATCGGGAGCGGCCAGCTCTCCTTCGTCGCTTGCGGCGAACGCTCGGTGTGTCGTTGCAGCACCATCGGTTCCTCCTTCAGCCTGTCCGCCGGTCCTGCCGGCGGGCGTGTGACCGGACTCGATCAGCCTTGGGTCGTGATGGCGCCCGCAGTAGAGGCGTTGGTCACCGTCTCTGGCCCAGCGCCCTCGCGGCGCGGCGCGCTAGACAAGCGCAAGCACAAGAGCGCAGCAGACCGGCAGCACATCGACGGAGGAGGGCACGCACGTGGCCGCCAATGAGTTGACATCGCTCGACGTCGATTGGGTCCGCGCCCAATTCCCGGCGCTCGCCGGGTCGGTGCCCCCCGGGGCGCCCGTGTTCCTGGACGCTCCCGGCGGGACGCAGGTCCCCCAGAGCGTCGTCTCGTCAATGAGCCGGTACCTGGTGGAGTCCAACTCCAACACCGGCGGCGCCTACGAGCTGAGCCGGCGCACCGATGAGCTGATCGCGACGGCCCGGCGCTACGGCGGCGCCTTCGTCACGGGTGACGCCGACGGCATCGCGTTCGGCCAGAACATGACCACGCTCAACTTCAACCTCGTGCGCGCGCTCGGCCGGACCCTCGTCGCGGGTGATGAGATCGTCACGACCGCCTTGGACCACGACGCGAACATCTCTCCGTGGCTGCTCATGGCCGCAGATCGCGGGTTGGTGGTGCGCGAGGTCGCCCTCACGCCCGACCTGGACGTCGACCTCGACGACCTGCGCGAGAAGCTCGGCGATCGGACCCGTGTCGTGGCCTTCTGCCTCGCCTCCAACGCGGTGGGCACGGTCACCCCGGCCCGTGAGATCGCAGCGCTCGCGCATGACGCGGGCGCGCTGGCATGGGGCGACGCGGTGGCATTCGCGCCACACCGACGTGTCGACGTTGGCGGGCTCGGCCTCGACGTCGTCGTGTGCTCGCCCTACAAGTTCTTCGGTCCTCACCTCGGGATGGCCTGGATCCGTCCGGACCTGGCGCAAGAGCTTCCGGCCGAGCGCGTCCGCCCAGCCTCCGAGGTGCCGCCCGGGCATCGCTTCGAGACGGGGACGTTGAGCCACGAGGCCCTCGCCGGGTTCGTCGCCGCCGTGGACTACCTCGCGTCCCTCGGGTCGGGGAGCGGCCTGGTCGCGAAGCTGGACGTGGCCTACGAGCTCGTCCGCCGGCACGAGGCGGGCCTCGCTGCCGAGCTCGGGTCACGGCTCGTGGACCTCCACGGCCTGCGCCTGGTCGGGCGCCCCGGCGACAGCCCAGCGCGGGTGCCGACGTTCGGCCTGCTCTCCGATCGGGCGACGCCCCGCAAGCTGGCCACCGGCCTGGGCGAGGCGGGGATCTACACCTGGGACGGGAATTTCTACGCCAAGCGAGTTATGGAGACGCTCGGGCTCGATCTCGACGTGGGGCTCCTGCGCGTCGGCATGGCGCACTACAACACCCTGCCCGAGCTCGACCGGTTCATCCGGACCCTCGCAGAGCTCCTGGAGTGACCGACGGCAACGGCGCTGGCAGTGCGCTCGAGGTGCGAGCCGCTTTGCGGAGCACTCCGCTGCCTGCGCCGGGGACGGCCCGGGTGAGGGCGACCGGGGGGGGTCCAGAGGGGCCTGCGGGGGGCCTAGGGGGGCCCAGGTGGAGCCGAGAGGGGCCTAGGGGGGCCTAGGGGGAGCCGAGCCCGAAGCCCCCTGGGGTCGCGGCGAGGAGCCGGGAGTCGTCGTCGAGCTCGCGCGCCACGCGGCGCATCAGCGCGCGAACGACACGCCGCGCCCGTCGCCCGAGCGCGTCGGTGTCGAGGGGCGTGCCGTCGCCGACCGCCTGGTGCCACGTGCCCGACACCTGGAGCTCGCAACGGTCGGCGTCGAGGGGCTCGACCCGGAGCTCGCCTTCGAAGTGGCTCCGGCCGCCGGGCTCCGACAGCCGCCAGCCGAGCACGTAGACAGCGGGATCTGCGCCTTCGGTCCGGGGAGCGGCGTCGATCGAGCACTCGGCGACCAGGCGCGTCGCCTCGCTCGGTGTGCCGCCTTGGAGCTCTCCCGCCTCGTGCACCGCCGCGCCCAAGACCGCGCTCCAGCTGTGGTGACCACCGAGCGCGCGGTGGACCGCGAGCGCCGGGAGCTCGACATGGACCAGGTCTGACAGCTCGACGGCGCCTGCGTGCGATCGGTGGGCGTCCGCCGGCACGCGATAGCGGCCGGCTTCGATGTCGGCGTCGCGCGCGGCCACCTCGGCAAGGGTGGTGCCCGCCAGCAGTTCGGCGAGTCGAGAGGTCGCCCGGCCCCAGGTCTCGTGGAGCGGGCAGACCGCCTCCCAGCGGCACGGGCCCTCCCCGAGAGCGCAGCGCTCGGCGCGCAGGGGACCCTCGGCCGCTTCGACGACCTCGAGGACACTGATCTCCTCGGGGGGGCGCGAGAGCCGGTAGCCGCCGTCGCGCCCCGCGCGTGACGTCGCCAGGCCGGCGCGGACGAGGTCCGCGAGGATCTGCGACGCGAAGGTCCGGGGCACCTCGGTCTGGGCCACCACCTCTCGGATCTTGCGCGGCCCGCCTGTCTCGTACGCGCGGGCGAGCGCGATCGCAGAGCGCATCACGTAGTCACCGCGCTTGGACAGGGTCATGTTCATGCCAGGACCTCGAGGCTAGCGGCACCCTCGGGGCGGCTGATGCCGCCACGGGCGCAGAGGGGGCGCGCCGGGCCGGTCACGTCGCCGGTGCCCGCGGCGATGCGGTCGCTCCGAGCGCCCTGACCTCCGAGAGCATCCGGCGTGCGAAGGCGATCGCCGCAACCCTGTTCCCGCCGCGCCGCAACGCCGCGGCAGTGACGACGCGCGCCCCGTGACCCTCGATCCGCGACCCCATCTGGACAAGGGTGTTGCGGGGGTCGAGCGCGTAGGTGCAGAAGAGCGCCACCGGCACGCCACCGAGGCGCGGGAGTCCCTCGAGCCATGCCAGGACGTCGGGCGGGGGGCCTACCTTGGCCACCACCAGCCCCTTGACCCAGGTGCCGATCACGAGCGCGTCTGCGGCCGCGAGCTCTTCGGGGCCGACGCGCTCGATCGGAAGGACGCGGACTGCGCACCCCTTGTCTGCGAGCTCCGCGCCGACGGTCCGTGCGACCTGGGCGGTGCGACCACCCAGGCTCGCGTAGCAGACGAGCACCCTTGCAGGTCCCTTCAGTGCGTGCCGGCCCGGGCGCGAGGGGCGGCCGGCGAGCACGGCCTGCGCCGCGCGGCGCCCCTGCGCCATCGCTTCGACGACCGTCGAGGGGCCCACCAGCGCGTCGCCGACCACCCAGAGCCGCTCGCGCACCGGGAACGACGCCGCTTGCAGCCCTGCTTCCCTCCCGAGCGCGAGCCTGCCGACCGGGTTGGAGAACGCGAACGTCGAGGCGGGGTTGGCGAGGAGGCCCGAGGCGGTCCAGCGCCTGTCGGGGAGTCCCCTCACCGTCCGTCGAACTGGCGTTCCGGGCAGCGAGCCGGCGACGGCGGGGTCGGGGCGGTAGCCCATGGCCATGACCACGAGGTCGACATCGAGCGCCTCGGCGGGAGCGTCACGGAGGACCTTCGGCGTCCGCGTGGCGCGTTCTTGGAGGGTCGGCGCCAGCCGCGCCTGGCGTACCCGGCCGTGCTCCCCCTCGATGCTGGTCACGGTCCTCGTGAAGCTGACGACCACGCCCTCTTCGCGGGCCTCGGCCACCTCGTCGGGCCGTGCGAGCGAGAATCGCTCGTCCAGCCAGTCGACGCACGTGGCGTCGAGGCCGAGCCGCCGAGCGGTGCGGGCGACGTCCATTGCGGTGTTGCCGGCGCCGAGCACGAGGACGTGCGGCACGTGATCGCACGCAGCGTCGTCGAGGCCCATGGCTGCCCGCCATGTCGCCAGGCTGCCCTCGAGCAACGCGCGGCGCGCGGACTTCAAGAATGCGGTGGCGTCGGTCACCCCATCGAGATCCGCGCCGGGGATCGGCAGGCGCACCGGGACGCTCGCCCCGGTCGCGACCACCACGGCGTCGTGCTCGGTGAGCAGCCGGTCGAGCCCCGCGCGGTCGATCTCCACGCCGCAGTGGAGGTCGACTCCGGCGTCTTCGAGCTGGCGCCACGGCCGGGCCGCCACCGTCTCGGGGAGCGTGAAGTCGGGGATCCCCCAGCCGAGCAGCCCCGCAGGGACCGGGTCGCGCTCGTAGACCGTGACCGACGCACCCCCCTCGACCAGCGCCCAGGCGGCACCGATCCCGCCGGGGCCTGCGCCGACCACGGCGACGGAGAGCCCCACGTCGTCACCGCGAACGGGGGGCGGGACCGGGCGCATGTCAGCGACGAAGCGCTCCAGCTGCCCGATGGCGACGGGCACCCCGCCGGCGAGCGACCAGGTGCACGCGCCCTCGCACTGGGCGGACTGGTTGCAGACACGCGCGCAGACGTCGGGCAGGACGGAGGTCCTGCGCAGGACCTCATGGGCCCGTGTCAGGTCCCGTGCGGCGACGGCAGCGACGAACGCGGGGATGTCGTTGTGCGCGGGGCAGCCGCGCACGCACGTCGGGTCGGGGCACTGGAGGCACCGCTGCGCCTCCGCGATCGCCTCCTGCCAGCTGCGCAGTCCGAGCCTCACCTCGCCCACGTCGGCGAGGAGCGGCTCGGGATGCACGACCTCTGCAGTGACCCGCGTCCCCGCGAGCACCGGGCCGTGCACCTCGATCGCGCTGAATGGGCACGTGCGCACGCACTGGCGGCATCCGACGCATCGCTCGTCGTGGGCGACCACCACCCAGCGCGCGGGGTCCATGTCCAGCGCGTCGGCCGGGCAGCGGATCACGCACTCCTGGCAGCCGGCGCAGCGGTCGACGAGGACCTGCACCTCGGGGTGGACGATCGAGGTCGTGTCCGTCTCGGTCATGGTGATGGCCATGAGGCTCCTCTCCTGGTTCCGGTCTGCTGGGTCGGGCGGCGCTCAGCTCGCCGCGTGCATGAGGACGTAGAGGACGCTCGCCGTCGCCCCGCAGGCGAGCACCATGCCGAGCGTCGCGATCCGGACGCCCAAGGCGTTGCGGCTGACCGGCACCAGCTCCCTGCCTGCGATCTTCCACGTGGCCCACGCCGCTGCAGCGGTCCCTGCGAGGATGACGGCGACCTGCACCACGACGATCCACCCGTCAGTCAGGATGTGGAACCCGTAGATCGGCGACCGGGCGGAGGAGTAGCCGGCGATGTGCGCGACCGCAGGTACCACGCGCGCGGCGTGCTTGAAGAACTTCGGGAGCTGGCGGGCGAAGTAGTCGGCGCCCACGACCGGGATGAGGCCGTAGGCCATGGGCACGAAGAAGGCCCGGAACCGCGAGGTCCGGTCCACGAAGCTCTCGGTGTGCGCCGTCGCGATGTCCGCGCGGCCGAGCGCGCGCGAGAGCAGCCACACCGCGCCGGCGGTCGCGAGCGCCACCGCCGCGATGACCCCGACGTAGTCGACGGGGTCGGGGTAGTGGGGGAAGAGGAGATTGCGGTTCAGCCAGCCGTCGATCGACGCAAATGCGGTGGTCGCGTTGAACTGCTGGTAGACGACCAATCCCCACAGGATGGCGACTCCCCAGGCAACGTCGGCGCGGCGACGACGCGGCGCCACCACAGAGGTGAGGGGGCGCTGCACGAACAGGCCGACGTTCCCCTCGGGGCACGCCTTGTAGCACTCGGAGCACAGCCCGCACGAGAGGTTGGAATCGGCGCTGCCGGGCCAGGTGTACCACGGGCAGCCGTAGCCCTTCTCACCGCCGCGCATGCAGTCCTTCGTGCGGCACGACAGGCACACCTCGCGGTCCTTGGTCCGGAAGCCGGCGGCCGATCCCATCGAGCCGACCGTGCCGATCAGCGTGGTGAGCGGGCAGACGTAGCGGCAGAAGGTCCGCCGCTCGAAGACGAGGAAGAAGATGAGCGCCGAGGAGACGATGCCGACGACCATCCACGACGTGTCGGCCGGGTTGCCGGGTCCGGCGATGTTGAAGAACTCCTCGATCCAGGTGAGCACGAGGAAGCTCGCGACCGGGATCAAGAACCCGAGGCGCGCGAGAGGCTCGGGGAACTTGCGGCCGAGGCCGAGCGCCTTCTGGGTGCGGTTCCAGAACGAGCGACGTTGGATCCACTCGGCGAACCCGCCGAAGGGGCACATCGCGCACCACGCCCGCCCTACCACCACCATCATCACGAAGACGAGGCAGAACCACACGTACCACGTGATCGCCGCGCCGAAATTGAGACCGGGGATCGCGGTGCCGGCGATGCCCACGAAGATCACCGTCCAGAAGACGACCTGGTTCGGCACAATGAGGAGGAACTGGAACTTGCGGTTCCGCACGAGCCGCGCCACGCGCGGGTCGCGGGTCAGCTCCAGCCCTGGCTCGGGGTCGGTGTCGGCGAAGCGCTCCCGGAGCCCGGTCCGCCGGGCCGGTCGCAGCCGGACCGCCGAGGAAACCGGGTCCGGTGCGGTGCTGGTGCGGTCCTGCAGGTCGACAGCCATCGCTCCTTCTCCTCGCCCCCAGGCAAACGGCAACCGCTCCGGACGCCCCCGGGAGGCCTGCGACGCCCACAACGTGTAGCGAACTGCTCCACGTGAGAAGATAATGAGTACTGGACACTACGTCAAGCCCTGAAGTACACTTTTCTCCGTGGACGTCGGGCTCTCGAGCCGGGGCAGGTACGTCGTCAAGGCGGCGGTCTTTCTCGCCGCCGCGTACCGGTCGGGGCGGCACCGGACCCGGCGGGAGGTCTCCGACGCGATGGGGCTGCCTCCGACGTTCGTGCCCCAGGTCATGAGCGACCTGGCCCGTGCGGGGCTCGTCGTCTCGGCCCCCGGCCTCGGCGGGGGCTATCGGCTCGCGCGCCCCCCGGAGCTGGTCAGCCTCTTGGAGGTGGTCGAGGCGGGAGAAGGCCCGCTCGATGCCGGGAACGTCGAGCCGAGTCCGCTGGCCACCGGTGCCGGGCTCCCGCTCTTGGTGCGCAACGAGGCGAGCACGCGCGTGCGGAGCGTGCTCGGGGCCACGACGCTCGCTCAGCTGGTCGGACTCGGCGACGCGCGTGCACAGCCTGTCGCGCCCCTGCCCTGCGGCGTCCTCGCGGTCCGCAGTCCGAGCAGCTCAGGAGTGACGCGCGCCGGCGTGGCCGGGATCGAAGAGATCCATGAGCAGCTCGTCGCAGAGGAGGTCGTCGAGCGAGACCGAGACCGGGTCGGGGTGCCTGCGTCCCCGCACGGTGGAGACGGCCGCCGCGGCGAAGAGCGCGGCGTAGACGACGACGGCGAGCAATGACACCGCCACCAACGCCGCGCCCAACGCGAGGATCGATCCCACGCCACCAGCTTGAGCCGGCGCAGGCCAGAGGAGAACCCCGAGTGCCGCTCCGTGCTGTTGCGGGAGGGATCGGAGCCCCCCGTGGTTCCACGGATCCCCACGAGACCGGCGAGCCGGCGCCACCCGCCGCCCGGCGGCCGGTTCGCATCGTGATCGTCGAAGATCACGCGCTCGTGCGGGAAGGCACTGCACAGCTGCTCGAGGCGCACGCCGACCTGCAAGTGGCAGGCGCGTGCGCGACCGCAGAGGAGGGTCTCGAGCTCGTCTCGCGCCTCATCCCCGACGTCGCCCTCGTCGACGTGAGCCTCCCGGGCGCGAGCGGGCTCGCGCTCGCGCGGGAGATCACGCGTCGCCAGCAGCCCACCCGAGTGCTGGTCGTGAGCGCATACGACGACCACGCCTATGTGACCGAGGCACTCGAGATCGGCGTCGGCGGCTACCTGCTCAAGACGGCGTCCGCGCGAGAGCTGGTCGAGGCCGTCCGCCTGGTGGCCGAAGGCGTGTTCGTCCTCGACGGTGCGCTCGCGACCAGGCTCAGCCGAAGGCATGACCATGCACCCGCCCGTCGCGGCCCCGAGGTGCTGACTGCGAGGGAGGCCGAGGTCTTCGCGCTCGTCGCGCAGGGACGCTCCAACAAGCAGATAGCGGCTGAGCTCTCCCTGGGCCTTCGCACGGTCGAGTCCCATGTCTCGAGCCTGCTCGCGAAGCTCGGTGCCACCTCGCGCACCGAGGCCGTCGCCAACACGCTACGGGCAGCACGTCACGACGATGTCGAGCGTCTCCGCGTCTGAGCCGGCGCCGGCAGATGACGGCAGTGCCGCTGGCGTGATCCGCCGAGCGCTCCACCCTCCGCTGCACGACCGCGGCTTCTGGGGGGTGCAGGCGGTGGTCGTGCTGCTCGCAGGGCTGCACTTCCTGATCGATCTCCGCTCCTCGGCGGAGGGCGGCTCCTTCCCTGGCGGGATCCCCGTGGCGTTGCTGATCGTCCCGGTGGGCTATGCCGCCCTGCGTTGGGGACTCAGCGGCTCGGCGCTCACCGCGGCGTTCGCCACCGTGCTGTGGCTGCCAGATCTCCTGCTCCCCGTCGACAAGGGGCACGCGCCCTCCGACGTGGTCAACCTCGTCCTGGTGGACGCCGTGGCGCTCGTCTTCGGCCAACGGATCGAGGCTGAGCGCCGCGCGCACGCCCGCGTGGAGCAGGCGACGCTCGCGCGCCTGTACGCCGAAGCGGGCTTTCGTCAGCTCTTCGAGGCGAACCGAGCACCCATCCTCGTGGTCGACGCGGCGGGCAACGTCCGCGGCGCCAATCCGGCGGCGACGGCGGCGTTCGGCGAGGGGACGCTCGGCGCGCGCGCGAGCGCGCTGGCGGGAAGCGACGCACCCGTCGAGACCCTCCACGGGCAGGTGGTCAGCGCGCACGACGGCCACGACTACCGGGTGGCGTACGTCACGCTGCCCGAAGGTGGCGACAGCGCGGCACAGCTCGTGTTCGAAGACGTGACCGAAGAGCGCAGTCAGTCCCGCCGGGCGGCCCAGCGGCGCGCGCGCATGATCGCGGCAGAAGAGGAGCAGCGCCGTCGGCTGGCGCGCGAGCTGCACGACGAGCCGCTGCAGCTCCTGCTCCACCTCGCGAGGAAGCTCGAGGCGCTGCGCGAGTCCCCCGGCATGCTCCCCGACGTCCTGTCGAGCCTCGACGACGCACGGGTCCGCTCCCTCCAGGCAGCGACGCGCCTTCGCGCGCTGGCACGCGACCTGCGACCGCCGTCGCTCGACCACCTCGGGTTGGTGGCTGCGCTCTCGGGGTTCCTCGCCGAGGTGGAAGAGGAGAGCGGTCTCCCCGTCGAGCTCACCGTGGCGGGAGCGGCGCGCCGGCTCGCTCCCGACGTCGAGCTGGGGGTCTTCCGGATCGTCCAAGAAGCGGTGCGCAATGCCGTCGGCCATGGCCGGCCACGCCGGGTGGACGTCACAGTGGAGCTCGGTGCCGAGCGGCTCGAGGTCCGGGTGAGCGACGACGGTGCGGGGTTCGACGCACGCGCGCTGCAAGCGGACGCCCAGTCCGCGCACCTCGGCCTCGTCGGCATGTCGGAGCGGGCGGGTCTCCTCGGAGGAACCCTCGAGGTGGACAGCGAGCCGGGGGGCGGGACCGTCGTGCACGCGTCCATACCCCTCAGCACAGCCGCGGGGGACGGGTCGGGGGGCCTGCACGAGATCGCCGAGGCGCGCCGGCCTGGGACGCTCGCCGAGGCCGACCTCCCAGCGCTGCCTCGCGCGCTGCCCTGAGCCAGGCGCAATCCTGCCGCCGCCGGTGCGGGACGGACCGGCGCAGGGTTGCACACGCCGTCTCCCGCGCCGTCACTCCGACGCCGTCTCTCGCGTCGTCACTCCCGCGCCGTCCTGAGAGAAGCTGACAAGATCCAAGGAGACCGCCGAACCGGTCGTCGATGGCTGCGAGGAGCCCGACCGATGGACCACACCGACTCGACGGGCGCCGCCACCCCCGAGCCGACCACTCCCGGGCCAACCACCCCCCCGCTGTCCACCCCTCCTGCTGGAGCGCAGGCACAGGACGCGGGCGCAGAGGAGATCACCAGCCTTGAAGGGATCCCCGCTCTCTCCCTCGACGCGATCAGCTCTGTCGCCTACGGCCCCGAAGCGATGCTCGTGGTGCTGGCAAGTGCCGGGGCGGGCGCCCTCGCCAAGATCGAGCCGATCACCGTCGCCATCGTCGTGCTCCTCATGATCCTGGTCTTCTCGTACCGACAAGTGATCCGCGCCTATCCCGACGGCGGCGGCTGCTACGCCGTGTCCAAGGCCAATCTCGGTTGCCGCGCGAGCCTGCTGGCGGGGGCGGCTCTCGTCGTGGACTACGTGCTCACCGTGGCCGTGTCGATCGCAGCCGGCGTGGCTGCGCTGGTGTCGGCCTTTCCCGGGCTCGCCCCCGACAGCCTCCCGATCGCGCTCGGGATCCTGGTGGTGCTGACCGCGTTCAACCTGCGGGGCCTGGCGACGAGCGCCCGGGCGCTCCTGCTCCCGACGGCGGTGTTCGTCGTCGGGATCTACGTCGTGATCGTGGCGGGGCTGCTGCGCTCGCACCCGATGGCCGGCGCGAGGATCCACGTCGCCGTCCCCACTGCGGCCGCCGCGGTCGGAGTGCTGCTCATCTTGAAAGCCTTCGCGGCGGGGTGCAGCGCGCTCACCGGGGTGGAGGCCATCGCCAACGACGTGCCCGCCTTCCGGGAGCCCAGGGTGCGCCGCGCGATGCGGACCGAGGTGCTCTTGGGCGGGATCCTGGGCACGATGCTGCTCGGGCTGTCGGTTCTCACGGTCCGCTTCCACATCGCCCCGGAGGCCTCCCAGACGGTGCTCAGCGAGATCACCGGGGCATCAGTCGGACGGGGCGCGGTCTACTACGTGGTCGACCTGGCGACCACCGCCATCCTGGCGATCGCCGCCAATACCTCCTTCGGCGGCCTGCCGGTCCTCGCCAGCCTGCTCGCCCGGGACAACCTCCTCCCGCACGTCTTCGCGCTGCGCGGGGACCGCCCCGTCTACCGCTACGGCGTGGTGGTCCTCGCGGTCTTGGCAGCGGCCCTGCTCGTCGCTGTCGACGTCGATACGAACGCCCTCATCCCGCTCTTCGCCATCGGCGTGTTCACCGGCTTCACCCTTTCCCAGACCGGGCTCGTCCGCCACTGGCACCGCGAGCGGCCGAGGCACTGGGGGGCGCGGGCGGCGCTCAACGGCCTCGGAGCGGCGATGACCGGGGTGGCGACGGTCATCTTCGTCGTCACCAAGTTCACCTCCGGTGCCTGGGTCGTCGTGATCGCCGTTCCGGCCCTGATCCTGCTGTACACCCGCATCGACGCCTACTACCGCGACGTCGCCACCGAGATCCGCCTGGGCGAGGTGCCCCCCAAGCCGAGGACGGAGCGGAGCCTCGTGATCGTGACCGTCGCAGCGGTGTCGGCCGTGACCGAGCACGCGCTGACGACGGCGCGCTCGCTGGGCGATGACGTCGTGGCCGTGAGCGTGCAGTTCGACGAAGACCGGGCCCGGGCCCTCCGGGCCGACTGGGACCGCTGGAGCCCCGACGTGGCGCTCGTCGTGCTGCAGTCGCGCACGCGCTCGGTCACCAAGCCCATGGTCGCCTACTTGAACGCGCTCCAAGGTGAGGCGCACGCCCAGGTCCTCGTCCTCATCCCCGAAGTGGAGCCGAAAAGGCTTCGCCACCAGTTCCTTCAGAACCAGCGGGGGATCCTCCTCGCCAACGCGCTGCGCCGCCACTGCGACGTGAGCGTCGCGAGGGTGCCCTTCCCGCTGTCCAGGGCGTAGGCGCCCCGCCGGCTGACCGCGCGCCGCGCCGGCCTGGACGCTGCCGCACCAGGGCACCAATGTACGTACATATTCGGCATACCCTGGCTCGCCTCCCCCGCTCGGCCGGTCAGCCTCATGCACCGCTGTGGGTTCGCTCGAAGCCGCTGTCGAGCTTGGTCGCCGCCCATCGGGTGACGAAGGAGAACCGGTCGGCCCGGATGATCCCGTGGCGCCACTCGACGGGCCCCTCGGGGGTGCTCGCCAGGCGCTCGATGGCGAAGGCGGGCTGGCGGGCGTCGAGATCGAGCAGGTTGCGCTGGGTGCGGTCGGGCAGGACGGGTCGGATCCGCTCCCACCCGCTCGTGAGGCGGAAGCCGCAGTGCTGGGCGAGCTGCTCGTAGAGGGCCGTGTGGGTGAAGTCGACGCCGAGGAGCGGTCTGCACGCACGCGCGGGCATCCACGAGCAGTCGAGAGCGACCGGCTCGCCGTCGGCGAGGCGGATCCGCTCGAGGTAGACCAGGGACTCCCCGGGGCACTGCAGCATCGCAGCGGCCTTGTCGTCCTGGCGCTCCTCGAGGGAGCGGACGATGCTCCGCTGGACGGCTCCGGCGTCCTCGATGGAGCGGTACAGGCTGTAGAGGGTGCCGAGCGGCTGCTCGATGGCCGGCTTGGTGAGGAACGACCCCTGACCGCGCCGGCGCTCCAGCAGACCGGCGGCTTGGAGGTGGCGCACCGCTTCCCTGGCAGTGTGGCGGCTCACCTTGTAGCGCTTGACGAGCTCGACGTCGGCAGGGAAGCGGTCGACGAACTCGCCGGCGTCGAGGCGACGGCGCAGGTCTGCGAGGACCTGCTCCCACAGGGGGGTCCGGCGAGGTCGTTCGCCCAGGTCGGTCACACCTCGAGTATTGCGCGCGAGAGCGTTGACAGAGCCCCCTTGTCCGGACTTAAGTGTCTCGACGGAGAGACGTCGCCGCTCAGGGGGGATCACGAACATGGCCGCTGTGACCGCACATCACCGTATCGTCATCGTCGGCGGGGGGAGCGCCGGGCTCTCCGTGGCCGCACGGCTGCGCCGGGCCGGCGAGCGCGACGTCGCCGTCATCGAGCCCTCCGAGGTGCACTACTACCAGCCGTTGTGGACGCTCGTCGGCGGAGGCCTCGCGCCACTCGGACGCTCTGCCCGGCCCGAGGCGGCGGTGATGCCCGCTGGGGTGACCTGGGTGAGAGACCGCGCGGTCGAGATCGACCCCGATGCCAAGACGGTCGCCACGGCAGTCAGGGGCACGGTCGGCTACGACTTCCGACGCCGGATCCTCGCCCAACTCCAAGACGGGCGCCGCCGTCCGCAAGCAGGTGCCCGTGGTCGTGGAGAACCTGCAAGCCGTGATGGAAGGCCGGGAGCCGACCGCTCTCTACGACGGTTACGCTTCGTGCCCGCTCACCACCGCCCGCAACAAGATGCTGCTCGCCGAGTTCGACTACACGATGAAGCCGCGTCCGACGCTGCCGCTGATCGACACGCAGAAGGAGCACTATGACATGGGGATGCTCAAGCGGTACGGGCCGCCGCTCCTGTACTGGCACTCCATGCTGAAGGGCCTCGCCTGAGCGCTCCTGCATCCCCATCGACGCCGGCAAAGCAACGGCCAGCAAAAGCAACGGCCAGCACGCAACGAAAGGAAGCGCACGCACGATGGTCGACGTCGTCACGATCACGACCCCGAGCCTTGGTGACCGCAGCTACCTTGCTCACGACGGCGAGGTGGCAGTCGTCATCGACCCTCAGAGGGACATCGAGCGGTTCCTCGAGGCGGCCGACGCCGCCGGCACGCGGATCACCCACGTCTTCGAGACCCACCTCCACAACGACTACGTGAGCGGCGGCCTTGCGCTCGCCGAGGCCACCGGCGCCACCTACGTCCTCCCCGCGGCGGCCGACGTCGAGTTCCCGCGGACGCCGGCAGGGGACGGGGACCGCTTCGAGGCGGGCCGCCTCGCCCTCGTCGCGCTCTCGACCCCCGGGCACACTCCGCACCACGTGGCCTACGCGCTGAGCGAGGCGGGCCGCGCTGCCTCGGCCGTCTTCACCGGTGGGTCGATGCTCTTCGGCGCCGTCGGGCGGACCGACCTCGTGAGCGAGGCGCAGACCGACGAGCTCACCCGTGCCCAGTACCACTCGGTCCGTCGCCTCGCCAGAGAGCTGCCCGGTGACGCGGTGGTGCTCCCGACCCACGGGTTCGGCAGCTTCTGCTCGGCGACGCCGACGACCGGAGAGTCCTCCACCATCGCCGAGCAACGAACCGAGAACCTGGCGCTCATCACCGAGGACGAGGACGAGTTCGTCGAGCGCCTCGTCGCCGGCCTCGGCGCCTACCCCCGCTACTACGCACAGATGGGACCGGCCAACCGCCGCGGCGCCCGGCCGCCGTCGGTCGAGCCGCCGAGACGGCTCGACGCCCAGGCGTTGCGCCAGCGGATCGACGCCGGGGAGTGGGTGGTCGACCTGCGCCGCCGCTACGCGTTCGCTCGTCACCATGTCGCAGGGACCATCTCGGTGCAGCTCGACGACAGCTTCGCCACGCTCCTCGGCTGGGCCAAGCGCTGGGAGACGCCGCTCGTCCTCATCGGCGACTCTCCCCAAGAGGTGGCCGACGCCCGCCTGGAGCTGTCCCGCATCGGCATCGACGAGTTGGCGGGCGCGGCCACCGGTCCCACCGACGAGCTTGCGGCGGGAAGGATCTCGAGCTACCCGGTCGCGACCTTCGATGGGCTGGGTACGGTCCTCGGGAGAGCGGGAGTCGTGGTGCTGGACGTCCGCCGTCCCGATGAGTGGCATGAGGGCCACCTCGCTGGCGCCGTCCACGTCCCCTTCTGGGAGCTCGAAGCCCGACTGGACGAGGTGCCCGCAGGCGAAGTCTGGGTGCACTGCGCCGGCGGCTACCGTGCGGCGATCGCAGCGTCGATCCTCGATCGCGCCGGGCGCCACGTGGTGCTCGTCGACGACGACTGGAGCAAGGCGGCAGTCCTCGAGCTGCCGATGGCCGGCTGAGCCGGTGCCTCCGAGGCCCCGCCGGCGCTCGCCCGCGCTCAGCTGCATCCCCGCGTTCCGCTGCATCCCCGCGTTCCGGCGCTCGCCCGCATTCCGCAGCAGGTCCGCGTAAGGAGCCCCTCTTGCGCTACGGCTTTGTCATCGACCAGCGGACCTGCATCGGCTGCCACGCGTGCACCGTGGCGTGCAAGACCGAGCACGAGGTCCCCGTCGGCCAGTTCCGCACGTGGGTGAAGTACATCGACAAGGGCGAATGGCCCCAGACGACGAGAGCCTTCGGCGTCATGCGCTGCAACCACTGCACGGACGCGCCGTGCGTGGCGATCTGCCCCACCAAGGCGCTGTTTAAGCGGGAGGACGGGATCGTCGATTTCGACGCCGACCGGTGCATCGGCTGCAAGAGCTGCATGCAGGGCTGCCCTTACGACGCGATCTACATCGACGAGGACACCCGGACCGCGGCCAAGTGCAACTTCTGTGCGCACCGAGTCGACGACGGGTTGGAGCCCGCCTGCGTGGTCGTCTGCCCGACTCGTTCCATCTGGGTCGGCGACCTCGACGATCCGACCAGCGGTATCGCGCAGCTCGTCTCGACCAGCCCCACGACGGTGCGCGCGCCGGAGCAGCGGACCGGTCCCAACGTGCTGTACCTCGGTGCTGACCCCGCCGTGCTCGACCCACTGGCCGCGCCGGTCGCAGACTCCTACCTTTGGGCCACGCCGGATCGCCAGCGAAGCCGTGCGGCCCACGACCTGGCGCCCGATCCGGCGTCCGACGCCCGCACCACGCTCAACACCGCCCATCCGCGACCGTGGGGGTGGCGGGTGACCACCTACCTGTGGACGAAGGGAGTCGGTGCCGGCGTGCTCGGCGTGACCGCCGGCGCGCTGGTGGCCGGGATGCCTGCCGAGGGGGTGCTGCGCGTGGCGGCCCCGGCGATCGGGGTCGGCTTCACCGCCGTGACCGGGGCCCTCCTCGTCTGGGACCTGAAGCGCCCTGCGCGCTTCTGGTACATCTTCGCCAAGGCGAACCCGCGTTCGTGGCTCTTCTGGGGCTCGGTGTGCATGGCGCGCTACTCGGGGATCGCCGGGGGGTGGCTGGCCGCCGCGCTGGCCCGGTCCTTTGACTTGGTGGGCCCTGCGACCTTCGGGCGGCTGCTCTCGGTGGCTCGGTGGCCTGCGCTCCCGGCGGCGGCCGCTGCGGCCGGGTACACGGCGTTCCTCTTCGGGCAGGCCGAGGGTCGTGACCTCTGGCAGTCGAAGCTCCTCCTGCCCCATCTGCTCGTCCAGGCCGTCCAGGCCGGCTCGGGCGTGCTGCTCGCGCTCTCCGCCTGGTCCGGGCCCCAGAAGGTCACCACGATGCTGGCGCGTACCTTCGTCGCCGCGTCGGCCGCCAACCTGGCGGTCATCGCAGCGGAGTACGGGAGCCGCCATGAGACCGCACAGGCCCGCGCGGCGGCCCGCATCGTCACGAAGGGCCGGTACCGACGGCTCTTCTGGGGGGCGCAGTGGGGCTCACGGTGGCAGCCGCGGGCCTCACGCTCCCCGCGCTGAGGGGCAGGAAGCTTCGCCGTGCCGCCATCGGCGGACTGCTCGGCCAGGTGTCGTTGCTCTGCTACGAGTCGGTGTTCGTACGGGCCGGTCAGGACGTGCCGCTGTCGTGACCGAAGGAGCGCGTGCCGTGCCCAACCCCGAAGCTGGGCTCCCCGGGGCCCTCCCGGACCGCTCGGCCACCGGGCTCCCGGGCGCCCACCGGCACGAGCGGCTTGCCAGCTTCCCGCCGGTCGAGGAGTGGGACCGCCACGTCGAGCACGACCCCAAGGCGCATCCGAAGCGGGTCGCCCGCGAGTACACCCTGGTGCCGACGACCTGCTTCAACTGTGAATCGGGCTGCGGGCTGCTCGCCTACGTCGACACCTCGGACCTGTCGATCAGGAAGCTCGAAGGCAACCCGGCGCATCCTGGATCACGCGGGCGCAACTGCGCCAAGGGACCGGCCACCATCAACCAGCTCCACGACCCCGAGCGCATCCTCTACCCGCTCCGGCGCACCGGGGCGCGTGGTGCCGGCGCGTGGGAACGCGTCGGGTGGGACGAGGCGCTCGACGACATCGCGGCGCGGATCCGCCGCTCGATCGCAGAGGGCCGGCCCGAGGAGGTCATGTACCACGTCGGGCGCCCAGGCGAGGACGGCTTCGCCGAGCGGTTCCTCCAGGCGTGGGGCGTCGACGGGCACAACAGCCACACCAACGTCTGCTCCTCAGGCGCCCGGTTCGGCACCACGCTGTGGACCGGCTACGACCGTCCGAGCCCCGATCACGCCAACGCCAAGGTCATCCTGCTGCTCTCCAGCCACCTCGAATCCGGCCACTACTTCAACCCGCACGCCCAGCGGATCATGGAGGGAAAGCTCGAGGGCGCCAAGCTGGTGGTGGTCGACCCGCGTCTCTCCAACACCGCAGCCCACGCCGACCTGTGGCTCTCGCCGTGGCCCGGCAGCGAGGCGTACATCCTCCTCTCGGTGGCCTCGTACCTGTTGCGTACTGGGCAGGTCGATCGCAGCTACCTCCGGCGATGGTTCAACTGGTCCGACTACCTGGAGAACCTCCATCCCGACGCGCCGGTGACCTTCGAGGCGTTCATGGAGCTGCTCGAGGCCGACTATGCGCCGTACACCTTCGAGCGCGCCGCCGCCGAGGCCGACGTCGAGCTCGAGCGCATCGAGGAGCTCGCCCGCCTGGTGGCGACCTGTGAGCACCGCCTGTCGGCCCACGTCTGGCGGTCCGCGTGCGCCGGCAACCTGGGCGGCTGGCAGGTGGCGCGTGCGCTCTGGTTCGTCCTCGCCCTGACCGGTTCGATCGGTACCGTGGGGGGCACGAGCCCCAACGGCTGGGACAAGCTCATCCCCAAGGGCCCCTCCATGCCCGAGGCGCACGACCACTGGAACGAGCTCACCTGGCCGGCGACATACCCGCTTTCCACCAACGAGATGTCGATCCTCCTGCCGCACTTCCTCGAGGAGGGGCGCGGGCGCCTCGAGGTGTACTTCTCTCGGGTGTGGAACCCAATCTGGACCGCCCCGGACGGGTTTTCCTGGCTCGAAGCGCTCTGTGACGAGCACAGGGTCGGCCTGCACGTCGCGCTCACCCCCACCTGGTCGGAGACGGCCGAGTTCGCCGACTACGTCCTGCCGATGGGCCACGCCGCCGAACGCCACGACACCGTCTCCTACGAGACCCACGCCGGCAAGTGGCTCAGCTTCCGCCAGCCGGTGCGCCGCGTCGCCATGGAACGCCTGGGCCGGTCGGTCACCGACACCCGTGAGGCCAACCCGGGCGAGGTCTGGGAGGAGAACGAATTCTGGTTCGAGCTCTCCTGGCGGATCGACCCCGACGGCGCGCTCGGGATACGGCGCCACTTCGAGTCCCCTTACCGCCCGGGCGAGAAGATCACCGTCGAGGAGTACTACCGGTGGATCTTCGAGCACGAGGTGCCGGGGCTCCCGGAGAGAGCCGCTGCTGCCGGGCTCTCGCCGCTCCAGTTCATGCGCAAGTTCGGCGCCGTCGAGATCGGACCGCCTGCCTACCGGCTCGACGAGCGCACCCTCGGCGACGAGGAGCTCCAGGGGGCGACCGCCGACGAGCGGGGGGTCGTGCGGCGCCCCGTCGGTCCCGACGACGAGCCGCCGCTCATCGGCGAGGCCGGCTCTCTCGGCCTTCGCCATGACGACGGCACGGTGACGATGGGCTTCCCGACCCCGTCGCGCAAGCTCGAGGTGTACTCGACCACCTTGCGCGACTGGGGATGGCCAGAGCATGCGGCGCCCGGGGCCATCGAGTCCCACGTCTCCCGTCGGAAGGTGGACCTGGAGGCGGGGGAGCTGGTCCTGGTGCCGACCTTCCGTCTTCCGGTCCTCGTCCACACCCGATCGGGCAACGCCAAGTACCTCAACGAGCTCGCCAACACCCATCCGCTCTGGCTGCATCCCACCGATGCCGAGCGCCATCACGTCGAGAGCGGCGAATTGGTGCGGATACGGACCTCGATCGGCTACTTCGTGGTGCGGACCTGGGTGACCGAAGGCATCCGGCCGGGCATCTGCGCGCTCAGCCACCACATGGGCCGCTGGCGTCTGCACGAAGGTGAGGGAAGCCGATGGGTGAGCGGCCAGGTCGAGCTCTCCCACCCCGACGGCGCCGAGACGTGGCTGCTCCGTTACCGAAGCCACGTCCAGCCGTTCCTCTCGGAGGATCCGGACTCCTCCCGCATCTCTTGGGAGGACCCCGGCGTCCACCAGAACCTCGCCTTCCCAGTCCAGCCCGACCCGCTCTCGGGGATGCATTGCTGGTTGCAGAAGATCACCCTCGAGCCGTGCGAGCCCGGCGACCGGTACGGAGACGTCTACGCCGACCGGCGGCGCTCACGCGACGTCTACCGGGAGTGGCTCGCGATCACCCGCCCGGGACCCGGTCCCCGCGGGGAACGTCGTCCCGAGTTCCTCATGCGCCCCGTCAAGCCCAAGCGCAAGGCCTTCGACTCTCGACAGCCACACCGCGAACCCGCTCCTGCGAACGCGGAGCAAGGTGGCCGGACGCGACCTGGGTAGGCTCTCCCACGAAGCCGAAGGGGGATGTGTGACCCGCTCGATCAGCGTGCTGCTTGCGCAATTGGACCCGCCGCCGCACGACGTCGGCGCAAACCTCGAAACCGCCTGCCGGCTCGTCGACAAGCATCCCGAGGCGTCCCTCGCCGTGTTCCCCGAGCTCTTCCTCCAGGCGTACGCGCCGAAGAACGTCGAGCCCATCGATGTCGACGCTGCCGAAGGACCGATCGCCGTGCTTCGAGCGTGCGCGCGACGCCGCGGCACGGCGATCGTCGTGGGACTGGCGGAGATGACGGCCGCCGGCATGGCCAACACTGCACTCTGCGTGGACGAACGGGGGCAGATCGCCGCGCGCTACCGCAAGGTCCACCTGTTCGACGGTGAACGACGTGTGTTCCTTGCCGGGGACGAGTACGTCACCGCCGACATGTGCGGCATGACCGTGGCGCCACTCATCTGCTACGACATCGAGTTTCCCGAGGCGCCGAGGGCGGTCGCCCACGCCGGCGCCCAGTTGCTCGTGACCATCGCCGCCAACATGGACCCCTACGCGGACGACCACGCACTGTTCATCCGATGCCGAGCGCTCGAGAACGGCCTGCCGCACGTGTACGTCAATTGCGTGGGCGAGCGAGGCAACTTCCGGTTCTGCGGGGGCTCCGCCGTGATCGACGCATCGGGGCACGTCCTGGCCCAGCTCCCGGCATATGAGCCTGCGCTCGTCGTCGCCGAGGTGCCGACCGCAGAGCGTCGTACGCCGGACTATCTCGCCGACCGACGTCCAGACGTCGCCGTCCGTACGCTCGCCCCTCTCCGAGAGGGGACCGAGCCGACGGAGCCAACCGGCCCAACCGAGCCCACCGAGCCGATGCTTCTTTCCGCCGCAGTGTCGAAGGCCCCCCGTCGGTGAGGTCGAACGCCCGCGCTGCCGGGTGACGGCACCGCAGCTCGTGCCTGGCACCCGGCCCGGCATCCGGCATTGCCCGACCAGGCGTCGCATGGTCTTGGATCGCAGGTCGCAGGTCGCAGGTCGCAGGTCGCGCACAGCGCCGGCGCGCTCAGGATCGGGCTTCGGCCCGAATCCGTCGAAGCGTCTGGGCTGCCGCCGCCCGGTCACCGGGGCCTCCTCGCTCCTCGAGCCGCTCCACGACGGCCAGGCGGTGCGCCACGTCGACGTTGCCGCCGTACTTGAACTTGGCCCGGACCTCCTCCACTGCCAGACGCACGCCACGAATGGTCCGCAGTTGCGCCTGGTGTGCCAGCGCGGGGTCGGCCACGTCGACACCCGGTTGGATGCGCCGGAGCTGGAGCCGCAGGATGTCGGCGATCGCGTCGGGATCGTCCACGGTCGTCGCGGTGCCCGCCAGTTGGACCGCCCCGTAGTAGGTGGTGGGGATGCCGAGGCGCGGATCCTCGTCGCCGATCGCCTTCCATGTCGAGGGGATGAACGCCCAGTCGCCGGCGACGCTCATGACCGCCCGTGGCTGCTCGTCCAGCGCCTCGAAGACGGGATTGCGGGCTACGAGGTGCAAGATGATCTCGTCAGCTTCCAAGACGAACTGGGTTGGCACCACGACGGGCAGGTCGCGATGGCGCCCGGAGGCGACGAGATGACCGAAGCCCTGAGCGGCGACGAACGTCCGCCACTCGTCGTCGTCGATGCCGGCATCAACCGGGGCGATGTACATGTCCCTCCCTTTCCCTTGAGCAGTGCGCGGGGCTGGAGCAGTGCCCGGGCAAGCAGCTGCCGAACAAGAGTCTGGAGCCCAACGCTGCAGCTCCGGCTGCAGACCGACCCCGGCCCCTTGGACCTGTAGGGGCCGGCCGTGTCACGCTCGGGTGGGCCTCCGATCAGCGCTCTGTCTCCCGCTCGGCCAGCACCTCGGGCTCCACGAGCGCCTCGAGGATCTCTGGAGGTGCTTCGGCTGTGGGACCGCGCCGGAGCTCGCGGGCGATGACCTGGAGGGCGCCGCCGACCGGGATGGCGATGAGCGCCCCGACGAAGGCGCCGAGGCCGGAGCCGATCTTGTCTCCGAGCGTGGCGCCGACCAGCACCGCCACGAGCACCCAGAGCGGGCTCAAGCGCACGGTCTTGCTCATGACCAATGGGTACAGCACGTGGTTCTCGATCTCCTGGTAGGCGAGGAAGACCACCAGCATCACCAACGCGGCACCAAAGGAGTGGAACGCCGCGATGAGGACTACCGGCACGCCGGCCAGCAAGCCTCCCACCAAAGGAAGGAAGTCCACGAGCCCAACCCACAGACCGAGCAGGAGGGGATAGGGCACGCCGAGCAAGGAGAGCGACACCGCGACCACAGCGCCGGCGACGATCGACGTAAGAAAGTCGCCGAGCATGTAGCCGGTGACCGAACTGGAAACCTGGCGGTAGACCTTGGCCACTCGCGCCGCGGTGGGCGGTGACATCCTGGCGAGCAGGGTGCGGCGCAGGTTCGGCCCTTCGAGCAGCAGGAAGAGCGTGAGGACCGCGACGGCTGCCAGGGCCACAAGAGTGGAGAGTGCCGTCGCGCCGACAGAGAATGCCTGCGCGGGTTTCAGGCTCTTCGTGATGTCCGAGGCGATCTTCGGCACGTTCCTCTTCACCCAGGACTCGAGGTGAAAGTGCTTCAAGAGGTGGCCGATCCGGCCGTGCCCCGCCTCGGCCTGGCGCACGAGCGCGGGGACCTCCTTGGCGAAGTGGGTGATGGCGCTGACCAGCGGTGCGGTGAAGGCTGCGACAACCCCGCCGACGGCCAGCACGCAGGCGACGAACACGATCACGGCGGCGAGCCCGTGACGGATCGGTCCGCGCTCGACGAGCCGGACTGCCGGCGTGAGGAGCAGTGCCAAGAAGAGCCCCATCACGATGTAGAGGACCACGAAGCGCAGCACCACGAGGAGCCAGATCGCGAGCAGGTTGACGTCGAGCACGAGGAACGTCACGAGCACCGTCGTGAGGATCGTCGCCAGCGGCACCTCACGCCGGGCCGCGACCCGCCACATCCGGCCCCGGTAGGTATCGGCGCCTGCCTGGCCGGAGGGGTCGGGCGGTGGCGCAACGGCACGCGCCGCCCCGCGCCGCGTCGCGCTTGCACGCGCGGTGCTCGCGACCGCCGGGTCCGGCTCGGTCCCGGTCGGAGGGCGCTCTTCGGCCGAGGTCATCGCGCGCGCATGGTAGGGCACGCAGCGGCGGTACCGTTCAATCGCTCCCGTCCGGGTTCACAGTGGCGGCGTGAAGAGGTGGGGCTCTAGAGGTCAGCTCCCATCGAGTTGATGGTTGTCTGGGTGATCGCGTACGGCCCACCCAAGATCGTGAAGTGCGAGACCTTCGTCCCACCTATGCCAGTCGTCCCAGCCGTATGAAGGAAGGTGCCAAGTGCTGACCCGGCGGTCGTCGGGCTGAGGGTCAGCACGAGCGGTTCGGGTGAGCTCGCAGTCGGTCCATCCGCTGCCACAACCGCCCCTGAGAGACCGTCGGTGAAGCCGTTTCCGCGTGCGATCGCGAGCGATCCAGTACCCGTCCATCCAAGACCGCCGTTCGATGCTGCCGTCTCGAACGCTGCCAATTCGGTTGACGTGCCCGAATATGTCTGGCCTGCGATCCGTAGCACCGAGACGCCGAGCCCCTCGAGCGTCGACGCGACGCTGTTCGACACTGCCAGTGGCCCCCCGATCACGATCACCTGCTTGATGCCCAAAGTCTTGATGCCTGCGATGACCTGCGGGGAAAGCGTGCTCGGTGTCGTGAGGAGAATCGGAAACCGCTCGGCGTAGGCCATGGTGCTCGCGCTCTCTGCGTCCTGGAACCCTCTGCCGGTGGCGACGATGGCCGTTGGCAGCGCTGTTGCGCTCGCTGGCGCGCTGGAGGCCAGACCCGAGGTAACGTTGTACCTGCCTTTTCCCCCTGACGCGTTCGCTCCTGTATAGGCGCCAGCGAAGGACGCCGCGCCGACGCTTGAGGCTGTGGGCATCTCGGCGATCTTCTCTGCGGTGTCGTACTGAGTCGGTCCTGCGATCCGTGTCACCACGATCTTCACTGTCCCCGGCAACGCGCTCGCACCCCCGCACTCGTCAGCCACGGTGGACTCCAATTGATCGACGACCGCTGTGCTCACCGCGAGGGGGCCCCCTACGACGTAGACCTTGGTGATGCCTTCTTCGTGGATCGCTGTGCGGGTCGGCGCAGAAAGCGACGTGGGCGGGGTGAGCAACGTTCCCGTGCCAAGAGAGCGTGCGAGGTAACCGCTCGCCAGTGCGTCCGCGTAGGTCTTGTCGGTGGCGAGCACGACCGCTCGACTTCCTGTGGTGCCAGGACAGGTGCCGGGCGGGAACTGGTGCTCAAGCTCGGCGGCTGCCGTGGCATCGGCTGTCTTACCGTAGATGCGAGTGAATGTTGTGAAAGGGGGAACGGCGGGGTGCATACCCTGGGAAGCAATTATGGGAGTGAGGGGGGCTGTGAAGCTCGGTGTCAGATATGTGTGCGAGTAACTTCCCACGGCAACACAGTTTGTGTTCCCGGGGCCGACGCACGAGACTGATTTGAATGTGACTCTGTTGTAGTACGTGGAGGGGTTTGCAATAACCACACGTGACCACGAGCCACCGTTCCACTGCTCGATAGCCCCCGTCCCCTGGTGTGTCGTACTGCCGGTTTGTAGCGATGTTGTTCTCGTTGACCCGACCGCCGTACAAGAGGACACCGAGGTGCACGAGACCGACGTGAGGAACAAGCTGGGCACGGACGAGCTCTGCAGCTGCACCCACTTAGAACCATTCCACAATTCTATGAGAGGTTCCACACCGCTCGATCTGACATGTACACCGACAGCAACACACCATGTGTAGCGAACACAGGATACGGATGTGAATTGGCTTGTGATAACGTTCGGGGGTGGCACTGTGGACCAACTGATTCCATTCCAGCTCGCTGCGATCGCTTCTGGGGTGCCATTGCTCCTATCGCCAACTCCAACAACCATGCACCACGAGGAGCTGACGCAGGATATGAAACTATAATATCGTGTCTGGAAGCTGCCTGAGCGCACCCATCCATGGCCGTTCCACGACTCAATGATACTGCCGATGACGGTCCTTCCTGTGGGCAACGGCTCATTTACAGTGAGCGGACTCAGGGCCATGCAGAACCGTGTGCTGAGGCAGGTTGGCCTGCCGCCACCTTGCTGAGCTGCCCAGTGACCAGCGTGCCACACATACGAGTTTGTTGTTGACCCTAGCATGCACCATGTGCTGTTGACACAAGAGACTGACACGATATCGCGTGCTGGTGCTGCCATGGATAGCCAAGACATTCCGTTCCAAACTGACACGACTGTGCTCGTTCCCTGGAAGGCGTGGCCGACACTTAAGCAGAATGACGTGCTGACGCACGATACTGACGCGTACCAGGCGCTCGTGTCACCTGGTGCCTGTGCAGCAGATACGATCGACCATTGGTTACGTGTAATAGAAACTGCAGACGGTTCAACCGCGAGGCACATGCCCAGCGTGATAGTCACGGTGCATAGCACAGCAGCTACTGGTCGCCACGTGAATAGGCGCGCTCGCTTCGATCCCTTATGGAGAAGAACTGAGTTCGTCCCGACGTTGATCACTTAACCCCCTCATGATGTATGGCTGCATGCTCCGTGCGAGCGTAGCTCCCACGTGTGGGGAGATCAACACACCCGAATGCACCTCGCGTGGCCGCCGCCGTGGTGATCTGGCGACCTGAAGAAGCGCATAGAAAGGCGCCTGTACCCCCGTGGTGGTAGGTGCCTCGTTCGGGGTCAAGGTTTGTCTCTGTCAATGAGTCAGGGAGGAGGCATCGACGATGTTGCACACCGGACTGGACCTCTCATAAAGGACTCTCGATGTGTACGTCTTGACCAAAGAAGGATCGGTGGCCGCCACGATCACGGTGGCCGCCCCATCAGAGCTCGACGGGCTGCGAGGAGTGGTGCGCCAAGTGAAGACGTTCGAAGGCGGTTGCAAGGCGGCCGCCGTTGCTGAGTCGATGAACGGCGTCCGCTTCGTCCACAAGAGCTGGAACTGTTGGGCTCGACGGTCGAGATCGCCGACGCGGCCTCGGCCGGCAGGTGCAGGTGGGCGCCGCCACCGACTCCCGCACGGCCTGGAGTGGCAGCACCGAGCTGGCGCCGCCGGTCGAAGGCGCGTCGAAGCTGCCGAGGCGGGCCACTGCCGCCTGGCGGCGCGCGAGCACCTCGAGGTCGGTCACGCCCGGCACCGTCAGCAGCTCGGTCCTGTGTGCAATCTGCTGTTCCGACCGGGGAGGAGCTCGGTTGCTGGGCTGGGTGACGCGGCGATCCGCCCGGCCCTCGCCTCTGTGGCGACGATCCGGGCCCCCTTCGCCCGCGTCCGGGTGACACGACGTGGAAGCGAAGGACGATGCTCGTGTCCGGCTGACCGTGGGTGTGGTCCTGAGTGGGGGGGCGCTCCCGGGCGGGGAAGTGGACCCAGGCCCACCTTTGGGCGGAGTGGGCGAGGGGGGACTTGCAGGCGCTGAGGTGGGCCCTGGGCCACCCGGGCCTGCTGCCCGACGCGATGACATCTGCGCCGCGCGCACTGCCGCATCGTCTCCGGTGGCGGGTGGGGCGCAAGGAGGTGGCTGGTGCGGGCCGGTGCTCATGGTATGAGGGTAGTCACGACCAGTGACAACGGCACGGGGGTTCGCGTCCTCGAGCCCGAAGTGCCCTTGGCACGCGCCGGGACGCTGACCACCCTCCGGGCGATCCTGGGTGGTCCACCCGAACCAGGGTGCTCGGCCTCTCGGCGCCTCCGCTCGACGTGGCAGCGGTCTTCAGCCGAACCGACGCGGCGCGCAGGGACTGATGCAGCCTGCGGTTTGTCTTTGGAGCGATGTTTGCACGGGGAGTACGATCTCGCCCGAGAGGCTGTCGAAACG
>JAJYXE010000014.1 GCA_021791145.1 Actinomycetes bacterium | reverse complement strand
GCCTGCACGAGAGCATCCTCATGGCGATCGGGCTCGACGTGGACCTCTCAGAGGCGCTTCATCGGGCGACGACCACGCAGACGCGTCGCAGGGACCCTGCCTTCCGAGAGATGGTCCTGACCGCCTATGAGTACCGGTGCGCTGTCTGCCGGTACGACGGGCGGGTTCAGCTGCAGTCCGTGGGCTTGGAGGCTGCCCACGTCCGCTGGTGGCAGGCGGAGGGACCCACAGAGGTCGGAAACGCCCTCGCGCTGTGCGCCCTTCACCATCAGCTCCTCGACAGAGGAGCGATCGGGCTCACGGCTGATCACCGTATCCAGGTGTCGAGCCACTTCATCGGCCAGAGCGACGCGGTCACCGCGCTCGTCGCGCTGGCCGGGCACCCACTCCTTCACCCACAGCCGGGTCAGCCGCTGCCCCAGCCTTCCCACGTCTCCTGGCACGCAGGGGAGGTGTTCCGGTTGCCAGCGAGAGTTCCAGCGGGCACGTGAACGGGTCGGAGGTCGCCCGCCGCCGCCACCCCCGGCTTGCAGCGAAACGATCCTGCACCATGCTCCTCCCACGCTCACTCAGGAAAATCTGGACAACCGGTATGCCCAAGGGGAGGGTGTCACATTTGGTGACACGGCTCTGAGCTGGGCGAACGGGTTCCGCTCGGGCGATGGAAGGGCGCGCCGGGTTCATCTCACGGAACCGTCGCGTCCGGCGCGTAGTGTCCGAGCACACGGGCCGCGAGGGGGCATCCAGGTCGGCCCAGGGGAGGTGATGAACATGGGCGGACGGAGACGGGATTTCGGCAGTGTCCGCAAGCTCCAGTCGGGCAAGTACCAGGCAAGCTACTGGCACGAGGGCAGGAGGCATGTGGCCCCCCGTACCTTCACCGCGAAGGCGACAGCGAGCGCGTACCTCGCCACGGTGGAGACCGACATCCGCCGCGGTGGCTGGATCGACCCAGACAAGGGTCAGGTCAGCCTCTGCAGCTACACCACCGACTGGCTCGCCGGACGAAGCGACCTCCGTCAGACGACGCGCTCGAAGTACACCTATCTGCTCGACCGCCACATTCTGCCTGCGCTCGGTCATGTGACGCTCTCCGGCCTGACTCCGACTCGTGTACGCGCGTGGTATCAAGCAGTCGCTCAAGCCCACCCGCCCACGGCCGCAGGCGCGTACCGGCTATTGGCCACCATCTGCAACAGCGCGCTCAACGACGAAGTCATCATGCGGTCGCCTTGCAAGGTCAAGGGTGCAGGGGTCGAGAAAGCAAAGGAGCGCCCCGTCGCGACTGTCGAGGAGATGGAAGTCGCTGTGGCGGGATGTCCCGAGCGGTACCGGCTCGCGGTGCTGCTGGCGACCTGGTGTCAACTTCGCCGTGGGGAGATTCTCGGGTTGCAGCGCAGGGACTTTGACGAACTCCATGGGAGCCTCGCGATCTCGCGGACCTGGACGCTCAAGCTGAACGGTGAGGCAGTCCTGGGACCACCCAAGACGGATGCGGGCATCCGCGACCTCGTGGTCCCGCCGAACGTCCTTCCCGCCTTCAGGGAGCACTTGCAGCATTTCACCGCCCCCAACCCTGACGCCTGGTTGTTCCCTGGGGAGGGCGGGAACCCGGTCATGCCGCGCACCTTGAACTGGGCATGGAGCCGAGCCAGGAGAGCCGCAGGACGACCAGACCTTCGCTTCCATGATCTCCGTCACACCGGTTTGACGTGGGCAGGCGCTGAGGGCGCCACCCTCGCCGAACTCATGTACCGCGCCGGGCACAAGAGCCCGGCAGCCGCCATGCGGTACCAGCAGGCGACGAAAGATCGGGATCGGGTGCTTGCTGAGGCGCTCGGCCAGCTCGCGACGCGCACTCCTGTCGCCACACTTGCCGACCACTCGCGCACGAATCGCGCACACCGGTCAGCGGAGGGCGCCGAAGGCAGGGCTGTCATAACAGAAATGCGACCCTGACCAGGCACTTTGACCAGCAGCCCCAACGGGGTTCGAACCCGTGTCTCCACCTTGAGAGGGTGGTGTCCTAGGCCTCTAGACGATGGGGCCGAGCGCAGGCGTGCCGCGACACTTCTGCACAGCTCGGGGGGGAGGACTCGAACCCCCAATAACAGGGCCAGAACCTGTCGTGTTGCCGATTACACCACCCCCGAATGGGTGGTGTCAGGTTAGCGGAGCCTGGAATGTCCGCGAGACCGTCGCACCTGCTGACTGGACCGCCAGCTCGCCGAGCTGGTGCAGTCGCTGGAAACCGACGATACGTCCGAGGGCGACCGCCGCGGCTGTGCTGAGGAAGTACGGGATCACGGCGGTCCCGGTGATGGGGGACGTCTGGGTCGGCGTCGGGTGTGGAACGAGCCCGACGTCCGACGCGATGGCCATCGAGCGGTCCTCGTGGAAGGGGTCCGTCACGATGAGCACGTCTCTCAACCCCCGCGGCCGCAGCTGTCCCGCCGCAAGAGCGAGGTTTGTCCAGCTGTCTCGTCCGCCGACCGTGAGGACGTCTGAGGCGGGCACTCCCTTGCTGACGAGGTACGCCTTCCCCACCTCCGACTCTGTGTAGCGATCCCCGGGCTCTCTGGACCCGGTGCAGACGATCAGATGCGCGTAGCGCTCTTGGAAGAGCAAGAGCGCCTCGTCGAGGCGCGCACGGAGGTCCGGCGACGGCACCCCGTTGTACTGCGCCGATCCCATGACCACGATCGCCTGGGCGCTGACCGGGTCGTAACGACGCGACGTCAGCCACACCTGCACAAGGGTGACGACGTAGTAGAGGACCAGGCCTGCGATGACGAGGACCAGGACCTTCAGAGCGAATCGCGCTGGCGCAGTGAGCCAGCGGAGAAGGAACACGTCGAGCCGCCGGCCGTCGGCTCAGGTGGCGCGGGCGCGGTGGGCGGCCGCACCGAGCCGCCGCAGGGTCTCGTCGCGTCCCAGCACCTCGAGGGACTCGAAGAGTGGCGGACCGACGGTCCGTCCGGTGACGGCAACGCGGATGGGAGCCTGCGCCTTGGCCAGCTTCCGCCCCGAGCGCTCCGCGACCCGCAACGTCGCGGCGCGCAACGCCTCCGCCGACCATTCGATCTGCGCGTACTCGGCGATCGCGGCGTCGAGCAGCGCTGCCGCCTCCGGATCCGCACTGATCGCCTTCTGCCACGACGCGTCGTCGAAGGGGGGATCCTCGAGGAACACGAAGTCGACGAGGCGGGGCACCTCCCCGAGAGTCGTCACGCGCTCTTGGACGACACGCGCGAGCTTCGCGAACACCCCTTCGTCGAAGCGTTCCGGCGGCCATGGCGGCGGTCCAACCGACCCGGGGGCCCACCGGCCGGCAGCTCGTTCACCGGAGGGGTCCACCCAGGGCCGCGAGCGTGCGATGAAGTCTTCGACGGTGAGCTCCCGGATGTACTCGCCGTTCATGTGAGCGAGCTTCTTCACGTCGAAGAACGCCGGAGAGTGGTTGACGTCGCGCAATGTGAAGTTGTCGATCAGGACCTGGAGGGGCACCTTCTCGTCGTCGCCTGGTGGGCTCCACCCTAAGAGAGCGAGGTAGTTCCTGAGTGCCTCCGGCAGGAATCCCTGGTCCCGGTAGAGCTCCACCGCCACAGCGTCTCGACGCTTGGACAGCTTCTGGCGGTGCTCATTGACGAGCATCGGCAGGTGCGCCCAGGCGGGCAGCGGGCGAGCTCCCGTGCCCGCCGACGATCCGGCCGCCGACGATCCGGCCGCCGACGATCCGGCCTCCGACGACCCGTCCGCCGCCGCTCCGCCCTCCCTCGCTCCGCCCTCTGCCGCTCCACTTTCCGCCGCGTCCAGTGCCTCCCAAATGAGGATCGCCTTCGGCGCGCTCGGCAGCAGCTCCTCGCCGCGGATGACGTGGGTGATCCGCATGTCGCGGTCATCGACGATGTTGGCGAGCACGAAAAGCGGCTCTCCATTGGAACGGGCGACGACGAAGTCCTCCATCGTCTCGTGACGGAAGACGACATCTCCTCTGACCAGGTCGTGGACGTGGGTCTCACCCTCGTCGGGGGTGCGGAAACGAAGAGCGTGCCCTTCCCGGCTGACCCCCCGGCTGCGGCAGTAGCCGTCGTAGCCGGGCGTCGCGTGACCGGCGGTCCGGGCAACCACCTCCTCACGCGTGCAGTCGCATGCGTACAGGTTCCCCGCGTCCCACAGCGTGTCGAGCACCGACCGGTACCGCTCCCGCCGTTCGGACTGGCGGTACGGGCCTTCGTCAGGTTCCATGCCGAGCCACGAGAGCGCGTCGACGATGCCGTCCACCCACTCCTCGCGGTTGCGCTCGGTGTCGGTGTCCTCGATCCGCAGGATGAAGACCCCCCCGTAGCGGCGGGCGAAGAGCCAGTTGTACAGCGCGGTACGCCCGGTCCCGACGTGGAAGAAGCCCGTCGGCGACGGCGCGATCCGGACTCTCGGGACCGCCACCCTTGGCTCAGTCGTCCTCGACCAGCGTGATCGCACCCGTGGGGCAACTGCTCTCCGCCTCACGGAGCCGGTCCCGAAGCGTCTCGGGCGGGTGCTCGTCGAGCACGTAGAGAAACCCGTCGTCGCGGACTTCGAAGACTTCCGGCACGATCCCCATGCACACGGCGTTGCTCATGCACACGTCGAAGTCGACTACGACCTTCACCCGGCACCTCCGGTCATGTTCGTGGCGGCACGGCCGCGCGGACGAGGAGCATACCGGCATCGCCCGCCCCTCCCGGAGCACAATCTCTGGCAGGTCCCGGGACGCGGGGCTGTCCGGCAAGACCCACGAGGAGGGCTCAATGAAAGGGTTCAGAAATTTCTTGATGAGGGGCGACCTCATCATCGTGGCGGTAGGCCTGGTGGTAGCTCTGGCGTTCAGCGGGCTCATCATGGCCTTCACCACGGGGATCATCGAGCCGCTGGTCAACCGGGCTCAGGGGGATCACCCCATCGCGCTCGGCGTGCAGCTGGGCACGACGGGGAACACCAGCACGTTCCTCAACTTCGGGACGCTCATCGCCGCGATCGTCTACTTCGTGATCTTCATGGCGGTCGTGTACTTCGCCATCGTCATCCCCTACAAGCACGTCCAGGCTCGGCGGGGAGTGACCGTCTTCGGCGACCCGGCACCGGCGAAGACCTGCCCCTTCTGCCTCTCAGACGGCCTTCCCCTCGCCGCGACGAAGTGCATGTACTGCACGAGCGAGCTCCCGCCCGCCGACGCACCTCCAGTCGAGGCGGCCGCAGACCCGAGCTCGGCGGGCTGACCTCCATACCTCGACCGAGCGAGCGCGCACGCGGGCGCGCGGGCCCGAGCGCACGCGAGCCTCGGCTCGCAAACGACTCCGCTACGAGCGCACTTCGGCGACGAGACCGGCGAGGAAGGCCCGGTCCGCAAGGATCGGCCTGTCGGCGAGGAACAGCTTGCCGTAGCGCTCGAAGTACATGAACTGCTTGGCAAGGAGGAACGCTCCCCGTGTGAAGGGGGACATGAGGCCCCCGGCCTCGTCGGCCAGCCGTCGCATCTCTCGATTCGTACGCAGGCGGAGGAGCGCCGACCTCATCGGACGCTGGTGCGCCCGTGCTCCTCGGGCCTTCGCCGCCTGGATGAGCGGCGCTTCGAGCATCGCCGCGAGGCTCACCTCGCCGAACGGGAGCGTCAGCGCCGGCTCGACGATCCCCCGGAGGAACGCCGTCAGCTCTGCGTCGGACATGCCGAGACCCACCTGGATCGCGCGCCCGTAGACACGCGTCAAGTGCGCAGTGATGTCTGTCCACGCTTCCTCGTCTCCGAGCGCTGCATCGAGCAGCCGGACGACGAAGCGGTGCGTGTCCGCGTCGAGGCGTCCCACGATGCCCCAGTCGATGATGCCGAGGCGGCCGTCGTCGAGGAGCAGCATGTTGCCAGCGTGCAGGTCGCCGTGGAAGGCGCCCCAGCGGACCGTGGTCGTGAAGAACGCGCGGACGACCTCCTCCACGAGCGGGGCAGGGTCCTGCCCGCGCGCAGCGATCGAAGCCAGATCGTCGATCGCCGTCCCATGGAGCAGCTCCATCGTGAGCACGTTTTGTCCGGACACTTCCGGGTACGGCTCGGGCACCACGATCCGGTCGAGATTCGACCGGGAGAAGAGGGTGCGGAACTGCGCGAGCGCTCTCGCTTCGTTGCGCAGGTCGAGCTCCTCGGCGAGTTGCTGGCGGAGTCCGTCGAGGAGCTGCAGCACGGAGCCTGCGATCTGCTCGCCCGTCTCCCTGGCGACGAGCTCGGCGAGCGGGACCATGAGCGTCAGGTCGGCTGCGACCTCGAGGTCGATCCGGGGACGCAGGACCTTCACCGCCACCTCCCGACCGTCCAGGAGGTGGCCGCGGTAGACGACCGCGATCGACGCCCGCCCGATCGGTTGCGGATCGAGGTCAGCGAATGCGTCCCCGAGATCCATGCCGAGGTCTGCCTCGATGGTGTCGCGTACTTCGTCGAAGGGGACGCGCGGCCCCGTGTCGAGGCACGCGCGGAACTCCTCTGCGACGCCCTCCCCGAAGAGGCCGGGCGACGAAGCGACCAGCTGGCCGAACTTCATGAAGGTGCCGCCGAGGTCCTGGCACATCTGGCGAAGTGCCCGTGCGACGACGGGCGCCGGGAGGAGGCGTCCGCCGCCGCGGACGTGGACCGCTTGGCGCGCACCGAGCGATGCGAGGCGCCGCACGCCGGTTCGTATGATCTCGGCGCCCCGGGAGACGAGCTGACGCGGCGTGGGCCGCGGCAGCCGGCGGCGGTGGACGCGGGGGATCGAGCCGACCTCCCCGACGTCCCGCTGGTCGCGGTCGTGCGGCCGCCCTGCGGGTGCACCGACCGGGATTCGAGCCGCCCCGGTCATCTGGCGACCGTCGCGCGGGGAGACCCGAGCGCGCAGGGCGGCGACATGTGGAGCGGCATCATGGGCGTCGAGAGCGCAGCGTAGGACCTTCGGCGTCCGACGCGCAGTTCCAAGGTGTCGCCCTCGCGGACCGCAGCGTACGACCTGTGGCCTCCGACGCGCGCCGCTGGAGGCGGGAGAGCGAGGCGGCTATCCCGGCTGTGAACCCGCCGATCCGGGAGCCGAGGACGGCGAGATCGTCGAAGTGCCCTGACGTCGTGTCGGTGTCGCGGCTGGCGGCGGAGCCCCGGTCGCGGACTGCGTCGCCGCTGTCGGCGACCCGGCTGTCGCGGTGCCCGGCGGCGATGACGCGGTCGTCGGGCTCGATGGCGCAGTCGTCGTGGTCGTCGCCGGCGGCGAGGGCGCAGTCGTCGTGGTGGTCGTCGTGGCGGGGACCCCGGTCGTCGTGGTGGTCGTCCGCGCGGGGGCCCCCGTCGTCGTGGTGGTCGTCGGCGACCGGGGCAGCGTCGCCCCCGTGGGCCGTCCGGTCGGAGCTCTCTTGCCGGTCGTCGACGGCGTGGTCCATGCAGGCCCGGTCGGCCCTTCGAGCTGCGGGGGGGCTTTGCCGTCGAGCGCGGCGGTCATCTGCGGGTCGTTGCCGTCCATGCCGAGCGCCCAAACCCCGACGCCTCTGAACCCCTCTTGCTGTGCGAGCTGCGCCACGAGGTACACGGACGCGGGATTGCTCACGTAGTCCTCGTACCACTGCCCACCGGTCTCGTAGGACGTCCACGCGGTCTGGGTCACGGGGTCCCAGTAGATCGGATGCCCGCTCGCGGCAAGCTGCGCGTAGGTGACCGGTGTCCCAGTGGCGACCGCGTGCGCGGCCATGGTCCCGTTGGTCGTCGCCCATGAGTAGCCGAAGTAGGAGGTGCCGAAGATCACCTTCGACGGTGGCACAGTTGACGCGTACTGCGCCGCTTCGGCCACGTCCGACATCTCGCTGCTCGTGATCGGCGACTGCGGAGTCGGCAGCGCTCCGTAGTTGAGCCCGTACGCCATGACGAAGAGGCCGTCGCTCACCGACGCGAGCGCGCGCACGTCGTAGAACGACTCAGGATCGGACGCCGCGCTGCCGTACGTGTCGACCGTGACCTGGAAGTGAGGGTTCACCGCGTGGACGGCACCTGCGACGGATGCCACCAGGGCCGTGAGACCGGCACGCTGTGCCGCACCGCCCCCTTCGAAGTCGAGGTTGACCCCGTCGAGATGCTTGGCGACGATCGCCGCCACGATCGAGGCACCCAGCACGGACGCGCTGGCGCGCGAGGAGGTGAGCACCTCGAGTGCCGGAAGCGAGAAGCAGTTGACGCTGAGCACCACCCGCACACCGGCGGCGTGCGCCCGCGCGACCAGGTCGGCGAACGCCTGGCTCTCGTAGCCGTCCCAGCCTGTGCCCGACTCCTCGAGCGTGCCGTCCGCGTTGGCGCTCAGGGAGAAGTAGGCGAGCGTCGTGAATCCGCCGACGTCGAAGGACGCCTGGTCGGCGAGCGTCCAGTACGGCACGAAGCCGAACACCTCGTGCGAAGAGAGCGCCGGAGACTCGGCGATGGACGCAGGCGCAGGGGGAGGCGGTGCCGAGGCGCGTGGGAGCCTGGCGGCGCTCCCACCCTGCACGTACGAGCGGGCGACGAGCCCGGCGATGCCAGGGGCGTTGGCCTGCGGAAGGCTGCGGGTCACCGACGCGTGCACGGGGTGAGGCGAACCGCGGAGTCCCGCACTGAGCGCACCCGCGGCGGAGACGACGAGGGTGAGCACGAGAGCCACCGTGACGAGGGCGAGGGCAGGACGTCGACGCGAGGCACGGACGGCCTCCCCCGCGTGCGTCAACCCTCCCCTGCACGCGCCGCTGGCGCTGGCCGCGAACCTGGCGGTCAACCGTGACGCGGGATACCGCCAGCACCGCCAGCGCCGAGCGTACGTCGCAAGTACCGAGAGCGCGGCGGTGACCTCGGGCGCCGGCATCGCAAGGCGCAGCTCGCCGCGATCGGTGGCCAGATCGAGTGCTTGGACGATCGTCCCGTCGGGTGCGCGGACGCAACCGTCCGCTGAGAGCCCCTCGATCGCCCGCCAGGGCACCCGGAGCAACGTGACCGGTGCGCCGCTCGTCACGGACTCGAGCACCACGCCCTGTGCGCTGAACCTGAGCGTGCACGGGCGCGCGGCCCCATCGTCCGGGTGCAGCACGAGCACCCGGACACGCTCCAAGGCGCGAGCCATCCCCACGTTCGATCGGCGTCCCATCCCCAGGCCTCCGAGTTCTAGAACGAATATAGACGAGCTGAGGGGCGTGCGTCGGGGCGTGCGTCGCGCAATAGGTCGTTCCCGGCGTCAGGCCGTGGGTCGCGCGGTGGGTCGTTCCCGGCGTCAGGCCGTGGATCGTGCCCGCGCGCCGGATCGTGCAGCCCTCAGTCGCGTCATGTCGGCCAGTCCTGCAACGTCTCGGCGACTTTACGGAGGAACGATCGGATCGTGGACTCCGCGACGCGGTGCAAGAGTGCTTGGTCGAGCGCCCGGCCCAGTCCGTCGAAGGGCGGCCGGTAGGAGGCGTAAAGGACGAGCCGGCTGCACCCGTCTCCCAGTGGCGCCACCTGGAGATTGCCGTCGAGCACGGGGAAGAGGGTGGGCCGACGGGCGTCCTCCCAGCGCAGGGGCACGACAATGCCGTCGTCGAGCGTCGAGGCGGGTCCGAGGCGTACCCGGATCTCGCGCGTGATCAACTCCCCGAGCGAGGACGGTCCCAGCCTCACGAGCTGGTGCTCCGCTTCGTCCCCTGCGGCGCCCGCCAGACGCGCGAGCCACGCCTGCCCTTCGGTGAGGCGCTCGCTCACGAGGTGCTCGGGCTCGTCCACGTCGACGAAGTCCTGGATGAAAACCGCCTGGCTGCGAGGCTCGATGTCAGGAGCTGGCGTGGCCATACGTTCACGGTACGTGACGCATCGAGAGTCCGGTAGGGCCGAACGGCCTTCGCTTCGGACGCCCGAAGATCGGGCTTTTGGGCGTCCCCGCAGCGGTCCAGCGGCCAGCGCCCGGAGCCACGAGGCGCGACTTCGGCTCCAAGCCAGGCACCGGCCAGGCACCGGCCAGGCACCGGCAGGCACCGGCACGCTCCCGCGTAGCTCGGCTAAGAGGCCTTGACCGCGCTCACGAGCTTCTGGAGCGTGTCCTTCGCATCGCCGAACAACATCACGGTCTTGTCGTCGAACAAGAGCGCGTTGTCGATGCCCGCGAACCCGGGGCGCATCGAGCGCTTCAGGAACACGATGTGCGCGGCCTGGTCGGCATGGATGATCGGCATGCCGTAGATCGGGCTCCCGGGCGAGTCGATGGCTGCCGGGTTGACGGTGTCGTTGGCGCCCACGACGAGCGCCACGTCGGTCGTCGGCATCTCCGGGTTGGCCTCGTCCATCTCCTTCAGTTCGTCGTAGGGCACGTTCGCTTCGGCCAAGAGGACGTTCATGTGCCCGGGCATGCGGCCCGCGACCGGGTGGATCGCGTAGAAGACCTCGACCCCTCTCGATGCGAGCTCGTCCGCGAGCTCCTTCACGACGTGCTGTGCCTGCGCGACGGCCAGCCCGTACCCCGGGACGATGGCCACCTTGCGCGCGTACGCGAGGAGGACGCCCACGTCCTCGGGCGTCGACGTCTTCACGGTCTTGCCCTCGAGCCCTCCTGCGTCGGCCGTCGCGGTGACCACCGCGCCAAACGCGCTGAACAGGATGTTGGGCAGCGAGCGCCCCATCGCCTTGCTCATGAGGCGGGTGAGCAGCATGCCCGACGCGCCGACGAGCGTGCCGGCCACGATCAAGAGGGGGTTGCCCAGGGTGAAGCCGGACGCCGCGACGGCGAGCCCCGTAAACGAGTTGAGCAGCGAGATCAGCACGGGCACGTCCGCGCCGCCTATCGGCAGGGTGAACGCCACCCCGAGCAGCAGTGACAGACCGAGCACTCCGAACACGTAGTCGGTCGAGCCGGTCACGACCGCCGCGATCAGAAGGCCGAGGATCCCTGCGCCCACGAGGGCGTTGATCGGCTGCTGACCCGGGTAGACGATCGGTCGCGTCGCCATCAGCTCTTGCAATTTGGCGAAGGAGATGGCGCTGCCGGCGAACGAGACGCTCCCGATGAGGACGCCGAGCACCGCTTCGACGATCACGTACGTGGCAGGGCTCACACCGGTGCTGTGGATGTGGAGCAGCTCCGACACGGAGATGAGGGCGGCCGCGCCGCCGCCGACGCCGTTGAAGATCGCGACCATCTGAGGCATCGCGGTCATCTTCACGAGCCGTGCCGCCGGCACCGCCACGACGGTGCCGAGCGCCATCGCTCCGAACGCGAGGCCGAGGTTCCGTGCCGAGTGGTTGACGCCTCCCGCCGAAAACGTCATGCCGACCGCGAGCAGCGCAGCCCCCGCACCGAGCAGGTTGCCCCTCCGCGCGTGCCGCGGAGAGCTGAGACCCTTCAGAGCAAGGATGAAGCCGATGATGGCGACGAGGTAGACGGCGGAGCGCCACGTGGAGAGCGGCAGCGAGACGGCGGTGAGCGCGACGGTCATCATCGGCCCTCTTCCGACGCGTTGCCGGCGGCGGGGGAAGACGGGGCAGCCGCCCGCTCGGGCTTCGCGTGGAACATCTCGAGCATCCTGTCGGTCACCACGAAGCCGCCGACGATGTTGAGCGTGGCGAGGAAGACCGTGATGAAGCCGAGCACGAGCTGCGCGGTCCCGTTCGCCTCGCCCATGATGACCAGCGCACCGACGAGCACGATGCCGTGGATCGCGTTGGAGCCCGACATGAGCGGCGTGTGCAGGATGCTCGGGACCTTCGAGATGACCTCGTAGCCCACGAAGGCGGCGAGCACGAAGATGGTCAGGTACCAGACGATGCCCATCAGGACTCGCTCCCCAAGAGCTCTGCCGTCAATGCGTGCTCGGGCTTCCCGTCTCGCAGGACGCACGTCCCTGCGACGATCTCGTCCTCCCAGTTGGGGGCCACAGCACCTTCCGACGAGAGCAGCGCGAGGATGTTGGCCACGTTGCGGGAGTACAGCGCGCTCGCGTGCGTCGGCATGCCCGAGGGAGGGTTGGACATGCCGACCACAAGGGTGCCGCTCACCATGACGTCCGCTCCAGGCTGCGTCACCTCGCAGTTGCCGCCGGAGTCCGCCGCCATGTCGACCACCACGGTGCCGTGCGCCATTCGCTCCACCATCGCTGCGGTCACGAGCAGCGGAGCGCGTCGGCCCGGGACCGCAGCGGTCGTGACCACCGCGTCTGCCTTCGTCACTTCGTCTGCGAGCGCGTGCTGCTGCGCCGCGAGCTCCTCGGCCGTCAGCTCACGCGCGTAGCCGCCCGTGCCCTCCGCGCTCACTCCGAGGTCGACGAAGGTCGCACCGAGGCTCTCGGCCTCCTCCTTTGCCGCCGCGCGCACGTCGTAGGCACGGACCATCGCGCCGAGCCTGCGGCAGGTGGCGATCGCCTGGAGCCCTGCGACACCGGCACCCATGACGAGCACCTTGGCCGGCGGCACCGTGCCGGCCGCCGTCATGAGCATGGGGAAGAACCGGCCGATCCGGGTGGCGGCGGTGAGCGCCGCGCGGTACCCCGAGACGGTCGCCTGGGACGACAGCGCGTCCATCGACTGCGCCCGGCTGATCCGGGGCAGGAGGTCGAAGCTGAAGACGCTGCAGCGCTTGGCGGCGAGCACGCGCAGTGCGTCGACCGAGGCGGCTGGCTGCAAGAAGCTGAGGACGAGAGCACCTTCTGGGACGAGCTGGGCGTCGTCCACGCTTGGTGGTTGCACCCGAATGACGGCCGCCGCTCCCGCGAGGCACCCAGCGGCGTCCGCCGCCACCTCGGCCCCGGCGGCCACGTAGTCCGCGTCGGTGAACGCGGCCTCCTCACCCGCACCCGACTGCACGGCCACGGTCCATCCGGCGGCGACCAGTCGCTTCGCCACGTCGGGGACGATCGCCACGCGGCGCTCGCCCGCGACGGACTCCGCCGGAATGGCCAGTTTCATGCGAGCGGTTCTAGCAGGTGCACCCGCATCGATCGAAGGGACCTTGGTCCCGACCCTCTGGTCCCGACCCTCTGGTCCCGACCCCCTGGTCCCGACCCCCTGGTCCCGACCCTCTGGTCCCGACCCTCTGGTCCCGACCCTCTGGTCCCGACCCCCTACTCGCTCCGCTCCGACGGTCGGCGCAGCAGGTTCGACACGCGCTGGTGGGTCACGCCGAACAGCTTCGCGATGGCGGGAATGCTCGCGCCCTCGCGCCGCAGGGTGTCCACGAGCTCCTTGCGCAGGGTACCGCTCGCCTTGGCGAGGCGGGCGAGCATCCGGCTCACCACCTGCATCGTGCCGGGGGGCTCCTCGGCGGTCAGGATGTCACGCCAGGCACGTCCTTCGGCCCGCTCGCGGTGCAGCGCCGCCAGCCGCTTCTCGAGCAGCTGCTGGTCGCGGCGCATCTCCTCGAGCGCGTGCGACAGCACCTCGAGCGCCCGGAGGCTCGCATCCTTGGCGCTTGCGTCCTCACCGGCCGCACCCCTGGCGCCGGCTGCACTCGCCGCACCCCTGGCGCCGGCTGCACTCCCCGCACCCCCGGCACCGGCCAGGTCAGCCGGGCCCGACGTGTCCTGCCCGTTCACGGAGTCGCTGCCGTGGGCGGTTCCATCGCCACCGCCGCCGGTCTCGCGCAGTCCGGTGGAGTGCGAGTCCTGGCGGGCGGCGCCCCGCTGCCCACTGCCGACGAGCTCTTCTGACATGGTCGTCTGTGACATGGTCGACATGGTCGACATGGTCGACATGGTCGACATGGTCGACATGGTCGTCTGTGACATGGTCGTCTGCCTCCCACAGGTTCGATCTTGGGGTGGTACCCGCGGCCAGTCCCTCTCCGCGACCAGGCATACCCGGCGCTCGCCCCCCGGAAACTGCCAGTGCAGCGGTGCCGGCGCCGTGTCGGCGGATACGCGGAAATCGACGTCGGACGATCGTTTGTTTTGCTGGGATCCACGAGCGCGCCGGGCCCCCGGTTGCGCGCTGCACAGCCCGCCCGAGCGTCCGCATACAAGCGTTCGATGGGCGGGGCATGCTGTGTGCACTGTGCTTAAGCTGGCAGTATCGTGCGCTTGACCCGGCCCAGCACGCCACGCATCCCCATGGAACACCTTCGACCCGACGCGCTTGACAAGGAGCAACCGGTGGTCTGCCCGAGGACACGATCACCCAAATACTCCGGCGTCCCCACCGCCGAGTCGATCTATGTGCAAGCGAGGCGCGAGAACTTTCCGGTCGCGTCCCGGCTCCTCCCCGCGGACGTGCGCGCGGACCTGATGGCCGTCTACGGCTTCGCCCGGCTCACCGACGACATCGGCGACGAGGCGGGCGGCGACCGGCTGGCCCACCTCGCGTGGCTCGAGAGCGAGCTGGGACGTGCACTGCGCGGGGAGGCGAGCCACCCGGTCATGCGCCGCCTCGGCGAGACGGCGGCGGCCCGCAGGCTCTCGCCCCAGCCCTTCTACGACCTCATCGAGGCGAACCGGCGCGACCAGACCGTCTCGCGCTACGAGACCTTCGAGGACCTCGTCGGCTACTGCCGGCTGTCTGCCAACCCGGTGGGCCGGCTGGTGCTCGAGATCTTCGGGGCGGCCACGCCCGACCGGGTTGCCCTCTCCAACGACGTGTGCACGGGCCTCCAGGTGGTCGAGCACCTCCAGGACATCGCAGAGGACCTCGCAAGGGACCGGATCTACGTCCCCCAGAGCGACCTGCGTGACGAGGGCTGCGACGAGAAGGACCTCGCCGCGCCGCACGCCGGGCACGCGCTCCGCCGAGTCGTCGCGCTGGAGGCCGGGCGCGCGCGGCAGCTGCTCTTCGCAGGCGCGCCGCTCGCGGCGAGCCTGCCCGTGAGAGCCCGGCTCGCAGTCGCCGCTTTCGCGGCCGGCGGCATGGCGGCGCTCGACGCCATCGAGGCCGCGGACTTCGACGTCCTCGGGCAGCGGTGCCGCCCACGCCCACGCCCGCGACGGCTCGCGGCCCGGCTCGCGCTGGTCCTCCTCGCCCCGCTCGGCCTCCCGGCCGATCGGGCCGCCGGGGCAGGTGCGCCGATCCCAACAGGAGTCCTCTCGTGAGCTCGCCGCTCGACGTCGACCGGGCGTACCGGGCGTGCGAGGCGATCACGCGTCGCGAGGCGAAGAATTTCGCCTACGGGATCCGCCTGCTGCACCCGCCCGAGCGTCGGGCGCTCTCGGCGGTGTACGCGCTCGCCAGGCGCATCGACGACATTGGCGACGGCGATCAGCCCCCGCAGCAAAAGCTCGAAGACCTTGCCGAGGTTCGCAAGCGGCTCGCGACGCCAGGTGAGCCGGCAGAGGACCCCGTGCTCGTGGCGATCGGTGACGCCGCGGCGCGCTACGACCTCCCGATGGACGCCTTCGCGGACCTCGTGGACGGCTGCGAGATGGACGTCGTCGGCACCCCGTACGCCACGATCGACGACCTCGTCGTGTACTGCCGGCGCGTCGCGGGCTCGATCGGGAGATTGTCGCTCGCGGTCTTCGGCGCGGCGGGCGAGCCGGGCGCCAACGGCTTCGCGGACGATCTGGGCGTCGCGCTCCAGCTCACCAACATCTTGCGGGACGTGAAGGAGGACGGCCGGCGCGGGCGCGTGTACCTGCCGGCAGCCGACGCCGTGGCGTGCGAATGCCCCGCCGACCTCTCGGACGACGCGGCGCTCGGCCGGCTCGTGGCGTTCGAGTGCGCCCGCGCCGAGGACTGGTTCGCGCGAGGGTTCCGCCTCCTCCCGATGCTCGACCGGCGCAGCAAGGCGTGCGTCGGCGCGATGGCGGGCATCTACCACCGCCTCCTCCGCCGGATCGCCCAGGACCCCATGGCCGTCACGCGCGGCCGGATCTCGGTCCCGGCGTCCGAGAAGCTCTTGGTCTCCATGTCCTGCCTCGTCTCGCCGGGCGCGCTCGGCGCGCCCGCTCGGTCGCGGAGCGCGTCGTGAGCGCCGCCGGCCCGGGCCGGGCACGGGTGGCGGTCGTCGGCGGCGGCCTGGCCGGCATCGCGGCCGCGCTGAGCGCGGCGGACGCGGGCGCCGGCGTCACGCTCGTCGAGAAGCGCCGGCGGCTCGGTGGGCTCACGTGGTCCTTCGAGCGAAACGGGCTGCGCTTCGACAACGGTCAGCACGTCTTCCTCCGATGCTGCACGGCATACCGCGCCTTCCTCGACCGGATCGGCGCGGCGGACGAGGTCCTGATCCAACCCTCCTTGGACATCCCGGTCCTCTCACCGGGCGGGAGGCGGGCGCGGATCGTCCGGACGGCTGCGCCGCTTCCTTCGCCTCTGCACCTGGGACCGTCGCTCCTCGCCTACCGCCACCTCTCGCTCGGCGCCCGCCTTCGGCTGGGGCCCGCGGTGCGCGCGCTGCGCGAGCTGACACTCGATGACCCCGCGCTCGACGAGGTGACGTTCGCGACGTGGCTCGCGGGCCACGGCCAGTCCGCTCGCACCATCGAGCAGCTGTGGGACCTCGTGGTGCTGCCCACCGTGAACGTCGGGTCCTCCGAGGCCTCGCTCGCGCTCGCGGCGAAGGTCTTCCGCACCGGGCTGCTCGACACCGTCGACGGCGCGGACGTCGGCTGGGCGACCGTGCCCCTCGGAGAGCTGCACGGCGCGGCTGGCCTGCGCGCCCTCGAGTCGGCGGGCGTGGAGGTCGTGCTCGGCGAGGCTGTCGAGGCGGTGCGCTCGCCGCGTGCGGGTGGGCACCGGGTCGAGGTCCGCACCGCCGCCCGGCGGCTCGAGGCCGACGCGGTCGTGGTGGCCGTTTCCCACGAGGCGGCGCCCGCCGTGCTGCCAGACGGGGCGCTGGGAGACGTCTCCGGGCTCGGCCGCTCGCCGATCGTCAACGTCCACCTCGTGCTCGACCGCAAGGTCACCGACCTGCCGCTCGCGGCCGCGGTCGCGTCCCCGGTGCAATTCGTCTTCGACCACTCCGATGCGGCGGGCATCCCCTCTGCGAGCCCGCACCAGTGCCTGGTGGTCTCGCTCTCGGACGCCCGCGCCTGGATCGGAGCGCGCCCCGACGACCTCATCCGCACGTTCTTCGTCGCGCTCGGCGATCTCTTCCCCAAGGCACGGGAGGCCGCGGTCGTCGACGGCGTCGTGAGCCGCGAGCACGCGGCGACGTTCCGCGGGGTTCCGGGCACCGCGTCGCTGCGACCCCCGCCGGCCACGAGCGTGCCCGGCGTGTTCCTCGCGGGCGCATGGTGCGCGACCGGATGGCCCGCGACGATGGAGGGGGCCGTCCGCTCGGGGGTGGCCGCCGCCGACGCCGCGGTGTCGTCGCTCGGGCGCTCCGGCGTCTCGACCCGCCCGCTCGAGGAGGTGGTGCCCGCGTGACCACTTCCCTCGTGCCTCCCGGCCCCGGCGGGGCGCACGCGCAGGCGCCGGAGGCGCTGGCCCGGGCCGGCGCGCTGGTGGTCCCCGCGCTCCTCGCGGCGGTCGAGCGGCTCGACGCGTCCTTGCACGCACCGGTGCACCACCACCTCGCCGCCGGCGGCAAGCACGTGCGCGCGGCCCTCGTGCTCCTGGCGTCGACGGCCGTCGGGGGGCGCCACGAGGACGCGGTCCCCGGCGCGGTGGCGATCGAGCTCGTGCACAACTACTCGCTCCTCCACGACGACATCATCGACGGGGACCGTGAGCGGCGGCACCGGCCGGCGGTGTGGGCGCAGTTCGGGGAAGGCGTGGCGATCGTGGCAGGCGATGCGCTGGCGGCGCTCGCGATGCAGGTCCTGCTCGACCCCCCGACCGAGCCTCGCGTGCATGCGGCCCGGCGGCTCGCAGACGCCAACCAGGCGATGATCTCGGGGCAGTCCGCCGACATGGCGTTCGAAGCGCGCGGGCGGGTCACCGTCGCCGAGTGCCTCGCGATGGAACGGGGGAAGACCGGCGCCCTGCTCTCGGCGTCCTGCGCCATCGGCGCGCTGCTCGGCGGCGCCGACGCACGGACTGCCGACGTGCTCGGCGAGTACGGCGAGCACCTCGGGATCGCGTTCCAGGCCGTCGACGACGTGCTCGGCGTCTGGGGGGAGACGTCGGTGACGGGCAAGCCCGTCGGGGCGGACCTCCTCGCGCGCAAGAAGACCCTGCCCGTGGCGGTGGCGTTCGAGCAGGGCGGCGAGCTTGCCGACGAGCTCTCGGCCATCCTCACCGGGACCCCGGACCCCGGGGACGTGGCGCGAGCGACCGAGCTGATGGACCGAGCGGGCGTCCGCGAAGAGGTGACCGCGATCGCCGACGAGCATCTCCGAGCCGCGCTCGGCTCGCTCGATCGCGCGCCGATCGCGACCTCGCCGAAGCAAGAGCTCTGCGAGGTCGCCCGGTACGTGACTGCGAGGGACAGATGACGACCCACGACGCGCGTCCGATCGAGGGGCCGGGAGCCGGTGCCGCCGCGCCGACGTCTTTAAAGACGGATGCGGCTTTAAAGACGGATGCGGCGGACACCTTGAAGAAGGCGACCGAGGCGCTGCTCGCCCTCCAGGACCCAGCGGGGTGGTGGAAGGGGGAGCTCGAGACGAACGTCACGATGGACGCCGAGGACCTCCTGCTCCGCCAGTTCCTCGGGATCCGCGACGTCGAGGACACCGCCGCCTCCGCGCGTTGGGTCCGCGCCAACCAGCGCGAGGACGGCACGTGGGCCAACTTCTACGGCGGGCCCGGCGACCTCTCGACGACGATCGAGGCGTACGTCGCGCTCCGTCTCGCCGGCGACCCGCCGGACGCGCCGCACATGGCCGCCGCGTCGGCGTTCGTCCGGGAGCACGGCGGCGTCGAGCGCGCCAGGGTGTTCACCCGGATGTGGCTGGCGCTCTTCGGCAAGTGGTCGTGGGACGACCTTCCGGTCCTGCCGCCCGAGCTCGTCTTCTTCCCCCCGTGGCTCCCGCTGAACATCTACGACTTCGGCTGCTGGGCCCGCCAGACCGTGGTCGCCCTCACCGTCGTCGGCACCTACCGTCCCGTGCGCGACCTCGGCGTCGACATCGACGAGCTCCGTTCCGGGCTGCCGCCGCTCCCGCCCCACCGCCTTCTCACGTGGGAAGGCGTGCTCGAGCGGGCGGACGGGCTCGCGCGGCGTTATGCGCGGCGTCCCGTGCGCACGCTGCGCGAAGCCGCGCTGCGCGAGGCGGAGCGCTGGATCATCGAGCGCCAGGAGGCCGACGGCGGATGGGGGGGCATCCAGCCCCCTTGGGTGTACTCGATCATCGCCCTCCATCTCCGCGGCTACGCGCTGACACACCCGGTGCTCGAGGCGGCGCTCGAGGGCCTCGAAGGGTTCACGATCCGCGACGAGAGAGGGCGGCGGCTCGAAGCGTGCCAGTCGCCGGTGTGGGACACCGCGCTGTCGGTCGTGGCCCTGTCGGACGCGGGCCTCGCCACGACCGACCCCGCGATGCGTGCTGCCGCGCGCTGGCTGGTGGGCGAGGAGATCACGGTCGAAGGCGACTGGAAGGTCCGCCGACCGCACCTCGCCCCCGGCGGCTGGGCATTCGAGTTCGCCAACGACCACTACCCCGACGTCGACGACACGGCCGAGGTCGTCCTCTCGCTGCTCAGGTGCGCCGAGGACGATCGCGGCGCGCTCGAGCGCGCCGCCCGATGGGTGCTCGGCATGCAGTGTGCCGACGGCGGATGGGCCGCGTTCGACGTCGACAACACGCGCACGCTGTGCCGGAAGCTCCCGTTCTGCGACTTCGGGGAGCTCATCGACCCGCCGAGCGCCGACGTGACGGCGCACGTCGTCGAGATGCTCGCGGCCCTCCTCGCTGCCGGCCGCCCCTCGGACCGCTCGGCGATGGCACGCGGGGTGGCCTGGCTCCTCGACCACCAGGAGCCCGACGGGTCGTGGTTCGGCCGATGGGGCGCGAACTACGTGTACGGGACGGGCGCGGTCGTCCCGGCCCTCGTCGCCGCCGGGGTGCCCTGCACCCACAGGGCGGTCCGCCGTGCGGTCGAGTGGATCTGCGACCACCAGAACGACGACGGCGGATGGGGCGAGGACCTGCGCTCCTACGACGAACGCGCGTGGGCCGGAAGGGGCGTGTCGACCGCCTCCCAGACGGCGTGGGCGCTGAACGCGCTCCTGGCCGCCGGTGAGTCCGAGCAGCGCGCCACGCGCCGCGGCGTGGAGTTCCTCTGCTCCACCCAGCGCGACGACGGCACGTGGGACGAGCCGTGGTACACCGGGACGGGGTTCCCCGGAGACTTCTACATCAACTACCACCTCTACCGGCTGGTCTTCCCGCTGAGCGCGCTCGGCCGCTTCGTGCACGCCGGAGGCCCGCATGGGTGACGGCGTGATCGTGCTCGCACCGAGCAGGCTCGAGGCCCACCTCGTGCGCACGCAGGACCGCGCGGGCACGGTCGCAGCGGACTGTGGGAACGCGCCCGTCGGTGCCTCCCTCGAGCACCTTGTGCCCACACTTCCCCCGGACGCCCCGCTCGCGGTCACCGGGACGGCGGCCCGCCTCGCCCCCGAGCTCGCTCCCGGACAGCTCGTCGTGGCGAGCGAGCTGTGGGCGGTCGACGGCGACGGCGCGCCACGCCTGGTGCGGCGGCTGCCCTCGGCGCCGCTGCTCGCGCACGAGCTGCGCCGCGACGGCCACGTCGTCGCGTTGGGCCCGGTGGTGTCGACCGGCCCGGACCACGAAGACGCCACGGCCGGGCTCGCCGAGCTGGGCGCGTTGGTCCTCGACCACGACCCGGCATGGGCGGCGACGATCGCGGCGGGCGACCGACCCCTGGCGGTCGTGCGTGCGGTGGAGGAGCCCTCGGGGCCCGGCGCGATGAGCGCGGTCGGGTCCCGCGGCCAGGAGGAGGCGTCCCTCGCGCAGCTGCGCGAGCCGATCGAGCGCTGGGCCAGGGCCTGTTGCGCACGGCGTGTCCTGCTCGCGTCGCCCCGGTCGTTTTGCGCTGGCGTCGAGCGGGCGATCGAGATCGTCGAGCGTGCGCTCGAGCGCTTCGGCGCGCCCGTCTACGTCCGGCGCCAGATCGTCCACAACACGCACGTGGTGGGACGGCTCGCAGCCATGGGGGCGGTCTTCGTCGAGGAGCTCGACGAAGTCCCCGACGGCGCGACCGTGGTGCTCGCCGCCCACGGCGTCTCCCCCGACGTCCGGACCCAGGCTGCCGCGCGCGACGGTTTCACGGTGATCGACGCGACCTGCCCCCTCGTCGCCAAGGTGCACCACGAGGCGCGCCGGTACGCCGCGCGCGGCTACGACATCGTCCTCGTCGGCCACGTCGACCACGAGGAGGTCGTCGGCACCTACGGCGAGGCGCCCGGGCAGACGCACGTCGTGGCGACCCCCGAGGATGTCGACGCGCTGGAGCTCGAGGCGGCCTCCCCGGTCGCCTACCTGACCCAGACCACCCTCGCCACCGACGAGACGGCCCAGGTCGTCGGCGCCCTCCGGCGCAGGTTCCCCGATGTCGTCGGCCCGAGCTCCGACGACATCTGCTACGCGACGCAGAACCGCCAGGACGCGGTGCGGGCCATCGCCCGCGAGTGCGACCTGCTGCTCGTCGTCGGCTCGGCCAACTCGTCGAACACGGCGAGGCTCGTCGAGGTGGCCCGTCGGGAGGGCTGCCGTGCGGAGCTGGTGGAGGACGCCGGCCAGCTCCGCCTCTCGTGGCTCGACGGTGCGGCAACCGTCGGGGTCACGGCTGGTGCGTCCGCCCCCGAGTCGCTCGTCACCGAACTGCTCCAGGCACTCTCGACGCTCGGCCCCCTCGACGTCGACGAGCGCAGGACCACGACAGAGACGGTCCGATTCGCTCTCCCCCCACAGGTGCGCTGATGCCCATTCCTTTGAAGCAGAACATGAAGATCGGAGCGCATCTGCTCCGCCAGCGGCTGAAGGGCCGCAAGTACTACCCGTTCATCGTCGAGATCGAGCCGCTGTTCGCGTGCAACCTCTCGTGCCCGGGATGCGGCAAGATCCAGCATCCGACGGACATCCTTCGAAAGCGGCTCTCTGTGCAGGACGTCGTCAACGCGGTCGAGGAGAGCGGCACGCCCATGGTGTCGATCGCCGGGGGAGAGCCCCTTCTCCATCCCCAGATCGCGGAGATCGTCGAGGCGCTCGTGACGCGCAAGGTCTACGTGTACCTCTGCACGAACGCGGTGCTGCTCCAGCGCCGGCTCGAGAAGTTCACGCCGAGCGAGTACTTCTCCTTCGTCGTCCACATGGACGGGCTCCGCGAGCGCCACGACGCGGCCGTCGACCGCGAGGGGGTCTTCGACACGGCCGTCGAGGCCATCCGCGAGGCGAAGCGCCGGGGCTTCAGAGTCACGACCAACTCGACGTTCTTCAACACGGACTCGCCCAAGACCGTGCGAGACCTCCTCGACTTCCTCAACGACGACCTCGGGGTCGACGCGATGATGATCTCGCCGGCCTACGCGTACGAGAAGGCTCCCGACCAAGAGCACTTCCTCGGGGTGGAGCAGACTCGGAAGCTCTTCCGGGAGGCCTTCGCCGGAAAGCGCAAGAAGTGGAGGCTCAACCACTCGCCGCTGTTCCTCGACTTCCTCGAAGGCAAGCGGGAGTTTGAGTGCACCGCGTGGGGCATCCCAAGCTACTCGGTGCTCGGGTGGCAGCGCCCCTGCTACCTCCTGTCCGACGGCTACGTGTCCTCCTACAAGGAGCTGGTGGAGACCACCGAATGGTCCAAGTACGGGCGGGGGAAGGACCCGCGCTGTGCGAACTGCATGGCGCACTGCGGCTACGAGCCCTCCGCCGTGATCGCGTCCATGGGGTCGCTGCGCGAGTCATTGCGCGCGCTCGTCAACACCCACTGATCAGCGTGACGACCGTCCGCCACACCCACGTCCAGCAAGGCGCGGCCGCCACCGCCTCGGCATGGGAGGCCCGCGCGCTCGGAGACGGCGATGCGCAGCCCGCGCCGACGAGAGACGGTGCGAACGGCAACGGTCACGGCCGCGCGAACAGCGACAGGAACCAGCGTGCCGAGCGTGGAGAGCGTGCCGAGCTGCCCCCCGTGCTCCAAGACCTCACCCCCGCTCGCCTCCGGGGCATGGACCGCCACGCGCTCGAGGAGCTCGCCGCCGAGATCCGGCGCTTCCTCGTGTCGTCGGTCTCGGTGACGGGAGGACACCTCGGGTCGAACCTCGGCGCAGTCGAGCTCACCATCGCGCTCCACCGGGTCTTCGACTCCCCCAAGGACCCGATCGTCTGGGACACCGGGCACCAGGCGTACGTCCACAAGTTGGTCACGGGCCGGGCCGAGGGGTTCCGGACGCTCCGGCAGGCGGGGGGCCTCTCGGGCTACCCGAACCGCGCCGAATCGGTGCACGACGTCGTCGAGAACAGCCACGCCTCCACCGCACTCGGCTACGCAGACGGCCTCGCGCGCGCCAGGGACGCCCGGGGCGGGCGCAACCACGTGGTCGCGGTCGTCGGGGACGGCGCGCTCACCGGCGGGCTCGCCTACGAAGGCTTGAACAACATCGGCTTCGCCGGGCGCAAGGTCATCGTCGTCCTCAACGACAACGGCCGGTCGTACGCGTCGACGATCTCCCCGCTCACCACCGCCTGCCGCGTCGGGCACGACCCCGCCGCTGCCGAGAGCCCGGAGCCCTCGGCACCTCGGTCCTTCTTCGGCGCGCTCGGGTTCAGCTACATCGGCCCCGTCGACGGTCACGACGTCCATGCGCTCGAAGCGGCGCTCGTCGACGCGACGGCGCAGAAGGGCCCCGTGGTGGTGCACGTCCACACGGTGAAGGGTCGCAACTACGCACCCGCCGAGGCGGACGGGGAGAAGTGCCTCCACGACGTGTCCCCCTTCGACGTCGAGACCGGGCTGCCGCGGGTCCCCAAGGGGAGCGTGGCGACGTACACCGACGCGTTCGGGGCGGCGCTCGTCCGGGAGGCCGCGTCACGCCCGGAGGTGGTCGCGCTCAGCGCGGCCATGACCGGGCCGACCGGGCTGCTCCCCTTCGCGGAGCGCTACGGCGAGCGCCTGGTGGACGTGGGCATCGCCGAGCAGCACGCGGTCGCCTGTGCCGCCGGCATGGCGATGGGGGGCCTCAGGCCGGTCGTCGCGGTCTACTCGACCTTCCTCAACCGTGCATGGGACCAGATCGTCCACGACGTCGGCCTCCACCGGCTGCCGGTGGTCTTCTGCCTCGACCGCGCAGGGGTCACCGGTGACGACGGGCCGAGCCACCACGGCGTCCTCGACCTCGCACTGCTCACCAAGGTGCCGGGGATGGTGGTGCTCGCCCCCTCGTCCTACGAGGAGGTCGCGGTCATGCTCCGCGACGCGCTCGACCACACCGGCGGACCCGTCGCGATCCGCTGGCCCAAGACCCCGGCGCGCCGCTCGGCGGAGACCGGTGCGGGCTTTCGCGCCCGGAAGGTCGCCGACGGCGACGGGTCGGTCTGCTTCCTCGGGGTGGGGAAGCTCCTCTGGGCCTGCGAGCTGGCCGCCCGGTCGCTCGCCGACGAGGGCGTCGCCGCGTCGGTGTGGGACGTCCGGGTGGCGAGCCCGCTCGACGCCGAGATGCTCGCCGACGCCGCCTCGCATGCGGTGGTCGTCACCGCCGAGGACGGCATCGCGCAGGGGGGTGTCGGCTCGGCGGTCGCCGCGGCGCTGCGGACCGGCGCGCTCGACGGCGGCAGGTCGCCGGGGGCGGTCGTCACCTGCGGCCTCCCCGTCGCGTACCTCCCGCACGGCAAGCCCGATGACATCCTCGCGGCCCACGGCCTCGACGGGGTCGGGATCGCCGCCGCCGCGCGCCGGGCGCTCTCCTCGCTCAGCACGACGGCCTCGTGAGCTTGGCGCCGTAGCGGGGCGGGGGCCGGCGACCCGGCGTCCGAGGGCGGAGGCCGGCACGCCGACGTCCGATTCCCGCCAGACATCGCCGGCGGCGCGGCGCGACGATGGCCGCGTGGTCGAGGACTTCGAGCGTTGCTACCAGGCGGTGCGCGCACGGGATCGGCGATTCGACGGCTGGTTCTTCACCGCCGTGTCGACGACGGGGATCTACTGTCGGCCGAGCTGTCCCGCGCGCACGCCTGCGCGCACCAACGTCCGCTTCTACCCCAGCGCGGCCGCCGCGCAGTCGGCGGGGTACCGCGCCTGCCTGCGGTGCCGCCCCGACGCCTCCCCCGGCTCTCCTGAGTGGAACCTGCGCGCCGACGTCGTGGCCAGAGCGATGCGCGCCATCGCCGACGGCGTCGTCGACCGAGAAGGGGTCAGCGGCCTCGCCGCCCGTCTCGGCTACGGGGCCCGCCACATCCACCGGATGCTCACTGCCGAGGTGGGCGCCGGTCCGCTCGCGCTCGCACGAGCGCAGCGTGCCCAGACCGCTCGGCTGCTCATCGAGACCACCGCGCTCGGCATGGCAGACATCGCCTTCGCCGCGGGCTTTGCCAGCGTCCGCCAGTTCAACGCCACCGTGCGAGAGGTGCTCGGTCGCAGCCCCCAGGAGCTCCGGCGGCGGGCGACCCGGCTCCGGCGGCCCGGCGGTTCCGGCGGCCCGGCCACATGGACGCCGCCGGGAGGTGGCGCGACGACCCTCGGTCTCCGCCTCCCCTACCGCCAGCCGATGGCGGCCTCCGACGTGCTCGAGTTCCTCGGGATCCGTGCGGTCCCGGGGGTCGAGACGTACGCCGACGGGACGTTCACGCGCTCAGTCGGCCTTCCTCGCGGCCACGCGGTCGTCTCGCTTCGGCCCCAGGACGGGCACATCGCCGCGACGCTGACGCTCACGGAGCTGGGCGACCTCCCAGCAGCAGTGGCCCGATGCCGGCGTCTGCTCGACCTCGACGCGGACCCCGGCGCCGTGGACACCGCGCTCGGCGAGGACCCGATGCTGCGGCCGCTCGTCGAGACGACCCCCGGCCGGCGGGTCGCCGGCACCGTCGACGGCTTCGAGACCGCCGTCCGTGCCGTCGCGGGCCAGCAGGTCTCCGTGGCAGGAGCCCGCCGGGTCCTCGGTCGGTTCGCCGAGGCCGCGGGGGAGACGCTCAGCATCGCACTCGCGGCTCACTGCGCGCGCGCCGCAGAGCCGGGACCCTCGGAGCCACCCGGGCCGTCCGCGCCCTCCGGACCTTCCGGGCCCTCCGGACCACCGATCACGCGGGTCTTCCCCTCGCCGGCGGCACTCCTCCACGCGCCCGACACGGCGCTCTCGATGCCTGCGACCAGACGGGACGCGCTGCGCTCGCTCGCGCGGGCGGTCTGCGACGACGGGCTCTCCCTCGAGCCGGGAGCCGACCCGCAAGAGGTCACTTGCCGACTCCAGGCGCTGAGGGGCATCGGCCCGTGGACTGTCTCCTACGTGCGGCTGCGCGCGCTGGGCGATCCGGACGTGTTCATGGCCGGGGACCTCGGGGTGCGCCGCGCGCTCGCGCATCTCGGCGCGCCGTTCGCACCACCGGCTTCGCTGGCGCGTGCGGCGAGGTGGCGTCCCTGGCGCTCCTACGCGTCGATGCACTTGTGGGCCCTGTCGGCCCCGCGACCCGAGGAGGCGGCATGACCACCTGTCACGACGACGACGCCGCGGCACCCAGCGCGCGACTCTCGGTCGACACGCCGTTGGGACGGCTGCTGCTCGTCGGCGACGAGTCGGCGTTGGCCCAGGTGCGCCTGCCGGGCACGACCGAGCTTGGGAGCACGCCGGGCGCCGTGCCCACCCCCCTGCGAGCGGCAGCGTCCCAGCTCGAGGAGTACTTCTCGAGCAAGCGCACGTCTTTCCGGCTCCCGCTCGAGTTGCGTGGCACCCCCTTCCAGCTGTCGGTGTGGAGGGCGCTCGCGGGCATCCCCTTCGGCGAGACGATCACCTACGGCGACCTTGCCTGCCGGGTGGGCCGACCCAGGGCATGCCGTGCGGTGGGCCAGGCGAACGGCGCCAACCCGCTCCCCATCATCTACCCCTGCCACCGGGTCGTCGCCGCCGGCAGGCATCTCGGCGGCTATGGAGGCGGGCTCGAGATGAAGCGGCGCCTGCTCGAGCTCGAGGGAGCGCTCGCCGGGTGGGACTGAGCGCCGACCGGAGCTGAGCGCCGACCGGAGCTGAGCGCCGACCGGAGCTGAGCGCCGACCGGAGCTGAGCGCCGACCGGAGCTGAGCGCCGACCGGAGCTGAGCGCCGGGTGACCTCGCGCGGCTGGTGCGCCGATGGGTATCGTGCGGGCCATGCGCGGCGCGGTGGCGGTCGAGCCCGGCGGTGAAACCGTCGAGATCGTCGACGACCTCGACCTGGACGACCCTGGAACAGGCGAGGTCGTGCTCGAGGTACGCGCCGCCGGCATCTGCCACTCGGACCTCTCGGGCATGGACGGGACGATCCTCCAGCGCTTCCCCTTCGTGCCGGGGCACGAGGGTGCCGGGGTCGTCACCGCGGTGGGCAAGGGCGTCACGGCGCTACGAGAGGGGAGCCACGTCATCGTGGCGTGGACCCCGCCGTGCGGGAAGTGCAAGGCGTGCCTTCGTGGTCAGCCGAACCTGTGCGTCGACATCTTCTTCGCCATGCAGGGACGTCCGCGCTTTCGGCGCGGCGACGAGGGCGTCTTCGGCTTCGCCGGCACCGGCACGTGGACCGAGCGGATGGTCCTCCCCGAGCAGGCGGTCGTGGCCATCCCGCCGGACGTGCCGTTCGACATCGCCGCGCTGATCGGCTGCGGGGTCACCACCGGCGTCGGCGCGGCGGTCAACACGGCGAAGGTCGAGGTGGGCTCGTCGGTCGTGGTCTTCGGTTGCGGTGGCGTCGGGGTGTCCGCGATCCAGGGCGCGCGTCTTTGCGGCGCAGCAGAGATCGTGGCTGTGGACCGGGTCGACTCGAAGCTCGACGACGCGGTGCGCTTCGGGGCGACCCGGGCCGTGCTGCCCGAGGACCTGCCCGGCGCTCTCAGCGAGGTGACCGGCGGCGACGGGTTCGACTACGCCTTCGAGTGCATCGGGACGGCACCCACGTTCCGGGCGGCCTGGGACGCCACCCGGCGCGGCGGCACCACGGTGATCGTCGGTGCAGGACGCGGTGATGCGATGCTCTCCTTGAACGGCTTCGAGCTGTTCTTCTCCGCAAAGGCGCTGCTCGGCAGCTACTACGGGGGTGCAGACGTCCGCACCGAGTTCCATCGGCTCATCCACCTGTGGCGCGCCGGGCGGCTCGACCTCGAGAGCATGATCAGCGCGCGCCTCGACCTCTCCCGGCTCAACGAAGGGCTCGCGGCCCTGCGGCGCGGCGAGGTGATCCGTCAGGTCGTGACGATCCCGGGTCCATGAGCGCGGGGCGCCGGCGCGCGACCGTCCGACCGGCGCTGAGCCGAGGTAACGTCGGGGCGTGACCGTCGGGAACGGAGCCGTTCGCGGCGCCACGATCGAGGTGCGGGACCTCACGAAACGGTTCGGGTCGATCACCGCGGTCGACGATCTCAGCTTCACCGTCGATCCCGGGCGCGTGACCGGGTTCCTCGGCCCCAACGGGGCGGGGAAGACCACCACGCTGCGCATCCTGCTCGACCTCGCGACAGCGACGTCGGGAAGCTGCACCATCGGCGGCAGGCGGTACCGGGACATCCCGAACCCCGCGCGTCACGTCGGCGCGGTCCTCGAGGCCACCAACTTCCATCCGTCCCGCCGCGCACGGGCACACCTCGAGATGCTGGTGATCGAGGGTGGCCTCGATGCGGCCCGCGTCGACACCGTGCTGGAGCTCGTCGGGCTCGCCGACGACGCACGGCGCAGGGTGGGCGGCTACTCCCTCGGGATGCGACAGCGGCTCCAGCTGGCCGGCGCGCTCCTCGGGGACCCCGGCGTCCTCGTCCTCGACGAGCCGACCAACGGGCTCGACCCACAAGGCATCGCGTGGCTTCGAGATCTGCTCCGGTACCTCGCCTCGGAAGGCCGGACGATCCTCGTCTCCTCCCATCTGCTCGCCGAGATGGCCCAGACGGTCGACGATGTGGTGATCGTCTCGGGTGGGCGGCTGCGGGTGCAGGGCCCGCTCGCCCTTCTCACGAGCCAGTCCCAGTCGTCGATGCGCGTGCGGACGCCCGAGCGGGACAGGCTGGCGTCGATCGTGCGCGCCGCCGGGTACGCGCCGAGGCCGACGGGCGACGACACGCTCGTCGTGGACGGCGCCACCCCCGAGAAGCTCGGACCGCTCATCGCCTCGAACGGGGTCGTGGTGTACGAGCTCGTTCAGCTGAGCCAGGATCTCGAGAGCCTGTTCCTGGAGCTCACCACATCCATGACCAACCGCCCGGCCCCAGCAGTTGTGGCGCCCGGATGACGGCGTTGCCCCAGCTCGTCCGCGCGGAGCTGTTCAAATTCCGCACCACCCCCGGGCCCTGGGTCTGCATCGCCGTCGTCGTGCTGCTGACGGGGCTCGGCGTCACCACCGCGTTCATCAACGGCGCCAACGGGGTCGTGCACTTCCTTGCGCCGACGACCACCGCCGGCCTGCGGCGGCTCATGGGCGCCGGTTACACGGCAGCAATCGTGATGTCCCCCGTCCTCGGAGTCCTGTCCATCACCACGGAGTACCGCCATCGGATCCTCACCTCCACCCTGCTCGCCCACCCTCGTCGCGCGGACGTCCTCGGTGCCAAGGTGCTCGCATCCGCGCTGTGGGGGTTGCTCATGGGCGTCGTCTCCTTCGCCATGATCGCCGCGATGGGGATCCCGCTCCTCCTCGCCGAGGGCGGGTCGGTGTCCGCGTTGGGCCACGAGGTCGGTCCCGTCGTTCCAGGCATGCTCGCCGCCTTCGTGCTGCTGGCCGTCTACGGCATGGGGATCGGCACGCTCGTGCGCAACCAGATCGCCGGGGTGATCCTCGCTCTGGGACTCACGCTCGTGCTCGAGCCGATCATCGTCGCCATCTTCGGCTCGCTCGCGCACATCGACGTCAACTTCCTCCCCACACGAGCGACCCAGGCGGTCGCAGGAGGGCTCTCGCCGCGCGGTCCGGGCGCCGGAGGCGGCACACTCACAGCCCACGTCCTCCTCAGCTGGTGGCTGGGCGCGATCGCCCTCGTGATCTGGGGCGTGGGGTTGACGGTCCTCGGCTACTTCACGACCTTCCGTCGCGACGTCACCTAGCGCCCCCATCGCGCGCGGCGGGAAGCGCCGCGCGCGATGGGGAGCGCCGTCCGGGGCGGAAGCACCGCGCGCGGCGGGAAGCACCGTCCCGGTGAGCACCACCGTGGCGGCTCTGGGTCCGCACATTCCTTGACATTCCTCGCCGCGCGCCGTGTAGCGTCGTCTCGCATCGTTGCAAACGCTCGCAGGACGCTGGGCGGTGGGCTCGGGGGTGACATGGGTGAAGACCGTGGGCGGTTCCGGTGGAGGCGAGGACCGCAGCGATGACCGCGGCGACGGCGCCCGAGGCTGACAGCTCGATGTGGGACACTGCCCGGCTTGGGCTCGGCGCGCTGAGGTCGGCGATCGCGTCACCGGCGCGCGCCGTCACGTCCCCGGCACGTGCGATCACCTCGCCGTGGGGGTGGGTCCGCCGTCGGCGGACCGGAGTCCGGATGGTGCCGGGAGTGCTCCACGTCGGGACGAGGCATCTCCGCTACGCGGTCTCCGACAACGAGGACGCCCACGGCCCCGACGGTCCGCAGAGCCCGCCCGTCTGGGCGGTCAACGTGCACGGCTACTTCGCAGGGGGCCGGATGTACTGGCCCGAGAGCGTGTGCCTCGCCGAGAGGCTCGGCTGGCGGGTGGTGAACCCTTGTCTCCCCGGCTTCGGAGGCAGCGACCCGCTCGGCTGGCACGAAGTCTCGATCGGCGCGTTGGCGGAACAGGTCGCGCACGTCGTCGACCATCTAGGCGCTGGACCGGTGGTTCTGCTCGGCCACTCGATGGGGGGCGCGGTCGCCGTGCAGTACGCCCACGAGCGACCCGAGGGGACGCTCGGCATCGTCTACCGCGACGGCGTCGCGACCCCCGCCTGGCGTGACCGCCACGGCGCGGTCCAGACCCTCATGGGCGTCCTCTCGCCCAACATGGCGCCGTTCGCAGACCTCTTCGCGGCCTTCGTCGCGGACACTCCCGATCTGCTCCTCGGCAGGATGGCGACGTTCCTCTCGGTCCTCCCGGACGTGCGCCACAACGTCCGCACCATGGGGCTCACCCTGCCCATCGGGGCGATGCTCCTGACCGTCGACCTGCGCGACGCGGTCGGCGTGCTCGCGGAGGCCGGCGTGCCGATGCTCGCCGAGTGGGGATCGTTCGACCACGTCGTGGGCACGCCAACTGCCGAGGAGTTCGCCGGCTGCGCCCGCACGGCCGTGCAGTGGGTGCCCGGGGGCCACTCGTGGATGCTGGCCCGCCCCCAGGGACAGGCTGACGTGCTCACCCGCCTGGACAGCGGCCGGCGCTTCGTGGCCGCGGTCGGCACGCGCGGGCGCGAGCTGTCTGCACGTTCGGTGCCCCGCACCGTGCTTCGCTCGGTCCGCTGACCTGCCACCTCCTTGCCGGGGAGACCGGCCGGCGCCAGGCAACGGACCGTCGCCGTGTCAGGACGAGCCCGGCGCAGGCGAATCGCCGGTGACGAGATGCCGGAATGCCGGCGCGTCACCGCCGAGGCCGAAGTCCGCGTCGGGCCATGTCGGATCGCCACCACCGTGCGTGGCGAAGTAGAGGTAGCCCCCGATCGGGACGCCGTCGATCGCATGGGCGCGCCGCAGGGCCGCCGCCTGCGCGTGCAGGTAGGCCCGGCGGTCCCAGCCGTCGGGACGCGGCGCGGCGCCACGCGTCGCGAAGCCGTCTTCGACCCACAGCGCGAGCCCGGGAACGGCGCGCGCCTGCTCCCGGCACCACCGGGCGAGACCCAGCGGGTCGGGCCGGACGAGAGGTGGAGCGGACGTGTTCCAGGGCCTGCCGGCGCGTGGTGCCCGGCGCGCGCCGGTGCGTGGCGGCGCGACGTGGGGCGGGCACCACACGACGAGCAGCGCGTCGAGGGGGTAGGACGGAAGGCGTGTGGACGCGGGCGCCCCGCACCGCGCCTGTCCGCTGCCGCGAGCGGCGGACAGGTACGCAACCCCCGGCGCGCGCCCGGGCGAGGGACGGGCGAGGCCGCGACAGGAGCCGAATGGGGCCGTGGCGCCGGCGAGGCGTCGCCACGTCAAGTCCAGCAGATCGGCCGGCGGGATCGCGGCGTCGTGAAGGGCGCGGCGTTCCGCGATCCACGCGTCGAGCCGCTCGCGCTCGACGCCGAGCGCGGGCGCGCACAGGAGGTCCACCATGAGCCGGTCCCAGTCGTAGGACGAGGACGCCCGGAGCCCGAGGAGGACCTGCGCACCTGGCTGCTGGTTGTGGATCGTCGCGTACGTGAGAACGTGCGCGGTGAGGAAATTGTCGACGACCGCCCATGCGTCCGCCAACGCGCCCATCCGTCTGGGAGGGTGTCGGCCGTCGACCCACCCTGCGAGTGCGACCAGGTTGGGCTGGCGCAGCGTCACCCAATGGCGGCACGACGCGCAGAGCGGTGGGACGACGCGCGCGACGTGGTCGTTGAATCGGTCCGGCGCGCCGGGGGTCAGCCAGAACTCCTCGCCGAGCCATGCAGGGTGGGCGACGTCATGGAGCACGGCGATCGGCGTGATGCCGCGGGAGGCCGCCGCCGCGAAGGTCGCCGCGTACCGTTCGAGCGCGAATCCGTCGAGCTCCCCCGGACGCGGTTCGATTCTCGCCCATTCGACGGAGATCGCCAGGACCTCCGCGCCTGCTGCCGCCGCGAGGTCGAGGACTCGGCCGGGGTCCTCCCACGTGCCCGGCTGCCCCGGCGCAGGGAGACGGACCTTCCCCGCGCGTTCCCACGCCCCCCAGTTGTTCTGCGGTTCGCCGCGGCCGTTGAACCCCCCCTCCAGCCGGTAGCCTGCGGCGCTCAGGCCGAAGAGGGGCTGGGGCACGGCGACAGCATGGCATGACCCGGGGCGCAGGTCTCGAGGCGAGGCGGAGTAGCGTCCCCGGCGGACGGCGAGCACCGGAAGGAGAGCCATGGCAGACGAGGTCCTGAGGGAGCGGCGCGGGCACGTGGAGATCCTCACCATCAACCGCCCCGACGCACGCAATGCGATCAACGGCGCGGTGAGCGAGGGGCTCGCCGCGGCCTTCGACGAGCTCACCGAGGACCCTGCGGCACTCGTGGTGGTGCTCACGGGCAGCGGAGACAAGGCCTTCTCCGCGGGCATGGACCTGAAGGCCTTCGCCGCAGGGGAGGGCGCGGCAGTCATGAACGCCAGGGGGGGGTTCGGCGGGATCGCCCGGCGGAGCTTCCCCAAGCCCCTCATCGCCGCGGTCAACGGCTCGGCGCTCGCCGGCGGTCTCGAGATCATGCTCTCGTGCGACCTCGTGGTGGCGGCAGATCATGCGACCTTCGGGATCCCCGAGGCGAAGCGCGGTCTCATCGCGGGCGCAGGAGGCCTCTTTCGCCTCCCGAAGCGCCTCCCGCTCTCGATCGCGCTCGAGCTCGCCCTGACCGGGGACCCGATCGACTCTGAGCGAGCGTACGCGCTCGGCCTCGTCAACCGCGTGGTGCCCCGCCACGAGCTCCTCGACGAGGCCCTGGTGCTCGCCGAGCGGATCGCGGAGAACGCGCCGCTCGCCGTGAGGCACTCCAAGGCGGTCATGCTGCGCGCCGCCGACGCGGACGAGGAGGAGGGTTGGCGGCTCACCGACGAGGCGGTGGGCGTCGTGTTCAGCTCCCCGGACGCCTTGGAAGGAGCGGTCGCCTTCGCCGAGAAGCGCAGGCCCAACTGGCAGGGGCGCTGACGGCCGCAGCACCGCTGCCCCCCCGCCGCCCTCCCGGCATCACCCAGCGTGCCCCCGATGTCCTCCCGGCGTCCCCCGGGGTACGGCGAGCGTGCCGGACGCAGTACCCTTGCGTCGGCGGGCACGTGCCTGCCGACGCAAGGAGACAGCGATGCTGGCAGACATCTTCGGGCCTGACCTGCTCATCGTCCTGATCGTGGTGGCGGTCGTGCTGTTCGGCGGCGCCGCGATCCCGAAGCTCGCTCGCAACCTCGGTTCCGCGAAGCGCGAGTTCGAGAAGGGGATGAGGGACGGAGCGAGCCCGTCCGAGACGCCGAACGCACACGACGAGTCGGCAGCCTCCTAGCCCCCGAGAGGTCCGCGTCGCGGTCGTCCACAGGCTTGCAACGCTCCGACCTGCTACTTCGAATTCTCACAGCGGGTTCGCTAGTCTGCCCAGCCGTGGATCCGTCGCCGTCAGGCAGCCTCTCCACCGCTTCTGGCTCGCAACCATCGGCTGCCTCGACGAACGGGCGCCCGCGAGCCAAAGGACGTCGTCCGCGATGGCTTGCCGCCGCCCTCGTGCTCGCCGGGGGGCTCCTCCTCGCCGGGTGCCAGCTCCCCACCTTCGGGGCGCACAAGCCGATCACGTCCCAGGGACAGGACTCCATCAAGCTCTGGCAGGGCTTCTTCATCGCCGGCGCGGCGGTGTTCGTCTTCGTCTTCGTCCTCATCATGTGGGCGGCGCTCCGCTACCGGCGGCGCTCCGACGAGATCCCCCGGCAGACCCAGTACCACACGCTGCTCGAGATCATCTACACGGCCATCCCTGTCGTCTTCGTCCTGATCCTCTTCGGCTTCACCTTCGTCACCGAGAACAACGTCGACGCACTTCCCGCGCCGAAGATGTCGGTGACCGTGACCGGGTTCCAGTGGGGCTGGCAATTCCACTACACAACAAAGCACGTGACAGTCATCGGAGTGGAGCTCCAGGATCCCGAGATGGTCCTCCCGCAGAACGAGACGGTGCGGATCTACCTGCAGTCCCACGACGTCATCCACGGCTTCTACGTGCCCGCCTTCGATTTCAGCCGCTATGCCCAGCCTGGCATCGTCAACAAGTTCACGGTCAACCTCCACACACTGGGAACGTTCCGCGGGCAGTGCACGCAGTACTGCGGCCTGTACCACTCTCTCATGCGCTTCCGGGTGAAGGTGGTGACGCCGTCGCAGTTCGCGGTCTGGGTGAGCAAGCACCGCTCGAAGGGGCCGAGCACGTCGATCTCCACAGCTGAGAAGCAAGCGCTCGCCAGCTCGACGAGCCGCACAGCGCTCGCAAGCGGGACAGGGGGAGCAGGATCGTGACCGACGTCATCATTCCGCAGATCGCGAGCGGCGAGTACGCGCACGCCCACGAGGAGGAGCACGGGCCGAGCGGGCTCATGAAGTGGATCACCACGACGGACCACAAGGTGATCGGCATCAGCTACATGATCACCTCGGTCGTGCTCTTCTACATCGCCGGCCTGCTCGCCCTCGGCATCCGGGTGCAGCTCACCACACCGCACGGCACCTTCATCTCGTTCCAGCAGTACAACCAGCTGTTCACGATGCACGGCAGCATCATGATGTACCTCTTCGCCGGGCCGTTCGCCTTCGGCGGCCTCGCGAACTACATCGTCCCCCTCCAGGTAGGCGCACCAGACATGGCCTTCCCGAGGCTCAACGCCCTGAGCTACTGGCTGTACCTCGGCGGCTCGGTCATGATGCTCCTCGGGTTCGTCGTCGCCGGAGGCGCCGCAGACTTCGGATGGGTGGCCTATGCGCCGCTCTCCACGTCCACCTACACGCCAGGCGCCGGGCAGGACCTCTGGATCATGGCGCTCGTCCTCACCGGGTTCTCCGCGATCTTCACCGGTGTGAACCTCGTCGCGACGATCTTCTACCTGCGCGCGCCCGGCATGACCATGTTCCGCATGCCCATCTTCACCTGGAACATGCTGGTGACGGGCATCCTCATCCTCATCGCCTTCCCGGTGCTCACCGCCGCGCTGGTCATGCTCTTCGCGGACCGGCACTTCGGGACGAAGATCTATGCGGTCACGGGCTGTCACACCGTCACCGGGCTGGTGGATATCCATGCCTGCGGATCGGCCGTGCTGTGGCAGAACCTCTTCTGGTTCTTCGGACATCCCGAGGTCTACATCCTCGCCCTGCCCTACTTCGGCATGGTCACCGAGATCTTCCCTGTCTTCTCGCGAAAGCCGGTCTTCGGCTACAAGGGAATGGTCTTCGCGACGATGACGATCGCGGCGCTCTCGACGGGCGTGTGGGCGCACCACATGTTCACCACCGGCACGGTGCTGCTCCCCTTCTTCTCCCTGATGAGCCTCCTCATCGCCGTCCCGACCGGCATCAAGTTCTTCAACTGGATCGGCACGATGTGGCGAGGACAGCTCGTCTACACGACGCCGATGCTCATGTCGATCGGCTTCCTGCTCGCCTTCCTCATGGGAGGCGTCACCGGGGTCATGCTGGCCTCACCACCGATCGACTTCTTCGTGCACACAACGTACTTCGTCGTGGCTCACTTCCATCAGGTGCTGCTCGGGACGGCGGTCTTCGGCGGTTTCGCCGGGCTCTACTACTGGTATCCCAAGATGTTCGGGCGGATGTTGAACGACCGTCTCGGCAAGCTGCACTTCGTGCTCTTGTTCGTGGGCTTCTGGGTGACCTACATCCCGCAGTACATCCTCGGGCTGCAGGGCATGCCGAGGAGGGTGGCGAGCTATCCGAGCAATTTGGGCTGGCAGTCCTGGAACGTCGCGTCGACCATCGGATCGTTCATGATCGCGGCCTCGTTCTTCGTCCTGCTGGTCAACCTGTGGGTCTCCTGGCGCTACCCGGTCCTTGCGGGTGACAACCCCTGGGACGGGCACACCCTCGAATGGTTCACCACCTCTCCCCCGCCTCACCACAACTACCTGCACCTCCCGACGATCCGTTCGGAGCGCCCGACCTGGGACTACAACCACCCTGACGCCCCCAACATCCGCCACGGCGGCGGCGCGGGCCATCCGAACGGCCACGGTCCCTACAAAGGAGGCGACGGCGCCGGTCCACCGGGTCGAGGCAACGGCGCGACCGGGTCCGCCCGGGAGGTCCCGGCGACGTGAAGATCGAGTCGTCGTTCCTCCTCGGCGTCGGCACCTTCTTCGGCATCATCGCCATCTCGTACTGGTTCACCGCGTACGAGGACGGCGGGACGATGATGCTCGTCGGCGTCACCGCCCTGGGATTCGTGCCCGGGTTGTACTACTACTTCTGGCACCGCCGCTTCAACGGCTACAAGTACTTCTTCTGGGGGAGGACGGACCGTGTGGTCGGCACACGGCCCGAGGACCGAAGCGACGCGACCATCGAGGAGGGTGCCGGTGTGGTCAACTCGTTCCCCGGGTCGAGCGTGTGGCCCTTCATCCTCGGCTCCGGGGCCTTCGCGCTGCTGCTCGCGCTGGTCTTCGGCCTGTGGCTCGCGCTCATCGGCGCGTCGTTGATCCTCACCGCGCTCGTCGGCGTCACCGCCGAGAGCCGCCGCGGTGGCAATCACTGAGCCGCACGCGCGTCCGCGCCCGGCAGAAGGGGCGCCCGGTAGAAGGCTGCGTCCACCATCGGGGTGACCTGGGGCCGCCCGAGCCAAGCCCCGAGCCAAGCCCCGAGCATCCCGGCCCCCGCGACTCGCCGCGCGACTCGCCGCGCCTGGCGCTGGCGCTCGCCGACAGCTAGCGACGGACCCGCCGGACGCCGGCCTCGGCCGTCGGCGTGGTGCCGGCACCGACCGGCTCTGGCTCGAGCTCGATGCGCACGGGGACGGGCTCGGGCTCGAGCTCGTGGTGCTCGTCGCCGGGGCGCTCGGCTGCGGGCACGGCCACGTACTCGCCCGCAGAGGTCCTCGAGACGATCATCGGCCGCTTGCGCTTCACCGCTCCCGGCACCCGCTGCATCTCGACGCAGACCTTCCAGGTGACCAGACCCACGACGATCGGCACCACGATCACGGCCACCCTGAAGAACCAGAGCACCTGGTTCAACGAGAGGTGGAAGTAGTTCGCGAGGACGTCGGTGGAGCTCGCGCCGAAGACGGTGAAGAGGAGCCCGATCATCGCCGCGCCTGCCGCCGTGCGCTTCGGCCTGTCACGCGGCCGGTCGAGCAGGTTGTGCAGCGCGTAGTCCTTCGTGAAGCGGCGCTCGATCATCGGCCACGCGAGGCAGATGTTGAAGATGAGGCCGGGGAAGATCACCGCCGGGAGGAAGACCTCCCAGGGGATCGTGTGCCCCCACCCCGTCCACTGCCACGACGGCATGATGCGCAGGGCGCCGTCCAGCCACCCCATGTACCAGTCGGGCTGGACCGCGTAGGAGATCTTCGGCGGCTCGTACGGGCCGAACTGCCAGATGGGGTTGATCTGCGCGTAGCCCCCCAGCACCCCGAGCACGCCCGTCACCATCAGCATGAAGCCGGTCGTCTTGGCGGCGAACTGCGGGAAGAGGGGCGAGCCGATGACGTTGTGCTCGGTCCGCCGCCCACCGGGGAACTGGGTGTGCTTCTGACGGACGAGGAGGCCGAGGTGCGCGCCGATCAGGCCGATGATGATGAGCGGCAGGATCAGCACGTGGATGATGTAGAAGCGCTCCAGGATGATGTGGCCGGGATAACGGCCGCCGAAGAGGAAGAAGGCGAGGTAGCTGCCGACGAAGGGGATCGAGAGCAGGATCGAGTAGCCGATCCGGATGCCCGTCCCCGAGATCAGATCGTCGGGGAGGGAGTAGCCGATGAAGCCGTTGAAGATCGCGAGGATGAGGAGGATGATCCCGATCGTCCAGTTGAGCTCTCGCGGCTTGCGGAACGCGCCGGTGAAGAAGATCCGTGCCATGTGGACCACGATCGAGCCGACGAAGACGTCGGCGGCCCAGTGGTGGACCTGGCGCATGAGGAGGCCGGCGCGCACGGAGAACGAGAGGTTGACCGTCGAGGCGTACGCCTCGGACATGCGCATCCCATCGAGTGGCTTGTACACCCCGTGGTAGACGACCGTCGCGCTGGACGGGACGTAGTAGAGCGTGAGGAAGATCCCGGTCGCGACGAGCACGACGAAGGAGTAGAGCGCCACCTCCCCGAGCATGAACGACCAGTGGTCGGGGAAGATCTTGTCGAGGAGCGCGCGGCCGCCCTTGGCGATGCCCACGCGCTCGTCGAGCTCGTTGACCGCCTGCTGGATCCGGCCGTAGGGGCCATGCGCTTCACGCACCGCGCGGCGCGTGCGCGGACCGTCTTCGGTCATCGCCATGCGGTCATCTCCGTGGTCCTCGGGTCATGCCCACACAGCGCGCTCATGTGCTGGACGCCTTGCCGTTCCCGATTGTCGAGCGCTCCCAGAAGCCCGGACCGATGGGCTGGTCGAATCCCGACCGGGCCCTGAGGAAGCCTGTCGAGTCGAAGTAGATCGGGAGCTGGGGGAGCGGCCGCGGCGCGGGGCCGAAGACCGGGAACGCTCCGTCGCGCACGTCGAACATGGACTGGTGGCAGGGGCAGACGAGCAGCTCGAGCTCCTGTTCGTACAGACCGACCGGACAGCCGAGGTGGGTGCAGACCTTGGAGTAGGCCACGTAGCCGTCGGGCGCCCAGTCGCCGCGGCCCTTCATGGTGACCAGCTTCGTGGACTGCACCCGGATGAGCACGGTCTGGTCGACCGCCTGCGCTGTGGTTGTCGTCTGCTTACCCTTGGGAAAGACCGTGAGGAGCCCGCCCACCTGCATATCCGTACGGTGGACCGGCTTTCCGTTCAAGTCGACGAGGAGCGAGCCCTTCTTCCAGTTCGTCGTGAAGAGGCTCGATCGCGGCTTGGGCCCGAGAGAGCGGATCAGCGGGAACGCGGCGACGATCCCGAACAGGCCCAGGCCCGTCACCAGCATCCCACCGAGCACCTTGCGCCGCTTGACGACGATGCCGGTCCGCTCGACGAGAGCGGCGGCCATGGCCTGCTGCTCGTCGGCACTGGACGCGAGCGAATGGCGCTCCTCGACGAACGGCCCCCTGGGCATGAGGTACTTGCCCCATGCGGTCAGTCCGAAGCCGAGGCAAAAGAGGCCCACGAAGAGGGTCGCTGCGTAGACCTGGGTGCTCGCGCCCTCGACGTACGCCCCCCCAAACGCGCAGATGCCGGCGATCCCGACGAGGAAGAACAGCCCCACGATCGCCTCGACACGCCGGGGGTGGCTCGTGGCGTCCTGGAGGTGCGGGTCGTCCGCTCGCGCGGCGAGGAGCGCCACGCCCGGTCCGTGGCCGTCGCCCGGTCCACTTCCGTCGCCCGGTCCACTGCCGTCGCCCGGTCCATGGCCGTCGCCCGGTCCGCTTCCTCCAGGGCCGGTGACGTCGACCTCACCGGTCACGTGGGTCTCCTCTGGCTCGCTCATCTCCCGACCTCACCGTGCGGCGTCACGACGACCTGTCCCCGATCCAGAAGGACACGAGCATCAGCCCGCCGACGCCGAAGAGGAGGGCCACGAAGCCCTCGGTCACGGGGCCCACGCCGCCGAGCCCGTAGCCGCCGGGGTCGGACGGGTGCTGGATCTTCTCGCTCACGTAGGCGACGATGTCGCGGACCTGCGCGTCGGAGAGGTTGCCCGTGAAGCGCGGCATGTTGCCGGGCCCAGTGCGGATCGCCTCGGCGATCTGGGTCGGCGTGGCCAGGTGGAGCGTCGGCGCGTAGGTGCCGTAGGCGAGTGCGTCGCCCGCGCCGGTGATGGTGTGGCAGGCGGCGCAGTTGAGAGCGAACAGTGTGGCGCCCTGCGTCAGGTTGGCACCCTTGGTGTGGACGTCGGGGATGTAGGGGGCTGAGGGTGTGAGCGAGTTGATCCAGGCGGCCACCTCCGCGGCCTCCTTCTTGGTGAGGCGGGGCGGCTTCTGCTCCGCTTGCACCTGCAGCGGCGTCGACGCCGGCATCCGCCCGGTGGTCACCCAGAAGTCGACGGTGGCCGGCCCGACGCCCACGAGCGAGGGAGCGGCGGCGCTGCCCTGCGCTGTCGGCAGGTGGCAGCTCGAGCAGTTCTCCTCGAAGAGCTCGTGGCCGGCCGCGATGTACGAAGACGGCGGAAGGCGGTACGTGATCGCCTTATCCCCGTACTGCACCACCTTCCCGTGGGAGCACTTGAGGTAGCGGGGTGTGCTGTTCTGGGGCGAGCCGCTGTCCTTGGGGGAGCGGTAGCCGATCTGCTCCGCATCCTTCGTGCACGCTGTCGCGTGAGGTGTGACCCGCGGCTTTGTGTTGACGAAGTGCGTGGCGCCTGCTGTCGCGAGGACGTGGCGCCCTGTGCGGGGCACGGTCGTCGCCGGAGACGTGGAGGACCCCGTGCGTGTCGACTGCCTTGTCGCGGCCTTCGCGCCCGAGGCCAGCGACAGCACGCTGCCGAGGCCCACGGCGAGCAACAAGGCCGCGGGAAGAGCGAACCGGCTCCTGATCAGTCGGCGGATCAACGGGCCGCTCCTACTTCAGCAGGAACAGGCAACTGTAGAGACCGATCCACACGATGTCGACGAAGTGCCAGTAGTAGCTGACACCCTGGAAGACGGCGAGCTCTCCCGGGTCGCCGCCGGGCCCTTTCATGCGCCCGAGCAGGAAGACCATCGCGACGAGCCCCAGGAAGACGTGCAGGCCGTGGAGGCCGGACATGATGTAGAAGAGCGATCCGTACGCGTTCGTCGTCCAGCGCGTGGTCTGGGTGACCCACTCGTAGAACTGGTTGCCCAAGAACATGAACCCGAGCACCATCGTCACGGCGATCCAGGTGCGCGCGGCCCGGCGGTTGAGCCGCTCCTCGCAGAAGACCGCGTACTGCATGGTGAAGCTCGAGGAGACGAGGATCGCCGTGAAGACCCCAGCCTGCACCACGTCGAGGTGGGTCCCGACTGGGGGCCAGGGGTGGTCGTTGGCCCGGATCGTGAAGTACGCGGCGAACAGACCGCTGAAGAACATGAGCTCGGAGCCGAGCCAGATCATGACCCCGACCGCGAGCATCGGCGGCCGGTCGTGCACCACCCGGGCCGGCTTGCCCGGATGCGGCACCGAGATGGCCTGGCTCACGGGCCTATGTACTAGTCGACGGCGCCGTGCCGGCGCCAACCTCCTGCACAGCCGCCTCCGCGCCCCTCGGTCCCCGGTGAACGGGCCACACGGGCGCGAACACCCTGGTCGACAGACTTGTCAGCCGACGACGAGCCCGGGGGGGAGCTCCCTCGCGTGGACGACCGCCAGCCGGCGCGTGGGCCGGGTGAGCGCCACGTAGAGCGCCCGGGAGCCCGCCGACGTCGTGGCGCCCGGGACCCTCTCCCCCGCGTGGCCGGCGGGCTCGTCGCCGAGGCCGTCACCGGCTGCGATCGCTGCGGGCTCCACCACCACCACCGAGTCGAACTCGAGCCCGTGGGACTCGGCCGCGGGGAGGACGACCAGTGGCGCAGCGAGGCCCGGACCCTCTGCGTCTCTCGGGTCGACCGGGTCGAGGCCCGCCTCCTGCAGCGCGGCCATCACCTCGTCCACCATCGAGGGGACGAGGAGCACCGCGACCCTCCCACCAAGGACCGCTGCCAGCTCGCCCGCTGCCGCCCGGGCGCTCGTCGAGGCGAGCTCGTCGGGCGCACACCTCCACGCGGTGGGGGGAGCCCCCGAGCGCCGGACCGCGGTCGGCGGCCGGACACCGGGCACGTTGGCCGCGAGCACGCCCGCCGCTACGTCCATCACCTCGGCGGGCGTGCGGTAGGCCACGGTCAGCTCCGCGACCCGCGCCGGACGAGCCGGGCTCAGGTGCCGCTCCACGTCCTCCCAGCTCCGCGGCGCCCAGGGACCGGTCGCCTGCGCGACGTCCCCGACGACGGTCATCGAGCCCGAGATCGAGCGGCGGGCGAGCATGCGCAGCTGCATGGGCGAGAGGTCCTGTGCCTCGTCGACGACGATATGGCCGAACGCGCGCACGTCGTCTTCGGCCGCGGCCCCGTTCCCGTTGTGACTGGGGATCGGACTGGCCGCGAGCCCCGCCGGCCAGAACCCGAGATCCTCCCGCAGCTGCTCGCCGTGGTCTGCGGCCGCCCCTGCTCGCGGGCGGGGCCGCGCCCGGCGTGGTCCGAGCAGGGCTCGCGCCTCGTCGACGAGGGCAGCGTCCGCCGCCGTCCAGGGGACCTCGTCGAGCGACGAGCTGCGCGGCCGGTGCAGCAGTGCCACCTCAGCGTCGGAGAGGACCCCGCTCCCGGCTGCCCTGAGCAACGCGCGGGCGCCGAAGAGGTCGTGGACGAGCTCGTGCGCTGACAGGCGCGGCCACATCCGGTCGAGCGCCTCGAGGACCACAGGGCTCCGCCGGATCTGGCGTCGCAGGTCCGCCAGGTCCGACGCCCCGCTGCCCGCCTCGTCGCGCTGGCTGCCGACGGCCCGGACCCCCGTGCCGGCACGGGGCGCGCCCGACCCACGTCTCGTCCCCCTCCGTCGAACCTGGTCGTACTGCTCGGCGAGCCGCTGGAGCACCTGGCGCTCCACGAAGCGGCGCCGGGCGTTGTGCGGGCCCGGCCTCCGCCGCGCCTGGGCGACGATCTGCTCGGTCTCGGCCGCTGCGAGGTGCAGGGTCGTGGTCCCGTAGGGGACGTCGAGGTCGCGGCGCAGGCCCCGCTCGCGCGTCCGCACGGCCTTCGCCACCACCTGCGCCATTCGGGCGTCGCCCTTGAGCCGAGCCACCGCGGGGCTGTCGGCGCCCCGCACCCGGATCTCGGGCACGAGCCCCGCCACGGTCGACAGCGTCACCCCCGACTCGCCGAGAGAGGGCAGGACCCGCTCGATGTAGCGGAGGAAGAGCGGGTTGGGGCCGACGACGAGAACGCCCTGGCGCTCGAGCGGGAAGCGGTGCGTGTACAGCAGGTACGCGGCGCGATGAAGGGCGACGGCGGTCTTCCCGGTCCCCGGCCCGCCCTGGACCATGAGCACCCCGCCGAGGGGCGAGCGGATGATCTCGTCCTGCTCCCGCTGGATCGTCGCCACGATGTCGCCCATCCGGCCCGTACGGGTCTGGCCGAGGGCCGAGAGGAGGGCGCCCGGTCCCCCGAGCGAGATGCTCTCGGTCGAGGCGTCCTGCGGACCCCCCGGCACGGGCGGGCCGGTCGGGCGATCCCCGTTGCGCCGGCGCGGATCGAGCGCGAAGTACTCGTCTTCGACCCCGGTCACGGTCCGCCCGCTCACCGCCAGATGCCTCCGGCGGGCGAGCCCCCGCGGGTCGAGCCCGGTCGCGCGGTAGAAGGGTTCGGCGACCGGCGCGCGCCAGTCGACGACGAGCGGCTCGTGGTCCGGGCCCGAGACGGCCAGCCGGCCGATATGGAAGGTCTCGCCCCGGTCCTGCCCGGGGTCGGGCAGCCTGTCGATCCGCCCGAAGCACAGGACCTGGTCGCCGATGTCGAGCTGGGCGAGGCGCGCCATGCTCGTGCGCACCACGATGTCCCGTTCGGTGCGGGACTGGAAGGTGCCGCCGCGTCCGAGGTCGAGCACGGACTCGAGCATGCGCGCGGCCTCGTCCCGCATCGACTCGAGCCCTTCGTAGGCCCGGTCCAGGAACTGCTGCTCCTCCTGGACGTCCTGCTCTTGGGTCACGACGATGGGTCCTCCAGGCGCCCGAGCGAACGAACCAGTTTACTGGGGGCGCTGCTCGAGGTCGGCTGCGGTCCCGATGCCCTTCGCCGGCAGCCCTTCGCCGGCAGCCCTTCGCCGGCAGCCCTTCGCCGGCAGCCCTTCGCCGGCAGCCCTTCGCCGGCGGCCCTTCGCCGGCGGCCCTTCGCCGGCGGCCCTTCGGTGGTGGCCCTTCGGTGGTGGGAGCGTGAGCGTGCTGCGATGATCGTCTGCGTGCAAGCCCCCGACACCGGGATCGACCGCCCCGGCGGCACCCACGGACCCCGGGACGCCCCCATGGTCGCCCCGCCGCTCGTCATGGCCGCCCGGTGCCAGCCCGTGCCCCACACGCCCGTGTGGTTCATGCGGCAGGCGGGCCGGTCGCTCCCCGAGTACCGGGCCAAGCGGGGGTCCGGGGCGATCCTCGAGGCGATCTCGGACCCCGAGCTCGCCGCGGAGCTGACGCTCCAACCGGTGCGCCGCTACAGGGTCGATGCCGCGATCCTCTTCTCCGACATCGTGGTCCCGGTCCACGCGGTCGGGTTCGGCGTCGTCGTCGAACCGGGTCGCGGCCCGCTCGTCGCCGAGCCCTTCTCGTCGGCGGCGGACCTCGCCCGCCTGCGTCGCTTCGTGCCCGAGGACGACGCTCCCTACGTCGCCGAGGCGGCGGCGATGGTGGTACGGGAGCTCGGGCCAACGCTCCCCCTGATCGGCTTCGCAGGCGCGCCCTTCACCGTCGCGAGCTACCTCGTCGAAGGTGGCCCATCGCGCACGTTCGCGCGGGTCAAGGCGCTGATGCACTCGGACCCCGCCCTCTGGCACGCCCTTGCCGACCGGCTCGCCGACATGGCCGCGGCATCGCTCGTCGCGCAGGTCCGCGCCGGGGCCTCGGTCGTGCAGCTCTTCGACAGCTGGGCCGGAGCGCTCTCCCCGGCCGAGTACGAACGGTTCGCGCTCCCTGCGACTCGAAGGGTCTTCGATGCGATCGCCCCGCTCGGGGTGCCCGGGATCGTCTTCGGTGTCGGCACCGGCGAGCTCTTGGGGCTCATGGCGCAGGCTCGCGCGCAGGTCGTCGGGATCGACTGGCGAGTCCCGTTGGACGAGGCGCGCCGCCGCGTCGGGCCGTCCCGGGCGGTCCAGGGGAACCTCGATCCCGCGGTGTGCCTCGCGCCCTGGGAGGTGGTGTCGCGCGAGGCCCGGGACGTGCTCAGCCGGGCGGGGACGGCGCCCGGGCACATCTTCAACCTCGGGCACGGCGTCCTCCCCGAGACCGACCCCGGGATACTCTCGGCTCTCGTGGAATTGGTGCATGCCGAGGGCCGAGCGGGCGTCCTCGGAAGATGAGCGTGCCCGCGGGAAGCAGGCGAGGCGGGGCGCGCAGCGAGGGCGTCCTCGTGATGGCGCACGGCACCCCGTCCGAACGTGCCGGGATCGAGGCGTTCTACACGAGGATCCGGCGCGGCAGGCCCCCTTCTTCCGAGCAGCTCGCCGAGCTCCTCGGACGCTACGACGCCATCGGCGGCACCTCCCCGCTCGGCGCCCGGACCGCTGCGCAGGTGGCCGGCATCGCCGCGGCGCTCGAGGCCGCGCGCCCCGGGACCTTCGTGGTGCGGTTCGGGGCCAAGCACACCGAGCCCTTCATCGAAGAGGCCGCACGCGCCCTCGCCGAGGCACAGGTCCGCCGGGTCGTCGGGATCGTGCTCACCCCTCAGCGCGCCTCGATGGGCTCTGACGAGTACCTCGACAGGGCCGAGAAGGCGCTCGCCTCGGCCGTGCCCTCGCCGCCACTGGTGCGCGTCCCGCAGTGGTACGACGCAGAAGGGTTTGCCCCACTGGTGGCCGAGCGCGTCCGGCAAGCACTCGACGAGGTCGGGCGCGCGGACCGTACGACCGTGCTCTTCACCGCCCACTCCCTCCCCTCGCGTGTGCTCGCCGCAGGCGACCCCTACCCCGACCAGGTCGCCGCATCTGCCCGGGCTGCCGCGGACGCGGCGGGGCTTGCCGCACGGGGAGTCCCCTGGGAGGTCGCGTGGCAGAGCGCCGGGAGGACGCCGGAGCCCTGGATCGGGCCCGACCTCCTCGAGGTGCTCCGCAGGCTCGGGGCGGAAGCCCGGGGCGCGAGAGCGAGGGGCGCCGTGGTCGTCTGCCCGATCGGCTTCGTCGCCGATCACCTCGAGGTGCTCTACGACGTCGACATCGAGGCGCGGGCGGTGGCGGAGGCAGAAGGGCTGGCGTTCGCCCGGACCGCCTCCTTCGACGGCGATCCCCGGTTCTGCACGCTGGTCGCCGGGGCCGTGCTCGCCGCGCTCGCGACGTCGCTCCCCCCCGAGCCCCGAGCCGCGGAGACCGTTCGATGACAGGCGACCGGCCCGTCGTCGCGGTCGTAGGCGGCGGGATCGCCGGGCTCGCTGCGGCGTGGCAGCTCACGGGCGGCGCGGCGGGCTCGAGCCTCAGCACCCCGGCGGTCGTCCTCCTCGAGGCGTCTCCGAGGCTCGGGGGGAAGCTCGCCACCGTCGCGATGTGCGGCATTCCGGTCGAGGCGGGGCCCGACGGCTTTCTCGCCCGGCGACCCGAGGCCGCGACGCTCTGCAGGGAGCTGGGCCTCGGCGACGACCTCGTTGCGATCGGTGCGTCGGGCGCGGCGGTGTACGCGCGCGGACGCCGGAGGCCCCTGCCAGAGGGCCTCGTCCTTGGCGTCCCGACGAAGCTGGTGCCCGTCGCACGCTCTGGGATCCTCTCGGCCGCAGGCACGCTGCGGCTCGCAACCGACCTGGTCGCCCCGCGTCCGGACATCAGAGGTCCGCTCGGCGACAGGGCGATCGGGCCCCTCGTCGCCCGCAAGCTCGGGCGCCAGGTGGTGGACCGGCTCGTGGATCCCCTCGTCGGCGGCATCCACGCCGGCGGCGTCGCGGACGCGTCCGCCGCGGCCGTGTTCCCGGCGCTGCTCACGGCCGCCCAACGGCGCACGAGCTTCATGCGCACCCTCGGGAGGCTTGGAGGGCGGGCGCCGAGCTCCGAGGAGGGACCGGCATTCTGGGCGCTCGGCGGCGGGCTCGGCTCGCTCGTGGAGCGCCTCGCGAATCGGCTGGGCGAGCGCCAGGCGGACATCTTCGTCTCCTCCCCGGTGGAGGCAATGACGCGTGCGGGGACCCGCTGGGTCCTCAAGACCCCCGGCACCTCGTACGAGGTGGACGGTGTCGTCCTCGCCGTACCCTCGGCGTCGGCGGCGGCGCTCCTCGAGTCCCAGGACCCGGAGGCGGCGGCCGTCCTGGCGTCGCTCGACTACGCGTCGGTCGCCATCGTGACCCTCGCCTACCGCGCCGACGCGGTCCCCGACGACCTCTTCGGCACCGGCCTCTTGGTCCCCCACGGGACGCCGCTCCCGCATGAGGTTGCCCGGCGGGAAGGACTTGCCCGGGGCGAGCCCTTCCTCGTGACCGCGTGCACGTACCTGTGGGCCAAATGGCCGCACCTCGAGCAGCCCGGCATCCGGCTGCTGCGGGCGTCGGTGGGCCGTGCAGGAGACGAGCGGCACCGGACGTTGTCCGACCACGAGCTCGTGCACCGCGTCGTCCAGGAGCTCGGTACGCTCGTGGGCGTCAGCGACGAGCCGCTTGAGGCCCGCGTCACGCGCTGGGACGACGCCCTGCCGCAGTACAGGGTGCACCACCTGCTCCGAGTGGCGAGCGTCGAGGCGGCGGTCCGCCGCCTCGGTGGCGTGTCCCTCGCAGGTGCCGCGTACCACGGGATCGGCATCCCCGCGTGCATCCAGAGCGGCAGGGAGGCGGCCGACGACGTCGTCGCGCAGGTAGCCGGCGCACCCCGCCCATCCGGCGCAGCCGGCGCCCCCAGCGCGTCCAGCGCCTGAGCCGAGAGCGTCTCCTCAACCTGCACCCGCGCGGCGCTGCGTACCGCGGAGTCCATGGCAGCATGGACGGCCGTGCTGTCGCGCTTCGGCCGCGCAGTCGCGCCGTCGCTCGCCGGGGGGCTGCTGCTGGCCTTCTCCCTGCCGCCGTGGGGATGGTGGCCGCTTGCGTTCCTGGGTGCCGCCGTCGTCTACTGGCGTCTGCGCGGGCTCCCGTGGCACCTGCGTCTCGCTGCAGGCTGGGCGGCCGGGCTCGGATGCTTCGTCCCCGGCCTGTGGTGGGCTGCCGCGTTCAATTGGTACGGGGCGGCGGTGCTCATGGCGGTCGAGGCGCTGTCGATGGGGCTCGCCGCGGTGGTGGTCCCGCCGGCACGGTGGCGGGTGCCCGCCTTCGTCGGCGCGTTCACGCTCGCCGAGGCGCTCCGGATCTCCTGGCCGTTCGGCGGGCTGCCCCTCGGGGGCCTGTTCCTCGGGCAGGCGGGGGGTCCGCTCCTCGGCGCAGCGCGCCTCGGCGGGCCCCTCCTCCTCACGGCGCTGGTCTGGCTCGGGGGCGCGGGGCTCGCCGAGCTCGCACGCTCGGCTTCGCAGGCTTGGCGCCGAGGTGCCCGGGGTTCTCCATGGGTGCTCGACCCCCGCCATCGTGGCGGCCGGCGGCAAGCCGGTGGGGCGACAGGATCGTCGCAGCCGGTGTCGGCATCTCTCGGAGCGGTGTCGGCATCTCTCGGAGCGGCGTCGGTCCTCCTCGTCGCCGTGGTCGGCGCCGGGGCCGCCCTCGCGCCGCGCGGCGGTCCGGACGTGGGCAGGCTCACCGTGGCGCTGGTCCAGGGCGGCGGACGGCGCGGGGTCAGCCAGTTCGAGGTCCCCCCACGCACGGTGCTCGCCGCCCAGGTCGCCGCCTCGAGGTGGTTGGCGAGCGCACCGGACCCCCCTGCGCTCGTGGTCTGGCCCGAAGACGTGGTTCGTGTCGGGCGCCACCTCGCCGGCACCTCGGCCGCCGCCTACCTGTCGTCCCTCGCCCACCGGCTCGGTTCCACCGTGCTCGCCGGCGTGACCGAGACGGTCTCCGCGACGTCCTTCCGCAACGAGGTCGTCGCCTGGGGGCCCGACGGCCGCATCGTGGGCACGTACGAGAAGGTGCACCGTGTGCCCTTCGGCGAGTACGTGCCCGACCGCGGATTCTTCTCGCACCTCGCGAACCTCTCGGCGGTGCCGCTCGACGCCATCCCCGGCCACGGCACCGGTGAGCTCACGACCCGAGCGGGACGTCTCGGCCTCATGGTCTCCTTCGAGGTGTTCTTCGCCACAAGAGGACGCTCTGCGACGCGAGCGGGCGCGCAGCTGCTCGTCGTTCCGACCAACACCTCGTCGTACTCGACGAGCCAGGTGCCGAGCCTGGAGGTCGCCGCGGACCGGCTGCAGGCCGTCGAAGAGGGGCGCGACCTCGTCCAGGTGGCACCCGCCGGCTACTCGACCGTGGTCGCCGCCGACGGCAAGGTCTTGGCGCGCACCCCACTCGGCCGCCGCGAGGTGCTTCGGGCGACGGTGGACCTGCGCGCGGGCCGGACGCTGTACGAGCGCTTCGGCGACCTCCCGATCCTGGTCCTCGCGGGACTTTGCCTCGTGGGGGGGCTGCTCCTCGCGGCGTCCGGCTCCCGGGGAGAGGGATCGCGGTCCCAGCGCGTGGCGCACGCAGGCAGGAGCTGGAAGGGGCCCGGGGCGCGCGCTTCGGCCATGTGGCGTCACTCGTAGTAGCCGCTGTGGATGTACACGCAGGCGACGCCTTCTTCCACGAACATCGCGTGGTTCATGGGATCGTCCTCGAGGGCGAGGCGCAGGTCGAAGCCGTAGGCGCGCAGCTCGCCGACCACCCGGCGCTTGTAGTCCGTGACCCTGGCCCGCTCGCCTCGGTCGCGCATCACCAGCAGGTCCCAGCGGAGTCCGTAGCGGTCCAGCCACGCCAGCGTCTGGGGTTGGACCCGGATCGGCCTCCCCGTGAGCAGGACGACGGCGAGCTTGGCGTCGAGCAGCTCGAGCAGCTGCGCGACCTCCCCGATCAAAGGGTCGTCGCCGCAGGCCTCGAAGAACGCCGTCCAGTCGCGCCTTCCTCGCTCGAGGAAATGCTGCCGGCTGGTCGCGTTGGACAGGACCCCGTCGATGTCGAAGATCACGGCCTCGCACGGAGGGACCGGCGCTTGGTGCCAGCGCCAGTTGTCCGGCGTCGCCACGTCTACCCGCTCAGGGGAGGTGGAGCAGCGCGGCGTGGTGGGCGAAGGACGTGAGCGGTCCGGGCCAGAAGCCCAGCACCACGGTCACCCCGACGCACAGGGCGATCGCGAGCGCGCTGAGCGGAGGAACCCGCACCGGTTGCGCTGAGCGGACGTCCACGTCGTCCGCCGTCTCGGTTTGGCCGCTCGCCAGCGCGTCGAGCTGGAGCGGACCGCCCGGCCCGCCGCCTGCGAGCGAGAGCGTCATCGGGTCCTCGTCCAAGAGCAGCGCGGCGTTCATCCGGTCGAGCGCGGCCGCGTTCACGTCGGCGCCTGTCCAGACGGGACGCGCAGGGACGCGACTAGCGGGGCGGCGGCCGTCTCCAGGCACCACCTGCGGCTCGAGCTCCGTCCGGTCGACCTCGACGGCTGCGCCGATCCCCCCGAGCGCGACCGGCTCCTCGGCGGGCACCTCGACGCCCGGGACGGCGCCGGCGGCCGGGAGCGGCGTGTACATGAGCACGGCGACGCGCAGGTAGAAGAAGGCTGCAACGGCTGCCGAGATCATCGCGATCACTGCGAGCGGCACGGCGTGGTCGACCGCGGCGAGGACGACCTGGAGCTTCGCCCACAGCCCCGTGGTGAACGGCGCGCCGGCTTGCGCGAGCAGCAGCACCGCGAACGCGAGCGCGAGGACGGGCTGTCGGCGCGCCAGCCCACGGTAGGAGGCGATGTCGTGCGCCGCGTCCCCGGTCCTGCCGAGGACCGTGACGACGGCGAAGCTCCCGATCACCATGAACATGTACGCGAACAAGTAGTACAAAGAGGCGCTCACGCCGCGCGCGGTGGCGGCCTCGAGCCCGAGCAGGATGAAGCCGGCATGGTTGATCGACGAGTAGGCGAGCATGCGCTTCACGTCGCGCTGGACGATCGCCAGGGCCGCGCCGAGCAGCAGGGTCACGACCGCGATGCCGTAGATGAGTGGCTGCCAATCCGTCCTGAGCAGACCGAAGGAGGAGAGGAACACGCGGAGGAAGGCGGCGAACGCGCCGGCCTTGGAGACCGCGGCCATGAACCCGGTCACCGGCGAGGGGGCGCCCTGGTACACGTCGGGCGTCCACATGTGGAAGGGGACCGCGGCCACCTTGAAGGCGAAGCCCACGAGAAGGAGGGACATCCCGGCGAGGAGGAGCCCATCGGAGGCGAGGACGTTCTTCGAGAGGAACCCGGCGATCTGCGCGAGGTTCGCCGTGCCGGTCGCGCCGTAGACGAGGGCGATGCCGTAGACGAACACGGCCGAGGAGAACGAGCCGAGGATGAAGTACTTGAGCGCAGCCTCCCCGGATGCAGCTCGCCGGTGGTTGAAGGCGGCGAGCACGTAGAGGGCGATCGAGAGGATCTCGAGTCCGAGGAAGACGACGATCAGATCGTTCGCCGAGCCCATGATCATCGCCCCGGAGGCGGAGACCATCGCGAGCACGTGCATCTCCGCGCCCTCGACCCGCTCGCGGCGCAGGTAGCCGTCGGCGACCAGCGCCGTGAGGAACATGGCGCACGACACGAGGACGTTGATGAGCGCGCTGAAGCCGTCGGCGACGACAGCGTGGTCGATGGCGGTAAACGGGCCGCTCGCGGTGACGTCCGCCCACTGCCACAGGGAGACCCCGAGGGCGCCCGCAGAGATCGCGAGCGTGCCGACCGTCGCCGCCCGCGCGCGCAGTTGGCGCTCGACGAGCGAGCTCGCAGCGAGGAGCAGCACCGCCCCGCCGAGCATGACGATCTCCGGCAAGATCGCCTCGTAGCGGATGTGCGGCGTGGCGATCCGGACCGAACCGGCCGCGTGTGCCGCCCCCGAGTGCGCGAGGAGCACCGCGAAGTGCCGAGCGACGCCCGGGCCCGTGCCGTGGATCGGAGCGCTCATGTAGAAGCTCTTTTCGCCGGCACGGACCGGGTCGCTGCGACGCCGCGGCGGGCGAACGCCGGCTGATGGGTGTGGGTCGCGGCGTCCACCTGCGCCACGAGGCTGTTCACGGTCGGGGTGATCCGGTCGAGGACCGGCTTGGGGTAGATGCCGAGGAAGACGATCACGATGATCAGCGGGGCGATCACGACACGTTCGGCCCAGCTCAGGTCGCGCGTCCTCGAGTTGGCAAGGTCGACCTTGCCATGGAACACCTGCTGGTAGGCCCACAGCAGGTAGAGCGCGGCGAGCACCACCCCTGCGGTCGCCACGACCGCCCACCACCGGTGGGTGAGGAAGGTTCCCGAGAGGATGAGGAACTCGCTCACGAACCCGTTCAGACCCGGGAGACCGATCGAGGCGAGCATCGCGACGGTGAACACGCCGGCCATCACCGGTGCGGGTGCCTGCAGGCCGCGCAGCTCGGTCACCTGCCAGGTCTGGCGGCGCTCGTAGATCCAACCGATGAGGAGGAAGAGCGCAGCCGTGATCAGGCCGTGGTTCAGCATCAGGAGCACACCGCCGGTCAGACCCTCGGTCGTGAAGGCGAATATCCCGAGCGCGACGAACCCCATCTGGGCGAGCGAGGAATAGGCGACCAGGCGCTTCAGGTCGCGCTGCGCGCACGCGACGATCGCGCCGTAGAGGATCCCGACGACTGCCATCGTGAGGAGCAGCGGTGCGAGGTCGACCGACGCCTGCGGGAACAGGCGGAGGTCGAACTGGAAGATGCCGTACGTCCCGAGCTTCGCGAGGACCGCGGCGATGACCATCGAACCTCCGGTCGGTGCCTCGGCGTATGCGTCCGGTGACCAGGTGTGGAACGGGAAGAGGGGCGCCTTGACGGCGAACGCCGCGGTGAAGGAGAGGAAGAGGAGGATCCCGCCCGCGCTCGAGAAGTGGGTGTGCTCCAGCGCCGGCAGCGAGAAGGTGAGAACGCCGGTCTGGTGCTCGTGGGCGAAAGCGACCACGAGGATCCCCACGAGGAGGAACGCCGATCCGAGGAACGTGTAGACGAAGAACTTGATCGCTGCGTACGCCCGGCGCGTGTAACCCCAGCCGGCGATGATGAAGTACGACGGGACGAGCGTGAGCTCGAAGAAGAAGAAGAAGAGGATCAGGTCGATCGAGACGAAGCTGCCGAGGCACGCGGACTCGAGGAGGAGCATCCACGCCACGAAGCTCGTCGCGTCGTTGTGCGTCCGCGCACCGGCAAGCGCGATGGGGAAGAGGACGGCCGCCAGCAGCACGAGGAAGAGCGAGATCCCGTCGACGCCGAGCTCCCAATGCACGCCCAGGCCGTTGGCCCATGAGTGGTCCGACACGAACTGGAAGCCGCCCGTGGTCGTCGCGAACAGAGCGGCGATCGCGATCGCGATCGCGAGCGTGGCCAGCGAGACCCCGATCCCGAACCACTCGACGGCGATCCGTGGCAGGGAGCGCCGCGACCCGGCCAGCGCGACCGCGAGCCCTCCTCCTGCGGGGAGGAGGACCAGCACGGTGAGGAAGGGGAAGGCGTGAGTGGCGCCGCTCACGACTACCACGTCCTCGACAGCATGAAGGCCAGGATCGCGGCCATGCCGAGCGCGATCCCGAGCACGTAGTTGCGAACGAAACCGGTCTGGATGCGCCGGACGCCTCGGCCGGTCAGCCGCACGAGCCGTCCCATGCCGTTGACCGCTCCGTCGATGAGCTCTCCGTCGACGACGACCGCGTACGCCCTGGCCATCGCCTGGCCGGGTCTGCCGATGAGCGAGTCGTAGAAGTCGTCCCAGTACCAGACGCGCTGCAGGAAGGCCGGTTCGAGCGCGGGGCGGTCCGCGGTCCGCCGCCACAGGCGCCACGCTGCGTAGGCGGCGGCGATCGCGATGACGGCGTCGGCGATCGCGAGGCCCGCCTGCTCGGCGGCGCTCTGGTGGGCATGGAAGAGCCGGCTGCCGAAGACCGGTCCGAGCCACTGGCCGAGGGTGCCGACGTGGACCCATGGGAGGTTCACGGCGCCGGCGAAGACGGCGAAGAAGGAGAGCACGACGAGCGGGGCGCGCATGACCCAGGGCGACTCGTGCGGGCGGCGGTGGGGCGGGCGGCCGTCGGCCGCCTCCTCGGACCATCGAGCCCGCCCGAGGAAGGTGAGGAAGAAGATCCGGCTCATGTAGTACGAGGTGAAGAAGGCGGTGAGCAGCCCCAGGGCGTACAGGACCAGCGTCTTGCCGTAGACGTTCGTCAGGATGTCGCCCTTGGCCCAGAAGCCCGCAAACGGGGGGATCGCCGCAAGCGCGAGCCACGCGGTGAGGAACGTGACGAACGTCCATGGCATCACCCGGCGCAGCCCTCCCATCCGTTTCATGTCCTGCTCGTCCTCGAGCCCGTGGATCACGGACCCTGCGCCGAGGAAGAGGAGGCCCTTGTAGAAGGCATGGCAGACCATGAGGAAGATCGCGGCGACGTAGGCACCCGTCCCCACGGCGAGGACCATGTAGCCGATCTGGGAGACCGTCGAGAAGGCGAGTGCCTTCTTGATGTCCTGCTGCGCACAGGCGATCGTCGCCGCGACGAAGGCCGTCGCCCCGCCGATCGCTGCGACGACCCACATCGCGTCAGGGCTCAGCGCAAGGAGCGGGTTGATCCGGCACAAGAGATAGACGCCTGCGGTGACCATCGTTGCCGCGTGGATGAGCGCGGAGACCGGGGTCGGGCCCTCCATCGCGTCCGGCAGCCAGTTGAACAGGGGGATCTGCGCGGATTTGCCGGTCGCCGCGAGGAAGAGCAAGAGCACGGCAGCGGTCATGGTTCCGCCCCCGACCAGGAGGTGGCGGTGGGCGAAGACCGTCAAGTAGGTGAGAGTGCCGGTCTTGGAGAAGATGAGGAACATCGCGAGCAGGAAGCCGGCGTCCCCCACCCGGTTGTAGATGAACGCCTTCTTGCCCGCCGACGCGGCGGAGTCCCGGTGGAACCAGAAGGAGATGAGCCAGTACGAGCAGACGCCCACGCCCTCCCAGCCGACGAACGTGACCAGGAGGTTGTCGGCCATGACGAGGACGAGCATCGAGAACACGAACGCGTTCATGTAGACGAAGAACTTCGTGAAGTCCCGGTCGCTCTTCATGTACCCGATCGAGTACAGGTGGATGACCATGCTCACGCCGGTGACGAACATGCACATGGTCATCGACAGCGGATCGAGCAGGATCGCCACCTTCACGTGCAACCCGGCGACCGGGATCCACGTGAAGAACGAATGGCTGCCAGCGCCCGGCGTGCAGCTGTCCGAGCAGGTCAGCTGTCGCGCGCCAGCAGGCTGGTTGGCCAAGCCCGCAAGGGTCACGCACGCCGAGACGAAGGCCGCGCCGACGGCGCCCGTTCCGAGCCAGCCGGCGACGGGCTCGCCGATGCGCCGTCCAAAGGCGAGCAGCACCACGAACCCTGCGAGCGGGAACAGCGGCATCAAGAACACGGCGTGCAGCACCGGCTCAGCCCTTCATCCCATGGAGGTCGTCTGCGGTCGTCGCCGCGCGTCGTCGGAAGATCGCGACGACGATGCCGAGCCCCACGACCACCTCCGCTGCCGCGACGACGAGCACGAAGAAGACGAGCGACTGGCCGCCGATGTCGCCGAGCACCCGTGAGAACGTCACGAAGGTCAGGTTGGCGGCGTTGAGCATCAACTCGATGCACATGAACATGACGAGGACGTTGCGGCGGATCATCACCCCGATCGCGCCGAGCGCGAACAGCACGGCGGCGAGTGCCAGGTACCAGGCGGGGCCGATGCTCACCGCTTCACCTCCGCGCGCCCGAGGGCATCTGCCGAGGGCTCGGGAGCGCCCATCGAGGGCTCCGGCACGCTGGCCGAGCGCTCGGGCGCGCCAGCCGAGGGCTCGAGCGCGCTGTCCGAGGGCTCGGGCGCGCCGGCCGAGGGCTCGAGAGCGCCGGCATCCTGGTCGTGGACGTCGGAGGGTCGACGGGCGAGCACGACCGCGCCGACCACAGCGATCACGAGGAGCCCTGCGGTGATCTCGAAGGCCCAGAGGTAGGTGGTGAAGATCGACCTGCCGAGGAGGAAGGTGTCGGTGTGGTGCCCCGCAGTCAGCCCGCCGGTGACACGGTGCGCACCGGTGACCCAGTTCGCCGTCGCCGCGAGCGCGAGCACGCCGGAGAGCGAGATCGCCATCAGCACGAGCGCAAGGGGGCGCTGGCCCTTCAGTGGCTCGAAGCGGACGTCTTCTTGGCGGTCCACGCCGAGGAACATGATGACGAAGAGGAAGAGCACCACGATGGCACCTGCGTAGACGATCACCTGCACTGCTGCCAGGAAGTAGGCGTGTTGCTCGATGAAGAGCACTGCGACGCCGAAGAGGGTCATGACGAGCGACAGCGCGGCATGCACTGCGTTGCGCGAGGTGATCACCCCGATGGCCCCTGAGAGGACGATCACCGCGCAGACGATGAAGGTGATCATGTCGGGCACCGTCGCCGCGAAGAGCATCTTCATCGGCGCGGCTCCTTCACGCTCCGCCTCTCCGCCACCTTCGCGGAGCGGAGTGCCTTGAACCGTTCGCGCGCCCGCTCGAGCTTCTTGCGATTTCGCTGGGCGGACAGCTGTGCCCGCCAGACTCGGCCGCGCATGCCGCGGTGCTCGAGCGGAATGTCCTCGTCGAGCAAGTGCGGCTCGAGGACCTCGCGCAGCGGCAGCGTTCCGGTCGCGGCGTCGTCGCGCCGACCCGACTGCATTCCTTCGGGCGCACGGATGCCGTAGCCGAGCTCCCCCGACCACTGGACTTCGCCCTCGTAGGCGGCGCTCCCGTTGGGTGAAGTGGCACGCATCCAACCGGACGTGTACAAGTCGTCGCCCTCGCGCCAGTCCTCCCAGGGCAGCTCCTTCGGCCTGCCGGCGTCGTCGACGAGGAGCTCGTCCTTCGTGTAGATCGCATCTGCCCGATTGGTGAAGGAGAATTCGAACAGCTTGGACTCGGTGATGGCCTCCGTCGGGCATGCCTCCACGCACATGTCGCAGTGGATGCAGCGAAGGTAGTTGATCTCGTAGACGTAGCCGTAGCGTTCGCCTGGTGACACGGGGTGGTCGGGCGGGTTGTCGAGGCCACGGACGTAGATGCAGTCGGCCGGGCACACTCCCGCGCACAGCTCACAGCCGATGCACTTCTCCATGCCGTCCTCGTAGCGGTTGAGCACATGGCGACCGTGCTGGCGCGGCTGCTTGGGCTTCTTCTCCTCTGGGTACTGGCTCGTGACCCGTGGCCGGGTCAGGTGCTCGAAGGTGAGCTTGAACCCACTGAAGAACTTGAGCTCGTCACGCATGTCGGAGAGGACGCCCACTCAGCGCACCCCTCCCCCGTCGTCGTACGCGCCGTCGCCGGGCGTCGGATCGAGAGCGGGCCGTCGGGTCATCACTCGTTGCCCGACGGGGGCGAGCAGCGGGCGGCGCTCCTCTCGAAGCTTGCCGATCGAGAAGGCCCGCACGAGGAGCCCGGTGACCAAGAGCGCGCCCACGATGACGCCGGCTCCCCACCACCCGTCGACGAGGAAGCCTGCGACCGCGAGCAGCCACCCGAGGCTGAGCGGGATCAGGTACTTCCAGCCGAGCGTCATAAGCTGGTCGTAGCGCAGCCTCGGGAGCGCGGCGCGTAGCCACACGTAGAGGAAGAGGAACAGGAAGACCTTCCCCACGAACCAGACCGAGGGGAACCACACGTCGAAGGTGGGGATGTGCGGCACGGGCCCGTCCGGGCCTCCGAGGAAGAGCGTGACGACGACCGCGGACATGGTGATCACGTTCATGAACTCGGCGAGGTAGAACAGCGCGAAGCGGATCGACGAGTACTCGGTGTGGAAGCCGCCGACGAGCTCCTGCTCCGCCTCGGTGAGGTCGAACGGGGGGCGCGTCAGCTCCGCGGTGATCGCCGTGAGGAACAAGAAGAACGGGACGATCCCGAGCCGGAACACGTTCCAGTCCCAGAATGCGGATCCCTGAGACTCCACGATGGCCCGGGTGGAGAGCGAACCCGTCACGATGACGACCATGACGGTCGTGATGCCGAGCGCGGCCTCGTAGGAGATCATCTGCGCGGATGCCCGGACCGAGCCGAGAAGCGGGTACTTGGAGCCCGAGGACCAGCCGGCCAGCATCACCCCGTACACCGCGATCGACGACATTGCCAGGACGACAAGGATGCCGATCGTCGGGTCCGCGACCTGCAGCTCGAAGCGGTGCCCGGCGATGGTCACGAAGCCCCCCACGGGCACCACCGTGAAGATGAGCAGCGCCGGGACGAGCGACAGGTACGGGGCGAGATGGAAGACGAGCCGGTCCGCCTCGGCAGGGAGCAGGTCCTCCTTGAAGAACAGCTTGGTGCCGTCGGCGAGGGTCTGGAGCAGCCCCCACGGCCCTGCGCGGTTCGGCCCGATCCGGCTCTGCATGTCGGAGATCAGCTTGCGCTCGAACCAGATCATCAGCATGACGGAGACGAGCAGCACGGCGAACGCGACGACCACCTTGATCAGCACGACGACCCAGACGAACCAGCCGACCCCGTGGAAGAACAGAGGGTCCCCGTGGGTGGTGAGGGCATGCGCCGCGGCCATCACGGCGTGGTCGGTGCGCGAGACGTGCGTCACGGTACTGACTCCATGCGGACGTCGACCACCGCGTCGCCGGCTCCGATCAGCGCCGCAGCCGCGTTGCGCGTGCCGAGCTGCTGGGCAGGCAGGCCGAAGTCGATCGCCACGACGCCGCGCGGCACACGCTCGTCGGGCTCGCAGGGGAGCGTCAATGCACCCCGGGCGGAGCGCACGGTGACGGCGTCGCCGCCGTGCGCCCCGAGCCGGTCGAGGTCGTAGGGGTTCGCCCGGACCGTCGCTTCGGGCACGAGGGGCACGAGCGACGGTGAGTGGGTGACCGCTGCGCCCGAGTCGTAGAGACGACGCGCGGAGAGGAGGCGGAGCGAGTAGCTGTCCACGGGTGCGACGTGCGGGTCGCCGCGTGCGTCCACCATCTCTGCGAGGCCCGCCCCCGGTCCCGGTGAGGCGACGGGCTCGCCGCCGGTCCGCTCGAGCGGAGGCCGGCGCGCGTGGGCGCCGCCGTCTGCGGTGGGGGGCTCGACGAGCCCTACCCGCGGCGCTGCGCCCTGCTGGTCCACCGACTCCACCCCGGGGGTAGCGATCGGGTCGATCGGGAGCACGGCGCGGCGGCGGGACGGCCGGCGGGGGACGAGGATCCCGTCGTGCGCCTCGATCGACGCGAGGTCCTTCGCCGTGACGCCGGCGAAGGCGGGTGCGAGCCGCTCGATCTCGTCCCACACGTCGTCGGCCGACGCGAACCCGAGGTCCGCACCGAGCTCGGCGGCGAGCTCCGCGGCGATCATCCAGTCAGGCCACGCGCGGCCGGGCGGCACGAGCTTCTGGCCGAGCCGGGTCACGCGGCCCTCCAGGCTGGTGGTGGTCCCGGGTCGCTCGTGCGCGACCGCGGCGGGCAGCACGACGTCGGCCCAGTCGGTCACGCCACCGGGATGGCCGCAGACTGCCACGACAAGGTCGGCGGCCCCGAGCGCGCGACGGGCGAGCTCGGCGTCGACGAAGTCGTCGGGCAGGTCCGCTCCCACGACGAGCAGCACACGGACACGCCCGTCGTCCTGGCTGTCGGCGAGCGACCCGAGGATCGCCGCCGTGTCGAAACCCCGCGCGGCCGGGACCGATCCCCAAGCGGCGCTGTACCAGCTGCGCCCCGCGTCGAGAGACACCCGGCCGGGCAACAGGCCCGGTGCCATGCCGAGCTCCAGCGCACCCATGACGTTGCCGCGGCGGAGCGCGGGGAGGAAGCGGGCGCCGGGCAACGCCTCGGCGAGACGGCGCGCGGCCGCCGCCACCACGTCACCGTGCTCGGAAAGAGATGGGCGTCCGAGCACGACCACGACGCCACTGCCGTCGCCGGCCTCGCCCCGCAAGAGCGACCGCACCTCTGCGAGCTGGGCGGGCGCGACGAGTGAGCCTTCTGGATGCTCCGGCGGGCTCCCCGCGCCGCAGAGCGCCCCGGCGATCGCGAGCACGTCGCCGGGGCGGGAGCGCAAGGAGATCGCCGCGTACCTCGTGAGGGCGCTCACCTGGCTGGTGACCTCCACGATCGTGGTCGTGCCGCCGAGCGCGGCGCCGCGAAGACGAAGGAAGAGCACTGGGAGCTCTTCACGCACGTCCCCTGCCAGCACGAGCACGACCCGTGCGCTGCAGGCCTCGTCGATCGTCGCTCGGGGGAGCGACAGCACGACCTCCGCCGGAAGCCCGTCGGCGAGCTGCGCGTCGACCGAGTCCGTGCCGATCACGCCCTTGGCCAGCTTCGTCCAGGCGTAGGCGCCCTCGTTGGTGCAGCGTGCACCCCCGACGAGGGCGACCGCTCCAGCTCCGTGCGCTCGGGTCGCGTCGGCGATCCCGGCCGCGGCTGCGGCCAGCGCCTCGCCCCATCCCGTGGCCACGAGCTCGCCGTCCTTGCGGACCAACGGGTCGGCGAGCCTGCCGCCGCGCGCCTTTGGTGTCTCGGCGACCTCTCCCGCGAACTGACCCCGGCTGGCCCCGAGCGGTCCGGACGCCCGTGGCCCCTCGGCGACTTCGTCGCCGTTGACGGACTCGAAGACGTAGCGGCCCTTGTCGCACAGCCAGCTCTGGTTCACCGGGTCCGAGTCGAGCCCGAGCAACCGCGTGAGCCGGTTGGTCGAGGACTGCACCGCGACCCGGCACCCGAACGCGCAGGTCGTGCACGTGGACTCCACCTGGTCGAGGTCCCATGGCCGCGCGGTGAAGCGGTACGGCGTCGCAGTGAGCGCACCGACCGGGCAGATCTGCACGGTGTTGCCGCTGAAGTACGACGTGAACGGGCGCCCCGGGAAGATGGCCACCTCGACGCGCTCCCCCCGACCGGCGAAGTCGATCTGGGGCTCTCCGGCGATCTCCTCGGCGAACCGGGTGCAGCGCGCGCACTGGATGCACCGCTCCCGGTCGAGGAGCACGAGCTCGGAGATCGCGATCGGCTTCTCGAAATGCCGCTTCTCCTCGACGAAACGGCTCTCGCCGGGGCCGTACGCGAGCGTCTGGTCCTGGAGCGGGCACTCCCCGCCCTTGTCGCACACGGGGCAGTCCAAGGGGTGGTTGACGAGGAGGAATTCGAGCACTCCGTCCTGCGCCTTCTTCACCTTGTCCGAGTTGGTCGTGACCTCCATGCCCTCTGCGACCTGGACGAAGCACGCCGGCTGCAACGTGGGCCCCCGGGGCCCGCCGACCTCCACGAGGCACATCCGGCACATCCCCACGGGCTTCATCCGCGGGTGGTAGCAGAAACGGGGGATGTAGGTCCCCGCACGCTCCGCCGCGCTGATGATGACCTCTCCCTGGCGGGCGGTCGCGCGCTGGCCGTCGAGCGTGAAGGGCACGGTGCCCGCATCGGGGTCGGGGAGCGCTGCCGCGTCGGCCTCCGCGTCGAGGCGGCGGCGCGCGTCGGCGGTGGTCTCAGTCAAGCGGGCACCTCCCCTCTTTCACGTGCAGCAGGAACTCGTCGCGGAACATCTCGATGGCCGAGTGGATCGACGACGGGATCGACGGTCCGAGCACGCAGATCGTGGTCTGCTGCGGCGGCCACTGCAATCCCGGCGCGATGTTGTCGCTCACGTCGAGGAGAAGGTCGAGGTCTTCTTCACGCCCCTCTCCCTGCTCGATGCGGCGCAGCACCCGCTCCAGCCATCCCGAGCCTTCGCGGCACGGGGTGCACTGGCCGCACGACTCGCGGGCGAAGAACTTGGTGATCCGCCACGCTGCGCGGACCATGCACGTGGAGGAGTCCATGACCGTGACCGCCCCGGAGCCGAGCATCGACCCGGCGTTGCCCACTTCGTCCTGGCCGAGCGGGAGGTCCAGCTGCTCGGGACCGAACCACGGCGCAGACACCCCGCCAGGGATGATCGCCTTCACATCCCGATCGCCCGGGACACCCCCGCCGTACACGGGGGCGTAGACGAGGTCCCGAAAGGTCGTCTTCACCATCTCGACCTCGTACGCGCCGGGGCGCTTCACGTGACCCGAGAGCGCGAACAGACGCGTCCCTGCCGACCGCCCCTCGCCGATCCCGGCGAACGCCTTGCCCCCGTGGAGCACGATCCAGGGGAGGTTCGACATCGTCTCGACGTTGTTGACCACGGTGGGCTGGCCATAGAGGCCGATGGCGGCAGGGAAGAACGGCGGCTTGATGCGAGGGAACCCGCGCTTGCCCTCGAGCGACTCGAGCAGTGCGGTCTCCTCGCCGCAGATGTAGGCGCCCGCACCCGGGTGCACGACGACGTCGACCGAGAAACCCGAGCCGAAGATGTCGGTGCCGACCGCCCCGTAGTCGTACGCCTCGTTGAGCGCCTGGGTGACCCGCTCGAGCCCGAGAGCGAACTCCCCCCGGATGTAGATGAACGCCTCGGACACCCCGAGCGCGTACGAGGCGATGAGCACCCCCTCGATGAGCTGATGGGGGTCCCGCTCGACGAGCAGGTGGTCCTTGAAGGTGGCCGGCTCGCTCTCGTCGCCGTTCACGACGAGGTAGGTGACCGGGTCCTTGCGGAGCATCGACCACTTCCGCCCGGCGGGGAACCCCGCGCCGCCGCGCCCGAGGAGGCTCGCCGCGTCGACCTCGGCCGCGACCGCCTCGGGCGTCATGGCGAGCGCCTTGCGCAACCCGTCGTAGCCCCCCGTCGCGAGGTAGCGCTCGAGCGTGTACGAGTCCTCGTAGCGGAGCCGGGCCGTGACGATCGGGCTCGCGTCGGTGACGGCCATCAGGCACCCTCGCCCTTCGCGGCTTCGGCGCGCGCCGCCTGTGCCTCGGCCATCGCCCGGCGCTCGGCGGCCACCCGGTCCCGGGGCACCCGGAGGCCCGCGTTGCGGCGCACGCGCACGAGGGTGCCGTGGGGCGGGATCTCGGCGTCCCGACGTCCGGCACGCAGGTCCTCGACGAGCCGGTCGAAGGCACCGGCGCTGAGACCGCCCACGTAGCGGTGGTTGACCGTGACGCACGGCGTGCGGTCGCAGCCCGCCAGGCACTCGGCGTCCTCGAGGGTGATCATGCCGTCCGCGGTCGTGCCGCCCGCACGGACGCCGAGGGAGCGTTCCGCATGCTCGAGCAGCTCCTCGGCACCGCCGAGGAGGCACGCGATGTTGGTGCAGATGGACACGAGGAAGCGGCCGACAGGCTCGGTGCGGAGCATGTCGTAGAAGGACGCGGTTCCGCGTACCTCGGCCGCGGTGATCCCGAGGAGCTGTGCGATCTCCTCGATCGACTCGGGGCGGAGCCACCCATCCTGCTCCTGCGCCAGGTGGCACAGCGGGATGAGCGCGGAGCGCGGTTGGGGGTAGAGCGCCACGAGGTCCTTCGCCCGCTGCGCCCTCTCGGGGCTCAAGTGGCTCACCGGTCGACCTCCCCCATGACGGGGTCGACCGACGAGATGGTGGCCACGGCGTCGGCGATGAGGCCGCCGCGAAGCAGCGTCGGGATCGCTTGGAGATTGACGAAGCTCGGACCGCGGATGTGCAGCCGGTACGGCTTCGGAGAGCCGTCCGAGACGAGGTAGCAGCCGATCTCGCCGCGGGGGGACTCGATCGCGACGTAGACCTCCCCCTCGGGCACGCGGAAGCCTTCGGTGAAGAGCTTGAAGTGGTGGATCAGTGCCTCCATCGACTCGTCGATCCGCGCCCGTGGCGGCGGGGTGACCTTGCGGTCCTGCACGCGGTAGTCCCCCGGCGGCATGCGATCGGCGATCTGGCGCACGAGCTTGATCGACTCGCGTATCTCGTTCAACCGGATCGCGTACCGGTCGAAGTTGTCCCCGTAGGTGCCGACGATCACGTCGAAGTCGAGCTGCGCGTACTCGAGATAGGGCATCGTGCGCCGCAGGTCCCAAGCCACGCCGGTGGATCGCAGGATCGGCCCCGTGACCGACAGTGCGATCGCCTCCTGCGCGCTGATGCTGCCGACTCCCTCCATGCGCTCGCGAAAGATCGGCTGGCCCGTGAGCAGCTCGTCGTACTCGTAGGTGCGCCGGAGCACCGTGTCGCAGATGATCTCGATGTCGTCCTCCCAGCCGTCAGGGAGGTCGGCGGCCACTCCTCCGGGTCGGATGAAGTTGTGGTTCATCCGCAGCCCGGTCAGCTTCTCGAAGAACGCGAGGACCATCTCGCGCTCTCGGAACCCGTAGATCATCATCGAGGTCGAGCCGAGGTCCATGCCATTCGTCGCCATCCACATGAGGTGCGACGAGATCCTCTGGAGCTCGGAAAGGAGCATGCGGATCCAGACCGCTCTGGGCGGCAGCTCCACGCCGAGCAGCGCCTCGGTCGCCATCGAGAACACGAGCTCGTTGTTGAGGGGCGAGAGGTAGTCCATGCGCGTCACGTTGGTGGCGCCCTGGACGTACGTGAGCTCCTCTCCCGTCTTCTCCATCCCGGTGTGCAGGTAGCCGATGACCGGCTTGGTCCGCAGCACCGTCTCACCGTCGAGCTCGAGCATGAGACGGAGCACCCCGTGGGTGGAGGGATGCTGCGGCCCCATGTTGATGATCATCGTCTCGTCGGTGGGGCGCTCCACGTCGAGGTCGCCGGTGTCGAGGACTCCCCCTTCGGGAAGCCGGAGGACCGCCCCCACTTCGCGCCGCAGCTCCTCTCGAGGCGTCAGCGTCCGTGTGGCGAGCTCCTGCGCGCCCTCCGAGGTCTCGGCAACGCTCGCGCGCCGTGCGCGTCGTACACCGGCGAAGAGCTCGGTGCCCGGGTTGGGCGATCCGTCGCTCACCGCGGGCCTGGCGCTTCCTTGAACTGCACCGGCACCCTCCCGACGCCGTAGTCCTTGCGGAGCGGGTGCCCCTCCCAGTCCTCGGGCATGAGGATGCGCGTGAGATCCGGATGACCTTCGAAGCGCACTCCGAAGAGGTCGAACACCTCGCGCTCCATCGCCTCCGCCCCCGGGTAGAGGTCCCAGAGCGACGCCACCACCGGGTCTTCCTCGGGGACCTGTACCCGCACGCGCACACGGCGGCGTCGGGAGAGCGAGAGCAGGTTGGCGACGATCTCGAACCTCTCGGGCTCCACTCCCGGCGCGAGCGTACGTCCGGGGTGGGTGAGGTAGTCGACAGCGGTGAGGTCGGACAGCTGCTCGAACCCGGCCGCCTTGTAGGAAGCCACGAGCTCGTGGTAGTCCGCCAGAGACGGGAAGGCGACCTCGTCGGTCCAGCGTCCCTTCATCCGTGGCACGTCGGGCAGCGACGTACCGGCATCGACGTCTCCAGCCTGCGCGCCAGGCGCGGTCTCCGTCATCTCGGCGTGGCCACGCGCACCGCGCCGGGCATCTCGGGCACCCACCCGGCAAGTTGCTCGGACTGGTCGCCCGGGGCCCGCCCGGCGCGCCGGGTGATGGCCCCGGTGCGGATCTTCTCGTGGAGGGTGAGGATCGCGTGCAAGAGCGTCTCGGGCGACGGCGGACATCCAGGCGCGTACACGTCCACGGGGACCACTTGGTCCACGCCCTGGACGATGGCGTAGTTGTTGAACATCCCGCCGCTCGACGCGCACACCCCCATGGAGATGACCCACTTGGGCTCCATCATCTGGTCGTAGACCTGACGGAGCACCGGGGCCATCTTCTGGGACACCCGGCCGGCCACGATCATGAGGTCCGCCTGCCGAGGTGAGGCGCGGAAGACCTCCATGCCGAGACGGCTGATGTCGAAGTCGGCAGCGCCCACCGCCATCATCTCGATGGCACAGCACGCCAGTCCGAACGTGGCC
>JAJYXE010000013.1 GCA_021791145.1 Actinomycetes bacterium | reverse complement strand
GTGCCTTCCGTGGCCTTCGCCTCGCTGATACAGGCTCGGCTCCCTCTGGTCCCCGGTCTCCCGGGCAAAATGACGACGCTGCAGGCTTCGCTTCATGCTGCGGACCGCACACTTGCTCCGCCCCGCTTCGACTCCGGCCTCTCGACCGACGCCGGGGGCTTCACTACCGGGGACCTTGGCGTCTCCCCGGGTCGGACTCTCACCGACAAGCTGCCGTGAGCTTGTCGCTCGGTTACGTCATGGGGAAATCTCCTTCCTCACTGCGTCCGAGCTACTGGACGCACACCAGGGCGAATGTGCGCGATGTAGGGGAAACACCTTCTTCGCGCGCCCCTATCTACCTGGACTTACGCGAGGGGGCCGCTGAAGTCGGGGCAGTACACGGCTCGGCGCGTCGTCTCAACGGTGACGACGACCTCGCCGGGTTGTTCTTCGACGTCGAGGATCCTCACGCCCTCGAGACCGAGCATCGTCTCTGCGTGTTCGATACCGTCCCCCATCGCCAGGGCCCCTCCTCGTGGTCGCAGTTCGCTGCTGCAATCACGATGGCGGGGCACCTGGCTCGAACGGTGGATGGTCCGTCAGCGAGAAGGGCTGCGAATCCCCACTGAAACCGGAAGAGCCACTTACGCGAGGGGGCCGCTGAAGTCGGGCCTGAGTAGCCCTACGACTTGCCTTCGCCGGCACCATCGCCGCGCCCCGACCTCGGGCGGCTCGCGGTGTCTTTGGTGCGATCGCACGAACGTCGCGGGCGCGGTCGTGCTCGGGGTCGGTGATCGAAGTAGTTGCACAATCCGCCGAGGCACTATCGAAGGCGCGCGGGTTATCCTGTCTGATTACCTAAGTGCGTCCCGGCTGGAACCGAAGGCGCCCCAGGCATGGTCTTTGTCGTCGCGACTCCAAGGACGCGCCCTGTCTTCGCGTCAAGTACGACGTTGTACAGCTCGTCGTGCCACACCGGGCATGTGGAGGTGAGGCAGTCCGGCTGGAATGTGCCGACGATCCACACGAGCCAGACCATGCGTGTCGTTGCGACTGTCGCCGCAACGACACGACTTCCCTCATCACTCGTGGCGTTGGCCACTGACTCCAGCGTCGCCCCAACCACACCCCCGCCCTGGCCACTTCGGCCTGCCACACGATCCGCGATCGACACCGCTGCCGCTTGGCTGATGAATGGCCCGGGGACGTAGGAGATCTGTCGTGTCTTGGGGAATGGACCAACGGTCGGAGTGGGCGCTGGGGTCAAACTCGCACCACGTGTCGTCGAAGCGACCAATGCGGAGCCATCGTTCGCGCGGTGGTCAGAGCTGGTCGTACTGGGCCCGAGGGCGGCGACGAGACCGCCAGCGAGGGCGCCGACGGCGACGCAAGCAAAGAGAAGCCCTCGTCGATCATGTAATCCTACTCGTGCCTTAGTCATTGTAGCCATGCTTCCATGGATTGGTTGTGGTCCAAACCCAGTTGAAGCTGCTGGGGTACTTGGCTGTCGTCGCTCCGTTGCTCCAGTAGCTCCATGAACAGCACGCAGTGGTGCGGACTTCTTGATAATCGAATGTGGCATGGGCCGACACACGATCCCACATCCGGGCCAGCCGGCGGTCACGCCGGATCTCGTCAAGGTCGCCTTCCCAGCCGGCGCCTTCCATCGCCAACGCCTTGTCCCGAGTCATGGACTCGCCGACGAGCCGGCGCAACGCCAGGTCCACCGCCGCCCGCTTGGAGTGCAGCCCGTAGCGTCGCATCGCTTCGGTCAAAAGACCTTCGTCGATGTCGATGTTCGTCCTCGCCATATACACCATGATACGCGTCTTGGTGTAATCAGATACACGTCTTGGTGTAATCAGGCTCCATTTGAGCGGTCACGTTGCCGCGCACGGTGAAGGGTCCAACTATCCGATCGTTGGCTTGACCAGACTCAACCACTCGGGCGCCGTGCGGGCGGCGAGGCGTCGAGCCGCCTTGACGAAGCCGGGGTCCTGGGGAACCTTGCGGTCGCTTGGTCCGCTTCGCGAGCAGAGGCGCTCAGCCGGGGTGAGCCCAACCTGGCGGGCAACACCCGTGAGACGGCACCTCAGCCCTGCGCTTCGGCGGCGAAGCTGGACGGGCCGTCCCATTCGCCCACCCGCTCGACCGTCTCGATGACGTCGGTCAGCCAAAGGGTCGCGTCGGGGTCCCAGCCGGCGAGCACGCTGTAGCCGTCGGCCACGGGCACCGCCACGCTCCTCGTCGCGAGGTAGCCGCCGACGCTCAGGTGGACCCCGTCGACGTGCTCGGCGACGACGCGCCAGTCCGGCAGGTAGAAGGGGCCCCCGCACCCCGTCCAGCTCCGCCAGTCCCCCAGCCTGCTCATCGTGACCTCGACCGGGGCGATCTCGACGAGTCGAGCCCAGTCGCCAGGCGCGCGGAGCTCCATGACCCTGGCGTCCACTGCGATCCCAAGGGACCACACGACGACCCGCTCGTCGCCGGTCTCCTCTGCGCACACGAGGTGGAGGGCGGGAACGGGAGAGACGGCACGGCTCGTCCAGAGCCCGGGGATCGGGATGGACCACCAGTCCCCGGACGCGTTCTGCGGGACGTCGCTCGGGGACCGATGGCGCGCCCGCGCACTGGTCTCCTCGGCGAACAGCCTCTCGGTCGACGTCTTCACTTGCTCGCTCACCTGGTCGCCACGAGGAGGGCCGGTCCCGTCGTCGATTGCCCGCGCGGCGAACCGCTGGTCGCCGCGCACCACGTCGTCCCACCACCACTGGGTCGCCGGCGATGCGACGAGGGCGTCGGCCACCGGACGGAGGTCATCGGCGGCAGCAGCGAGCAAGCGGTCGTAGTCGCGCTCGTTGCCCCAGAACCCAACGTTCCGGATCACGTGGCTGAGCGCCTCGAGCACTGCCAAGGAGTCCCCCACGTCGAGGCGACGTCGACCGTCGGGGTCGTGCACGATGCGACGGACCGCGTCGCGGACGTAGTCGGGTCTCACGCCGGCGAGCGCCGCTCTGTGGGCGCTCGTGGCCTTTGTGACGGATCGCCTGCCCCGATGGAGCGGGTCGATGACGACGCGCCGGCCGAGCACCGTCCGTGGTCGCCGACCTCTTCGTCCACAAGGCGCGTTGGTGAAGCCTGCGATGTTGGGGGGATAGGGCAGTTCCAACGCGTCGAGGAGGTCGACGAACCGAAGCCCGGCGACCTCGGCGACGAGGCAGCGACCCACCGGCGCTGTGAGCAGTGCGTCGGCTCGGCCAGGGTGCTCAGGTGAAGGGGTCATGGCTCGCGGGTCATCAACGATACGCACCGACGTTCTTCAAGACAGGCACGCGCTCGTCGGCGTGGTCGGGTACGCCCCGCGTCCCGGGCGAGCGCGCAGATGCTGCGATGCTCCTCGTCGGCACGCTCGCGAAGAGCATGCCAAGGTCGGGCTCGATCCGCAGGTCGAGCCGAGGCGAGGCGCCACGGCCAAGGGATGGCCCACCAACCTTCTTCGGTGGCAACCCCGAGACCGATACCTGATCAATGAAGGCCCGGTCATCAACGTTGCGCTCACTCGCAGCGACGGCTCTCGCACCCGGAACGGCGCCGAAGCGCCGAGCGGGCGGTCGGGGCGCTCAAGACCGCTCGAGGAGAAGGCGCCAGGCGATCTCTCCGCCGAGGGCGAGGCAGCCGTCAGCCACCGCGTCGTCGCCGAGCGCGCTCACGACCAGGCGCGGCGCGAACGGGAAGATCCCTTCGAGCGCTTCGGCCACGCGGGCGGCGAAGCCGGGCGCGCGGCCGATGCCGCCACCCAGCACCACGAGCTCCGGATCCACCACGGCAGCAACCGACGCGACCGCCTTGGCCACCAGAAGCGCCTCATCTTCGACGATCTCGCGTGCCCGACTGTCCCCCGCCTCTGCCGCCGCGAAGACACGGCGCGCTGAGCTCGCGCCCATCACGCCTGCTCGGCGCGCCGCCCGCACCACCGCCGAGGCAGACGCCGCGCTCTCGAGCTCGCCGTGGTGGCGGACCCGCCCGGGACTCGCGTCCCGCGCGGTGCCGCCGATGGGAAAGTACGCGATCTCGCCTGCGGCGCCCCGCGCCCCGCGATGCAGCCGTCCATCGATGACCAGTCCCATCCCGATGCCCGTGCCGACGCTCACGAAACAGAACGTGCCAACGCCCCGTCCGTGGCCGAGGTCGCGCTCTGCGAGGGCCGCCAACGCAATGTCGTTCTCGACGACCGTCGAGCGGCCGAGCGCCTCCTTCAGCTCCTGGACGACCCCGAAGCGCCCCCAGCCCGGAAGGTTGCGCGCGGCGACGAGCGTCCCCCTGGCCGGATCGAGGACGCCTGGGCTCCCGACGACGACCTGGGTCACGCGGCGTCGCTGGACGGCGGCTTCTTCGCAAAGGCTGTCGGCGAGACCGAGCAGCTCCGCGACCCGGTGGCCGGCGGCCGCCACCGTCACGCGCCGAGCGCTCCGGGCGTGCACACGGCCGGTGATGTCGGCGATCGCCCCACGGAGGTACTCGCGTCCGACGTCGAGACCGAGCACGAAGCCCGACTCCGGGCGGATCTCGTAGAGGGTCGTCGCCGGGCCTCGCGCCCCGGAGCGCAAGCCCGCTACCCGCACGAGCCCGTCCCTTTCGAGCGCCGTGATCGCCACGGCGACGGTCGGCTTGGAGAGGCCCGAGAGGTGCGAGAGCTCGCCGCGCGACACGGGTCCTTCCGAGCGGACGACCTCGAGCACCACCCGCTCGTTCATCGCCCTCATCAGTTGCGGCTTCACCCCACGCCGCGCCTCGCGCAGCTCAGCCGCGTACGCCCCGGGCGAAGGCCCCCAGGCGTCCAAGCGCTCGGGCACGTCCGGGGAAGGACCGCCCTGCTCCGCTGGTTGCGCGACGGGGTCGGTCATCGCTCGGAGCTTGGCACGCCTCTCGCCGCTTGCCACGGACACTACGATCAAGATAGTTTCCTATTTGGAGTGACGCGGGGGCGTGGAGCTTCACCGGCCGCCGCGCGTAGCACCGAGAGGGGGGAAGCGCTGGGACCGACTGAGGCACACGGCGACGGGGGCGGGAGCGGCGCGAGAGGGACGGTGCTCGCCATCGACTTCGGCGGGACCAAGATCGCGGCCTGCACCTGCACCCCCTCAGGGCGCTGGATCGACAGCGACCTCGTCTCCACGACACCGCAGCTGGACGCCGACGCGAACCTCGCGCTCGGCGTCGAGCTGGGTCGCCGCCTCGTGGGCGACGCACGGCTCCTTGCCGTGGGCGCGTGCACCTTCGGGATACCTGGGGAGGACGGCGTCGTGCTCTCGCCTGCCATCCGCGGGTGGGACAGGCTGCCGCTTCGCCGGAGGCTGGAGGCGTCCTTCGGCGCGCCCGCAGTCGTAGCAACCGACGTGAAGCTCGCGGCGCAGGCTGAGCTGCGCCACGGGGCGCTCGCCGGGTGCGATCCCGCCATCTACGTCAACCTCGGGACCGGGTTCGCCGTCGGCATCGTGACGGGCGGCACTGTGCTGCACGGCGCGCACGGCGCCGCCGGGGAGGTGGGGTACGCGCTGCCACGCCGACCGCCTCGCGCCCACCGGGCACCCGAGCACGCCGACGGCAGAGCGGGAGCAGGCCACGACGCCGAGGTCCTCGAGGACCTCGTCAGCGGCATGGGGATGGCGCGGGCACTGGCAGGCGAGCAGAACGGTCCGGGCGGCGACGGCCGCACCGCCGCGGATGCCGCGAGAGTGGCAGATCTGTTCGCGACGGCCGGCACCGGTGACGACGGACGCGCAGCCCGGGTCCTTGACGGGTTCCTCGAAGAGCTCAGCTTCCACCTGGTGAACCTGGCGATCGCCATCGACCCACAGCGCATCGCGGTAGGCGGGGGAATGGTGCGGGCGTGGGGTCGCATCGAGGGGCCCTTGCGCCGCGCGCTCGACGAGCACGTGCCGTTCCCTCCGGAGCTGGTCCTGGGCGCATACCCGTTCGACGCGCCGCTGCGAGGCGCAGCCGACCTCGGCCTCGGGCTCGCCGCGCAGGTGGGCACGAGGGCTGCGCCGGTATCGGCTGGGACGACGACAGTGACGACAGTGACGACAGTGACGACAGTGGAGACAGTGGAGACTGTCAGATGACAGGAGGACACCGATGAGGCACGCGTGCACGAGGGTGCTCTGCGCTCTGGGAGTGCTGCTCATGACGGCAGGCGCGGGGACCGTCGCTTCGGGGGGGACCGCCGGGGCGGGCATCTCCGCGACGGCCACACCGCTCAACATCGCCGACGAGTACGGGGAGACGTGGCCCTGCCACTTCAATCCCTACAACCCGACAGACGGCACATTCTCCTTCGGCTACATCTACGAAGAGCTCGCGTTCGAGGACGCGCTCCGTCCTCAGACAATCACGCCGTGGCTCGCGACCAAGTGGACATGGAGCAACACAAACAAGACGCTCACTTTCACGATACGAAAGGGCGTCACCTGGTCCTCGGGCAAGCCGTTCACCGCCGCAGACGTCGTCTTCTCCTTCAATCTCATGAAGCGGCACCCGGCCCTCGACGGCAACGCCGACTGGTCCGTCCTGTCGAGCGTCACCCAGCAGGGAACAGATCAGGTCGTCTTCCAGTTCAAGCACGTCGCGGTGCCGTACTTCTACAGCATTGCCACCAAGACCCCGATCGTGCCGGAGTACATTTGGTCGAAGGTGAAGAACCCGACAACGTTCCTCGACAACCACCCGATCGGCACCGGTCCCTACGTCGTCGAGAGCTGCAGCGGGAGCGACGTCGAGTACAAGGCGAACCCCCATTACTGGCAGGCAGGGCTCCCCAAGATCAAGACGGTGAACTTCCCCGCGTACCTCTCCAACACGCCGGCCAACGAGGACCTGGCGAGCGGCAAGGACCAGTGGGGCGCCCAGTACATTCCCGGGATCAAGAAGACCTACATCGACAAGAACCCGAAGTACTTCCACGCGTGGAGCCCGCCCGTCTCCACAGTGAGCATCTTCATCAACCTGAAGAACAAGATCCTGTCGAACGTGGCCGTCCGTCGCGCGATGTCGTACGCCATCGACAAGCCCAAGGTAGCCAAGATCGGCGAAGGAGGCGAGGAGCTGCCGGCCAACCAGACGGGCGTCCCCCTGCCGACCTTCAAGACATGGTATGACAGCTCCCTCGCCAAGCGGTACGGCAATGCGTACGCGTACGACCCGAAGAAGGCGCTCGCGATCCTGCAGCACGCAGGGTTCAAGAAAGGCCCGACAGGGGTGATGCACAAGGGCAATGAGAAACTTTCGTTCACCATGGTGAACAACGGGACGTACTCCGACTGGGTGGCATCCGCGAACGTCGCGATCGCAGAGCTGGCGAAGGTGGGCATCCAGGTGACCGCGCGCAATTACGAGAACACGACCTATACCGCCCGAGTCCAGACGGGCAAGTACCAGCTCGCGTGGAACGCGTTCACAGGGGGGCCGGGTCCGTACTACGAGTTCGAGACACTGCTCAACGACGCGACGACCGCGCCGATCGGCAAGACGGCGAACGGCGACTACGAGCGCTACGCGAGCCCGGAGACCCAGAAGCTCTTCGAGGAGTTCACAAGCACGACGACAAGCGCCAAGCAGCACCAGATCGTCGACGACCTCGAGAAGGTGATGCTGACAGACGTGCCGACGATTCCAGTGACCGAGCAGCCGGACTGGTACCAGTACGACACGCAGTGCATCGGCGGCTGGCCCACTCCGAAGGACCCGTACGCGCAGCCCTCGCAGTACGTCACCCCCGACGCGGCCGTGGTGCTGCTGCACCTGTACCCCAAGGCTGGCTGCAAGTAGGCCGCCGCATCCGAGATGGCACGACCCGACCGATGAGACCGAGGGAGAGGAGGCCGCGCAGATGAGGTTCGTGCTGCGACGGCTCCTCTTCTTCGTCGTCACGGTCTGGGCTGCGGTGAGCTTCAACTTCCTCGTGCCGCGGCTGATGCCGGGCAGCCCCGTCCAGGCCCTCGAGTCCGAGCATCCCCACCTGAACCCTCGGGCGATCAAGGCACTCACGGTCCTGCTCGGCGCCCACAGCACACGCGGGGGTCTGTGGTCCCAGTATGTCGAGTACTGGCATCACGTGGTGACGTTCAACTTCGGGATCTCGATCACGACGAGCTTCGGCACCCCGGTGCGGACCATGGTGCTCGACGCGCTCCCCTGGACGCTCGGCCTTCTCGGGACGACCACGATCATCGCCTTCGTCGCCGGCACCCTGATCGGCCTGGTGAGCGCGTGGAGGCGAGGCTCGTTGCTGGACAGCGCGCTGCCGCCGATCTTCGTCATCCTTTCGAGCTTTCCGTACTTCGTGCTTGCCCTTCTTGCGATCTACGCGTTCGCGACGACCCTGACCGTCTTCCCGAACGAAGGCGCCTACTCGCTCGGAGCGGTGCCCTCCTTCACGCTCGGCTACATCGGGGATGTCCTCGACCATGCGCTCCTGCCCGCGCTCACGATCCTCGTCACCTCGGTCGGGGGTTGGATCCTGACGATGCGGAACAACACCATCACGGTGCTCGCCGAAGATTACGTACGGATGGCCCGCGCGAAGGGGCTCAAGTCGTGGCAGGTGATGTGGCGCTACGCAGGCAAGAACGCGATCCTTCCCAACCTGACCGGGTTCGCCATGTCGTTCGGTTTCATCGTGTCGGGCGCGATCCTGGTCGAGTGGGTGTACAACTACCCCGGTCTCGGCTACATGCTCTTGAACTCTGTGAGCGCGCACGACTTCCCGCTCATGCAGGCCCTGTTCCTCTTGATCACCGTCGCGGTGCTCGCGTGCGTGCTCCTTGCCGACATCGTGGCGGCCCTGATCGACCCGAGGACGCGGGAGCTCCAGCATGCCTGAGCGTCGGGCGTGACGGTCGCCCGGATCCCGGTCGAGCTCCCGGCACCCGCAGTGGCGGCTGCCGCAGAGGCGGAGCCCCCCGACAAGCCGGGGCGCCGCGTCCCGGGCGCCAAGTTCTGGCGGGCGCTTCGCCACAACCGCAAGGCCTTCGCCGGAGCGCTCCTGCTCCTCTTCTTCCTGGTGCTGGCTGCCATTCCGGGGTTGATCGCGCCCTACAGCCCGACGGCGATGACATTCGCCCCGGGTCTCGGTCCCTCGGCCGCGCACTGGCTCGGCACGACGTCACAGGGCCAAGACGTCCTCTCCCAGCTCGTCTGGGGAGCCCGGCAGACGCTTGTCATCGCCTTCGCCGCAGGCGGCATCTCGACGGTCCTCTCGGTGATCGTGGGCGTGAGCGCCGCCTACAGCGGCGGCGTCGCCGACGGCGCGCTCTCGCTGCTCACCGACGTCCTCCTCGTGATCCCGACATTCCCGCTCATCATCGTGGTCGCCGCGTACCTCAACAACGTCGGGACCCTCGACATCATCCTCGTGCTCGGCCTGCTGGGCTGGCCATTCGGCGCTCGTCAACTCCGCTCCCAGGTGTTGTCGCTGCGCAACCGGGACTTCCTCGAAGCCGCCCGCGTGCGCGGGGAGCGGTCGAGCTTCATCATCATGGGCGAGATCACGCCGACGCTCACCTCGCTCATCGTCGCGACATTCCTCGGGTCGGCCGCGTACGCCGTGCTCGCGGCGGCCGGCCTGCAGTTCATCGGGCTCGGCGACCCGAACGCCCTCAGCTGGGGGACGATGCTCTACTGGGCGCAGAGCAGCGAAGCGCTGCAAGCGGGCATGCCGCTGTGGGCGATCATGCCCGGCCTGTTCGTCGCCGGCCTCGGGGCGGCCTTCGCCCTCTTGAACTACGCCTTCGACGAGATCGCGAATCCGGCCCTCCGACCCGTGAAGAAGCTCTCACGCGTGCCGTTCTCCGCCCCGGTGCCCTCGCCGGGCAAGGACGCGGCACGATCCCTGCCATGACCCTCGAGGGACCCCTCCTTTCAGTGCGGCAGCTCTCGGTCGCCTACGCGACCGAGGACAGCCCGGTCGTCGCAGTCGACGACGTCGACCTCGACGTGTCCTCTGGCGAGTTCCTCGCCATCGTCGGCGAGTCCGGCTGCGGCAAGTCGACGCTCCTGTTCGCGGTCGCACAACTGCTCAGCCCGCCGGCCGGGGTCACCGCCGGAAGCGTCACCTTCCGCGGCGAGGAGATGGTCGAGATGTCCGACAAGCAGCTCCGTCACATCCGCTGGCGCGAGCTCTCGGTCGTCATGCAGAGCGCGATGAACGCGCTCAACCCCGTCATGACCGTGGCAGCCCAGATGCGCGACGCCTGCCGGGCGCACTCCTCGATGAGCGACGAGGAGATCGCCGAGCGCTCCGCCCAGGCGCTGCGACTGGTGTCCATCGACCCGGTCCACCTGGACAGCTACCCGCACCAGCTCTCGGGGGGCATGCGACAGCGTGCGATGATCGCCATGGCTCTCCTCTTCACGCCGCAGCTCGTCATGATGGACGAGCCGACGTCCGCGTTGGACGTCGTGGCCCAGCGCGCGCTCATGCGCCAGATCAAGGACCTCCAGGAGCGGTTCGGGTTCGCGGTGATCTTCGTCACTCACGACGTTTCCCTGATCCGACAGTACTCGGACAGGCTCATGGTGATGTACGCAGGACAGGTCGCGGAGCTCGGGCGCACCTCCGAGGTCTTCACCTCCCCGCGGCATCCCTACTCGCGCGGCCTGCTCGAGGCGTTCCCGTCGATCCGCGGCCCGAAGGTCCCCTTGACGGGCATCCCGGGGTCTCCTCCCGACCTGGCCAGTCCATTCCCCGGATGCCGGTTCGCCCCACGCTGCACGGTCGCGTTCGACGCGTGCGCGCACGTCGCACCGGCGCTCTACCCCGCGGACGACGTGCTGGTCCGCTGCCTCCGCTACGACCCCCACCCCGCGTGGGTCGAGCCGCCCAGCCCGAGCGGGCCGGCGCGCTCGGCCATCGCGTCGGGGGCGCGGACCACCCCCGAGCGCGTCACCGAGACCGTGCAGGTGCGCGACGCCGCGCCGGGTGCCGAGACCGTGCAGGCGGCCGAAACCGTGACCCTCGCCGGCCCCGCGCGCCGCCAGAAGACGGTCCCGCCGGTGGAGATCGCGGCGCCGCTCCTCGAGGTCGAGGCACTGTCGATGCACTTCAAGATGGGCGGGATCCTCTCGAGGAGCTTCCTCCACGCTGTGGACGACGTCTCCTTCCGCATCGGCGAGCGCGAGATCGTGGCGCTCGTCGGTGAGAGCGGGAGCGGCAAGAGCACGGTCGTCCGCCTCCTCGCGCTCGTCTATCGCCCGACTGCCGGCGAGATCCGGTTCGCCGGGCGGCCCCTCTCCAAGCAGCGCAGCCGCAAGGACCGCCTGGCTTATCGCGGCAACGTCCCGATGGTGTTCCAGGACCCGTACAGCTCGATCAACCCCGCCTACCGCGTCGGGCACGGGATCCTGCGCGCCATGAAGCTGCACCGGCCCGACCTCGACCGGGGCGCCAGGCGCGACGAGGCACGCCGCGTGCTTCAAGCCGTGGGCCTCACGCCGCCGGGCGCCGTGCTCGCCAAGTACCCCTACGAGCTGTCCGGCGGCCAGCGCCAGCGCATCGGATTTGCACAAGCGCTTGCGCTGCGCCCAAAGCTGATCCTCGCGGACGAGCCCGTCTCGATGCTCGACGTCTCGATCCGCATCGGCCTCTTGAACGTGATGTCCCGGCTCCGCCAGGACGAGGGAGTCTCGGTCCTCTACGTCACCCACGACCTCGCGTCGGCGCGCTACGTCGCGGACCGGGTCCTCGTCATGTACGCGGGCCACATCGTGGAGGAGGGGCCGACCGAGCAGGTGCTCTCCTCCCCCCAGCACCCTTACACGAAGTTGCTCCTCTCCGCGGCGCCGGACCCGAGCGCACCTTCGGCCGCGGCCGCCGACATCGCCGACGCCGGCGAGCCGCCGAAGGTGGTCGACCCCGTGCCGGGGTGCCGGTTCGCTCCCCGCTGCCCGTACGTCATCGAGCGGTGCCGCCGCGAGACGCCGGTGCTCGAAGAGGTGGCGCCCGGCCAGCACGCCGCGTGCTTCGTGGCGGTCGCCGAGTCCCGACCGGCGGCGGGCGTCGTCCGCTGAACGCCGCTCAGCAGGTCCCGCCCCGGGTCAGCAGGCAACCGCGAGGGGGCACAGCAGCGGCCGGTGCAGGTTGAACCCCTCGATCACAACTGCGAGCCCCTGGCGGTCCTCGACGCCGGCGGTCGCGACCCTCCCCTTCTGAACGGCCGTCTGCCCGCGAAAGAGCGTGATGTCGTTGTCGTCCCAAAGGACCGGCGCCACCCGCTCCCCCGATCGCATGAGCGATGCGTGGAGGTGCAGTGCCGGGGGCGCCGAGCCGTCCACGTGCGCGAGGTCCACCTCAACGAGAAGGTCTGCGCCGGACCTCGTGGCGCGGGCCGTGCCGAGCACACGCGGGCGCCGCGCCTCGCGGGTGCCCAGAAGACCGACGGCCCGAAGGTCCGAGTACTGGGACAGCCCGACCGTGTACCAGTCGAGTCCACCGGGGTCGACGACGTCCTCAGTCGCAGAGAGCCAGTACACGTTCCGGCTCCTCCGGGCTGCGTCCTCGTAGAGCTCGAGCTCGAGGAACCACGGCCCGCGGACGCCCGCGGGGACCGAGACGGGCGCGACCTCGAGCGGTCGGCCCGGGTCGACCGCGGCCAACTCGTGCCGGTCCTCTGCCAGCAGGTCCCCCTCGACCGCCCAGTGGCGGACGATCACGCTCGACGGGCCGACGCGCGCTCGGGTCCGGTTGAGCACCTGCACCGTCTTCGTGTCGTACGCGTACGACACGTGCAGCCGCTCGAGCGCCTTGTGCGCACCCCAGTAGGCGCCCGGCGTGTCGAGGTCGTAGTCGAAGAGCTGCCAGTTGAGGCTCGGCCACGGCGGGTTCAGCATCCAGTAGACGACACCGGTCGCGGGCTCGTCCTCCAAGGCGCGGCTCGTGAACGCCTCGAACTGCGCACGGGCCGCCTCGTACCCCGCGAGCTGCGCCTTCCCGACGAAGTCGGCGAGGCTCTCCGGCGGCCCGTACCGCTCGGCGAGCGCGCGTGCGAACACCCTCAGATCTGCGAAGACCGACGGCGGCCCCGAGTGGTACTGAGAGTGCTCGGGATGCTGCCACAGCCGCTCGAGCTCCCCTTGTGAGAGCATCCGGCGCAGCCCCTCGAGACGCGGCAGCACGTGGCCGGCGCTCGTCTCGGAGTTGAAGCCCACCGCGCCGCCTCGCTGCGGATCGCGCGAGTACCAATAGACCGGCGGCACCCAGTCGTAGGGCCCGGTCATCTTCATGCCCGACGGCCCGCTGGCGTCCGTCCCCTGCTCCGTCGCCGACGCGACGACGGGGAGGTCCCACCACCTCTCCTCGAGCGCCGCCACGTAGCGCTCGGCGACCGGCTCGGGAGGCGCGAAGTCGCTGCCGATCAAAAAGCCCACGACTGACGGATGGCAGCGAAGGAGCTCGGCTTCCGAGGCCATCGAACGCTCGGCAACGTCCAGGTCGTGATCGTCCCAAGGGGTCCCCCCGGTGCCGGCCGCCGCCTCCCACTTGGTACAGCACTCCCATCCAGGAAGGGTCATGATCCCCGCAGCGTCGCACAGCTCGTAGAACTCGGGGTTCTCGAGCTTGCCCTCCGGGCGGATCGCGTTCAGGCCGAGGTGGGCGCAGAGCTCGATCTGCGAGGCGAGACGCCGGCCGTCGTGGCGCAAGAGGAGGTCGGGCGACCACCCCCCCGCGAGGATCTGCACCGGCCTCCCATTCACCTCGAACTGGCGCCCGCCGCCGGGCCGCAGGTCGCTCGTCACCGTGCGGATCCCGAAGACCGTCTCGGTGTGGTCGCTCACGATCCCCTCGGCAGAAGCATCGAGCGCGAGCGCGTACAGGTCCTGCTCCCCTTCGCCGATCGGCCACCAAAGGCGAGGGTCGTCGATGACGAGGCGGTCGCCGCGCACGTCGACGAGCGCCGTCGCGCCGGCCTCGACGTCCACCTCGGTCGTGAAGCCGATCGACAGGTCCTCCCGGGCGACGCGCCCGGAGATCAGGACCCGCTGGGGCGACCCCGAGCGGTTGTGCAGCTCCGCGCGGACGCGCAGGTGCGCGCGGCGGGTCCCTGCTTCCGGGTCGAACGTCGTCGTGACGTGAGGGGGACCGAGCCTGACCGGGCCGCTGCGACCGACGAGCACGTCGCGCCAGGGTCCCATGTTGTGGTCTGGCGGAGGCGGCGCCCAGTCGATCCAACCGATCGAGAGGTCCTGCATGGGATCACCCGGATAGACCAGCAGCGCGAGCGCGTTCAGGCCGGGCGACACGTGCTCGGTCACGTCCACCGTCTCGACGCGGTACGCGCCGGCGAGCGCGCCTGCGTCGAGGACCCGGCGGCCGTTCACCCAGAGGTCCGCGCGGGGAATCACCCCACGCACCTGCACGTACGTGCGCGCGGGGCCCGAGAGCCTGAACGCCGCACGGAACCACCAGGGGACCGCGAACCGTGCCGGGTCGAAGCGGTCGCGCATCACCGTGGAGAAGAAGACGTCGTCGGGTGCTGCCTCCCCGTTCGCCACCAATGCCGCGAGAACCGTCGAACGCGCCGGCGCGTGCAGCCACGAAGATGCGTCGTAGCCGGGGAGGGACACGAGCTCGCCTTCGACGCCGGCGTCCGCCGTGCTTGCGACCTGCCAACCGGGGACCGGCGCCCATCCCCCCGCACCGGCGGGCGCGGTCATCGGCTCGATCGAGGCCATCGGGACGATCGGGGTACGCATCGCGCTCCTCTCTGGGCACAATCTCGAACAGGAAGGAACCCTACCTGTAGCGACGCCGGCGCGCACCCGGCCCCGCGGAGCGGGCGGAGCGGAGCGGTCAGAGTGGGCAGAGCGGGGCGGGGCGGGGCGGAGCGGGCGGAGCAGAGCCTCGGCGGCGCAACGACGCCGCCACGGCGCCGCCACGGCGGGCTCGTGGTCAGGCGCCGGCGATCAGGTGGAGTTGCCCAGATGCACGCCTTTTCGAACCGCCGGCGCTCCAGGCATGTGAAAGCCCGTGCCGTACCCGAAGCTCGTCCCCGTCTTGGCGTCGAACATGGCGTAGTAGAGGGTGTCGGGCTGGGCAGGGCAGTCAGTAGTGAGGCAGCCGCCCTGCCAGGTCCCGACGATCCACAAGAGCCAGACCATGCGAGCCCGTGAGACGTTGGACGGGCTCACCGTGTCCCCGATCGCATGTCCTGCGGCTGTCAGGGTCTCGAGCTCCGTCCGGATGATGCGCCCTCCACCCATCGCGTCAGCTGCCTTCAGGGCAACCGCCTGGACCGCCGCCTCGGGGACGTAGGGAGGCGGTGCGTACCCGGTGAGCTGTGTCCACGGCAGTGTCCGAATCGGCGGCGTGGACTGCGGCGGAGGCGGCGAGCTGCGCTGTGCCGAGGCCTTGGCCGTCGGCGAGCTGTTGGGGTGCACGACCGGAAGGAGCCTGGCGTGGCGGGCGGCCAGTTGCTGCCGCGGGTGGCCGGGAGCCAAGGTGACGGAGAGCGCAGCAGCCAGGGCCACCGTTGCAGCCAGCAAGCCCATCGTGGCGAGCGCTCGTCTGGTCATCGCGTCACCGCGTCTTTTCTGGACCGGCAGGAGCTGCCGGTTTCCAGCATTTTAGGGTCACCTGGGCGTCGCGCGGGCCGCCAGGCTTGCTCTCAGCTCACGCGCCTCACGCGGGCGGGCCGAAGAGCCGGTCGCCGGCGTCGCCGAGGCCCGGGACGATGAAGCCGCGCTCGTCGAGCTCGGGATCGATCACGGCGCAGGCGACCGGCAGCTCGGGGTGCGCCGCGCGGAACCGCTCGATGCCGGGCACCGAGGCGACCACGCACAAGGCCTGCACATGAGAGGCGCCGCGCGAGATGACCAGGTCGCACACCTGGGTGAGCGAGCCGCCCGTCGCGAGCATCGGGTCGCAGACCACGACCCGGCGGCCGGTGAGGTCACGCGGCACGCGGTCGAGATAGACATCGGAGCGGAGAGTGACCTCGTCGCGCCGGAGCCCCACGTGCGCGACCTCGCTGTAGGGAAGGAGCTCTTGGACCGCCGGCACCATCCCGAGCCCCGCGCGCAGGATTGGCACGAGCAGCACGGTCTCGGTGATCTTCGTGCACTCGGCCTCGCCCACCGGCGTCCGGACGCGCACCCGGCCCGTCGCGAGGTCCTGGAGCGCCTCGTAAGCGACGAACGTCGAGATGTCGTGGACGAGCTTGCGGAACTCCGCGCTCTCGGTCCTCTCGTCGCGCAAGGCGACCAGGCGGTGCTGCACCAAGGGGTGCTCGACGACGAGGACGCCGGCGGTCACGGCGCACCGGGCGTGGTCTGCCGCGCCTGCTCGTCGTGCGCCGACGCAGCCCTCACGAGGTCCCCGAGCATCCGGCGCAGCTCGAGCGTCGTGCGGTCAGCGCGGGTGTGCACCTCGACGGTCGGATCGAGCGGCAAGTACCCCACGTCGTAGGACTCCTGGATCGCGAGGTCCTCCTCGATCACCTTCACCTCGAAGTCGACCGCCGCCGCCATGCGGGACGGATCGTGGCCGATGTCGTCGCGCCAGATCGTCGAGAAGATGCGGCAGGTGTCGTTGTGCTCGGGCTGGAGGAAGAAGCCGATGACGTTGGTGCCGCCCGAGTCGAGGAAGTCGAGGCGAAGCACGAGGTGGAAGGGCGCGTGCACGCGGTAGGTGACGCGCCGACGCTGCTCGAGCGGTCGGATGCCGGCGGCGACGCCCGGGTCCTCCCGGTTGAGGAACGGGTGCTCGCTCACTGCGGTGAACGACCAGCGGCCCTTGGTGTCCGACGTGTCGCGCTCGATGCTCATCGGTGCCACCACCGGTTCCCCGGCGCCGAACGTGGCGGCGTGGACGAACGGGAAGTGGGCCATGTCCAAGAAGTTGTCGGCGAGCATCCCGGCCGACGCGTGCGCGCGGATCACCGGCAGGTCCCCAGCCATGAAGGCCGGGTCGTACGCCTCTGCGACGTCGGGCAGCTCCGCGAGCCCGAGGAGGTCGGGGGCGCGGGCCTCTTCGGCGTCCGGGGCCCTCCCTGGAGGCGCTGTCGGACGGAGGAACACCATGCCGTGACGTTGGGCGACGCCGGCGGCCGCGCGCAGGCGCGCCCTGGGCGGGATGTGGGCGCACCCGGGCCCGAGCGCGGGGATCTCGATGCAGCGCCCCTCCGCAGCAAAGCACCAGCCGTGGTAGGCGCACTGGAGCACCGGGACACCCTCGGGGGCGTGCTCCACAACCGTGCCGATCGAGAGCGGGGCCAGCCGGTGGGGGCAGCGGTCGAAGAAGGCGACCAGCCGGCCGCCAGGGCCGTCGCCGTCGGCGGAGGCCGGGTCGGCGCGGGCGGGGAGGCGGACGAGGACCCAGGGCTCTCCGAGCAGGACGACGCGGAGGGGACGGTCCCCGACGTCGGACGAGCGGGCGACGGGGTGCCAGCAGTACCGCAGCGCAGGGTGCGTATTGGTGAGCTCCAGCGGTGCGCGCACAGTGCGGCGAGGTTACGTGAGAAGGCACCACCCGCGCACCAACCGTGCCACGTCGGGTCCGACGGCCCATCTCCGTCCGCCGCACCAGCCGGTCATGCGGCTCGAGGGGCTCTCGACCCGTCCATGCCCCGCCCGTCCATGCCCGCCCGTCCATGCCCGCCCGTCCATGCCCCGCCCGTCCATGCCCCGCCGGGCCCGGAGCTAGCGTCGGTGACCGTGCGCGCGCTGCCGAGGGGATCAACGAAGGTTCTCGAGGAGAGGATCGCAGGGGCAAAGCCGGTCAGCTTCTGGCTCGACGACCCGACCGCACCCGCCCCCCAGCTCCCGCTCGCCGGACCGGTCCACGCCGACCTCGCGGTCGTGGGCGCCGGCTTCACCGGGTTGTGGACCGCGTTCTGCGCCAAGCAGGCGGACCCCGGGATCGACGTGGTGGTGCTCGAGTCCCAGCAGGCGGCGTGGGCGGCAACGGGCCGCAACGGAGGATTCTGCGAGGCGAGCCTCACCCACGGGCCCGCCAACGGCCGCGCCCACTTCCCCGACAGCGCGGAGCACCTCGAGAAGCTCGGGATGGAGAACCTGCAGGCGATCGAGCAATTCGTGACCGAGCACCGCGTCGACTGCGGCTGGGAGCGCTCGGGGACCCTCACCGTCGCCACGCAGCCCTGGCAGCTCGAGGAGCTCCGCGGCGAGGACGGCCCGCCGCCGGGCTGGCTCGAGCGCGACGCCCTCCTCGACGAGGTCGCATCCCCGACGTACCTCGGCGGCGTGTGGGACCGCGAGAGCTGCGCGATGGTCAACCCCGCCCGCCTCGCGTGGGGCATCCGCGCGGCCTGCCTGGAGGCGGGCGTGCGCATCTTCGAGCACACCCCCGTGCTCGGGATGTCGCGGGGGACGACGGGGGGCGGGCGCGCGTCGGGAGGCGGGGGCGCGACGGGCGGTGGGGGCGCGACGGGCGGTGGGGGCGCGACGGGGGGCAAGCACGCGATCGGCGGCCTGCTCCGGCGCGGGCTCGAGCTCGAGACGCCCTCGGGGCGCGTCCTCGCCGACCGGGTCGCGCTCGCCACCAACGCGTTCGATCCGCTGCTGCTCCGCGTGCGCCTGCGCATCGTCCCGGTGTACGACCACGTCCTCGTGACCGAGCCGCTCACCGACGCGCAGCTCGCGCGCATCGGCTGGCGCCATCGCCAGGGGATCTCCGACGCCGGCAACCGCTTCCACTACTACCGGCTGACCGAGGACAACAGAATCCTGTGGGGAGGTTGGGACGCGATCTACCACTTCGGCCGCAAGGTCCGACCCGCCTACGACCAGCGCTTCGCCACGTTCCGCACCCTGGGAAGCCACTTCTACGAGACCTTCCCCCAGCTCTCCGACGTCGGCTTCACGCATCGATGGGGCGGGGCGATCGACACGTGCGGGAGGTTCTTCGCGTTCTTCGGCACCGCCGCGCGCGGCCGCGTCGCGTACGCGGCCGGCTACACGGGCCTCGGCGTCGGTGCGAGCCGGTTCGGCGCACGGGTGATGCTCGACCTCCTGTCAGGGCACCGGACCGAGCTCACCGAGCTCGAGATGGTGCGGACCAAGCCCACGCCGTTCCCGCCCGAGCCCTTCGCCTGGCTCGTCGTCCAGGCGACCCGGCTCTCCCTCGCCCGAGCCGACCACAACGGCGGCCGCCGCAACGCCTGGCTCCGGCTGCTCGACCGGCTCGGCCTCGGCTACGACTCCTGACGGGCGCGCGCTCGAGCGAGGTGAGGCGACCGGTGAGCCTCAGTACCCTTCGGCGAGGTCGACCAGATTGACGAGCTGCTCGCCGCGCAGCTCCCGTGCGACGTTCTCCACGACGAGCCGCGCGACGGCGTAGAGGTACTCGGGTCGCCAGTCGTTGGCCACGTGGGGCGACAGATAGACGTTGGGCGCGCGCCACAGCGGGCTGCGCCGGCTCAAGGGCTCCCTCGCCGTCACGTCGAGGACTGCTGCGCCGAGGTGCCCCGAGGTGAGCGCAGCGACCAGCGCCTCCTCGTCGACGAGCGCGCCGCGCGCCACGTTGCACAGCACCGCACCGCGCTTCATCGCAGCGAGCTCGACGGCGCCCACGAGCCGCGCGGTCCGGTCGGTCGCGGGCAGCGCGAGCACGACGGCGTCGGCTCCGGGCAGCTCCGCGCGCCACTGGTCGGGCCCGACGACGCGCTCGAAGCCCGCCGGCGTCCCGAGCTCGGGCCGGCGCCGCACCCCGACGCAGCGCAGGTCGAACGCCGTGGCGCGCCGGGCGAACGCCTGACCGATGCCGCCGGTGCCGGCCACGAGCACCGTCCTTCCCGCGATCTGCGAGGTGTCCACCTCCTCTGGGGCCCACCGGCGCGCGCGCTGGAGCGAGTCGAGCGTCCGTGCACCGCTCCAGACCGTAAGGAGGCGAGCCATCGCGAACTCTGCCACCTTGTCGCCCGAGAGCCCGGCCGCGGACGCGAGCCGGATCGACGTTCCTCGCAGCGTGGCGACGAGCCGTCCCACGCCCGCCGACGTGGACTGCACGAAGCGCGCCCGGGGGGCGAGCCGCTCGATGCCGCTGGGGAGCTGGAACCCGACGAGCACGTCGGCTTCGGCGAGCGTCGCCCGCTGCTCGTCGTCGAGCAGAAGCTCGTGGCCCCGGCGGCTCGCCATCGACCCTCCCTTGCGGGCGGCGCCCGCCGGACGAGCGGAAGGGACGTCGGACGAGTCGAGGGACCGAAGGTCCATGGAGATCCCCGCCGACGCCGCTTGCGCACGGATGGACTCTGCGAGCAGCGGCGTCAGCGCCGCGGGAAAGACGAGCACGACGACCGGGGGCCGGCCGGTGCCCCAGGCCGCGCTCACGGCTCGCGCCTGCACGGGCACGGCGAGAGAGGCTGCAACGCGCTCAGCGCGCCGTCGTGTCCGGGCGCGCCGTCGCCTCGGAGACCGCGTCGAGCTCCTCGGCGCTCAGCACGCACTCGGCGGCGGCGGCGTTCGCTCGGACCTGCTCGGGCCTCGTCGCGCCGGTGAGGACACTCGGGACGGTCGGCTGCGCCGCCAGCCAGCCGATCGCGAGCTCGAGGAGGGTGCGGCCGTTCTTCTCGGCGATCGCCGCCAGCCGGTCCACGGTGTCGAAGGCCCGATCGTTCGCGACCTCGGCGAAGCGGGGAGAGGACGCGAGACGCGTCCCTTGCGGCGGGGGCTTCCCCCGCTCGTACTTGCCGGTGAGGAGTCCCGACGCCAGCGGGAAGTAGGGCACCACCGCGACGCCGTAGGCGGCGCACGCCGGCACCACCTCCTGCTCGATCCCGCGCTGGAGCAGGCTCCACTCCGACTGGCTCGCGACGAACCGCGTCGTGCCGCGCGCCCTCGCGACGTGCTCCGCCTCGACGATCTGCCACCCCGCGAAGTTCGAGCTCGCGCCGTAGCGGACCTTCCCCGCGCCGACGAGGCTGTCGAGGGTCTCGAGGGTCTCCTCCACCGGAGTCTTCGGATCGGGCCAGTGCTGGTAGTAGAGGTCGATGTAGTCCGTCCCCAGCCGCCTCAAGCTCGCGTCGCAGGCGGCGAGCAGGTGCTTGCGCGACGCGCCCGCGTCGTAGGGGCCGTCACCGACGCGCGAGCTGAACTTGGTGGCGATCACGACCTCGTCCCGATGGCCGCGGAGCGCTCGGCCCAGGAATTCCTCCGACAGTCCCCCGCCGTAGGAGTTGGCCGTGTCGAAGAGCGTGACCCCGACGTCCAGGCACGCCTCCACCACCGAGCGTGACGCCTCCTCGTCGATGCGAGAGCCGAAGTTGTTCGCACCGAGACCCAGCAGCGACACCTGCAGACCCGAGCGGCCGACCGAGCGCATGTCCATGGTCGATGGTCTAGCGGGCCGGAGGCCTCCGGCGCACCCTTGGGAGGTCCGCGTCAGCGGGTCGTTTGGGGGACGTCGGAGAGGGGAACGAGGCCTGGTCGGATGCCTGGTCGGAGGCCTGGTCGGATGCCTGGTCGGAGGCCTGCTCGGACGCCTGGTCGGACGCCTGGTCGGATGCCTGGTCGGGTGTTGTCGTGCTGAGCAAGGGCCGATTGGACGCCGCCAGGAGACCCGTGAGAGGAACTTCGGACGTGGGCATGCACGGACCAGGCCGGCGGGGCGGGGAGGCTGTGCCGGGCGGGGAGGCTGTGCCGGGCGGGGAGGCTGTGCCGGGCGGGGAGGCTGTGCCGGGCGGGGAGGCTGTGCCGGGCGGGGAGGCTGTGCCGGCTGTTCGGGCTGGGGGGCTGCCGCGGCTGGGGGCCGTGGACGGCAACCTGCGCCACCTCCTCACGCAACGGCTGGAGCTCTCTGCCCTGTCCATGTCCGACCTGGCAGATGCCTACGCGCTGATGGCGGACCCGCGGGTCTGGCGGCACTTCCCCTCGGGCGTGCACACCAGTCCCGACCGCACGGCAGAGCAGCTCGCCCGCGAGGAGCGGAGCTGGGAGCTGGACGGCCTGGGGTACTGGTCCGTCCGCCTCCGGGGACGGGTGTCCCTCCGGGGACGGGAGTCCCTGCGGGGACGGGACTCACTTTGGGGACGGGACGCCCTCCGGGGACGGGACAGCACCTTCGCCGGCGTAGGCGGCTGCCGGCTGTACGCGACAGCTGCGTGGAACCTCTACTACCGGATCCGTCCCGAGCTCCAGGGGAACGGCTACGCGACCGAGCTCGCAACGGCCGCGATCGGCGCCGCGAGGATGGTCGATCCGGGTCCCCCGATCGTGGCGTCGGTGCTGGCCCACAACGCAGCGTCACGCGCCGTCGCCACCAAGGTCGGCCTCCGCCTCGTGTGGGAAGGCACAGAGCCGGCGGGGCGCCGACTGCTCTTCTGCGACCGCGACATCGATCCGGCAGCCTTGGCGGCGCTGCACGCACGCTGAGAGCCGCTGCACGCACGCTGAGACGAGACGAGCTACCGCCCGGGCGGCTCCTCTCCGACGGGACGTTCGCCGACCCGTTCCCCGGTGAACGGACTTTCGCTGGGGGGAGTCGAGCTGAAGTCTGGCGGTGCCATCGTCGAGGTGGGGGCAGGCGGCGCCATCGTCCCGGTGGTGGCCGCTGACGGCGACCCAGCCCGAGAGCTCGCGGTCACCATGCCTGTGTCCTGTGGCACGGTGGTGGGCAGCGTCTGGGAATACCGGTCCGTCACGACCGCAAGCTGCCGTCGCACGGCCCATCCCATGAACACCGCACCGCAGAAGACCAAGATGACCCCCGGACCGATCGCGAATGCGAGCTCCTCCCACATGAAGTGGTTCACATCGGACGGCACGATGTACAGCCTCTTGTAGATGACTGGCCAGACGTACTGGCCGACGACGAACCACGCGCCGCACAGCGCGACGGCGAGCCCCAGCACCAACAGGTCGGCGCGACGCGCGTATGACGTCCGGTTCGCTACGCCGACCACGACCAACGACGCGACGAGCGCCACCACGCCCGGACCGAGCCCCAGGCACGCGCTCGTCACCGACCATTGCCACGCGGTCGCGCGGTCAGCGACGAAGCCGAAGTCCGGGCCGGCGAAGGGCGCCGCAGCGCCCCACGCGGCAACCAGCAGCGCGATGATCCCGAGCACCACGACACTGACGGGGACTGCCGGCCGTGTCGTGATCACCCCCTTGGCGGGGACGAGCCGCGGTCTCGATGTGGCTTCCGGAACCGTCGTTGTCACGTACTGCCTGGCTGCTGATGACATCGCACTCCTCCTCGGGGTCGCAGCGAGATCGTGCTCGCCGTTGGAATCGCGGTCCGTGCGCGCTGTTACCCGCCGTCGCGGGGATGCCAAACCAGCTCTTCTCACATCGGCTGCAATGGACTCCGATGAACCCCGGTTGCCGCGGTACCCCGGAGGGCTGCGACACCCGGGCTGCGACACCCGGGCTGCGACACCCGGGCTGCGACACCCGGGCTGCGACACCCGGCGCGACAGTGGGCTGCATGGAACAGGTGCCGTTCGAACGAGGTGAGTCCGCAATTGCTGTGCCGGTCCCGGCAGCCGAGCCCCTCGTGTCGCCGTGGCGAGCTCGCTTCGACAGCTCGGCGGCCTACGGGGTGCCCGCACACGTCACCGTCGTGTCCCCGTTCCTGCCCGACGCCTTGCTGAGCGCGTCGGTGCTCGAGGCGCTGCGGGCCGAGTGCGCCAAGACTGCGCCGTTCGAGGTGACGTTCAGCCGAGTGGGGCGGTTCACCGGCGTCTTGTACCTGGCGCCGGAGCCGACAAGGGGATTCCGGGACCTGACCGCCCGACTGGTGGAGCGTTGGCCGGAGGCGCCGCCCTACGGCGGCAAGCACGAGGACGTCGTCCCCCACTTGACCGTGGCTGACGCGGCGACAGATGCGGCGCTCGAGGCCGCCGAGCGAGACCTGCGCCCGAAGCTTCCCCTGAAGACCACCGTCGACGCGGCCGATCTGTCGGTGTTCGACGGCCGGCGCTGGCACGTGCGCGAGCGCCTGCCGTTCCTCGGCGCCTCCGACGAGGCGTGACCAGCAGGTCCCCACGTGAGCTGGTGATGGGCTTCTCGGCGCAGGTGCACGACTCTTCGGTCCAGACGGGCAAGCTTGGCTTTCGCTGCCCGGTGGCTGTTCGAGCCGGGGATCGAGAGAGCTGTCGTCCCATCCGGCCCCGGACGGCCAGACCAGCTCAGGGGAGGAGCAGGGTCCCCAGCCGCTTGCCGGTGACAACGAGGCCGGCGAGCCCCAAGACGGCCAGGTACGCGGCGTGGCCGGCCATCGCCCAGTCAAAGATCCCGAGGTCCGTGCCGCGAAGGAGCGCCACCCCCTGGTAGAGGGGCGTGATGCGCACCACGCATTGCAGCCAGCCGGGGAAGACCGTGAGGGGGTAGAAGGTCGCCGAGAAGAGGAACATCGGCAGGATGGCGAGCAGGACCATGTCGAAGTCCTGCCAGCTGCGCAGGTACGTGGTCGCCGACATCCCGACGGCGGAGAACGCGAAGGCCACGAGCAGCGCCTCGGGATAGCACAGCACCGCCCAGCCGGTCCCGACGTAGCCGAGCGCGGCCATCACGCACATGAACGAGAGCGCGTACAGGCCGGAGCGGATGAGCGACCAGCCCATCTCGCCCGTCGCCACGTCGCTCACGGTGAGCGGCGTCGAGAGGACCGACTCGTAGGTCTTGGCGAACTTGAGCTTGTGGAAGAGGTTGAACGTCGAGTCGAAGAGGGCGCCGTTCATCGCGGACGCCGCCAGCAGACCGGGCGCGACGAAGACCGGGTAGGCCACGACCTCGCTTCCCACGCGCAGCGGGCCGACGAGCGCGCTCATGCCGATCCCGATCGAGAGCAGGTAGAAGAACGGCTCGAAGAAGCCCGACACGAGGAAGATCCAGCCCCGCCGGTAGACGTAGACGTTCCTCTCCACCATGTGCACGGCGCGCCTCGTGCCGATGAGCGCGGCGGGGGTGATCCGAAGCGCCGTGCCTCTCGACGGCGGGCCGGCGGCGCGGCGGGGCGCCACCGTGGCGCTCATACGACGAGCCGCCTTCTGTACGTAAGCGTCGCGGCGCCGTACCCCGCCACGATCAGCGCGACGAGGTACGCCGTGTGCTCGATCGAGCTTCCCGCCGCCGCCTGCCCGAGGACCAGGGCGCGGCAGAGGGCCACGCCGTGGTACAGGGGGGTGGCCCAGGCCACGGGCTGCAACCAGCCGGGGAGCCGCGTGATCGGGAAGAAGATGCCCGAGAACAGGAAGAGGGGCACGACGCCGAAGCGGTAGATCACCGAGAAGGCGGCGTCCTTCTCCTGGGTGGCGGCGAAGGCCATGATCGGCGCGGCGAAGGCGAGCCCGGTGAGCACGGCGGCGGGGATCGTGAGCAGCGCCTCGGCGGAGCGGGTGAGGCCGAACGCGGCGAGGATCCCGAGGAAGATCGCCGAGACCATCGTGAGACGCAGCGCGATCCACGCGAAGTGGCCCGCCAGCACGTCGATCACGCGCAGCGGCGTGGCGAGCATCGCATGGTAGGTCTTGATCCACTTGATCGCGCCCATCACCGGGTACGTCGACTCGCTCACCCCGACCTGCATGGCGGCCGACGCGAGGAGCCCGGGCCCCACGAAGGTGAGGTAGCTCACGCCCTGGACGTGGTGGACGTGGTGGTCGACGAGCGTGCCGAGACCGATCCCCATCGCCGCGAGGTAGAGCAGCGGCTCGAGGAAGCTCGTGGTCACCGAGCTCCGCCACGTCCGCTTGTACTGGAACGCCCAGTACCCGAGGGAGCGCAGCCACAGCGGGCGGGTGCCGTCGCGCGCGACGGCTCTCGAGAGGGCCATCAGTCGACGAGGCTCCGGCCCGTCAGCCGGAGAAAGACGTCCTCGAGGGTCGAGCGGCGGACGAGCCCGCTCACCGGCTCGCACCCGCGGCGGTGGGCCTCGCGCAGCAGGGAGTCCCCGTCCTCGGTGTAAAGAAGGATGCGGTCCGGCAGCACCTCGAGCCGCTGCGCCAGCTCCCCGAGGAAGAGCGCGTCCGCCTGGTCCTCGGCGGTGGCGAACCGCAGCTCGACGACCTCGCGGGTCGAGTAGCGCTCGATGAGCTCGAGCGGCGTGCCGTGGGCGGCGAACCTGCCGTGGTCCATGATCACCAGGCGGTCGCAGAGCTGCTCGGCCTCCTCCATGTAGTGGGTCGTGATGACGAGGGTCACCCCGTCCTGCTTCAAGCGGTACAGGCGGTCCCACAGGAGGTGGCGGGCCTGGGGGTCGAGGCCCGTGGTCGGCTCGTCGAGGATGATCAGGTCCGGCTTGGACACGAGCGCCCGGGCGATGGTCAGGCGCCGCTTCATCCCCCCCGAGAGCTGCTCCACCTTGTCGTGCGCGCGCTCGGTGAGCTGTGCGAACTCGAGCAGCTCCGCGGCTCGCTGGCGCGCGTGGGGCTTGGGGATGTCGAAGTAGCGCGCGTAGACGATCAGGTTGTCGAGCACGGTGAGCTCGAGGTCGAGGGAGTCTTCCTGTGGGACGAGCCCGAGCCGGGCCCGAATCCTCGGACCGTCGACCGCGGGATCCATCCCGAGCACGCGCAGCGTTCCCGCCGACACAGGCGACATGCACGAGATCATCCGCATCGTGCTCGTCTTGCCCGCGCCGTTGGGCCCGAGGAAGCCGAAGCACTCCCCGCGGACGATCTCGAATTCCACCCCGTCCACGGCGACGAACTGGCCGAAGCGCTTCACGAGCCCCCGTGCGACGACGAGCGGCGCGAACGCCTCGCTTCCGGGAGCAACGGAGGCTCGCGACGGGGCCGCCACGCGCGACGCGGCCCCGGGCGGGGACGGCTCCGGAGCCGACGGCGCGTGGGCGCCGAGAGACGAACGAAGGAACGCTGCCACGGCGGACCAAGCTACCGTCCCGTCGCGCGCGCTCCTCTCAGCCTCACCCGGCGACAGAGCCCGGCTCAGCTGACGGCGAACGTCCCAGTGATGGTGCCCTGTGCGAGGACGTGCCCCCGCACGAGGAACCGGAGCTTCGCGTAGGTCGAACGGTCGTCGAGTCCGAGGTCCGCCGCCTCGGCGTCGAGCGCGTAGAGCGTGAACTGGTAGTGGTGGGGCAGATCGCCCTTCGGCGGCGCCATGCCGCCGTAGCCACGCTCTCCCCAGTCGGTGATCCCGTCCTGCCAGTCGCCGCTCTCGCTCCCCGCGCCCTCGGCGAGCTCCTCCAAGGACGCGGGCATGCCGACGCGGATCCAGTGCGAGAACCCCACGGCGGTCGGGGCGTCGGGGTCCCAGCAGGTAAGCGCGAGGCTCTTGGTCCCCGCAGGGACGCCGTGCCACGAGAGCTGGGGGCTCTTGTTCTGCCCGCCGACGCTCTCGTGCGCGGCGGAGAGGGGCATGGGCCCGCCGTCCTCGAATTGCGCGCTGCGCATCGTGATCTCTTCCATGGGGGCTCCTCTGCTCGTCGAATTGGTCGGTAGCGCTGTGCGCACGACGGCCCGGCGCGGGCCGCCCGCCACAGGCATATCATCCCCCGATGGCTGTGCCCCACCACGTGCCCGGGCTGTCCCGTGGGGGTCACGGCGTCCTGCCGGGCCAGCTCATCGAGCACGCGATCAGCGCCGGCTACGTCGACGCCGGCCGGTTCAAGATCCCGCCCGAGAATGTCCAACCCGCGAGCCTGGACCTGCGGCTTGGCGAGACCGCCTACCGCATCAGGTGCAGCTTCTTACCCGGACGCGACACGGTCGCCGCCAAGCTCGAGGAGTACACCCTCGACGAGATCGACCTGCGGCGTGGCGCGATGCTCGAGGTCGGCCACCCTTACCTGGTCGAGCTGAAGGAGCGGCTGCACCTCCCCGAGGGGCTGCGCGGCAAGGCGAACCCCAAGAGCTCGACCGGCCGCATCGACGTCTTCACGCGGGTGGTGACCGACCACAGCGAGCGGTTCGACGAGATCGCCAACGGCTACGACGGCGTGCTGTACCTCGAGGTGGTGCCGCTGTCCTTCGCGATCCGGGTCCGCGAGGACCTCACGCTCAACCAGCTCCGCCTGGCGATCAGGCAGCCCGCGCTCACCGACGCAGAGATCCGGGAGGTGCACGAGCGCCAGCCGCTCCTCTACCGCGCCGAGCGGCCCGTGCCCACCGAGGACCTCATCTTGTCGAACGGCCTCTTCCTCGGCCTCGACCTGCGCGGGGACGAGCAGGGCCGCGTCGGCTACTGCGCGCGGGACAACGCGCCGCTGCTCGACCTCACCCGCGGCGGAGAGCTCGACCCCGAGCCCTTCTGGAGCCCGGTGGTACGCGAGCGAGGCGACCGGATCGTGCTCTCGCCCAACAAGTTCTACCTGCTCATGTCCGACGACGCGGTCTCGGTGCCACCGGACCTGGCGGCGGAGATGACCGCCTACGACCCGACGAGCGGGGAGCTGCGCACCCACTACGCCGGGTTCTTCGACCCGGGCTTCGGCTACGACCCGGCGGGCGAGTTCCGAGGTTCGCGCGCCGCGCTCGAGGTCCGCGCGCACGACGTGCCCTTCATGATCGAGCACGGCCAGACGGTCTGCAAGCTGACCTTCGAGCGCATGCTGGAACCGCCCGAGATCCTCTATGGCCCGACGATCGGCTCGTCGTACCAGCGCCAGGGAGAGACCCTCAGCCGGTACTTCCGCAGGGTGCCGGCCTGACGGCCCCGCCGCCCGCTGCCCGTCACCTCGGGGAGCTGCCCGTCACCTCGGGAAGCCGCCGGTCACCACAGGGTGCCCATCATCGCGAGCGCGTCCAGGATCGACCGCTCGGTCTCGGTCAGGTCCACAAACTCCATCCCCACCCGCGTACCCCCCCGGGCGCCAGCGCCGACGTTCCTGACCTCGCCGCGGGCACGAACGCTGAGCGAGGCGCCGGTCGGCGTGTTGGCCTCCACGATCACGCGCCGGCCGAGGAGGCCAGCGGGGTCGGGCACCGGACCGAACATCTCGATGCCGACACCGATGACCGAGATGTCGAGCACGTGGCACTCGTACCACGCTTCGGGGACGTCGCCCTCCACGCAGTACTTCCCTGTCCACCCGGCAAGCTGCCGCGGCACGCGGCGGCGACGTTCCATGACGATCCCCTCTCGGCCGACCCACCGTTCCCCGACAAAAGCGTACCTCAGCGGGCGCCGGCGCCGTGAGGGGGCGGGGCCGGCGCCGTGAGGGCGCTGGCGCTGGCGCGCGAGGCGCGGACGAGCTACGCGGTGACGCCGGCGACCTCGAGGCGGACCCGCGCGCGCTCGAGCGCGGCCTCCGCCTCGGCCAGCTCGACGTCCTCGGGCAGCGCTCCCTCGCCCTCGCCGCCTGCATGCGCACCGCCGCCGGCCGCCGCGCCGGTCCCTGGGCCTCCGGCTCGGCCAGCCGCCTGACGGAGCTCCTCGACGCGCGCCTCTGCCTCGGCGCGCGCCCGCTCGGCGCGTGGGACGTCGATCTGGGCGGCGAGCTCGGCGGTGCCGGCGAGCAGCGTGACCCGGGTGGCGCGTCCCTCGGCGCCGTCGATCCCCTGCCCGGTCTCCACCTGCAGGTAGCCGCCGTGCACCGCCAGGTGCACCGGGTCCCCCTCCGCAGGGTCCACCCGCACGTCGCCGGGGAGCACGTCGGTGATGATCGGCGTGTGGCCGTCGAGGACGGTGAGGTCGCCGTCGGAGCTGCGCAGCACGATGGCGCGGGCCTGCGTGCGGAGCAGCTGCGCCTCGGGGGTGACCACCGAGACCTCGAAGGCGCCGTCGGGCATCAGCGCGCCTCGGCCTCGAGGGTCCGGGCCTTCTCGAGCACGGACTCCGCGCCGCCGACGTTGAAGAAGGCCTGCTCGGGGACCTCATCGAGCTCGCCCTTCACCAGGGACTCGAAGGACTCGACCGTCTCTTGGATCGGCACGGTGACGCCCTTCAGGCCGGTGAAGGCCTCGCCCACGTTGAAGGGCTGGGAGAGGAAGCGCTGGATCTTGCGGGCCCGCGACACGGTGACCCGGTCCTCCTCGGACAGCTCGTCGATCCCGAGGATGGCGATGATGTCCTGGAGCTCCCGGTAGCGCTGGAGCACGCCCTGGACCTGGCGCGCCACCTGGTAGTGGCGCTCCCCCACCACCTCGGGGGCGAGGATGTTGGAGGTCGACGCGAGCGGTGTGACCGCCGGGTAGATGCCGAGGGCCGCGATCTGCCGGGAGAGCTCGGTCGTCGCGTCGAGGTGGGTGAAGGTCGTGAAGGGTGCGGGGTCGGTGTAGTCGTCCGCCGGCACGTAGACGGCCTGGATCGAGGTGATCGACTTCCCACGGGTGGAGGTGATCCGCTCCTGGAGCTCGCCCATCTCGTCTGCGAGCGTCGGCTGGTAGCCCACCGCCGACGGCATGCGGCCGAGCAGCGTCGAGACCTCCGACCCCGCCTGGACGAACCGGAAGATGTTGTCGATGAAGAGCAGCACGTCCTGGTTCTGCACGTCGCGGAAGTACTCGGCCATGGTCAGCGCCGCGAGGCCCACCCGCAGCCGGACGCCGGGCGGCTCGTCCATCTGGCCGTAGACGAGCGCGGCGCGGTCGATGACGCCGGACTCCTTGGTCTCGATCCACAGGTCCGTCCCCTCACGGGTCCGCTCGCCCACCCCCGCGAAGATCGACACGCCGCCGTGCAGCGTGGCAACCCTGTTGATCATCTCCAGGATGATCACGGTCTTACCGACGCCTGCACCTCCGAAGAGGCCGATCTTGCCTCCCTGCACGTAGGGCTCGAGCAGGTCGATGACCTTGATTCCCGTCTCGAACATCTTGCGCTGCGGCTCGAGCTGGTCGAAATCGGGCGCCGGCCGGTGGATCTCCCAGTGGTCGGCGACCTCGCCGATGTCGTCGGTGTCGAGCGGCTCGCCGAGCACGTTGAAGACGTGGCCGAGCACGGCGTCTCCGACGGGCACGGTGAGGCCGCGGCCGAGGTTGCGCACCGGGGCGCCGCGGACGAGCCCGTCGGTCGAGCGCATGCAGATGCAGCGCACGCGTCCTTCGCCGATCTGCTGGGCGACCTCCGCGGTCACCGTGACCTTCTGCCCGTCCAATTCGAGGTCAACCTCGACCGCATGGTTGATCTCGGGCAACGCGTGCGGCGGGAATTCGACGTCGATGACCGGGCCTGCGATCGCGACGACGCGCCCGTTCTCGAGCGCCCGCTCGCCGGCGGCCGGCCTCTCGGGTGCGGTGATGGCCATGGGTCAGGCTCCCTTCGACTGGCGGAGCGCCTCCGCTCCGCCGACGATCTCCATGATCTCGGTCGTGATCGCGTCCTGGCGTGCGCGGTTCATGACGCGGGTGAGCGTCCGGATGAGCTCGTCCGCGTTGTCGCTCGCGGCGGCCATCGCGCGCTGCTGCGCGGTGAAGAACGACGCGGCACCTTCGAGCATCGCCGTGAAGATCTCCGACTCGACCGCACGGGGCGCGAGCCGGCCGAGAAGGGTCTCCACGTCGGGCTCGAACTCGGTATAGCCGGCGGGCTGGCCGGCAGACTGGCCGGCGGGCTGGCCGGCGGACTGGCCGGCGGACTGGCCGGCGGGCTGGCCGGCAGACTGGCCGGCGGGCTGCGCAGCGGTCTGCCCGGCGGACGCGGGCTCTCGGGCCGCCGCCTCCTCGGGCTCGGGCAGCGGCAGCAGCTGGCGGACCTCGACCTCCTGGGAGCCCGAGGAGCGGTACCGGGTCGAGACGAGGAGCACCTGGTCCACCTCGCCCGCCAGGAACGGCGCCGAGACCGAGGCCGCCACGGTGCGGGCATCCCCCCACGTGGGCCGCTCGCTCATCCCCTGGAACGACCGCTCCACCTCCTGGCGGCGGAAGCGGAAGTACGCGGGCGCCTTCTTGCCGACGGTGAAGAGCCGGACCGAGATGCCCTGGGAGGCGAGGTCGGCCACCAGGCGCTCGGTCGCGCGCAGCGTCGAGGCGTTGTACGCGCCGGCGAGCCCGCGGTCGGCCACGAGCGAGAGCACCACGACGGCGCGGCGCTCGGCGGGCTCGCCGAGCAGCTTCTGGGCCGCAGCGGGGTCGCCCTTCGCCGCCTCCACGACGATGCGCGCCATGCCCTCCCGGTAGGGGCGGTTGGCCGTCATGCGCGTGAGGGACCGCACGATCTGCGACGCGGCGATCAGCTCCATCGCGCGCGTGATCTTCTTCGTGGACTGGATGCTGCGGACCCGCCGCCGCAGCGCCCGCTCCTGGCCACCGGGCACGGCTCAGTCGACCTTTCCACCGGGCACGGCTCAGTCGACCTTCCCGGTGTCGAAGCCCTCGAGGAAGGTGCGCATCGCCAGGTCGAGCTGGGCCTCCTCGGGGAGCTTGCCCGTCGAGCGGATCTCCTCGAGCAGCTCGGGATGGTTCGCCCGCATGTACTCGCGCAGCTCGGTCTCGAAGCGGCGGACCTGGTCGACCGCCACCGTGTCGGCCCAGCCGTGCGTGCCGGCGTAGATCACGACCACTTGCTCTTCGACGGGGAGCGGCTCGTTCTGCGGCTGCTTCAGCAGCTCGGTGAGCCGGTAGCCGCGGTCGAGCTGCGCCTGGGACACCCGGTCGAGCTCCGAGCCGAAGGTCGCGAACGCCTCGAGCTCCCGGAATTGCGCGAGGTCGAGCTTCAAGGTCCCCGACACCGAGCGCATCGCGCGGACCTGCGCGGCGCCCCCCACCCGGGACACCGAGTTGCCGACGTCGATGGCCGGCCGGATGCCCGAGTAGAAGAGGTCGGACTGCAGGTAGATCTGGCCGTCGGTGATCGAGATCACGTTGGTCGGGATGTACGCCGAGATGTCGCCGGCCTTGGTCTCGATGACCGGCAGCGCCGTGAGGGAGCCGCCGCCGAGCTCGTCAGAGAGCTTGGCGGCACGCTCGAGCAGGCGGCTGTGGAGGTAGAAGACATCGCCGGGGTACGCCTCACGGCCCGGAGGGCGGCGCAGCAGCAGGGAGATCTGCCGGTACGCCTCGGCCTGCTTGGAGAGGTCGTCGTAGACGATCAGGGCGTCCTCGCCGTGCTCCATCCAGTGCTGTCCCATCGCGCACCCCGCGTACGGGGCGAGGTACTTGAACGGCGCGGGGTCCCCGGCCGACGCGACGACCACCACCGTGTACGCGAGCGCCCCGAAGCTCTCGAGGGTCGCCACGGTCTGGGCGACCGACGAGTTCTTCTGGCCCACCGCCACGTAGATGCACTTCACGCCGGCGTCGCGCTGGTTGAGGATCGTGTCGACCGCGATCGAGGTCTTGCCGGTCTTGCGGTCGCCGATGATCAGCTCGCGCTGGCCACGTCCGATCGGGGTCATCGAGTCGATCGCCTTGATGCCCGTCTGCAGCGGCTGGGCCACCGGCTGGCGGCCGACGATCCCGGGCGCCTGCACCTCCATGCGCCGCGTCTCTTCGGCCGCGACCGGCCCCTTGCCGTCGAGGGGGTCGCCGAGCGCGCTGACCACCCTGCCCAAGAGGGCGTCGCCCACCGGCACCGAGAGGATCCGGCCGGTGGCCTTCACCACCTGCTCCTCTTCGAGGTTGTCCACCTCCCCGAGGACCACCGTGCCGATCGTGTCCTCGTCGAGGTTGAGCGCCAGGCCGAGGGTCCCGTCCTCAAATTCGAGGAGCTCGTTGACCGCCGCGCGCGGGAGCCCCGACACCCTGGCGATCCCGTCGCCCACCTCGACGATCCGCCCGATCTGCTGGGCGTCGACCTGCGGCGTGTACTCGGCGACGTGGCGCCGGAGCGCCTCGGTGATCTCGTCGGCGTTGATCGTCAGCTCTGCCATCTCAGCTTCCTTCGCTCCCCTCGGTTCTTCGATCCTCCGGCCCGCGGGGCGCCGCGTCCTTCGGCCGGCCCGCGCTCTCCACCTCGCTCTCGCCCTCCACCTCGCTCTCGCCCTCCACCTCGCCTCCGACGTGGTGCGACGCGCGTTCGAGCCGGCCGAACCCGAGGTCGGTCCAGCCTCCGGTCGTCACGTGCTCGCGCAGCCGGTCGAGCCGGCCGCGCGCCGTGGCGTCGAGCTGGAGGTCGCCGATCTCCACGGTGACCCCTGCGAGCAGCGCGGGATCCACGGTCACCTGCAGCTCCACCGGCGTCCCGGCGAGCCGGGAGAGCCGCTCGGAGAGCTCACGGCGCTCCTCGTCGTCGACCTCCTGTCCGGCACGGACGCGCGCCACGCGCCAGCCCCGGGCGCTCGCGACCTGTTCGACGAGCCAGTCGAGCGTCCCGGGCACGTCACGGGGCCGGCCGCCCACGATCGCGTAGTCCGCCAGTCGCAGGGTAGCGGGATGGACCTTGCCCGAGAGCAAGTCGTCGACGACCCCCCGGCGGACCGAGGCCGGCAGGTCCCGGTCGGAAAGCGCCGTCCGCAGCTCGGGCGTCGAGCCGACGATGCGGGCGAACCGGAACAGCTCGTCCTCGACCGTCTCGAGCTCGGCGACCGAGAGGTCCTCCAAGACCGCCGCCGCGTAGCCGCCGACCCGTTCGCGTGCCTCGCGGTGGCCGAGCGGCTCCTCTGTCGGCTCGGTGCCTGTCGCCCCTGTCGCCTGGGTCCGGCTCGCCTGGGCCCCTGTCGCATGGGTCCGGCTCGCCTGGGCCGCTGTCGCCTGGGTCGCCTTGGCCCCGGGCGCCCCGGCGTGCTCGGCGACCTGGCGCAGCCGGTTCGCCACCCAGGCGATCGCCGAGGGGACCTCCACTGCGTGCACCGCGCCGGCCGCGAAGCCGCACAGCCTCGCCGCAGGGTCGCCGACCTTCCCGCCGAGGAGCTCGCTGAGCGCGGCCCTCCTTGCGCGCGCGGGCACGGCGACGTCGGTCATCGCCGCCCGCAGGTCCGCGTTCTGCCGGAACAAGCGGTCGACAGCCGCCACGTCGGCGGCGAGCCCGGCGCGCGCCGATGGGGGCGTCGCGTCGACGACGGCCGCGGCGTACCCCTCGACGGCCGGGTTCACGGCTCGGCGTCGACGGCGGTCGCGGCCGCGGCCGCGCCCGGCTCCCCGGTCTCCCGGGCGAGCGCGTCGACGGCCTCTTGGATGAGGTCGCGGTGCGCTGCCCGGTCCATCTCGCGCCCGATGATCCGCTCGACGGTCTCGACGACGACCGCGCCGAGCTGCTGCGCCGCCTCTTCCAGCGCGCGCCTGCGGGCGAGCTGGACCTCGGCGTCGGCGCTCGAGACCAGCCGCTCGTACTCGCGCTGGCCGCGGGCGCGTGCCTCGTCGGAGAGGCGCTCTGCGGTGCGCTGCGCTTGCTCGACGATCTCGCGTGCCTGGGCACGCGCGTGCTCGAGCGCCGCACGACGGTCCGCGTCGGCGGCCTCTGCTTCGGCCTTGGCCTCGTCGGCCGCGGCCAGCTCACTGCGGATCGCGTCCTGGCGCTCGGTGAGCATCCGGTTGAGCGGCGGGAGGATGTACCTCGCCACCACGAACAGCACGATGACGAAGGCCAGGAGCTCCGCGATGAACGTCCCGTTCGGGACGATGAAGACGCTCGAGAGCATGGCAGTCCGGCCGGGTCCCTACTTCTTGTAGAGCACGAAGATGAAGAGCACGGTGAAGGCGAGATTGATGAAGTACATCGCCTCTACCAGGCCGACCGTCAGGAACATGATCGTGAACAGGCGCCCCTGCGCCTCGGGCTGGCGCGCGACGCCGGCGATGGTCTGGCTGCCCGCGAGGCCGTCGCCGATGGCAGCGCCGATGGCGCCCCCGCCGAGCGCGAGCCCGCCGCCGATCATGGCCCCGCCGAGCTGCAGGCCCTCTTGGGTCGGGGTGGGTGACATGGGTTCCTTTCTCCTTTGTTGACGAGAGCGAGAGAGCGCGGTGATCAGTGCTGGTCCGCGGTCGACATGGCGGTGTCGAAGTACAAGATCGTGAGCAGGGCGAAGATGAAGGCTTGGATCGGGCCGATCAGGAAGACGTCGAAGAGCTTCCAGACGACGGCGAACAAGAAGGTGAGGAAGTCCCCGATCGGGACCGGGCCGAGCTTCCACGCGCCGAGTGCGGCGATGAGCGTCAGCATCAGCGCGCCCGAGAACAGATTGCCGAAGAGCCGGAGCGCGAGGGTGATCGGCCGTGCGATCTCCTCGACCAAGTTGATGAAGAGGTTCACCGGCATGAGGAACTTTGGGAACGGCTGCAGCAGGTAGTGGCGGACGTACCCGACGATGCCGCGTGCACGGATCGACGCGATGTGCACGAGCACGATCACGAAGATGGCGAGCGCGGCGGGAAGGTTGACGTTGGCGGTGGGGGGTCCGAGGATCTCGTACTTGCTCCCCACGCCGAAGATCTCGAAGAAGTTGGCGACGAAGATGAAGACGAACAGCGCGGTCGCGAGCGGCACGATCGACTCGCCCCGCGGCCCGATCGACCCTTCGACCTGCTTGCGGACGGCGTTGACGCCCATCTCCCAGGTGAGCTGGAACTTCCCCGGGACGCCGCTCGTCGCCTGGTGGCGCAGGAGCATGCCGAGGAGGATGACCACGATGACCGCGGCACCCGTCGCCCACAGGGTGTCGATGTCCAGCGAGAGACCGAAGAGCTTCCCCTCGATGTGTGTGCCGACGGTGATGGTCACCGCGTAGAGCGACCTCACCAGCACGAGCGATCTCACCAGCACGAACGATCTCACCAGCACGAGCGTCCCGCCGAGGGCCATGCTCACGCAGCCCCCCCGCCGCCCGCGCCGTCACCCGCGTCCCCGGGCTCTCCCGCCTCGCCCGGCTGGCCCGTCTGGACCGACGGGCCCGTCTGAGGCGCCTCGCCCGCCGCCTCGCCGAGGGCCGACCCGAAGAGCAGCGACAGCCCGCCGCCTGCGGCGCCGCCGAGGGCGCCGGCCTTGAGCATCGAACGGGTGACGTTGGCGAGGAGCAGCAACTGGAAGACAGCCAGCCCGCCGATGATCCCGAGCCCGAGAGGTGGCTCGACCCACGCCAGCACGAGCGCCACCACGGTCATCGCCATGAGCCGCCCGAGCGTGTTCATCGCGAGGGGACGCCGCTTGTTGCCCTCCACCCGCTGGCCCACCTTCACGACCGAGCGGACGATGAGCCGGAAGTTGCCGATGCCGAGGCCGATGCCGATGCACAGCCCGAGCGCCGCCCAGTTCTGGCTGAACAGCAGCAGGACGAGGAGGCCGAGCACGCCCACGACGAGCGCGCCGAGCATCGTGCGGCGCGCCACCGCGGCGACGTCGGGCAGTTGGAACCGTTCGAGCATGCCTTCTTCTTTTCTCAGTCCCCGGCCCGCGGCCCAGCCTCGGCGGCGGGGGCCCACGATGAGGAGTCGCCGGCAGCCGGGGGCGTCCCGCCGGTCACACGTACTTGCGGAACTGGTTGACGGCGAGCAGGACGGCAGAGAGTACACCGAACGCGAGGCCCGCGACCGTGACCCAGGGAAACGTCCCCGCGGCGTCGTCGACCGCATAGCCGATGCCGCCCCCCGCGATGATCGAGATCGCGCAGGCCGTGCCGACCCAGAAGAGGTCGCCCAGCCTCGGCTCGGGCTTGCCCGGCGCGCCGTCGGTGCCCGGCACGCCGTCGGTGCCCGGCGCGCCGTCGTTGCCCTGCGGGCCTCCGGCCGGTGTCGCTGGTGAGGGGGGAACTTCCGCCATCGCCGACGACGGCCGCGTCAACCCGCGTCACGGCGCGCTGCACCGAATCGGCTCCCTGCGTTCACGCGGCCGCGCGCCCGCCCGGGGCCCGCCGCCTTCCCGGCCCGTGGCCCATGGCCCGGTGGGGGGTCGACACGCTCCTCATCATCCCATTCGGTCCCGCCGGCGGGCAAAACGATCGCTCGGGAGCAGCACCTGCGCCCGCTGCACCCCTCCCTCTCGGCGCGAGCTCCGGCCGGCGGGCGGGGCGCCGGTCGGGGGCGGGGCGCCCGTCGGGGGCGGGGACGTGGCGCCCGTCGGGACCGGGACACCGCTCGAGCGAGCGGCACCGCCTGGGGGGTCCGACCTCACGACGTGGCGCCTCTGGCGAAGCTCTCTCACCTGAGGAGCGGCTGCAGCCGGCGGCCCGGCGGCCTGGGCCGTCTCGGCCCGGTGGCGCACCTCGGGGTGGAACCAGGTGACGAGCGCCACGGCGAGGACGGCCACCCCCAGCGGGATGAACGGGTTGACCGCCCGGACGAAGAGGGGGAACAGGATGAACCCCGACAGGATCGCGGTCCACGCCCACAGGATCACGACGCTGCGCCGGTGGCCGTGGCCGAGCCTGAGGAGCCGGTGGTGGATGTGGTCCTTGTCGGGCGTGTGGAACCCGGTCCCCCGTGCCGTCCGGCGGACGAAGGCGAAGGCCATGTCCAAGATGGGCACCCCGAGGATGAAGAAGGGGATGAGAAGGGGGGCGAAGAAGAAGTACGTCAGCCCGGTCGTCGGGGAGGTCGGGGGGATCCTCCCGCCGATGACCATCGTCGACGCAGACATGAGCAGCCCGAGCAAGAGCGCCCCCGCGTCCCCCATGAACATCTTGGCGGGATGGAAATTGAAGGGGAGGAAGCCGAGGCAGATGCCGCAGGCGATCACCGCGACCAAGGGGCCGATGTTTGTCTGCGACAGGATCCCGATCTCCATCAACCTCAAGCCGTAGACGGCGAGGGCGCCTCCGCCGATGGCGACCACGCCCGCCGCAAGGCCGTCGAGCCCGTCGATCAGGTTGACCGCATTGGTGAGCGCGATCACCCAAAGCGCCATGATGAGCGGCGTGATCGCCGGGGTGAGGGAGACCACCCCGCCGAGCGGCACCTTAAACCAGTACAGCGTCACCCCGAGGAAGTAGAGCGTCGACGCGGCGAGGACCTGCCCGGCGATCTTGGCCGGGGCCGACATCTCCCTCGCGTCGTCGATGAGCCCGACGCCGAAGATCGCCGCGGCGGCGATGAGCACACCGAGCGGCTCGGAGGAGCCGACGAAGATCGCGCGGAAGCGGTGGATGCCGGCTGCCACCATCATCGCGACGAGGAAGCCGAGGAACATCGCCGCGCCGCCGCCGTAGGGGGTGGTCGTCGTGTGGATCTTCCGGTCGCCGGGCAGCGCGACGTACCCGACCTTGCGCGAGATCCACGCGGCGGGCCACGCGCTGAGGGCGGTCACCCCGGCGGCCACCGCGAGGACCACGCCGTACCACGCGTACCAGGGCATGTGCGGCCTCGCCTCTGCCGGGAGGCGCTATCCCGAGCCCGCGGCCAGGGCCGCGTACGGCGGGAACGCCGCGCACAGCTCGCGGACCTCGGCCCGCACGGCCGCCACCTCGGCCTCGTCGCCGCGACCTCGCAGGGTCCTGCCGATGAGCGCGGCGATCCGCGCCATCTCCTCTGCCCCCATGCCCGCCGTGGTCTCCGCCGCCGAGCCGAGCCGCAGCCCCGAGGTCACGAACGGCGAGCGCGGGTCGTCGGGGATCGTGTTGCGGTTGCACGTGATGCCCGCTCGATCGAGGACCTCCTGGGCCTCCTTGCCCGTGAGCTCCGGGTCGAACGCGCGCAGGTCGACGAGCAGCATGTGGTTGTCGGTGCCCCCCGAGACGAGCCGGAACCCTTCGGACGCCAGCGCCGCGCCGAGGGCCCGTGCATTGTCGACGACCCTGGCTGCGTAGGCACGGAACTGGGGGGCCTGCGCTTCGCCGAACGCGACGGCCTTGGCGGCGATGACGTGCTCGAGGGGCCCGCCCTGGAGGCCGGGGAAGACTGCGCTGTCGATCGGCTTGGCGAGGTCGGCCCGGCACAGGATGGCGCCTCCTCTCGGGCCGCGCAGGGTCTTGTGGGTGGTGAGCGTCACCACGTCGGCGACCCCGACCGGGCTGGGGTGGGCCCCCCCGGCGACGAGCCCGGCGGGGTGGGCCATGTCGAACATGAACAGCGCGCCGACGGCGTCGGCGATCTCCCGGAACGGCGCAGGGTCGATCACCCTCGAGTAGGCGGTCGAGCCGGCGACGATGAGCTTGGGCTGCTCGCGCTTGGCGAGGTCGGCGACCTGGTCGAAGTCGATGACCTCTCCTCCGCCCGGCTGCCCCGAAGAGGCGGGGGTCACGCCGTAGGAGACGAACCGCCAGATCTTGGAGGTGATCGAGGCCGGCGAGCCGTGGGTGAGGTGGCCGCCGTGGTCCAGGCGCATCGCCAGGATCGTGTCGCCGGGCTGGAGCAGGGCCATGTACACGGCCAGGTTGGCGTTCGCCCCTGCGTGCGGCTGGACGTTGGCGTGCTCGGCGCCGAAGAGCGCGCAGGCGCGCGCACGCGCGAGGTCCTCCACTTCGTCGATCACCGCGTTGCCGCCGTAGTAGCGGCGGTGCGGATAGCCCTCCGCGTACTTGTTGGTGAGCACCGACCCGGTCGCGGCCAGGACCGCGGGCGAGGTGAAGTTCTCCGACGCGATCAGCTGGAGCGTCGTCGACTGGCGCTCGATCTCGTCACCGAGCAGGCCGGCCACCTCGGGGTCGCCGCCCAGCCAGGCGGCGAAGGGCGACGCGGGACGCATGCCTCCACTTTACCGGCGGCCCGACAGGCGGACCGTAAGCCACCCCCGTTCCGCTCGTTCCCCCTCCGGGAAGCGGGCCACCGGCCCTCCGGAGCCCGAGCGCCCCGCGTGACCGCACACGTGACGACAGGTGAGGAACGGCAACGCCGTCGGAAAGGAGTACGTGATGAGAAGACTTGCGCCCTTGGCTGCGGTGCTCGCCGCATCCGTGGGCCCGATGACCGCCTTCGGACTTGCACCCGGGCTGGCCGGCGCCAGCACCACGTGGAGCGCCACGGCGACCCAGGCGGTGCCCACGCCCACAGGGGCGGTCGTCCTCGGCCAGCTCTCGGGTTCCACGCCGGTCGTGGTGACCCTCGGCCTGGCCCTTCAGCACCAGGCGACACTCCAGAACTTCATCGCCGACGCATCCACACCGTCGTCGAGCGAGTTCGGCGCCGCGTACACACCCCAGAGCTTCACCGCCGACTACGGCCCCTCCTCGGCATCGGTCGACGCGGTGACCGGCTACCTCCAGAGCGAAGGGTTCAGCGGGATCTCGGTCAGCCCCAACGACCTCCTCGTGAGCGCGACGGGGACCGCGGCCACGGCCGAGCAGGCGTTCCACACGACGCTCACCGAGTACCAGCTCGGCGGCGCCGACGTCTTCGCCAACTCCACCGCGGCGATGGTGCCCTCGACACTCTCGGGGATCGTCGTCGGTGTGCTCGGGCTGAACGACATCTTCAAGGCGACGCCCACCCACGTCGCGCTGAAGACGGCCACAACACCCAACCTCGTCGGCGAGTACACGCCCCAGGGTTTCCAGAAGGCGTACGGCGCCACAGGGACGTCCACAGGCAGGACAACCGCCATCGCCACGATCTCGTCCGGCGCGATGACAGGACCGATCGCCAACCTTCGCGTCGAGGAGAAGGCCAACGGCCTCCCCCAGGTGCCCGTCACGGTCGAGTACGCCGGCATCGAGACGCCGGCGACAGCGACAGCGAACGTCGAGTGGGACCTCGACAGCCAGTTCGCCACGGGCATGGCCCAGGACGTGTCGCACTTCTACTTCTACGACGCGTCCTCGCTCACCGACTCCGACCTCGCCCTCGACTTCAACAAGTGGGCGAGCCAGGACCTGGCCAAGGCCGCGAGCGCCTCGCTCGGCGAGTGCGAGTTCGAGCCGTACCTCGACGGCTCGATGCTGATCGACGACGAGATCTTCGCCGAGGCCGCGGCACAGGGTCAGACGATGTTTGCGAGCGCCGGTGACACGGGCGCCTCCTGCGCCGTGGAGGGGACCAACGGCGTGCCCGACTCGGGCCCGCCGTTCGTCAACTACCCCGCTTCCTCGCCCTACGTCGTGGCGGTCGGCGGCACGATGCTCGTGACGAAGTCGACAGGCAGCTACGACTTCGAGACCTCGTGGGACGCCGGCGGCGGCGGCCTGAGCCAGTTCGAGTACCGGCCCTACTGGCAGGCGGAGGTCATGCCGGTCACCGACGGCACGACCGGAGACCGCGGGGTCCCGGACCTCGCGATGGACGCCGACCCGACAACCGGCGCCAGGGTCTACACCGGCAGCACGACAACCCTCTACTCGTCCACAGGGTGGGAAGGCGTCGGCGGGACCAGCCTCTCGGCGCCGCTCGCGCTCGGCACCTGGGCCCGGATCGAGTCGAGCTACGGCAACCGCCTCGGCTTCGCCGCGCCGGACCTCTACGGGGTCTACCTCGACGGGTCGTGCAACACGAGCACGACGACGCTCAAGCAGATCTGCACGACGCCCGCGCTCCACGCGCCGCTCGCAGGCGACAACGGCCTCTACCCGGCGACTCCCGGCTACAACTACAACACCGGCCTCGGAAGCTTCGACACGGTCGCCATGGTGAGCGCGGTGAAGCCCTTCGTCCCTGCGGCCCAGCGCAAACCGGCACCTGGGCCGCCCCCTCCGCCGCGGGGGCACTGACCTCGGGCCTTCAGCGGCGCCGACGGCGCCTCGAGCCTCTCCGCGGCGCACTTTGCGCGCGGAGCGGGTTGGGGAAGGGGACCGCGCACGGCGGGCGGCCATGGCCGCCCGCCGTGGCGCGTCCGCTCGCCGGGGCGTCCCTCAGCGCATCGCCGCCTCGAGCCACGACCAGGGGATCGCGCCCTCGCGCAGGCACTTGGGGGGGGTCACGGTGCAGTCGACGACGGTGGAGGGCGGCCGATCGCAGGTGCCGCCGTCGATCACCACGGTGACGTCTTGGGCGCCGAAGGTGCCGCGCACCTCTGTCGCGGTCGTGCACGGCTGCTCGCCGTGGCGGTTGGCACTGGTCGTGGCCAGCGGACCGGCCCGGCGGCAGAGCGCCTGGACGAACTTGTGGCGGGGCCGCCGCAGCCCCACGCTGGTGCCGTCCCCTCCGAGCTCCGCGCCGAGCGCGGGGTCGACGGGCACCACCACCGTGAGCGCGCCGGGCCAGAAGCGGGCCGCGAGCATCGATGCGGCGCGGGGCCAGCTGCTCGCGACCTCCCGCGCCTGGTGCCAGCGGCCCACCAGGACCGGCAGCGCGAGACCCGGAGGCCGCCTCTTCGCGTCGAAGATCGCCGCCATCGCGTCGGGGCGGTCGATGCGCGCCGCGAGCCCGTAGACGGTGTCGGTCGGGATCGCCACCACCAGCCCCTCGGCCAGCGCCGCCGCCGCGGCATCGAGCGCCGAGCGCTGGCCCGCGTCGATCACTTGCGGGCCGCCGGCGCCGCTCACCGCCGGGCGACGAGCGCGCGGGGCCTGCCCGCGAGGTCCGCCTCCACGCGCACCTCGCGGTAGCCCGCCTTCTTCGCCGCCGCGCGGGCCGGCTGCGCGTGGTGCGGCGCCATCTCCACCACCACGGCGCCGCCGGGCGCCAACCAGTCGCGCGCCCCCTTCACGACCGCCTCCACCCCCGCGAACCCGGGCGTGCCGTCGGAGCCCGCCGGCGCGACGAGCGCGCCGTAGGGCTCTCGTCGAACCTGCGGATCGAGGGACGGCCACTCCGGCTCGCTCACGTAGGGAGGGTTGGAGACGACGAGGCCGACCAGCCCGTGCCAGGCCGGTGCGAGCGCGTCGAACCAGCCCCCGGCGCGCAGCTCCACCTGTTCTTCCACGTAGGGGTGGTCGGCCGCCACCCGGCGGAGATTGGCCGCCGCCAGCTCGAGCGCCGAGGGGTCGACGTCGGTCGCCGCGACTTGGAGCCCAGGACACTCGCTCCCGAGCTCCACGGCCACCGACAGCGCGATCGCCCCGCTCCCGGTGCCGAGGTCGGCCACGCGCAGCGGCCCGCCGAAAGAGCCCGCCGGCAGGAGCCGCCGGCGCACCTCACCGAGGGCGACCTCGACGACCTGCTCGGTCTCGGGGCGGGGGATGAGGGCACGCGGGTCGACGGCGAGCTCGATGGACCGGAACGCCCACGAGCCGAGCACGTACTGGAGCGGCTCGCCACCCAGCCTCCTGGCCGCCATCTCGAAGAGCACCTGCTCGGCCTCGGGTCCGGTGCCGGTCCGTGTGCGGGCGCCGGCTCCGAGCACCTCTTCGATCATCCAGCGCGCCTCGTCGGCCGACCCGAGCCGGCTCGCCAGCACCGCCTGGAGCGACGCCCGCGACGTCACGGGGCCTCGCCCGCCAGCTGCCTCGCGCGCTTGTGTGCCATCAGCGCGTCCGTGAGCTCGTCGAGGTCCCCTTGGAGCACCTGGTCGAGCTTGTAGAGCGTGAGGTTGAGGCGGTGGTCGGTGACCCGGTTCTCGCGGAAGTTGTAGGTCCGCACCTTCTCCGACCGGCCGCCGCCGCCGACCTGGCTCTTGCGCTGCGACGCGAGCTCCTGGGCCCGGCGGTCCTGCTCGGCCTTGAGCAGCCGGGCACGCAGCACGGTCATGGCCTTCGCCCGGTTCTGGATCTGGCTCTTCTCGTCCTGCATCGCCACCACGATGCCGGTGGGCAGGTGGGTGATCCGCACGGCGGAGTCGGTCGTGTTCACGGACTGGCCTCCGGGCCCCGTCGAGCGGTAGACGTCGATCTTCAGGTCGCCCGGGTCGATCTTGACGTCCACCTCGTCGGCCTCGGGGAGCACGGTGACCGTCGCCGAGGACGTGTGCACCCTGCCCTTGGACTCGGTGACCGGCACCCGCTGCACGCGGTGGGGGCCCGCCTCGTGCTCGAGGCGGGCCCAGGCGTCCGCGCCCTTCACGACGAAGACCACCTCGTTCAGCCCGTCGCGCTCCGACGGGCTCGCGGAGAGGACCTCCACGTGCCAGCCGCGGCGAGCCGCGTAGCGCGTGTACATGTCGAAGAGGTCCCGGGCGAAGAGGTTGGCTTCCTCACCGCCCTCGGCGCCGCGGATCTCGACGATCACGTTTCGCCCGTCGTTTGGGTCCTTGGGCAGGAGCAGCAAGCTCAGCTGCGCGCCGAGCGACGCGATGCGCGCCTCTGCCGCCTCCACCTCCTCGAGCAACCCGGCTCGCTCGTCGGGCCCGGACTCCTCGATCAGCTGGCGAGCAGCGTCGAGATCGGCGCGCGCCGCGCGCAGCTCCCGCCACGTCGCGACCAGCTCCCAGAGCTCCTTGTGACGCCGCGACAGGTCGCGCAGGCGCGCGGGATCTCCGGACGTCGCGGGCTCGGCGAGCTGCGCCTCGACGTCGGCAAAGTCCTGCTCGAGCGCGTCGAGACGCGCGTCGAGCGGGGATGCCTGCGGCTCAGCGGGCATGGGACCGCCGCCCGGCGCGGCGCCGGGCCGGGTTCAGCTCTTTGCCGGCGCCCGCTTCGCCCCGCGGCGGCCGTAGCGGCGCTGGAACCGCTCGACACGCCCGCCGGAGTCGACGAGCTTCTGCTTGCCGGTGAAGAACGGATGGCACTCGTTGCACAGCTCGACGTGGAGGTCGGGCTTGGTCGAGCGGGTCGTGAACGTGTTGCCGCACGAGCAGTGAACGGTCGCCTGCGCGTAGGTGGGGTGGATGTCTGCCTTCATGGTGCCTTGCCTTCTTGGGTATGTGAGGACTGGGTATGTGAGGACTCTGGGTATGTGAGGACTCTGGGTATGTGAGGACTCTGTCTTGTCTTGAGGGCCTTGTGCTCGGGCCGTCTCGTCGGAGCAGCAGCGAGCCGGGGGGCGGGCGGACCGGAGCCGGAACGGATCAGCCTCCGGGCGTGGGCCCCTTGGCGATCTCCGCAAGGAACTCGTCGTTGCTCCTGGTGGTCCGCAGCTTGTCCATCAAGAGCTCGAGCCCCGCCGCGGCGTTGCCCTCGCTCGCCAGGGCGTTCAGCACGCGGCGCAGCTTCCACACCTGCTGGAGCTGACCGCGGTCGAAGAGGAGCTCCTCGTGGCGGGTCGAGCTCGCGTTGACGTCGATCGACGGGTACAGGCGGCGCTCGGCGAGCCGCCGGTCGAGCCGGAGCTCCATGTTGCCGGTGCCCTTGAACTCCTCGAAGATGACCTCGTCCATCTTCGAGCCCGTCTCGACGAGCGCGGTGGCGAGGATCGTGAGCGAGCCGCCCTCTTCGATGTTGCGGGCGGCGCCGAAGAACTTCTTGGGCGGGTAGAGGGCCCCCGAGTCCACGCCGCCGGACATGATCCGGCCGGTCGCGGGCTGCGCGAGGTTGTAGGCGCGAGCGAGCCGGGTGATGCCGTCGAGGATGATCACGACGTCGCGCTTCTGCTCGACGAGGCGCTTGGCCCGCTCGATCGCCAGCTCGGCGACCGCGGTGTGCTCGTCGGACGGACGGTCGAACGTCGACGCCACGACCTCGCCCTTGACCGAGCGCCGCATGTCGGTCACCTCTTCCGGCCGCTCGTCCACGAGCAGGACCATGAGGTGCACCTCGGGGTTGTTGGCCTCGATGGAGTGCGCGATCTGCTTCATGACGGTGGTCTTGCCCGCTTTGGGCGGCGACACGATCAGCCCGCGCTGACCCTTGCCGATCGGAGCGAGCAGGTCGACGATCCGTGCCGTCACGTCGTCCTTGGCGCCGGGCATCTCGAGCACCAGCTTCTCGTCAGGGAACAGGGGCGTCAGGTCCTCGAAGCGCGGCCGCTGACGGGCCGCCTCGGGGTCCATGCCCGAGACCTTGTCGATCCGGAGGAGCGCCGGGTACTTCTCGTTGCTCGAGGCCGGCCGGCAGGCGCCTTCGACGTAGTCCCCCTTGCGCAGGGCGAACCGGCGGGCCTGGCTGATCGAGACGTACACGTCCTTGGGCGACGGCAGGTAGCCGTCACAGCGCAGGAACCCGTACCCCTCGTCGCGCAGGTCGAGGTGGCCTCGCACCTCGACCAGGTCCCCCTGGTACGGGCCCTCCTGACCAGGAGCGCCCTGCAGGTCGCGCTCGCCGCCCGGCGCCCCCCGCTCACGTCCGCGGCGGCGGCGGTTCCGCCTGTTGGCGGGCTCGACGTTGCCCACCTGGGGATGCCGGCCCTGCTGGCGACCGTGCCGGGAGCCTGCGCCGATCACCGCGCCAGCTTCCTGGGGTTCCTGGGGGTGCAGCGCGTCGACCGACGCGGCTCCGGGTCCCTCCGACCCCGCTCCGGTCGGCTCCGCGGTGCCCGACGCCAGGACAGCGGGCTCCAGGACAGCGGGCTCCAGGGCGGCCGGGGCGCTCGGCGCCGATGAGCCGGCCTCCGGGGCGCTGGACCCCGATGAGGCATCCCCTGGGGTGCCGTTCGCCGTCTCGCCGTCGTGGGCCGCCGCGCGGACGGTCCTCGCCGACGCCTCGGGCCCCTCTGGCCTCTCGGTCCCCGACGCCTCGGGCCCCCCGGTCCGCGACGCCGCCCGGGCAGCGTGCGCCCTCCCGTTCGTCGAGCGCGCGGCGTCCGCAGCCTCGGCACCGTGGCCGTTGGACGCGGTCTGCCCGTTCGACGTCGAGGTGACGCCGGCCGCCTCGAGGATGCGGTCGATGATGTCGGACTTCTTCGTTCGCGACGTCGTCTTGAGCGACATCGCCTGCGCGATGGTGTGGAGCTCGTCTCGCTCCTTGCCCTCGAGCACTGACCGTTCGAGCTGCTGTTCCGCAGTCATCGGTCTCCTATCTCATGATGGGTCGCGCCGGCGATGGCAGGGCCACGCCGCGCGGGGACGGAACACGGGTGAAGGACACGTGCTGCAAGCCTGCTCCCGCGGACCACCGGTGGCATCAGGTCTGAACCGGCTTCGGGCCGGCGACCAGTGTGCCGTTGCCCGGTGGGACGCCGCCATCGTAGCGGCTGGCTCGTGCCCCAGCAACCACCCCGGCGCTCGCTCGTGTGGAGCACGGGACCGGGAGCCGCCTGGCTCTCGCTCGCTCCTCCACCTCCGGATGCCTCAACATCGCGTGCCACCGGTTCATTCCCTCCGGCCGCCCCTCCGGCGACGGCGTCGCCGGCCGTGGCGCGGCGGGGAGGCGCCCCCCGAGGGGCGGGCGGGGGCGACCGTCGGACGGTTCGAGCGGGTCAGAGCCCGAGCGCCGCGACGACCGCGTCCACGTCGGGGTCGACGACCCGCGGGATCGAGACCTGGCTGATCGCCAGATCGGGGTCCTTCAGCCCGTGGCCGGTGAGCACGCAGACCACGGTCGACCCGGCGGGGACCTCGCTGCGCAGGAGCCCGGCCACCGCCGCGGCCGACGCCGCTTCGCAGAAGACCGCCTCCTCGGCGGCGAGGTACCGGTAGGCGTCGAGGATCTCCTCGTCGCTCACCGCGCGCACCGACCCCTTGGACTCCGCGACGGCCGCCGTGGCGGCGTGCCAGCTGGCAGGGTTGCCGATGCGGATCGCCGTTGCGACCGTCTCGGGGTGCTCGACGCGGTGGCCGAGCACGATCGGCGCCGCGCCCTCCGCCTGGAAGCCCAGGAGCCTCGGCAGGTTGGACGACCGCCCCGCCTCCTTGTACTCGAGGTACCCGTGCCAGTACGCCGTGATGTTGCCCGCGTTCCCCACGGGCATGCACTGCACGTCCGGCGCGCGCCCCAGCACGTCGACGATCTCGAACGCGGCGGTCTTCTGCCCTTCGAGCCGGTACGGGTTGATCGAGTTGACGATGGTGGCAGGGACGCGCCCGGGCAGTTCCCGAACGACGTCCAAGGCGGCGTCGAAGTTCCCCCGCACCTGGAGCACCCGGGCACCGTGCACCAGCGCCTGCGCGAGCTTGCCGAGCGCGACGTGGCCCTCGGGGATCAGCACCACGCACTCGAGCCCCGCACGGGCCGCGTACGCGGCCGCGGATGCCGAGGTGTTGCCCGTCGAGGCGCACGCCACGACCTTCACGCCCGCTGCGGCCGCCTTGGAGATCGCAACGCTCATCCCGCGGTCCTTGAACGATCCCGTCGGGTTGGCCCCTTCGATCTTGAGCCAGACCGACGCACCGACGCGCGCGGAGAGACGGGGAGCGAACAACAGCGGCGTTCCCCCTTCGAGGAGCGTCACCGCCGGCTCGTCGCCGATCGGGAGCAGGTCCCGGTACTCCTCGATGATCCCGCGCCACGCGGCGGCCACCGGCACCTCAGAGACTCCGCGGCCGTCCGCCGCCCACCCGCACCGGCTCGTCGTCGCCGCCGATCACGCGCAGCACGCTCCCGACGCGCACCACGGTGTCGATCGCGGAGATCGCGTCGAGCGTGGCCCGCACGTCCCCTTCCCGGGCCGTGTGGGTGAGGAAGACGAGCCTCGCGGCTGTGCCGAGCCCGTCCTGCTCCATCGCCCTGATCGACACTCCGTGGCTGCCGAACGCGGTCGCGACCGCGGCGAGCACGCCCGGGCGGTCGATGACGTCCAAGCTGATGTAGAACGCGGAGCGAAGGTCGTCGACCGGCCGCACCTGGGTCTCGCGCCGGTGCGGCGGGGGCGCGTGCGCTCCGGACATGAGGTTGCGCGCCGCGTCGATCAGGTCGCCGAGGACGGCGCTCGCGGTCGGGGCACCTCCCGCGCCTCTCCCGTAGAGCATGAGCTCACCGGCAGCCTCGCCCTCGACGAACACCGCGTTGAACGCTCCGCGCACCGACGCGAGCGGATGGCTCGAGGGCACCATCGCGGGGTGGACGCGCACGGACACGTCCGGGCCGCCGTCGGCGAGCTCCGCGATCGCGAGCAGCTTGATCACGTATCCGAGCCGTGCCGCGTACTCGACGTCGAGCGACCGGATCCCGGTGATCCCCTCCCGTGACACGGTCGTCCCGAGGACGTCGCTCCCGAAGGCGAGGCCCGCGAGGATGGCCGCCTTGGCGGCTGCGTCCTCCCCGGAGACGTCCGACGAGGGGTCGCGCTCGGCCAAACCGAGCGACTGCGCTTCGGCGAGCGCGTCCGCGTACTCCATCTGGTCGTCCGCCATTCGAGTGAGGACGTAGTTGGTCGTCCCGTTGACGATCCCCATCACGCGCAGCACGCGCTCGCCGGCGAGCGACTCCCGCAGGGGCCGGATGACGGGGATCGCGCCGGCGACCGCCGCCTCGTACAACAGGTCGACGCGGCTCGCCGAGGCGACTTCCGCCAGCTCACCACCCGCCTGCGCGAGGAGCACCTTGTTCGCGGTCACGACCGGCTTGCCGGCTCGCAGGGCCGCCTCCACAAGGGCGCGGGCGGGGTCGAGCCCGCCGATCAGCTCGACGACCACGTCGACGTCCGACCTCTCGACGAGCCCCTTCGCGTCCGCGGTGAAGAGGGACGACGCGACGCCGGGCACCGGGTGGCGCCGGCGCGCGACGTCGAGGACCGCGATCCCCGCGAGCTCGAAGCGCACCCCGGTCCGTGCGGCGATCTCCGAGGCGCGGCTCGTGAGCAGCCCGGCCACCGCGGAGCCGACGTGGCCGTAACCGAGCAGCGCGACACGCACGGGATGCGTCGCCGCCCCCCTGGGCCTCGGCGCCGGTGCCGGGCTCTTCGGTTTCGCCGGGCTCTTCGGTTTCGCCGGGCTCTTCGGTTTCGCCGGGCTCGGGGCGGCCGCCATTGCTGGAGGCTACCGCTCGCCGGCAACCGGCCGAGGAACCGTGGACTGCCCGATGCTCCCGGGGCGCATCCGCACGCAGGCATGCTGTGCGACGATTGGCGCGGGCGGCGCCGGCCGGTGCCAAGCGGTGCCGGGCGGTGCGGGGCGGTGCCAAGCGGTGCCGGGCGGTGCGGGGCGGTACCGGCCTGCGCAAGTCCAAAGAGGCCTGCGCAAGTCCAAAGAGGCAGGAAGGAAGGGAGACCCCATGGCAAGGGTGTGGACCTCGGCCGCCGGGGTGGTCTCGGCCGCGCTCGCCGCACTCGTGCTGAGCGCCTGCTCGTCCAGCCCGTCGGCAACCCACCCGACCAAGCCACGGCGGCCGCCAGCCTCGACCACGACCACCTCCACGACTCCTTCGTCCACGGCTCCTTCGTCCACGGCTCCTTCGTCCTCGACATCGACGACATCCTCAGCGCTGCCCAAGTGCAGCGTCCGGGGGCTGCGGATCGCGGTCTCGGGGCAGGGCGGGGCGGCGGGCACCCAGGAGATCACCTTTTCGATGACGAACACTGGTTCTGCGCCGTGCTCCACCTACGGCTACCCGGGGCTGCTCCTCGTGAGCACATCCGGCGCTGCCCTCACCACGACCGTGGTCCGCGGCGGCGGGCTGGCGTTCGAGAACATCGCGCCTGGCGAAGTGGTCCTCGCACCGGGGGACACGGCGTACTTCAACATCGGGTTCAGCGACGTCCAGACCGCCACAACGACGTGCTCCTCGTCCCGCACGATCGAAGTCACGCCGCCGACAAACACCGCACACGCGACGGTGAGCGCCGGGCTCGGCATCTACGCCTGCGACAACGGGACCCTCCACGTCTCGGCCGTCTTCTCCTCGACGAATACCTCGGCTACGCAGACCACCGCGCCCGCGCAGTAGGGCGGGGTGCGGACGCGGGGCGAGCCGCTCACAGGACGCGGATCACGCGCCCCTATGGCGGCCGGAGGGCGGGTCTGCGGGGGGCCGGCGGCAGGCCGGCCGCCTCGGGATGCTCTACGGTCGTAGCATGCGTCCGCGCGGCCGCGGCGGCTGGAGGAAGGGGGTGCGGTGAGCTACCTCACGCAGTGGTCCTTCGACCCGTTCGTGATCGCCGTGGCGATCGTCGTCGTGTGGCACGAGATCGGGCTCGCCCATCTCGCCCGCCGCTCGCGACCCCAGCGCAACAGCGTCAGACGCAGGCGCTCCCTCATCTTCTACGCCGGGCTCGCGGTGCTGCTCTTGGCGGTCGTCTCCCCGATCGACTACTGGTCCAACGACTACTTCTTCGTCCACATGATCGAGCACATCCTCATCATGTTCATCGCGCCGGTGCTCGTCGTCGTCGGCGCCCCCTGGCTCCCGTTGATCCACGCCTTCCCGGTGAGGGCGCGCCGCACGGTGGGACGCCAGCTCCTGCTCGCCTCCTGGGCAGCGCCGCTGCGCGCGGCTGGCCGCTTCCTCACCAACGGCGTCGTCGCCGTCCTCTTCTTCAATGTCGTGATGGTGGTGTGGCACCTTCCGGGGCCCTTCGACCTGGCCGAGACCAACCAGGCGGTGCACATCTGGCTGATGCACGCGAGCTTCTTCGTCTCGGGCGTGTTCTTCTGGCTCCAGATCGTCCCGTCGTACCCGTTGCGACCGCAGCTCACCTACGTGGGCCGCGCCGGGGCTCTGATCTTCACCAACGCGGTGATGTTCGTCCTCGCGATGGCGCTCAGCCTCTTCACCACCCAGTCGTGGTACTCCGTGTACGACCACGTGCCCGGCGTCACGCTCTCGCCCTTCCTCGATCAGCAGATCGGGGCGGCGGTGCTGTGGGTCTGCGGCGACTTCTGGGCGCTGCCGGCGCTGATCTGGGTCATCCACAAGGCCGTGCGGTCCGAGGGCTCCGCGAGCGCGCTCATCGACCACGCGTTGCGCCGGCACGTGCCCGCGTCGTTCGGGCGCGTCCCACAGGCCTGATCCAAGGGCGGGACTTCGGATCGTCGGGGTCGTCACGGTCGTCCGGCCGCGATCGGCGTCAGCCCGACGCGCCCTCGACACGCGTCGCCCTCGACACGCGTCGCCCTGGGCGAGAAGGCGCTGCGCCGGCGGATTGGGACGACCTGGGTGGAGCTGGGTTCACCCGGGCTGGCCCGGGGTGCCCGACGGTCTACCGGTCTGCCCGGGCGTCCGCGCGCTCGGCGCGGCGAGCTTCGGCTTCCCCAGCACTCAGGCACTCCCGCTCGGCATCTTCGAGAGCAGCCTCCTCGACGAGGATCCCTTGGCGTTCGTAGCGCTTCCTTGAGCGACTGAAGCGCACCACGACCGCGCTGAGCGCGCTCTTCTTCTTGGCGCGCCGGGTGAGCGCGGCGTCCCCTGATGGCAGGAAGACCAGGTGGGCCATGTCGGCGCAGGCCAGGCACACCGGTCCCGAGTCCCCCATGATCAGCATGCCCCCGGTGCCGGAGCACTCCACGCAGGTCCAGTCCTTGAGCGGCATGACCACCACCAGGTCGGCGGGTCGGCTCTGGCGCTCCGCCAGCCGGCGCCGCTTCGCCTCGGACAGCGCGGGCGAGACCCAGTGCGTCCGGTAGGCGCGCTCGAGGTCAGCGTCCCCGCTCCTCGAGAACCGGAGTGTCCGGCGGTCGCGGGTGCGTGCGACGTACACGGTCTCGCTCTGCACCAGACCCCGGCCCGTGGCCCAGGTGCGAAAGAGCTTCATGGCGGCCGACAGCTTGGCCAGGTTGACCTGGGCCTCCCCCTCCAGGTACTCGACGCGTCCTTGCCGCCACTGCTCGACGCTCGAGGGAGCGAGCCAGCCGATGCCCACCAGCACGTCGATCGCGCTGACGAACTGCCGCTCCGCGAGGGCGGCCTCGGCCGCTCGAACGACACGCTGCTGGAGCTTGGCCTCGCTCTCCTGGCTCATCGTCGCCGTCGACACGGGCATCACCTGGACCTATGGTCGCGCACGCGGAAGACTCGCTGGAAGTCGCGACCGTAGGGACCTTCTCCCCTGCAGCGCGGGGCCGGATCTTCCTAATCTGTGAGATCTGTGAGCGGGCCGACAGCTCTCGAAGGAGGTCTGGTGATGAGTTGCTGCTGCGGGCACGGGCCGGGAGGCCACCACTAGGGGTACGGGCCGGGGTACGGGCCGGGGTACGGGTACGGCCCCAGTGGCTACGGGTACGGCCCCAGTGGCTACGGGTACGGTCCGGGCTACGGGTACGGTCGCGGTGCCGCCCCCTGGCAACGCCGGCGCCGGGCGCGGGTCGAGGACCTCGAAGAGCACCTGAGCGACCTGGAGGACGAGATGGCCGCCGTCAAGGCCGAGCTCGAGGAGCTGAAAGGGCGGCGCGGCGCGCAGGAGTAGGCAGGAGTAGGCAGGAGTAGGCAGCCCGATCGTCGCTTGCTGCGACGCACCCCGGCTCGTGGACTCAAGACAGTCCGTGTGGTGCCGGCGGTGCCGTCCGTGGAGGTGCAGTCCGTGACACGACGCGGGGGCAGTCCGTGACACGACGACGAAGGGTTCAGCTCCACAGCCGAAAGCCGCGACCGTAAGGCAGGACCGCACGAAAAGCAGGACCGCACGAGAAGCGAGAAGCAGGACCACACCAAAAGCAGAACCACACGAGGAGGAAGCCATGTCCTACACCCTGCCGGAGCTCCCCTACGACTACACGGCCCTCGAGCCGTACTACCAGGCGGAGAACCTGGAGATCCACCACTCCAAGCACCACGCCGCCTACGTGACGGGTGCCAACGCCACCATGGAGCGCCTGGGCGAAGCGAGGGCGGCCGGCGACTACGCCGGCCTCGTCGGCCTGGAGAAGACCTTGGCGTTCAACGTCTCGGGCCATGTGCTGCACTCGATGTTCTGGAAGAACCTGACCCCCGGCGGCGGCGGCCGGCCCGAGGGCGACCTGGCCGCAGCGATCGACGAGCACTTCGGCTCCTTCGAGGCATTTCGCGCCCAGCTCTCCCAGGCGGCGGTGCTGGTACAGGGTTCGGGGTGGGGAGCGCTCGCCTACGAGCCGCTTGCCGCCCGCCTCATCGTCGAGCAGATCTACGACCACCACGCCAACCTGGCCCAAGCCTCGGTGCCCCTCCTCGTCTTCGACGTGTGGGAGCACGCCTACTACCTGCAGTACCGCAACGTCCGCGCAGACTTCGTCGAAGCGCTGTGGAACCTGGTCAACTGGCCGGACGTCTCCCGGCGCTTCGAGCAGGTCCGCCACACCTCACTCGGCTGAGCGGATCTGAACCTCGTCCAGTCGGGGCCACCCCCCCGCCGGCACGGACTGCGCTGCGAGCACCCCTGTTCGTTGCCGCCACGTTCCCGCGGGAACGTCACCTCATCCTCTGCGTTGCGGGTCCCGCCGGGCTGCGGGTCCCTGGTTGTGGGTCGCCGACACGTTCCCGCGGGAACGTCCTTCCGAGCCGCGCGCCCACGAGGACGATCGTCGGCCCACAAGTCCGACTGGCCGCTCTGCCTGCTGCTCGTCTCACCACTCGTGTCGCCACTCGTCTCGCGATGACACATCCCGCGTCAGGATGCGGCACGTCCGAGCACACCCCGGCAGGTGAGCACGCGGGCAACGTTGACGTCGGGGCGGACTTCATGTCCGCATCCCCGGCAAGGGGCTTCATGTCGGCGACTCCGGCAAGCCATGTCCACGCCCGGTGATGTCCCCTCTCTGTGATGTACCCTCGCTGCGATGAACCCTGACGTCGTCGTCGTGGGAGCGGGCGTCATCGGGTCTGCCGTCGCGTTCCACGCCGCCGAGCGCAAAATGGGCACTGTCGAGGTGATCGACCGCAGCGGGGCAGGCTCGGGGATGAGCTGTCGCTCCTCGGCGCTCGTGCGCTCGCACTACGCCTTCCCGCCCGAGATCCAACTGGCCCTGCGCAGCCGGGCGATGTTCGACTCCTGGCCAGACCTCGTCGGGCGCCCCTCGATCATCCGCGAGACCGGCTGGCTCAAGATCGTCCCGGCACAAGACGTCCCGAACCTGCGCAAGAACGTCGAGATCCAGCACGGGCTCGGAGCGACCGTCGAGCTCGTAGGCCCCGACGAGCTCTCGCAGCTCGCGCCAGAGCTCCGCACCGACGACATCGAGCTCGCGGCATGGGAGGAGCATGGCGGCTACGGCGACGGTGCGACCGTGGCCGGCGACCTGCTGGCCGCAGCACGCAGCCGGGGCGTCGGGTACCGGGCGAAGACCCCCGTCCTGCGCCTCGTGCGCGAGGGGGACAGGATCACCGGGGTGGAGACGCCCGACGGGGTCACGTCTGCAGGCGTGGTGGTGCTCGCCGCCGGCGTGTGGGCCCCTCCCCTCCTGCACCAGGCGGGGATCGAGGTGCCGCTGCATCTCGAGTCCTCGCGGGTCGCGATCGTCCGGCACGTTCTTGGAGAGGGCGCCTCGCTGGCGTGCACAGACGTGATCACGGGCACGTACTTCAGGCCCGAGAGCGGTGGCTACAGCACCGTGATCGGGGGACACCACGACAGCGGTGAGGTCAGCGACCCCGACTCTCTGCCGGCTTCTGCGGACCCCGAGCAGCTCGCACACGTCGTCGCGGCGGCCTCGAACCGTGCTCCCCGGCTCCTCGATGCCGGCATCGCGGCCGGCACGACCGGCGTCTACGACATGACCCCGGACACCCGCCCGCTGCTCGGCGCACTGCCCGGGATATCGGGGATGCTCCTCGCCGTCGGCTTCTCGGGGATGGGCTTCAAGATCTCCCCCGCCGTCGGCGAGTCGGTCGCAGCTCTGATCGACGGACGCCAGGACGGCGCGGTCGACATCAGCCCGTTCCGGCCCGGCCGCTTCGAGGAGGGCATGCCAATCAGGCCGGAATTCCCGTACGCTTCTGAGGAGCCGGGCCCCATCCTCGGCGCCGCCGTGGAGGCGTAGGAGACAGAGGGACCGGTACACGCAAGACCGAGAGAAATGGGGGGCAAGGAAATGGACGTCCCGTCTCGTTCGAGTTCGAGGCCGAAGCCGAGGCTCACCGTGATGCGGTGCTTGTGCGCTCCCGTCGCCGTCGTGCTCTTCACCAGTTCGCTCGCCGCGGTGGCCTGGAGCGCGGGGACCGCGGGGGCCAAGGACCGGTCGGGATCCACACCCTCGAGACTGGTCCCGGCGTCGATCCGCAAGAGCGGAAGGATCGTCGCGATCACGACACCGTACCCGCCTGCGGAGTTTCTCGAGAAGAACGGGAAGACCTACACGGGGTGGGAGATCCAGCTGACCAATGCGATCGCCAAGTTGCTGCACCTGCGTGTCAAGTACCTCACGGCGACGAACACAGACGACATCCCGAGCGTGGAGTCCGGGCGCGCCCAGATCAGCCCGGGCTCGTGGACGATCACTGCGCAGCGCGAGAAGATCGTCCGGTTCGTCCCCGACTTCCTCGCGGGGACACAGTTCTTCCTGAGCAAGTCCAGCACGCTCAAGGTCACGTCCAAGAATTCCCTGTGCGGGCTGAGCGTTGCGGTCCTGGATGCCACCATCGAGGCGACCGCCGCGCAGGCCCAGACAAAGAAGTGCGCGGCAGCGGGCAAGCCCAAGATGGACATCCAGGTCTACCCGACCGAGGCAGCGGTCTCCTTGGCCATCGAGAGCGGACGGGCACAGGTCGCCTGGACAGGCTCACCGCAGGCCGCCTACCTGGTGCGCGAGCAGCCGACGAAATTCAAGCTCGGGGGCAAGGACTTCACAGTCGCACCACTCGGGATCATCGTCTCCAAGCACCTGCCCGGTCTCGCCAAGGCGATGGCGGCAGCCATGAACATCTTGATCAAGAAGGGCACCTACACGCGCATCCTGAAGCACTGGGGCGTCCAGTCGGGCAGCATCCACCACTCCTCCGTCAAGGGGTAGCGGGGGCGGTGCATCGCCTGCGCCGGCTCGTGACGCGGGTGCCGGTGCGCTCGGCACCAGCGGAGCCCGACGAGTGGGCCATCAAGGCGTTCCCCGTGCCCCGCCCGGCGCGGTGGGTCGCGACGGTCGTCGTCGGGGTGCTGATCGCGATGCTCGTGCACGGCCTCGTCACGAACGGCACGTTCGGGTGGGGTGCGGTGGGGCGCTACTTCTTCACACCGTTGGTTCTCTCGGGCGTGCGCCTGACGGTCATCCTGACCGTCGTCTCCATGGCTGCGGGGATCGTGATCGGGGTCCTCGTCGCGGTGATGCGGATGTCCCCCAACCCGCTCATGTCCAACGCCAGCCGCCTGTACATCTGGTTCTTCCGAGGCACGCCCCTGCTCGTGCAGCTGATCTTCTGGTACAACATCGGCGCCCTGTACCCGAAGATCTCCGTCGGGATCCCCTTTGGCCCGTCCTTCGCGTCGTTCAGCGCGAACCACGTGCTCACCTCGCTCGTGGCGGCGCTGATCGGCCTCAGCCTGAACGAAGGCGCCTACATGGCGGAGATCATCCGTGCGGGGATCATGGCCGTCGACAGCGGCCAGATCGAGGCGGCGCGCGCCGTGGGCATGCATCACGGACTGCTTTTGCGCCGAGTGGTCCTGCCCCAGGCGATGCGGGTGGTGATCCCCCCGACGGGCAACCAGGTGATCACAATGCTGAAGACCACCTCGCTGTGCAGCGTGCTCGCGATCGCAGAGCTGCTCTACTCGGTCGAGCTCATCTACGCGCGCAACTTCGAGACGATCCCCCTCCTCGTCGTCGCGAGCCTCTGGTACCTGTTCATGACCAGCGTGCTGTCGGTCGGTCAGTTCTACCTCGAGCGCCACTTCGGCAAGGGTCAGAGCACACTGATGCGTCTGAGCATGGCTCGGCGGTGAGCATGCCCGACGTCTCTTCTCCGGTGTCCAACGGCGCAACGGCGACCGACGACTTCGTCCGGGTGGTGAAGGCGACCAAACGCTTCGGCCCGACGACCGTGTTCGAGAACCTCGACTTGGTCGTCGGGCAGGGAAAGGTGTGCTGCATCATCGGACCCTCGGGTGCAGGAAAGAGCACCCTGCTCAGGTGCATGAACGCGCTGGAGCGCCTGAGTGCAGGGAGGATCTACGTGGGCGGCGACCTCATCGGGTACCGCCAGCGTGGCGACCGGCTCTACGAGCTCACCGACAGGCAGGCGGCGCTCCAGCGCTCCAGGATCGGGATGGTCTTCCAGCGCTTCAATCTCTTCCCGCACATGACCGTGCTCGAGAACATCTCGGAGGCGCCGATCCGGGTGCTGCACAAGGACCGGGCAGAGGTCCTCGAGCAGAGCCGAACGCTGCTCGCTCGTGTAGGCCTCTCGGACAAAGAGCGCGCCTATCCGGGGCACCTCTCCGGCGGCCAGCAGCAGCGCGTGGCCATCGCCCGGGCGTTGGCGCTCGAGCCCAGGCTGATGCTGTTCGACGAGCCCACGAGCGCGCTCGATCCCGAATTGTGCGGCGAGGTGCTCGACGTGATGAAGCAGCTCGCCCACCACGGGATCACGATGATCGTGGTGACCCACGAGATGGGGTTCGCACGAGAGGTCGCCGACGAGGTCGTCTTCATGGATGGAGGCGCGATCGTCGAGCAGGGGCCGCCCACCGCGATCCTCGAGCACCCCGCCGAAGAGCGGACCGCAAAATTTCTCAGCAGCGTCTTCGGGCGCGCCCCATAGCCCCGTCACCGGCCCCCACGTTGGGGAAGCCGCGATGTCCTCGACGCACACTGCGAGACCCAAAGGGTCGAACGCCGCGTCGACCCGCGCGAGTCGAGCGGTGCGACGCGCCGCTCGAGGTCGGCGTCGAGCCCCCGTGGCCTCGCCGCGCGCCAGGCGCGGGCGAGCGTGGCACCGCTCACCCAGCCGCGTGGCCCTGTGAGCGGTCCGAGACGACGACGCCTCTGCGGCCATCGGCGGCCTTGGCAGCCAAGTGGTCGCAGATGACATGCTGGTAGATGCACAGGTGCTCGGCGACCATCCGCTCAGCAGAGAACCGCTCCTCTGCGGCGCGCCGGCACTGTGATCGGTCCAGACCCGCGGCAGCCTCCACGGCGCGTACAAGGCCAAGGTGGTCGTCGGCCAGCAGGCCCGTGACACCGTCGTCGATGATCTCGGGCGCCGCCCCTTGGCGCGTCGCGACGACCGGGGTGCCGCATGCCAGCGATTCGATCATCACGAGCCCGAACGGCTCGGACCAGGCGATGGGATTGAGCAGGCAGCGGGCGCCGCCGAGCAGGTCGAGCTTGGTCTTGCGGTCGGCCTCCCCGATGAACTCGACCCGGCCCCCGAGCAACGGTTTCACGTGCTCGGTGAAGTAGGCGATCTCCTGGGGTTCCTCGCACTTGCCAGCGATGATGAGGGGGATCCCGGCGGTGAGGGCGACCTGCGCGGCGACGTGGGCTCCCTTGGACGCGGTGATCCGTCCGAGGAACACTGCGTAGTCGCCGCGCCCGTCGCCTTGAGGGAATCGGGCCGGGTCGATCCCGTGGTGGACGACGCCCGCGAGCGGGAGATCACCGGCGGTGCGAGCCTGGGCGTGGGAGATGGCGATCACCGGGATCCGGCCCGCCAGCGCCCGGTAGTACTCGTCGAGACCCTCGGAGAACGGGCCGTGGTTGGTCGTCACGACCGGGCGGTCGACGAACCCGGCGGCGTAGATCGGTCCGGCGAGGGTGTGATCGTGGACGATGTCGTAGCCGGCGGCGGACTCGTAGGCGGCGATGACGTGGCGCAGCTCCAGCAGGCCGCCGTTTGCAGGCGCGATGCCGGCGGCTCGCTCGAAGTGGGCGGCTCTTGGCACCGGGCAGGTGCTGTCACCGGTGGTGCACAGCAGCACGTCGTGGCCGGCGTGCTCGAGCCCTCGGGCCAGAGTGTCGAGGACGTTCTCGGTGCCCCCGTAGGCGGGCGGCGGGACCGCAACCCACGGTGGGGCGATGATCGCGACACGCACGGCGCCTCCTTACTGCGGGTCAGCCCCGCCTCGAGGGGATCGGGGGCAAGGGGGCCCCGGCCACCGGTCTCCCGGATCGCTGTCTCGTTCCTGGGCGGCGTGCCACGCCGAGAGGTGGGATCGGGCCTCGTGCAGCGCGGATCGAAACTGGTCGAAGTCGGTCCCGCCAGGCGAGCCGGCGGCCTCCCGGAGCCCGACGACCACGCCGTCCAGGTGCGGCAGGGCGGAGTCGGTCGGCGGCCACGACGGACCTCGGGCGCGGGCGTTCCAACAGGGCGCCAACGCGGCGCTCCGGGTTTCGAGCAGCTGCATGCTGGGGGACCCCAAGTCGTTCACTCCATTGAGCATCGCCACGACGGTTCCTCGTTCCGAGCCCGTCTCGCCGACGCGCAGCGCGCCGAGCCTCGAACCGCGACCATCGCTGTCGTCGGCGCATTCGCTCGCCTGCTCAGGCGCTTCGCGCACGACGGAGCTCCTTTTCCGCTCCGCTGCCAAAGGGGCGCCAGGACCCCGGGGCGTCGCTCGGCGCACGACGTGAGGCTCTACGAGCGGCCTGCCGCCGGTGGCGACCGGCTCGCTCAGCCCCAAGCTGAGCGACGTCTGCGGGACGGGATCGCTGCCGCTCGGGACGGGGACTTTGTCGGCTGAGGTGTTCATCCTCGCTCTCGGTGACTGCGCTCTCGCTCTCGGTGACTGCGCTCTGGCAGATCCCGGTGTCGGCGGCCTTCGGGCCGGCCGCGAGGGGGTCCTCGACGGTCGGGGCGTGAATCGGGCCATCGGTCGTGCGTCCACCGCCGTACGTTGCAGGTGCGATGCGCACGCAGGTGTTCGGCCCAACCGCGGCGTGGGGCGCCGGGAGCGGCGAGGACCGACGAGCTGGGGCACGGACAGGTTCGGCTGTCCGGAGTGCATGTCGGTATCCCCACGAGACGCGGCGAGACGACGTCAGCCGCCTCCTCGCCGGGAGACGGGCGGCCCCTTGGGCATGCGCGAGCGGTCAGCGAGCGAACAAGGAACGCACCGCAAGCCCCCACGAACGAGACCCGACGTGACCACCTGCACTGCGACTGCCCTTCTCGTGCTCCTGACGCTCGAACGACCCCACGATCTTGGCATTCCCAGGAGGCACTGCCAAGACCTGGCGGGGGTCGGGCTGCAGGACTGCAAGGCGCCCCCGTCCTTCCACAATGCGAACCTCGAGCGGCTGGTCGAAGGGCCGGCGGCCAGCCTCGCCGGGCTGCACACCAAGGTCAGCCGTGTCGGCTACGTCAGGTGAAGGGGGCATTCGAGGGTCGCGGTGCTCATCGGACCCGGACCTTCGTCGAGCCCATCGCCGTCGGAGGGGGACTGGCTCGCCATGCTCGCACAACGACTGGAAGTGCAGATGGATCGCCTCGGCGATGAGTTCCTCGACCTCGCGGGAGCGGCCAGCCGCCACGCTGCCAGGAAGATCGGGCACATACGCACCCCAGGCGTCGTCTTCCTGCTCGATCACGACGACGTGCTCAGTCACCATTCTGCCTTCCCGGCGTGCCCGCCTTCCGCCAGATCGATCAAAGCGCACCCTTCGGCACTTCATCACTCGGCTTGCCTGCCACCGTCACCGTACCGGGCCGGCCCGGATGACGGAACTGGCGGTGAGAGCCGACCTGTCTGTCGAGGCGTCAGCCGTCTCGCTCCAAAGTACAGATGACGTCTCGTAGCATCACGCGCCGAGAATACGAGAGCGATGCGACGTCAAAACGTCGCAGTCACGGCGCGATCGCCGCTCCCGAATGTCGCGCCGTTGAAGGTCCGACGCGGCGAGGATGCCAGTAGCGGTCGTGGCGCCCCCGGGGGGAGTCGGTCCAGTCCTCCGACGGTTCGTGCGGCTGAGTGAGAGGCTTCAACTGGCCGCCGGGAAAAGGGGCCGCCGGACAGCCCATGCCTAATATCCCCTGCTAGCCCAGCCTCTTCACGCCGGCAAACGATCCAAGCGCGTGCAGCCCGACGTGGGCCGCCACGCCGCTTCCACCGGGTTCCACCACGACGCGACGGGTGCTGTTAGCGTTCACTTTGGAGATGCCCTCCTGGTTCGGGATGCTGTTGCGTCAGCAACAACAGTTTCTCCTACTGGGAGGGCAATTCCGCGGACGCGCGGCGATCAGCTCAAATGACGGCGTGAAGAGATGGGGCTAGCAGGGTGTCGAGTTCGAAATCGCCTGAATGTTGCCCGGCGAGTCGTCTCCCGTTCCATACAGATCGTATGCATTATTATTGTTGAAACAGTCCGCCCAACCGCCGCCTGTGCGGTCCTGATGGAGCCACACGCGACCCCCGCTGCCGTTGGTCAGGTAATAGATGGGGGTCGGAGGGTCCGCGTCGGTGGTGCCGGTATGCTGGCACGCCGACGTGGAGAAGTTGGTTTCCCACGCCATCTCGTCATCAATAGCGCACTGCTTCGTGCCACTGCTTGGTGTGCACTGCGTAGAGTTCGTCGTAATTTGGATGCTTCCCGGATTCTCATCACGACCGCCGAGATGGTACGCATTGCCGTGATCGAAACAATCTGCCCAGCCGCCGCCTGTGGAATCTTCGTGGAACCACACTCTGAAGCCGGTGTTGTTCACCAAGTAGACCAGTGTCGCGATCGCTGTGTGGTAGTAGCCCGTTCCTTGTAGGCAGTCCACGTCGTAGTTGCCAATGACGAACGCGAAAGCAGCTGTGAAACCGCACTCCGGATTCTCGTTGGTACCGTCGGGTGTGACACCCGGAGTCGCTTTCGGGCTCGCGCTCAGTGAGGTGGTTGCCGAGCCGCTTTGCGCAGGCTTGTTGATCGTCTCCGTCGGCACCGTAGGAGCCATGTTGATGGGTTTGCTCACAGGTCCGTAGATGATCGTGGGTGCCGGCCCATGGTTGACGGGCCTTGTCGGTGTCGACGGACCCTGGGCACCCGCGAGCGGAGCCCAGATGAAAACGGCCGCCAAAGCAACAAGCGCGACCATCAAACGTGAAAACGAGCGAACCACCATGCGCGCTCACCCCCTCCTTGCCCCCTCCTGGCGTGGTCCTACGCCAGTTGATTCTCGTTGTCAAGGGGTCAATGGCGGCCGCGGGAAGGGCGCGTGGGCAGCCGCGCGAGCAGCCGCGGTGAACCCGCAGGTGGCAAGCTTGCCGTGGTGTTCGAGCGCTTCACGAACAGAGGATGGCATGTGCTCGTGCTGGCCCAGGAGGAAGCAGGGATTCCCGGTGAACGTCTCATCGAGACCGAACACATCCTCCTGGCGCTGCTCCGTGAGAGCGACGGTCTCGCAGCCCAGGCGCTTACGTCCCTAGGTGTGTCGCTCGATGACGCCCGTTGGAAGGTACCGAACCGGACCGGTTCGGCCCTACCTCCCACGGGACGGCCACCATTCTCCCCCGACGCGAAGATGGTTTTAGAGCTTTCGTTGCGCGAGGCGGTGCGCCTTGGTCACAACGGCATCGATACGGAACACTTACTCCTCGGGCTAGTTCGACAAGAACAAAGCGCCCCAGTGGAGATGCTGCGCGGTCTCGGCACGGATCTCCAGCACGTGCGAGGAAGAGTTCTCTCGCTCATAAGTCGACCCGATTACGTACCCAACAGCGACGGTGCGAACGCAGGAAAAGCTCAGCTGTAGCCCCGATCAGCGCCGGCGACCCTCGTAGGCGGCGCTCGCGGCATGACGGCAGTCGCATGCCCCGTGGCCTCGCACTACCCGTGGGGGACTTCCGCACCACTCACAGGTGAGGCCGCCGAGAGCCCAGAGAAGTCGTCACGCGACGCATTGGCCTACCCCCGAGGTACCCCGCTCGCCACATCGGCCCTGGTCAGCACGCCCCCGCTGGCACGTCGGACGGGCAGGTGGACAGAAATTAAGAAATCTTCGCTGGAGGTCTTGACTTCGCGCCCCCTTCGAGCCATGGATATCGACCCCGAGGGCGCTTGTCTCCGGTCGCACAGGGCACAACCCATGCCTGCGCACCCCGAACCCCACCGTTCCCGCGGCGAGCACGCCGCGGCCTCGTCGCGCCGCCGGCCGTGCCGCAACCCCAGCCTGACCCTGCGGTCCCCCAGCTACATCCCCCTCGACCCGGCGCACGAGGAGGCGGCAGTCACCGCCCTGGCGGACCTGCTCGCCCCCTACGTCGACGACCCCGATGACCAGGAGGCCGCTTGACCAGCGCCAACCCCCGGAGGTCTCCTCCGACCAGCCAGTCCGATCGCACCAGAAGGAGGCCGCACGTGAGAGTCGCCACCTACACCCGGATCTCGACCGACGAGGACCACCAGCCCTACTCCCTCGAAGCCCAGGCAGAGCGGCTCGGCGCCTACGTGAAGAGCCAGCCCGACTGGGAGCTCACCCGGCGCTTCGGCGACCAGGCGTCGGGCGCGACGACCGAGCGGCCGGGACTGCACCGCGCCCTGGCCGAGGCTCGGGCCGACCGGTTCGACCTCCTCCTCGTCTACCGAGTCGACCGGTTCTCCCGCAATGTCCGCGGCCTCGCCCAGCTCCTCGAAGACCTCGACGCGGCCGGCGTCGCCTTCCGCTCTGCCACCGAGCCGTTCGACACGACGACCGCGGCGGGACGGATGATGGTCCAGATGCTCGGCGTGTTCGCGGAGTTCGAGCGCGCCACCATCGTCGACCGGGTGATCGCCGGAATGGAGCGAAAGGCCGCCCTGGGGCGGCTGGTGCGGCGGATCGCGGCCCTTCGGCTACGACATCGACCCCCACACCGGCTACCTCGCGCCCCAGTTCGACGAGGCACCGCTCGTACCGGTCATCTTCGACCGCTACGCGCATGGCCGGCATGGCGCCCGGGCGCTCGCGGTGTGGCTCAACGAGGCTGGTCACCGGACCAAGGCCGGCAGACCCTGGAGCCGCACGGCCGTCCTCACCGTGCTGCGCAACCCGGTCTACGTCGGCAAGGTCTTCTTCCGAGACGAGCCCTCCACGACGGCCCGCACCCCCACCTCGTCGACGACAAGCTCTTCGAGCGGGTCCAGGCACTTCTGTCCGAGCGCGGCGAGAACTACTCCAAGCGGGCCTCGGCAACCTCGCCGTTCCTCCTCGCCGGTCTCGTCGTCTGTGCCCGCTGCGGCAAGCACTTCGTCGGGACCTCGGCCGTGGGCAATCGCTACCGGTACCGCTACTACACGTGTTTCTCCCGCCAGCGCTACGGCACCAAGTTCTGCGACGCCGAGCGCCTGCCCGCTGAGGAACTGGACGCGGCGATCCTCGACTCGAGGTGCTCCACGTCTACGAGCGAACCGATCTCTTCGACAGGGCCGTCTCGGCCTCGCGCCACCGGGCGCGTTCTCAGCAGGCGCACTGCGACAAGGAACTGGCGGTCATCGACGCCGGGATCACGAAGGCTGAGGACGCGATCGAGCGCTACCTCTCGGCGTTCGAGGCCGGCACCCTGTCCGAAGTCCAATGCGGCAAGCGCCTGCAGCAGCTCGCCGCGAAGGTGAGCGAGCTACGCGCCCGGCGCGAGGAGCTGGTCGTCGCCATCGAGCAGGTGTCCCTCAAGGCGCCCGAAGCAGACGAACTCGCCGCGACTCGGCACCAGATCGAGAAGAGCCTCAAGGCCGGCTCTGTCCCGGCCCGCAAGGCACTGCTCCAGGCGCTCGTCCACGAGATCCGCGTCGAGTGTCGCGACCGCGTCGTACCGTGGTTCCGCGTGCCAGGTGGCGCGGACCCGAAGGTTCGCGCCCTGGCGCGATCGGCGCCCCCGGCGGGAGCCGGGCCAGTCCTCCGACGCGTGGTGCGACTCAGGCTGCGGTTTCGACTGGCTTGAGCGGCAGCTATGTCGTGCAGGTCCAGTCGGCGGTTATCACAGCGTCAACTTGGTCCACGAGCCGCCTGTCAATGTGGCAGTAGAGAAGAGAGCTGACATCTCACTGCAGTCCGCCTTCCTCCCGTAGGCATCCGTAGCGGCACAACTCCGATTCGTGGCCACTGCAACCGCGGAGCCCGTCCCGGTGGACACGATTGTCACAAGAGACCAACCTGTCGGCAGTCCGGTGACAGTAGAAGTAGTCCAGCTTGCGCCGCCGGATCCGCTTCGGTACACGTGTCTCCCCTTCGGTGTCATAGCGACGAGGTCATTGGCGTAATTGGTCAGAATGAGACCACTGGATGTTGTGGTTCCCGCGACGTGCAACGGAGGCCCACGTGTGCGCGCGGCGGCGTTCGTCTGCACCAGGTAGAGCTCGGTCCCGATTTGCCCGCCATTGGCGTACACCGGGACGGTCGCTGTGGAGCCAGAGCCAAAGAGCACTGGGAGGCTGAGAGACCAGTTCGCTGTTGCCGGCCCCACGACGCCGAGCTTTGTCCAGGTCGAGCCGGCGTCAACAGTCTCATAGATTTGCTGACCGCCGGGCCCTCCAGCTACGAAGCCCACTGTTGGGGACTTGAACGCTACCCTCCCAAAGGTTGGTAGAACCATGGTGTCGAACGACTCCCCGCCATCGATTGACACGTCCAATGTAGCTATTGCCAATGTCGCGAAGATCGAACGGTCGAGCGTGATGAAGCCCTCGGTCGGACTCAGGAGCTGGGCATACACGGTGTCGGGTGTCGTTCCCTGTGTGGCGAGTGCCGCCTGATCTTCAGGAGACAGCGAAGGCCTTGACGCGACCACTTCCGGCCCCGACCATGTCTTACCCGCGTTCTCACTGCGGAAGAGGACCTCTTGGCCGCCATCCGGGGCGACCAACCACACGAGTGATGTCTGGTATTGGGCGACTGCGACTTCGTCAGGTCGCACACCAGCCAACGACACTGGGGGTGTGATGGTTGCCCATGACTGGCCTCCGTCCGTCGTGAGGTACAAGGTTCCTGTGGTCGTAACGGCCCACAGGTCAACTCCAGCACCGCCGAAGCTGGTCACGGATCCTGTCACCACGCCCGAACGCGCGACATCCCCAATTGCCGTCCGATGCTGCGCGCCGTGAGGACGGGGGTGGGATCCGTCGCTGGTCGCCAAGTACGAGGCCACACCTACGACAGCGAGCACTGCGGCAATCGTTGCGGCAAGCGATCGGCGGCTCGGCACTGAGCGCTTGTCGTGCTTGCCAAAGTCGTGCGTTCCGTCCATCGGTCGCACCTCCACTACGTCTTCACTACGTCTTATGGCAGCCGACGTGCCAGTTCGACGCACCGTTCAACGGCGCTGTCGAACAATCCCAGTCCACCGCCTCTCTTGTTCTCACGCCCGTGACCGTTGTCGGCTCTGTGTGCGCGTATTGCTTCAGTCGCTGGTGGCCCGTCCACAGCCCTGTGATCCCTGGGATTGTGTTGACACTTGGATTGGTTGGAGTGTTGATGGAGGCCCAGACCGCATACGGGACGTTCCCGAAGTCGAATGTTGCTACTTCGTCGTAGAGTGCATACACGCCACCGAGGTAGCCGCTGTGCGACAGTTCGTAGTCCCAGCCACTTATGAAGTTCCGAGCCCCCGTTCTACAGCCGCTTGTTGAATTGTTGAACGGTTCCATGTCGAAGTAGATCGCACCGCCGCCGAATGTGAGGTTCTTCGCTGTCTTGATCGCGATTGTGGCTGATGAGATACCCCAATAGTAGGCTGTCGCATTAGACGGAAAGCGTTTGCTCGGTGTGATATGAAGTGTCGGTGTGACACACTCCGATTGGTATCCAGTGAAGACGAGACCGAGATCAACGCCCTGTCCTGTGGCGGTGAAGTGCGTTACTGCGTGTTGCCATGACTTGCTTAGATTGGGCTGTGAACATCCCTTCGTTTCCCCACTTGGGAGATAGATTCCCATCCACCAATATGTATCGATTGTTTGCCAGTATTTGTACATTGTTGTTACCGTCGGCGCTTGGCACCGGTCGAACCCACCCGCCTGTACATCCGACTCATACGCCGCGGCGATGCGGGACGGTCCCGCGAGGAGCGAAAGGGCAGAGATCAAGACACTCATCGCGGCTGCCAATACCACCAGCGCGGCTAGGCGCCTGACGAACTGCCTTGCTCGCTTGCGCGCGCCCATACGTCTCCCCCCTCTGGTTCGCGTCGCCTTTCCGGCGAGACTCTCCATTTCCATGGCACCGATCCCCAGCCGATGTAATGCAGTCACTCGATCGTTTCGCACGGCTTCCCTGGGATCCCCGTCCAGGTGTTACAGAGCACGGTGCCCGCGTCGAAGTAGCCGGGATTGGACCAGTACGAGGAGACGCGCCCGCCCGACGATCCGCACTTGGTGTTGCCCTCGTAGACGAGCACTCCGTTGGCCCAGTAGTTGGCGACGGTGCACATGGACGCCGGAAGCGACGCTGTGG
>JAJYXE010000008.1 GCA_021791145.1 Actinomycetes bacterium | reverse complement strand
CGCGCGGAGCCCGAGCGCGGCGGCGGCCCGCCGCGCGGGCGGGCTCGCCGCCTGCGGGCACGGATCGACTGGATGCCCTACTGGCTCCTCTTCCCGTCGCTGGTGCTCATCGCGGTGCTCCTCGGGTACCCGCTCGTCCGCCTCGTCGAGACGTCGTTCCAGGCCTACGGGCTCTCCCAGCTCTTCAGCCACAAGACGGTCTGGAACGGGGTCACCAACTACCGCATCATCCTCACGAGCGGCGCCTTCTGGGACTCCGTGCTGCGCAGCGTCCTGTTCACCGGGGCGTGCGTCGGGGGGACGATGGGGGTCGGGATGGGCGTCGCCCTGCTGCTCCGACGGGTCAACAAGGTGGTGCGGGGGGCAGTGTCGATCGCGATGGTGCTGGCGTGGGCGCTGCCCCCGATCAGCGCAGCCATCGTGTGGCAGTGGCTCTTCGCCAACCAGTACGGAGTCGTCGACTGGCTGCTCACCGCGCTGCACCTCGGCACATTCCAGAACTTCGACTGGACGGGGAGCAATCCGCTGCTCGCCTTCGTGGTGCTCACGATGATGATCGTCTGGCAGGCGGTCCCCTTCGTCGCGCTCAGCCTCTACGCCGGCATCTCCCAGGTCCCCCAGGAGCTCTACGAGGCCGCGCGCGTCGACGGCGCGAGCGGCTGGGAGGAATTCCGGCGGGTGACCGTGCCGCTGCTCTCCCCGATCATCGGCCTGCTCGTGATCCTCTCGACGATCTGGGACTTCAACGTGTTCACCCAGATCTGGGTGCTCACCCAGGGGGGACCGAACGGCGGCACCGAGACGATCGGCGTCTACTCCTACGTCGAGGCGTTCATCGCCACCCAGTACGGCCTGGGCGCCGCGATCTCGGTGGCGTCGATGGTGCTCGTCGCGATCATGTCCTTCTACTACGTCCGGGTCCTGATCCGAAGCGGTGAGGTCCGGTGAGCACGGTCGCCCCGGTCTCCCCGTCGCGCGTGCGGCTGGCGTCGGGCGCGGTCCGCCCTCCGGCGGAGCCGCCGCGCACCCGGCGGGCGCTCGTTCGCGCCGGCGTGCTCAACACGGTGGCGATCATCTTCTTCGTGGTCACGCTCTTCCCGGTCTACTGGATGCTGCTCACGGCGCTGAAGCCCACCGGGGACATCATCACGCCGACGCCGGACTTCTCTCCGCTGCACCCGACCTTGGCGGGGTTCGCCGACGCGATCCACAGGCCGTTCTTCTGGAACGACGTCGCCAACACCGTGATCGTCTCGGTGGCCGCGGTCGCCGTCTCCCTCCTCTTCGGGGTGCTGGCTGCGCTCGCCCTCTCCCGGTTCCACTTCAAGGGGCGCCGCATCTACCTGATCGTCCTGCTCGTGATCCAGGCCGTCCCCCAGACCGCGCTCGTGATCCCCCTCTACTTCACGCTGCAGACGCTGCACCAGATCAACGAGCTGAGCGGGCTCGCCGCGACCTACGTGATCTTCGACCTGCCCTTCACGATCTGGATGCTGCGCGGCTTCGTCCAGGCGGTGCCGGCGGACATCGAGGACGCGGCGATGGTGGACGGGTGCTCGCGTCTCGGGGCGTTCCGCCGGGTGCTGCTGCCGCTGATCGCGCCGGGCATGGTCGCCACGTCGATCTTCGCCTTCATCCAGGCGTGGAACCAGTACCTGTTCGCCTACGTCTTCATGAAGGACAACACACGCTACACGCTGACCGTGTGGCTCCAGGCTTTCCAGACCAACCGCGGCACGGACTACAGCGGGCTCATGGCCGCCTCCGTGCTCTACACGCTGCCGGTGGTGGTCCTCTTCGTGCTCGTCCAGCGCAAGGTCGTGGCGGGCCTCGCCGCGGGCGCGGTGAAGGGGTAGTCCGCTCGCCCACGCGCCGCGGGCATTTGCGCACGGCCCGTCCGGTCCGCGACCATCGCGGCATCACCGAGCGCACCTACCGGACCACCGTCGGTTCCCAGACGGTCGACCTGCCGCTCGTGCAGGTGGCGCCCGACATCACGATCGCCCTGCTCATCTGCGTGGACCACGGCGTCGCCTTCTCCGAGCAGGCCGGGAAGGAGCTCGCCGAGCTGCTGCGCGACGCGAGGCCCGAGGTCGTGGTCTCGGTGGCCACGATGGGGATCCCGCTCGCCATCGAGGTGACCCGGGCGCTCGGCCTCGACGACTACCTGATCTTGCACAAGACGCCGAAGATCCACCTCGGCGACACATGGGTGGAGCCGGTCCGCTCGATCACGACCGGCGCCGAACAGTCGCTGCGGCTCGACCCCGCCCGCATCGGCGCGGTGAAGGGTCGCAGGGTGGCCGTCGTCGACGACGTCGTGTCGACCGGCGCGTCGCTGCGGGCGTCGCTCACCCTGCTCCGGCGGGTGGGCGCAGAGCCCGTGGTGGTCGGCGCCTTCCTGACCGAAGGCGAGCAGTGGCGCCGGGCGCTGGGAGACGACGCAGAGATGGTGCGTGCCCTCGGCGCCATCCCGCTCTTCCGCAACCACGCCGACGGCAGCCTCACCGAGGACTGGCTCGGCGACGCCTGAGCCCCCAGGGCGCGCGGGCTAGTTTGCGTAGGAGAAGCGGTGGCGGGCGTAGTCGCCGCCGACGAACTCCGCCACCTCGTGGTCGGGGTCGATGGGCTCGGGCATCCGCCCGGCCTCGATGCGGGCTCGCAGCACGCGCGCGGCGTCGCGGACGGTCTCGTCGTCGGCGCGCTCCATCGCGGCGAGCCGCTCGAGGGCGAGGTCTTGTCGGCTGTAGCGCCAGGGGAGGAGGACGCTGACGATCGCCGACTGTGCGACCTCGCCGGCTCTCGGGCAGATGACCGCCCGTTGGTCGAGGCGCTTGTCGTGGAAGACCCGCGCCGTGGGGCGGTGGACGACCCGCCACCCCGCGAGCCGGGCGCGCCAGGAGAAGTCGACGTCGTCGCCGTCGAGGAAGAACAGGTCTGCGTCGAACCCCCCCGTCGCATCGAGGACCGCGGCGCGCACGAGGAAGCAGGACCCCGACGCCCAGCTCACGTCCCCGGTCTTCGGGTCGTGCGCCTTGGGGTGCTCGAGCGGGAGCTGGCGCGCCTCGACGATGCCGACGCTCGGGTCGAAGAGCCCCGCCACGAGCTCGGTCAAAAGGTCCGGCGAGGCGTAGGTGTCGGGGTTGACGACGAGCACCGCGTCGGCGACCGAGTCGGCGAAGAGCCGGTTGTGGCCGCCCGCCGAGCCGAGGTTGGCGCCGAAGTGGAGGTAGGTCGCCTTGGTGAACGGGGTCGGGCCCTCGCACAGCAGCTCCTCTGCGCCTCCCGCCACCGGCTCGGGCGAGCTGTCGCCGATCGCGAGCTCGACCGAGGCGATCGCTCCCGAAGCGAGTGCCTGCGCCGAGGATGCCGACATCCCCGCCGAGAACCGTGCGACGTCGCGCGGTGGGGTCTTGTAGAGGACGGTCTGGACGCGAAGGGAGCGGACGGGTGCCGGCGTCCCGGGATCGCTCATCCGCGGCGAGGTTAGCCCGCCTGGTGCCGCGCCCTTCGGTACGCGCGGCGTGCCACCCGCATGCCGAAGCGGAGGGCCTCCTCGGCGAGCATCCTGCCCTCGACGGGCGGCGGTGGCGGTGAGGGGTCGACGGACTCGCCCGGGAACGGGTTGGCAGGCAACGCGGCGGCGCTCAGCCGCTCGACGAGGAGGCGGCGGTCGAGGTCCCCGAGCGTGGTGAACCGGTGCAGGGACTCGGGAGTCCAGAGGAACTCAGAGGACTCCGAGTAATGGTCGTAGTGGACGTGCCAGCCCTTCTCACGCTCTGTGGGGCTGAAGCGCCCTCGGCGCTCACCGAGCACCTTTCTGCGGCCGTGCGTGCTCGAGCGGATCGGGTAGTGGCGCAGCATGAAACGGTACGGGAAGACCCGGCGCGCCGGGAACTCGGCTGTGTGGCCCCCGGTCGCCGCGAACCGGACCGGCTCGGGCTGGGGCTTCCAGGCCTTCTGCTGGCGAAAGGCCGCGTGGTGGTCGCCGAATTCGAACCAGCTGAAGGCGTCCTCGACGTGGCCGCGCCCGTCCCAGCGGTCGTCGACGGGACGGAAGTTCATGACCACGTGGTCCACGCAGTTGAAGCCGAACTGCTCGACGCACCACAGCGCCCGGCGGAGCGAGACGCCCGCCCACGGCGGCTCGCGAACCTCGTCCGCGTCGTGGTTCACCACCCAGTCGGCGCCCGAGCGGTGCGCCAGCTCCTCCACTCGGATGAGCAGCCGCTCGAGCTCGAAGTAGGCGGGCGGCGCGTCGGCGGGGAACCTCTCCCAGGTGATCCCCGCATCGCCCGCCGCCCGCCGCTCGACGATCTGCGCGGTCGCGTCGGTGGACCAGTTGTCGATCACGTGCACCCGGATGCCGTCGCTGCGAAGGCGCGACAAAAGGTCCTCTGCGATGTCCGCCTCGTTGTAGGTGGTGACGATGGCGAGGACGTCGAAGCCCGGCGGCGTCGGGGAGACTGCACGGGGGTCCCAGCGGTCGAACACCGTGACGGGCATGCGCCGCGCGGCGCCTGCAGGCCCGCGGCCGGCGATGCCGCGGAAGGCGACGTGCATCCCCGTGCGCCGCGCGCAGAGCGCGTCCCACCAGGCAGTGCTCGGGCCGGCCCTGACCGAGACGGCCGCGTCGGGAGAGGGGAGCGCGAAGGGGTGCCAGAGCAGCTGGGCGCGCCCGGCGCCGGCCTCTGCGAGGGTCCTGTCGAGGTAGTGGCCAAGCGCTCGGACGACGCCGGGTCCAGGAGCGAGGTCGCCGGCGGGGAAGGCGCTGCCGACGGCCACAGCCATCTGCTCGTCGAGACCGGGCACGGTGGCCGAGGCTACCGCCGCGCCCCGTCCGCGTCCCCCGCCCTTGGCCCCGTCGCCCACCTGTCGTGCGGCCGCGCCCTCGCGCGACGATGACCCGATGCGCACGACCTTCGCCCGCAGGCTCGGCGCCGCGCTCGCCCGGCGCCACGTGCTCCGCCGGGTGGGCGAGCGGCTGATCGGCCTCGACGCGTCGCTCGCAGCGCGCCTCGCCCCCGCATCCCGAGGCCCCGCACCCCTCGCCCCCGCACCCCTCGCCCCCGCACCCCAAGCCCCCGCACCCTCCGAAGTCGCCCCGGCCCCCGTCTCCCCGACGGTCGCGCCGTTCCTCACTCTCTTCGCACCCGGCCACTTCTACTCACCGGTGCCCGACCTCGCCGAGATCGAGCAGCGGGCCGACCAGCTCTTCTCGAGCGCCCGGGAGCTGCCCGGCATCGACCTCCGGGCGGCAGCGCAGCTCGAGCTCTTCGGCACGCTCGCGGCGCTCGCCCGCGAGGCGCCGCTCCCGGCCGTCCCCGGGACCACGGGCCGCTACGGCGTCGAGAACCCGAATTACGGGATCGGCGACGCCTCGATGCTCCAGGCGATGCTGCGCCACCTGCAGCCGTCCCAGTACCTCGAGGTCGGGAGCGGCTACACCACCGCCCTCGCGCTCGACACCAACGAGCGGTTCCTCGACGGCAAGATGTCGCTGACCGCGATCGAGCCCCACCCAGAGGTGCTGGAAGCGGTGCTCCGTCCGGGCGATCCTGTCGAGATCATCGCAGAGCCAGTGCAATTCGTGCCGATCGAGCGCTTCCGGCGCCTCGGCGACGGCGACGTCCTGTTCCTCGACTGCTCGCACGTGCTGAAGACCGGGAGCGACGTCCAGCACCTCTACACCAACGTGTTGCCGGTGCTCGCACCGGGGGTGTGCGTGCACGTCCACGACATCTTCTGGCCCTTCGAGTGCCTGCGCCACTGGGTGGAGGCGGGCCGTGCGTGGAACGAGGCCTACCTCCTCCACGCCTTCTTGCTCTTCAACGGCGCCTTCGAGATCCTCTTGTGGAACCACTACCTCGCGCTCGAGCACCCCGGCAGCGTCGAGGCCGAGCTCCCCGCGATGCTCGAGACACCCGGCGGCGCCATCTGGCTCCGCCGCACGCCCTTCGCCTGACCGACTCCGCCGGCCCCGCTACTGACCCCGGCCTCGGCGACCCCGCCCCGAGCGGCCCCGCTCCGACCGGCCCCACTCCGACCGGCCCCGCCGAGAGCAACCCCTCCGTCCCCGCCCCGAGCGTGGCGCCTCCGCCGCCCCACCCACAACGCCCATCCCAGCGTCCCCGCAAGTGCCGCCCCCGCCGCCGCGGCCAGGTACAGCCCCACCGAGAAGAGCGAGGGCCAGTAGTGGAGCACCACCACGTGGCGCCCGGGGGGGACGACCGCGGCCAGGAGCAGTGTGTCGTAGGTGCGCAGGTCGAGCGGGCGGCCGTCGATCGTGGCGTGCCACCCGGGCACCGCGGTCACCCGGAGGACGAGGAGCGAGCGCCCGTGGGCGTCGACCCGGACCCGCCATGTCCCGGCCTCCGACTCGCGGGCGGGCTGGACGACGGCGGGCGCGCCCGGCCGCCCCTCCCACGAGCTCGACCACGTGCCTCCCTGGCCCCCGCCTGTCCCGTGGGGGAGCGCCACGAGCGTCGCACGTCCCGAGCCCGGCACCGCGTAGAGGCGCTCGCCTCGGATCGTGGCGACGAGCGTCGTCCCGGGCGGGCCGGCGGCGCCGGGCGGCTCGAGGACGTAGGAGGCGCCGAAGAAGCGGGCCGTGCGGACCGAGGACACCTTGGGGCAGAAGAGCGCGTTCTCGCCCGCAGGCGGCGTGCGCGACGTGCCGAGCAGGCCGCCCAGCCCGGCGTAGTACTGGGTGGTCATGATCGGGTCGTAGTCGACGAGCTCGTCGATCCCGTAGGTGGCGTTCACGTCGGGCATGATCCCGGTCCCGGGGAAGGCGTGGAGCTGGGGGCATGTCCCCATCCCGACGAGCGCGCCGGCGGTGTCGTGCGAGAGCGCGGCGATCGCCGGGGTGACCGGGAGCGGATCGGGGGTCGAGGAGAGGAACCACGCCCCGCCGATGATCGAGTACGCCGCCTGGACGCCGACGAGGAGCACCAGCCCGCCGCGGCCCGCGACGAGCCCCGTGCTGCGAGCGAGCGCGAGCCGTGCCCGCCCGGCGCCCGCGCCCGCGCCCGCGCTCGGCGATCCGGGCGCCGCACGCGCCGAGGGGTGCACAAGCCTCGCCACGGCGACGAGCGCGCACACCCCGAGCCCGATCGTCGGCCAGAGGAAGCTCGCCTGCCGGACGCTCGACTGCGCGGGGCGCAGGTGCCCGAGGCCGACGCCCAGGCGGATCTCGAGCACGGCGAGCGCGAGCGCGAGGAACACCGTGCCCCCGACGAGGAGGCGGTCGGTCCAGCCGGTGACGAGCGGGTCGGTGGCGACGCCGTCGCCGGTGCCGGCGGTGCGCTGGCGACGGGACTCGACCAGGGCCTGCGCGCCGAAGGCGGCGAGCATCGCGAAGCCGAAGTCGCAAAACGTGGTGCCGAGGTCCAGCCGGAAGACCTTCGCCTCGGGGATGTGGCGCATCAGCGCGGCGACCGGCGGCGCGAACAGCACCACGAGCAGCACGACCGTGAGGAGGAGGAAGGCGAGGACCTCGGGACGGCGCCGGATCCAGACGAGCCCCACGAGCGCGAGGACGAGGCCGACCGAGCCGACGTAGACCATCGAGACGTAGAGGTTGTCGACGCCGATGATCGATGTGAGGTTGGTCGGCACCCCGCTGTAGCCGACGAAGAGCAGGTGGGTGAGGTCGTGCGGTGGGAGGGACGAGACGTAGGGCCCGTGCACACGCGCCGAGCGGGTGAGGACCTGGCCCGCGGGGAGGTAGATCGGCGCGACCAGGCCCGCCGCCGCGACGAGCGCCCACAGGTGCGCGAGCAGCGCGCGCCGGGGTGACCCGCCGCCTGCGCCGCGCCCTCCCGCGCCCCTCGAGTGCGCCCCCCGGCCGCGGCCGAGCGCGACCACGACCGCGAAGACCGCGACGAAGAGGATGAAGAACACGTCGATCTGGGGCTCGCCCGCGGCGAACGCGAGCGCGAGCACCAGCGCGAGCAGGACGGTGGGGACCGCCTTGCGTCGACGCCGGATCAGCGCCACCGACGCGGCGAGGGCCCAGGGGAGCAGCATGCAGACGTCTGCCTCGTAGACGCCCAGCCACACGGTGAACGCTCCGCAGAGCTCGAAGATGGTCGCGCCCATGGCCGAGGGCAGCACGTCGAGGGCGAGCATCCGGCACAGCACGTAGGTGCCGGTGCCGGCGACCACCAGCTCGGTCGCGATGGTCGCGCTGTGGGCGAGCGCGAGCGGGAACGCGTAGCCCACCGCGTTGGCGAGGCCGAACGGCGCGGACTGGAAGTTCCAGGCGAGCGGCATCCCGAGCAGGTTGGCGGGCTGCCAGAGCGGCACGATGCCGGCGTGGACCAGGCGCCAGCTCAGGACCTGCCAGGGGATGAACTGCTGGATCTGGTCCGAGGCGACCGCGTTGTGGACGTGGGCGCCGGGGACGCTCGTGAGGCCGAGCACCTTCAGCAGGTCGTAGGGGCCGATCGCCTTGCCGTGGCTGAGCGCGGGAGCGAGGAACCCCGCCGCTGAGACGAGCAGCCACACGATGGCCGAAGCGTCGGGCAGCACCCGCCGGGTGCGTGCCGAGTGCCCGTCCACGACCGCCGAATCTACCGTTCCCCGAGCCCCCGGCGAGTGCCTCTGCGACGCTCCGACCGCCGCTGCGGGCCGCCCGGGGCCGCACGCCGCGCCGCGCGGCCGCCGTCGTGCCAGGTCGTCGCGCATCACCCACCGGCGCGCACCGGGTTGGTACCGTGACCCGGCACGCGTCACCGGGTGTCGGGCGGTCCCGCTGCAGCGTCGCAGGCGAACCTGCACGCGACCATCGGAGGACATCTCGAAGGAGGCGGCGATGAGCCCTCGGACCAAGGCGAAGGGGAGGCCCACGTCCGGCGCCCGGCACCTCGGCGCGGTGGCCCCCGCCCACGCCGAGGACCTCTCGGACCTCGACGCCGAGGGGCTGGCCGCGCTGCTCGCGCTGCGCCCCGACCTCGCGGAGCCCGCTCCGTCCTCTCTCGGGGAGCTCGGGGCCCGGGCCTTTGGGGTGCCGAGCGTCCTGCGCGCGCTGCGGCAGGCGGACAGCTCGGTCATCCAGGTGGTGCAGCTCTTCACCCTGCTCGGCGAAAAGCACGTCGCCTGCGCGGACGTGCAGCGCTTGGCGGGCGAGGGGACCGAGCTCCCGCTCGCGCGGGCTCTCGCGTGGCTCGAGGCGCGCCACCTCGTCGCGCGCGTCTCTGACGGCGAGCTGTGCGTCCACCCCGCGTTCCTCGCGGTCGCCGGGGCCGCCGCCCTCGGCCCTCCGGCAGCCGACCTGGTCGAGCGGCTCAACGTGTCGGACCTCCAGTCGATCGTGCGGGCGTGGGGCACGCGCAAGGTGGCGACCCGCAGGGCCGAGCTCGTGCGTGACGTGCTCGGCGTGCTCGGCGACCACGACGCGGTCGCCAGGCTTCTCGAGGGCGCGCCCAGAGAGGCACGCGCCCTCGCGCAGCGGCTCTCGGTGGGCTCCGCGTCGATGTCCTTGCCCTGGGAGGTCGCGTCGTCGGCCTATCGCGGCGCGCGCCGCGAGGAGGACGGCCCCGCCTGGCTGCTCCACCGCGGCCTCGTCTTCCGGGACACCTGGCACTCGGCGGTGATGCCCCGCGAGGTCGGCCTCGCGCTTCGCGGCGGGCATCCGTTCCCCGCCGCCTCCTACCTTCGGCCCCGCGTGGAGCTCCCGGCGCTCACCGAGCCGTCGCCAGCCGACGTCGTGGCCCGGGTGGACGCACTGAGCCAGGCGGTCGAACGGCTGGTCGAGTGCCTGGGGGTGAGGCCCGCACCCGTCCTCAAGGCCGGCGGGGTGGGCGTGAGGGAGGTCCGCCGGCTGGCCGCCGAGCTCGAGGTGCCCGAGCGCGATGCGTTCGTGCTGCTCGAGGTCGCCGCCGCGTCGGGGCTGGTGGTGGAGGACACCCGGCGGGGAATGGTGCTGCCGACGCCCGCCGCCGACGACTGGCTCGCGCTCGACGTCCCGGCGCGCTGGTGGGTCCTGGCGCAGGGCTGGCTCGGCGCGCCGACGTATCCGGGGATGGCCGGCGCCACCGACACCCGCGGCAAGGTGCTGCCCGCGCTCGCCTGGGTGCCCGACGACGCCGACACGGCGGCGGGGCCCCAGCGCGCCGGGGTGCTGGCGCTCGCCTGCGAGCTCGGGCATGCCGACCCCGAGGCCGCCCAGGCGCTGGCCGAGGCCGCCTCGTGGGACGCCCCGCTCGCCTGGAGCGACGTGGTCGCCTCGCCGTCGTTGATCGCGCGCTGGGTCCTCGCAGAGATGGAGCTGCTCGGGCTTGCGGCCCAGGGCGCGCCCAGCGCGCTCGCCCGTGCGCTCGCGGACGGCGACGCGGGCGCTGCCCGCGCGCTCCTCGCCGACGCGGCGTCCGACGCGTGGGAGCTGGTGCTCCAAGGCGACCTGACCGCGCTCGCCACCGGGCGGGTGCCCCCGAAGGTGCGCGCCGAGCTCACACTCCTCGCCGAGGTGGAAGGGCGCGGCGCCGCGGCGGTCTACCGGTTCAGCGAGAGGTCGGTCCGGCGCGCCTTCGACGCCGGGCGCACCGGCGCCGAGGTGCTCTCCTTCCTCGAGGCGCACGCCGCCAAGGGCGTCCCCCAGGCGCTCGCCTACCTCGTCGGCGACGTGGAGCGGCGCCACGGGCACATCCGTCTCGGCCAGAGCGCCTGCTACGTCCGCTTCGACGACGCCGCGCTCGCGACCGAGGTGCTGCGCAGCAAGAAGGCCGCCAAGCTCGGGCTCCGCGCGATCTCCCCGACGGTCCTCGTCTCCGCGAGCGCGCTCGGCCGGGTGCTGGGCACGCTGCGCGAGGAGGGGTACCTGCCCGTGGAGGAGCGCGAGGACGGGACCGTGGTGCGCACCTCGGTCGAGCCCGAGCGGGCCCAGCCGCCTCCTTCTCGCGTCCGGGGCCCCGGCGGCCGTCCCGGCGCAGCGCGCCAGGTCTCCGGTCCCGACGGGGAGGGGACCTCGCCCGGCGACGGCGAGCGCCTGCAAGCGCTCGCCGAGGCGCTGCTCGCGGCGTCGGACCGACCGGGGCGGGGCCGGCCCGAGCCCGCCCGCCACCCCGGCGCGGCGCGCGTCGAGATCCCGACCCTCCTTCGCCGTCCGAGGTCCGAGACAGGGCTGGAGGACGAGAGCGGAGGCGACGAGGACGCCACAGACCTCGACGACCCAGACCTCGACGACCCAGACCTCGAGGTGCTCCTCGACGACCCGGACCTCGCGGTGCTCCTCGACGCGATGGAGCGCTACGAGCTCGGGATCGACGACGACGACGGCGTGCCCGCCGCCGCCGGCGAGGGGCGCGGGGCCGGGCTGGAGCGCCCCTCGCAGATCGCCCACGCCCCGGCCGAGATCCACCGGCTCCTCGAGCTCGCAGAGGAGGAGGGCTGGCTGGTCCGCCTCTCGTACACGTCGGGCGCGGGCAAGGCGCTGGAGGTGACCGTGGACGTCCTGGACGTCTCGGAGCGGGTGATGCTCGGACAGGTGGCCCCCCGCTGGTCCGAGCAGAAGTACGTGCTGGAGAGGATCGGCTGGGCGCGGGTCCTGACCGACGCCGAGGAGGAGCTGCTGTGACGAACGGTCCAGATGCACGCACACGTCCGGGGGGAGGGCCGCTGATCGTCCAGTCGGACCAGACCCTCCTGCTCGAGCTCGACCACCCGGACGCGGAGGACTGCCGCACGGAGATCGCCGCCTTCGCCGAGCTCGAGCGCTCTCCCGAGCACGTCCACACCTACCGGATGACGCCGCTCGGCCTGTGGAACGCGCGCGCCGCCGGCATGGACGCAGCGGCGGTCTGCGCCTCCCTGCGCCGCTGGTCCCGCTTCGCGCTCCCCGACGCCCTGCTCGCCCAGGTGAACGAGACGATCGCCCGCTACGGGCGGCTGGTCCTCGAAGACGACCCCCGCCACGGCCTGGTGCTGCGCACGAGCGACCGCCCGGTGCTCGAGGAGGCGACCAGGGCGAAGATGATCGCCCCCCTCCTCGGGCCTCGCATCGACGCCGACACGGTCTCGGTCTACCGGGAGCACCGCGGCCGGCTGAAGCAGGCCCTCATCAAGCTCGGGTGGCCCGCGGAGGACCGCGCCGGCTACGTCGAGGGCAGCCCGCATGCGATCGCGCTGTGCGAGGACGGCTCCTTCGCGCTCCGCGCCTACCAGCGCCAGGCGGCCGACGCCTTCGTGGCCGCCGGGAGCGGGGTGGTGGTCCTGCCCTGCGGAGCCGGCAAGACCGCCGTCGCGATGGCCGCGATGGCGAAGGTCTCGAGCCGGACGCTCGTCCTCGTGACGAGCACGGTCGCGGCGCGCCAGTGGCGCGCGGAGCTGCTCGCCCACACCTCGCTCCGAGACGACGAGATCGGAGAGTACTCAGGTGAGCGAAAGGAGATCCGCCCGGTCACCTTGGCCACCTACCAGATCGTGATCACGAAGCGCGGCCGGCTGCTCCCCCACATGGACACCCTGTCGGCCGAGGACTGGGGCCTCATCGTCTACGACGAGGTCCACCTCCTCCCCGCGCCGGTCTTCCGGATGACCGCGGACATCCAGAGCCGCCGGCGCCTCGGGCTCACCGCGACCCTGGTGCGCGAGGACCGCAAGGAAGGCGACGTGTTCAGCCTCATCGGCCCCAAGCGCTTCGACGTGCCCTGGCGGGACATCGAGGCCCAGGGCTACATCGCCCCGGCGTCGTGCACCGAGGTCCGGGTCACCCTCGCCGACGAGGAGCGGATGGCCTACGCGCTCGCCGAAGCCCAGGACCGCTACCGCGCCGGGGCGACCGCCCGCTCCAAGCTCGCCGTCGTCGACGCGCTGTGCGCCGCCGCGGTGGCGGCCGGCGAGCCGACGCTCGTGATCGGCCAGTTCCTCGACCAGCTCGAGGTGCTCGGCCAGCGCCTGGGCGCGCCGGTCCTCACCGGGGCGACGGCCACGGCCGAGCGCGAGCGGCTCTTCGCCGCCTTCCGCTGCGGGGAGATCCCGGTGCTCGTCGTGTCCAAGGTCGCCAACTTCTCGGTGGACCTCCCCGAGGCGAGCGTGGCGATCCAGGTCTCGGGCACCTTCGGGAGCCGCCAGGAGGAGGCCCAGCGCCTGGGCCGCCTCCTTCGCCCGAAGAGGGACGGCCGCCAGGCCCACTTCTACTCGGTGGTCTCGCGCGACACCAACGACCAGGAGTTCGCGCTCCGCCGCCAGCGGTTCTTGGCCGAGCAGGGGTACGCCTACCGCATCGTCGACGCAGAGCAGGTGCTCGGAGAGCTCGCCTGCTGAGCTGCCCCGACGCGCGCGCCGCCGGCGCGGCGACGAGCGCGTCGGCGGCGCAGGGCTAGGGGCGGGGCTACTGGGGCGGCGCCGACGCGAGCAGCCGCTCCTGCTCGTCTGCCTGCTTGCGGACGCTCGACCAGGCGAGCACCAGGTAGAGGAGGGCGCCGACCCCGATTCCGAGGTAGACGCTGAAGTCCGCGTATGTCGTGTGGACCGTGACCTCGTTCACCCAGGTCGGCATCGTGAAGTAGATCTTCGGTGTCACCGACAGCCCCGAGGCCGCCGCGAACATCCCGACCAGCTGGGCGATGATCGCCGGCCAGAAGAAGCCGCCGTTGCGGTAGTAGAGGGAGTCGCGCCCGGTGCGCTGGAGCTGGGCCGGCACGTACTTGAAGCGCCGCAGGGCCCAGTCGGTGATGTAGATCCCGAACCACGGGGCGATCCAGATGATCACCATGAAGACGAAGTCCCCCAGGTACGTGGAGAACGACGTGCTCAAGACGGCGAAGATCGTGAAGCCGAGCACGATCACGCAGTCGATGAGGACGGCCTGGTAGCGCTTCACCCGGAGCCCGAGGGCCTGGAGGGTGACCCCCGACGAGTAGAGGTCGAGACCGTTGATCGCGAAGATCTGGAAGATCGCGAAGATGAGGAAGAGCACGACGAACCACGCCGGGATGGCGCTCTGGTGGGCGAGGGCTGTGAAGGCGGCGCCTGTGCCGAGCCCCTTCACGAAGGTGAAGACCGCGGCGCCGAGCGTCATGACCAGGATCTCGGGGATGGCGGTCGAGACGAACACCCAGCCGACGATCGACGACTTCTTGGCCTCGGGCCGCAGGTAGCGCGAGTAGTCGCTCCCGCACTCGGTCCACCCGAGGCCCGACAGGGTGATCGTGAAGGCCAGCCCGGCCATGTAGAGCGGCCAGCCCACCCCGTGCGCGGGGCTGGCGGTCGTGACGTGGGGGACCGCGAAGCCGAGCAGGATCGCGAAGATCACGATGAAGGGGATGGTGAGCCACCGAAGGACCCGCACCATCGTCGCGTGGCCGAGGAACGGCAGGACCGCCTGGATCGCGACCGCGATGATCACGAAGACGACCTTGGCCGCGTCGCCGGGATGGAAGCCCGCCTTGTCCGAGAGGACGAGGGCCGCGCCGACGATCAGGATGATCCCTTCGACCTCGAAGCCGAGCTGGGTGAGCCAGTTGAAGAAGGAGATGATCCGCGAGCCGTTGGGGCCGTAGGCGGCGCGGTTGGTGCCGAAGACCGTGGTGCCGGCCTGCGGGCCCTGGAGGCTCGAGAGGCCGAGGAGGAAGTAGGAGAGGTTCCCGATGATGATGACCGAGAGCGCCTGGTAGAAGGTGAACCCGAAGGTCATGAGGATGGCGCCGTAGATGAAGTACTCGACCTGGATGCTCGCGCCCGCCCACAGCCAGCCGACGTCCCTCGGCTTCGCCCACCGCTCCGAGATCGGGATGTAGTCGACCCCGTGGGTCTCGATGTGGAACGCTTCGTCGGTCTCGGGCAGGTGCCCGAGCGATGCTGCCTTGTCCAGTGCCGTGGTCATTGACCCCCCTTGTCCGGCTGCTGCCCACACGATCGGCGATCCCGGCCCGTCGCGTCAAGGCGCATCCTAGGAAACGCCCGTGCGCCGCGTGAGGATCCCCGACCCACCCGCACCACCGTGCGCCAAGTCGAAGTTATCCACAGGGTCGGCACCGCTCGCCGTCGCGCTGAGAGGAATTCCCACTGCGGTCGCGCGTCACAAAGTAAGCTCCGGATCGGTTGTGATTCACGTAGCACCAGTGCGACCGTCGCCGCGCCGCCCGGCTGATGCCGGCGGTGCGAGGCGCTAGCCAACGTGAGAGAGAAGAGCAAGGCGAAAGCCAAGGAGGGAACACCCTTGAAACATCGAACACATCGGCTGCGCCGACTGTCGGCAGCGCTGGCGCTCGGCGTAGGCATGGTGGGGAGCGTGGTGGGCCTCGCTGCCGGCACCGCCGCCGCATTGACCCGGTCCAGCACGATCAGCGCCTCCAGTCATCCGACAGTCGCCGGGACGGGCTCGGGTCAGCCAGCAGGCAACTTGACCCTGCACCTCAAGAATTCATCGGGCGCGACAAGTGGCACCAGCTCGGTGCTGACGCTCACACTCGCGTCCACAGCGGGAGCGAGTACCGTGGCCTGGCAAACCTTCTCGGTCTCGGCCAGCGGCGCCCACGTCTCGTGCACGTCCGCATCAGCGACCCTCACCTGCACCCTCGCCACAAACTTGGCGACAGGAGCGACTGCCACAGTCTTCGTCACCGGGATCACCTATGAGACCACCGGAGCCGAGGGCACAATCACGGTGACGCCCGCGTGGAAGAGCGCGACCTTAGTCACACTCTCCCTGTTCAACCCGACATCCGTCGTGAACGCGGTCGGTCCGGCCGCTCCTCCCGGCGCACCCGCTTCGATCGTGGTGACCTCGACAGCGATCCCGATCGGCGTGGGACACACAGGTCCTGGCGGCACATTCGTCGTCACGATCACTGGGTCGACCACCGAGACAACCGGGTGGGCGAAGACAAGCACAATTGCCCTCGCAGTGGCCCCAGCAACGTCCACGGAGTGCTTGGGCACATCGTACGTGCTGTTCAAGTCGACGCCGAAGGTCGCCTTCACAGCGTCCAAGTCGCATGACGTGAAGACAACGCCGAAGATCACGGCGTCGCTGAGCCACTCTGGGAGCTGCAGCGCCAACAGCCACAACGTGCTGGACCTCACCTTCACAGCGGCCGACGTCCTGACCAAGACAACGACGACGGCGGCGACGGCGGTCTTCGTGGTCAGCACAGTCGTCTACAGCGTCGGTACGACAACCGGGACCGGCACAGTCGCGATCACCGGCAAATCGACGATCCAGACGGTGACGACGACGGCAGCTTCCAACGCTAACGTCGCGGACTCTTACGTCACTGCGAACACACCTGCTGTCACGGTCAAGCCCGACTCCTTCGACGCGGCGATCAGCCCCGTGAAGGTCGTCGAGGCCGTGGGCGGACAGGTGCCGACCGGCTACGTGTGCGTGACCCTCGCGACAACGAGCCACGCTCACTTCAACGGCACGGCGACGCCGACCGTCAAGGTCACAGGCGGCAACGGCACGGCGTCGACAGTGAAGCTCCTGCCGACTACCGGGACAACAAAGACGACGGTGATCTACAAGGTCCGCTCCTCGACACCGACAAAGCCGAGCACCTACGTGCTGTCCGGGCTCGCAGTGAACCTGACAGCGGGGGCTACAAGCACACAGAAGGCCATCGTCGTCTTCAGCAGCTCCGCAACATGCAGCACGACGAATGGAAGCCCGACAGTGACAGAAGCGCTCGCCTTTACGGTCACGACACAGGCGCCGACGCAGATCTACGGCGCAACAGCTGACGCGACCGCGGTGAAGCTGCTCGAGACGAAGTTCCCCCCGAGCGAAGGCACCTGCGTGGGCATGCACCCGACATTGACAAACAACCGGCCTGTGATTCTGGCGACTGACCAGCACTTCCAGGACGCGCTGTCGGCGCAGTACCTGGCGAGCTATCTTCACACCGGCGTGCTCCTGACCCCGTACGGGCAACTGTCCGCACCCACGATGCGGGCCCTCAAGGCCGAGGGTGTGACCCAAGTGTTCATCGTCGGTGGCCCGTTGGCGGTGAGCACAACAGTGAAAGCTCAGATCGAGACACTGCCGGCATACAAGTGCGGCGGCTCGACGAAGCTCACGACAAATGGCCACACACGCTTCATCTCGGTGACACGCATCTACGGGATGACCGCTGCGGACACCGCGGCGATGATCGCCGAGCAGGCACCGACAACGCATGTGATGAAAGCCAGCTTCGTGGGAGCCTACGCCGGGGTCAACGCCACAAAGGGCAACGGGGCGTTCAATGACACCGCAGGCGCTGCCTCGCCGGCACCCTTGACGGGTGCGAAGGTGCCCACCGCGATCATCGCCAGCAGCAAGGAGTTCCAGGACGCCATGGCGGCCAGCACGACCTCGTACTGGCAGGCAACAGGGCACGGGATTCCGGTCCTGCTCACCACACCGACTTCGCTTCCTTCGAGCACCATCGGGGCGATTGCGACACTCGGGATCAAGCAGGTCATCTTGATGGGCGGCCAGCTCGCGGTCGCCAACACAGTGGTGACCTCGCTGCAGAGCCTGGGCGTCGAGGTGATGCGCGTCGCTGGGAAGACCTACACAGACACCGCGGCGATGCTTGCCACGTTCGAGATGTCGAAGCCGAATGTCGGTCTTGACTGGGACAACACTGCTGTCGCAGTCGCGCGTGGCAACGGGTTCACCGATGGCCTCGTCGGTGGGATGTACGCCGGCACCGTGCCGGAGCCCATCCTCCTGACCAAGAGCCCGACGACAGTTGGTCCGGCGACGACAGCCTTCTTGAAGGCACACGGCAAGTCGGGCACCTCGGTGGACACCGGTACAAGCGAGACACTGAAGATCGAGAGCTTCACGGTGTTCGGTGGTCCGCTGGCGGTGTCGCCGGCGGTCGTCGCAAAGATGCAAACAGACATCGGTTGAGTGTCATCGGCCGGCGACGGGATCCGGCTGAGAGTGATGTGAATGGAGAAGGGGCCCGCAAGGGCCCCTTCTCCATTTCGCGACTGTTGTTGTCCACCCGTGCGCACCCCTCGGAGTTGGGCAACCAACGGTTGCCCTGTGTTGCACGCGTGCAGGGAGACAGCTTCGAACAAGTGGGGTTCGGGAGAGGGTCAGCGCGGGAGCGGGACCGGATGCCGCGAGTTGTCGCCTGCCGAACTTACGCATGTGATGAGGCCGGAGTTGCTGGCGGAGTCTCAGTTTGAGTCATCGCCGACGCTGCCTTGGAAGCCCTCTATCGAAGCCGGGGACGCTGGGAGTGCGCGATCCGAGACGCCAAGGACACCGGGCTCGCCCACTTCCCTTCGCACAGGTTCGCCATCAACCAGGCGTGGCTCACCGTGGTGTGCATTTGCTGGGGAGCTCCTGGCGTGGACCAAGTGCCTCTGCCTCGAGGGAGACCTCGCCTGCGCCGAGCCCGAGCGCCTGCTCTACACGCTGGTGCATACCGGCGGCATCGGTCGTACACTCGGCCCGGCGGAGAACCCTGCGACTCGCCGAGGGATGGCCATGGGCGGACCAGCTCGTCGCCACCCTCGGGCGACTTCCTCCTGGCAGCTCGTCACCTGACGCGTGACAGCGCGTCTTCGACGAATCACAAGTTCCGCCCCTTGGTCGCCCCACGCCCTGCGATCCTGCTCTACTGTGAGCGTTCCTGACTCCGATCGGGGGTACAATGTCAGAAGAGACGATCCGTATCTCGCTCGAGGAAGAGCTTGACGCCTTTTTCGGTCAGTACACCGGGGCCAATCAAGCACGCGGTCTCGTTTACGCGCTCACGACGAGTGAGGGGCTTTCGCATGCCAGAGGGTTCGGCGCGGCGAACGAGGACGGCTTGGTTCCGGATGCCGATACCGTTTTTCCGATCGCCTCCATGTCCAAGAGCTTCGTGGCGTGCGCTGCTCTCGTCGCGCGGGACGCCGGCTGTCTCTCGCTGACCGACCCGATCACCCGTTACGTCCCCGAGTTCACGATGGCGGGAGACAACGTCGTGGCCGAGAACCCTCCCACCCTCGAGATGCTCTTGAGCATGTGCGGTGGGCTCACCGAGGACAACGCGTGGGTTGATCCCTTCATCGGTATGCCGACCAGGACGCTTATCGAGCACATCAGTCGAGGCGTGAGATTCAGTCATCTCCCCGGAGCCGTGTACGAGTACTCGAATCTCGGATTTGCGCTCTGCGGTCTGGCGATCGCTCGCGCCGTCGAGCAACCTCTCGAAGTGTTCGTTCGAGAAGCGGTCATCGGACCTCTCGGGCTCGAAGCCACCTTCTTCGACCGGACAGTACCCGAAGATGTGCGGCGCGCCATCGGATACTCGCTCGACGGACGCGGCGATTGGGTGTCGTACGCTCCGCAGGTCTCTGACGCCTTCTCTGCGGCGGGCGGGATCGTGAGCACGGTGCGGGACCTCGCTCGGTGGATCACGTGGCTCGGGTCAGCATTGCGCACCTCTCCTCGCAATGAAGCTCAGCCTGTGCTCAGCCGGGCGTCCCGCCGGGAGCTGCAGCGACAGCACGTCTCCTGCCCCCCCGCCATCAGCGTCGGAACCGCGGGAGCGCTGCAGATCGTGCAAGGCGGCTATGGGCTCGGCCTGCACATCGCCGACGACCTCCATCGCGGCACCGTTGTCTCGCATGCCGGCGGGCTGCCAGGTTTCAAGCTGTTCATGACGTGGCATCCCGCCTCGGGACGCGGGGCCGTCGTTCTCACGAACAGCCACCGGGGTGACCCGAGCTCCTTGTGCGTCGAGGCGCTGGGTCGTTCGCTCGCGCGGGATGGCGCCCCTGCCGACACGGTCAGACTTTGGCCGGAGACCATTGCGCTCCAAGAGCGCGTCGACGGACTGGTCCGGGAATGGGACGACGCGATCGCAGCCGAAGTGTTCGCGCCCAACGTCGAATTCGATCGCCCACTCTCCAAGCGCCGTCAAGAGATCGAGCGCATGATCGCCGAGATCGGCCCGCTCGGAGACGTGGGAGCGCGTCGCGATGTCGTCTCCACTGTGACTCCCGCGGATATCACCTGGAGCATCCCCGGGCAACGCGGTGAGCTCCTTTGCATGATCCACCTCACCCCGTTCGTTCCGGCCCAGGTTCAAGAGTTGGTCGTCCGGGCTTTTCCTGTGCACCGCCCCCGCGTCGCGAGACCGTTGGATATCTCGCCACGTCGTGCCCAGCTCGGACCTGCGTTCGTCAGCCCCATTGAAAACGTCCGCGTCGAATTCCCGGTGAGCGGATCTGAGAACGGACCGTCCGTCGCCTGATCCGCCATCGCGAAGCGAGCCGAGTTAAGCCGGACTCGAAGTCGCGTCCTCCGAGCTGGTCGCGGTCTTGTGCGGCTCGACCAAGAGCCGACAGGAAGTTCGTGCGGCAACCCCTCCCATCCGTGCCGACCCTCGCGTAGAGTCCCGACGTCACGAGCGCTCTTTGGAAGCCGATTAGAAGAGAGGTGGGTGCCGGACAGCAAGCCACGGGGCTATGCGCCGCGCGCCAGAGCGAAAAGGAGGTTCGAGTGCACAATGGCGCGTGACTACCGTGCCCCGTCTCGGGTGCTGGTGATTGGCTCGGGCATTGTCGGCATGTCGTGCGCGTGGTCGCTCCAAGAGTTCGGCGTCGAGGTCTGTGTCGTGGATCGTGAGCAACCAGGTGCCGGCGCGTCATGGCAGAACGCGGGCCTGGTCGCCCCGGCAATGTCGGTCCCTCTGCCTGAGCCCAGGATCCTGCGCTACGGAGTCCGAGCCGTTCTCAGCCCGCGGTCCCCGGTCGCACTGGTGCGCTCGGCGGATCCGCGGCTCGCGCGGTTCATGGCCGGCATGGTCCGCTCATGTACGACGAGCGCATGGCGGCGCAGCATGGGCGTCTACCGTCCGCTGAACATGTTGGCCAACGAAGCCTTCGCCCACCAGCGGGCCTGTGGCGTCGGACTGGAGCTGCACGAGAGCGACGTGGTGGTCTGCTTCGCACGTGCTCACGAAAGTGCAGGATTCCTCCAGGAGATGGCGTCGGTCGCCGCCGCAGGGCAGCCCGTCGAGGTCACACTGCTCACCGCGGACGAGGTGCGGTCGATCGATCCCCATGTCGCAGACGTCGTGGAGCTGGGCGTGAGGGTGCGGGACCAGCGCTATCTGACGCCGTCGCAGTACGTCGTCGCGTTAGCCAAGAGCGTGCGGGATCGAGGCGGCAAGATCGTAGAGCACACGCCGATCGGCTCGGTGGAACGCCACCACGAGGTTGTGCTTGCTCGCGGACCTCACGGGGACCTCGAAGCCGACGCTGCTGTGGTGGCCGCCGGCGCTTGGGCTGGCGCTCTTCTGGCCACGCACGGCGTGAGGGTTCCCGTGTACGGGGGCCGAGGTTACAGTTTCACCGTCGCATCGCCCAAGCCATTCGTCGGGCCGCTCTACTTCCCCGCGGCGCGGGTTGCAGTCACGCCTCAGGGCGACCGAGCCCGTTTCGCCGGGATCATGGAGTTCGGATCACCCGACGCCGCGCCTCAGCGAGCCCATTTCGGCCACATGGTCGAGGCGTCCCGCCACCTCTTGATCGAAGTTGACTGGTCCACGATGGCTGACCATTGGATGGGGCCGCGCCCGCTCTCGGCCGACGGCGTCCCCCTCGTGGGTGCCACGGCGACTCGGGGAATCTACGTGGCCGGAGGGCACGGCATGTGGGGCGTCACGCTAGGACCGCTCACCGGCTCGCTGTTGGCGAAGCAGATCACGACGGGCGTCACCCCGCCTGAGCTGCTTCCCCTCGACCCCCTACGCTGAAGCAGATCCTGCGAGCGCGTCAGGCAAGCCGCCCACGCGCCGACACTGGCCAGTGGTCGACCACCTTGCCGGCGGCTACGACGTCGTAGCCGTCGAAGAGGTTCACCACGCTGCACACGTGGTTGGGAACGACACGCACCATCGTTCCCACCGGAGGAGGGGTTCGACCGCGGATGTCCACGATCCCGTGGCATTCCGACAGCGACGTGACGACGGCTCCATCGAGCTCGGGAACCGCCCCAAAGCCGTCAAGCCACGCCGGCCGGTCGCTTCCCAGCGATTTGCTGCCGGCGTCGATCACGACCTGCCCCGGGACCGCGGTGCTGACCACCGTGGCCGCCACAACAAGCGCCAGCTGCCAGTCCTCGGCCACCCCCAGCCGTACCTGCTGGCGATCGTTGAAGACGTAGGTTCCCGGCCGCTCTTCGGTGACCGGAGCCACTGCGGACCGCAAAGCGGTCGGGCTCGACCCGGCGCTGACTCGCCTGGCGGAGATGCCGTGCGCGGCGAGTGCTTCCACTGCCTGGCCGAGCCACGCAACCTCATCGTGCGCGGCACCCGCCGCCGCCCCCGGAGTCCAGTAGCCGTGTCCCCCGTGCGTGAAGACTCCCTCAACCTCGAGCCCGAGATCGACCACCTGCTCGGCCAAGCGGCCGGAGTCGTCGGCCGGCACCCCGCTGCGATGTTGACCCGTGTCCACTTCGACCATTACCCCCACGCTGCGCGCCAGCCCAGCGTTCACGAGGAGCCGTGCAGCATCGAGAGAGTCGACCCCAACACTGAGGCGCGCTTTGCCAGCCAGCCGAGCCAATCGCTCGGCTTTGTCCCGCTGGGCAATGACTGGGTAGGCGATGAAAAGGTCGTCGTGGCCGCCCTCGGCGAACACTTCGGCTTCCCCTACGGTTGCCACGGTGAAGCCCGTTGCACCATGATCCCGCTGGAGAGCAGCGACATCTAGAGACTTGTGGGTCTTGGCATGGGGTCGCAGTACCACGCCCCGCTTTCGCATGCGCTCCGCCATGCGTCCGATATTGCCCACCAGGACGTCGTAGTCAACCACCAGCGCGGGGGTGCTCAGGTTCTCAGGCAGCAGCCAGTCCATCTCCTCAGCTCTCTCGCTACACGATGGAGCACGAACCACACCATCGCGCACAATGACGGTGCATGACGCGCGTCCCGCAGACCATGAGCCGCCGATGCAATGCGTGGTGCGCCGGTCGTGCCTGTGGGTGAGACCGGCTTGGCCCAGTCGGGCCCACGTCAAGACCACGCTGAGATCCGCCAAGGCGCCAGGGTGAACCCCAGTTGTGGGCCGTATCGGCTAAAATTCGTTCGCGAGTCCAAACGCACGCGAGCCGGTTCGTTCTGAACGACATTGATCGTGGTGAGCTTTCCTCTAGGATTGTGCCACGCTTGCATTAAGATTTCCGTAGGGTGTCCTTGCTGTCGCGAAACGATGGCCTAGCAAGCGGGGCCGGAGAATCAGGGGAGGGCTAGAGATGCGCTTGTTCCGACGACTTCTCGTGTGGGTTGCGGCGGCCTGCACCGTCGGCGCGGTGTCGGTTGTTGTCGGCACGGACGGCGCGCAGGCCGCCGGGGCGCATCGCACCGCCAAGAGCGGGGGAACCCTCACCTTTGCCGAACAGCCTGGGTCGCCGCCAACGTACATCTTCCCCTTGTACAACGGAGCCAACTCGCAGAACTCCGACATCACCTACCTTCAGCCCCTCATGTGGCTCCCCCTCTATTGGTTTGGCCACCCGACATCCAGTGCCGCGACGATCAACTACAAGCTCTCGATGGCCGACCCGCCGGTGTTCTCCAACGGTGGCAAGACTGTCACCATGAAGCTGAAGCACTACGTCTGGTCGACAGGTGCGCCGGTGACCGCCAGGGACCTGGTGTTCTGGATGAACCTCGTGATGAACGAGAAGACAAATTACGCCGGGTACGTGCCCGGCGGCTGGATGACACACGTCGCCGGCTACTCGGCCAAGGGCACGACAACCTTCGTTCTCACAATGACCAAGGCGTACAACCAGACCTATCTGCTCTACAACGGCCTGGCTACTCTGACTCCCATGCCCCAGCAGGCCTGGGACAAGACGTCAGCCTCCAGCCCAGTCGGCACATACGACACGACCGCGGCGGGAGCCAAGTCGGTCTACACCTTCTTGAACTCCCGGTCTCTTTCGCTCTCCACCTGGGACACGACACCGCTGTGGCAGGTGGTCGATGGACCATGGCGGCTGGAGCCGACAACCGGCTTCCAGGTGACGGGCAAAGTGACCATGATCCCCAACACCAAATACTCAGGTCCGAACAAGCCGAAAGCGGCCAAGTTCGAGGAGTTGCCATTCACGAGTGCGACGGCCGAGTACGACGCCCTTCGGTCGGGCAGCGTCGACTACGGCTATGTCCCTACCACAGACATCGGGGCGCTCGCCTCGTTGAAGGCCTCGGGCTTCAAGGTCGATCCCTGGTACGAGTGGGGGCTCACCTTTATCGGGATTCTCTTCAACAACCCGAAGTACCAGGCCCTCGTGAGCCAGCTCTACATCCGCCAGGCGATGCAGACCTCGATCAACCAGCCGCTCTACATCAAGACGATCCTCGAGAAGTACGGGACCCCGACCTACGGCCCAGTGCCGACCTTCCCGAAGACCGACTTCTTGGCCAAGGCCGAGACTAAGAACCCCTACCCATTCTCGGTGGCCAAGGCGAAGAAGCTGCTTAAGTCTCATGGCTGGAACATCCACGCCGGGGCCACTGACGTGTGCGCAAGACCGGGCACAGGACCTGGTAGATGCGGGAAGGGGATCGCGAAGGGAGCGAAGCTGGCCGTCTCGTTCATGTACCCGAGCGGCTTTCCCGACATCGACAACGAGATCCAGGTGATGCGTTCGACATACGCCAAGGCGGGCATCCACCTCACACTGTCGGAGGCACCGGAGAACACGGTCCTCTCCGACGGCTACGCCTGCATCGGCAAGAAGGCGGCGACATGCCCTACCAACACGCCGGTGCTCTCGATCATCTCCTCGCCCGTGTACACCTACGTCCCGATCTACTACCCTGACGGTACAAGCCTCTTCGGCTGCGGGGGCGCCACCAATGGGGGGAATTACTGCAACCGGCGGGTTAACGCCTATCTCACACAGATCGAATCCCAAGGGAACTCGGCGTCACTGAAGACGCTCTACAAGTACCAGGAGTACGTTGCGAAGCAGCTTCCCGACCTGTGGTTCCCCAATGCCGCCTACCAGATCTCGGCCATCTCAACCAAGCTGAGGGGGGTGTCCGCGCAGGACTCGACCGGCCACATCTACCCCGAGACATGGTCGTTCAAGCCGTAGCGCCGAGGGCCACCACCATCTCGGCGGGGCTCGATCGCCGCCGCCCGACCGCCCAGGAGCGTCGGCGACCGAGCAGGGGGACCGCAGCGGTACCGTGACCAGTTACTTGGTTCGGCGGGTTGCCCAGGCGCTCGTTGTCATCGTGCTGGTGACCATGATCGTCTTCGCAGTCCTCCACTTCCTCCCCGGAAGCCCCGCGAGGGCCATGCTGGGGGTGAAGGCCACCCCGGGAGCGATCGCCGCCTTCAACAGGGCCAACGGCTACAACCGGGCCCTCCCCATCCAGTACGTCCTTTATCTGGACCGCCTGGTCCACGGGAACCTCGGGTTCTCGTATCACATGGATCAGTCGGTGGGCTCGCTCTTGGCCCTGGACCTCCCGAAGACCGCCCTGCTGGTGGGAGTGTCCTTCGTGCTCGCGATCGTGATCGCCATTCCTGTCGGCCTCGTCCAAGCCCTCAAGCGCAACAAGCCGGTCGACCACGCCTTCACTGCCTTCGCGTTCATCGGGTACTCGATGCCGACGTTCTGGTTGGCGATGCTCCTCATCGTGCTCTTCGCCGTGCAGTACCACCTCCTTCCTGCCCAGGCTGGCACAGCAGCGTCATCTGTGGGCGCGGTCTTGCACGATCCCAAGGTGCTGGTCTTGCCCGTCGTCACCCTCACCATCGTGACGGTCGCCCAGTTCAGTCGTTTCATGCGCTCCTCAGCCATCGACAACCTTCTGCAGGACTACATACGCACGGCCAAAGCCAAGGGCGTCTCCCAGCGCCAACTGGTCGCCCGTCACCTCTTGCGCAACAGCCTGCTCCCCATTGTGACCCTGATCGGTCTCAGCCTCCCCGCGGTCGTTTCGGGGGCCATCGTGGTCGAGGCTGTCTTCAACTACCCGGGGATGGGGTGGCTCTTCTGGCAGGCGGCGAGCGCCCACGACTACCCGGTGCTGATGGGCTTCACCATCGTTGTGGCGGTGGCGACGGTAGCGGGGAACCTCCTGGCCGACATCGTCTACGCCGTGATGGACCCGCGTATCAGGTATTCGGCTGCGTGACCTCGCGAGACACCCTCGACCCGAGAAGCGGGCTGCTCGCTGCCGACGTCGTGACCCCGTCGGCGGAGCTCCAGCACCCCGGCGGAACTAGTCAGAGCACCTGGCGCCTCACCCTGAGCGAGCTCATCAGGAACCGCCTCGGCATGGTGGCCGTCGGGATCATCCTGGTGATGGTCCTCTTCAGCTTCGTGGGCCCGCTCCTATACCACACCAACCAGGTGGCGACCGACCTCACCCAGGTGAACCTCCCACCGAGCGGTAGGTTCCCGCTCGGGACCGACCAAGTCGGCTACGACGTGCTGGGCCGGCTCATGGTGGCCGGCCAGTCCTCGTTGGAGGTGGGGCTCGCTGCAGCGGCCATCGCGGGAGGCATCGGGACCCTGTGGGGGGCGATCTCCGCCTTCGCTGGCGGCTGGGTCGACTCGGTCATGATGCGCGTCGTCGACGCCTTGATCGCCATCCCTACGGTCCTTTTGGTCCTCCTGCTTGCCAGTATCGTGACGCCGAGCGTCCTCACCATGATCTACGTCCTGGGATTCGTCTCGTGGATCATCACGGCTCGCCTCGTGCGCGGTGAGGTGCTCGTGATCCGCACCCTGGACTACGTGAGCGCATCCACGGTGGTGGGTGAGCGACCGATCAGGATCGTGCTGCGCCACGTCGTGCGCAACGTCATCGGCATCGTGGCGGTGCAGGCCACCTTCGAGGTCGCCAACGCCATCTTGCTGCTCGCCGCCTTGAGCTTCCTCGGGCTCGGCCCCCCGCCTCCTGCGGTCAACTGGGGAGGCATGCTCACCACAGGGCTCAACTACATCTTCGACGGCTACTGGTGGCAGATTTACCCCGCTGGTGTTTGCATCGTGCTGACCGTGGTTGCGTTCAATCTCCTGGGTGATGCCACCCGGGACGCCCTGGACGTCCGGCTCCGCCAGCGCTGAGCAGGCGCTCGTCGGCAGGCCCGGCAGCGCCGGCAACGAGCCTCGGCGCGCGGGATCGTCCGATCCCTGCGCCAAGTCCCTGCGCCAAGAAGACGGAAGAAGAACAGAGGAGGGCATGAGGCGATGAAGGTCCACATCTCGATCGACATGGAGGGCATCGGGGGCATCGCCGACGGTGCCGACACCACCGTGGGGGCTCCGCACTACGAGTACTGCCGCAGGCTCATGACCGGCGAGTGCAACGCTGCCATCGAGGGCAGCTTCGAGGCAGGCGCCACCGAGGTGCTCGTCAACGACTCGCACGGCACCATGCTCAACCTGCTCCAGGAGGAGCTCGACCCGCGGGCGCAGGTGATCCGGGGCCGCACCAAGCCCTTCGGGATGTGCCAGGGAATCGACGCCGGGATGGACGCCACCATGTTCGTCGGCTACCACGCCCGGGCGGGCGGCGGCGACGGCGTGCTCAACCACACCATGCGGGGGCACGACGTCGCGGACGTCTTCCTCAACACAGAGCCGGCAGGCGAGCTCCGGCTGAACGCGGCCGTGGCCGGGGCGGCAGGGGTGCCGGTGGTGCTCGTGACCGGCGACGACGTCGTCTGCGCCGAGGCCAAGGCGGTGCTGGGCGACGTGGAGGCCGTCGAGGTGAAGCGGGCCGTCGACAAGTACACGGCCCTCTCGGTCCACCCCTCGGTGGCCCGCCAGCGCATCCGGGAGGGCGCAGCTCGGGCGCTCGGGCGTCTGGGTGACTTCACGCCCTACCAGGTGGAGACGCCCACCAGCTTGCGAGTCGTTTGGAACTCCACCTCGACGGCGGCCCTGTGCGCCAACATCCCCGGCGTCACTCGCGTCGCCCCGCGCGAGGTGGCTTACACCTCGAGCGACGTGCCCGCCCTTTACCGACTGCTTCGGGTCTTCCTCTCCCTCGGCACGGCTGCCCTGGCCGCCAACGCCTACACGTATGACTGACCGTCCACCGAGGGAAGGAGCCCCCATGCCCGAGGACAGCGAGGAAACCGCCACCCCCTTCCGCCGCTGGACGGCACGCATCGAGCAGTTGGCCAACCGGCGCGTCTTCGAGGTCGGCATCCCGATGCGCGACGGGATCGAGCTGGCGGCCGACGTATACCTGCCAGACGATGAGCCTCTCGGGCCTGTGCCAGCCGTGGTGGAGGTCACGCCCTACAACAAGGACAACGAGGCCATCATGGCCGACGACGCCGAGCTGTGGCGGTCCAACGGCTACGTCTTCGTCGCTGTGGACGTCCGGGGCCGGGGCAAGTCCGAAGGCAAATGGCTCGCATTCGTCAACGATCCGAAGGACGTCCACGACACCATTGAGTGGGTGGCAGCCCAGCGCTGGTGCGACGGCAACGTCGGCACCACCGGGCTCAGCTACATGGGCTGGGTCCAGTGGGCTGGCGCCTCCGAGCGGCCGCCTCACCTCAAGGCCATGATCTCGACCTCGGCAGCCGGCCGCTGGCAGCAGGAGATCCCGTACACCAACGGCGTCTTCCAGCTCTACTTCGCCTGGTGGGCATACGCCACTCGCCGGCGTATCGAGGAGGCATACGGCGTGATGACCACCGACTGGGAGTCGGTCCTTCGCACGCTGCCCGTGGGTGCGCTGGGTTCGGTGATCGATGTTGCAGGCCCCAACTGGGAGCTTCTCGTCGGTCACGACACCCTGGACGACTTCTGGCAGGCGCTGCGCTACGATGACCGCTACCGGGAGATCGACGTGCCCTGCCTGCATGTGACCGGATGGTACGACCTCGAGGACCTGCTCGGCGCCTTCCATCACTACGAGGGCATGCAGACCTCCCCCGCTCGGGAGCATCAGTACCTGCTGGTCGGCCCGTGGAGCCACGTGAAGTCGCGCTACCCCGACCGGGAGTGCGGCGGGCTCGACTTCGGCCCCGAGGCGGCGTGGGACATGGATGCCGAGCATCTCCGGTGGTTCGACCACTGGCTGAAGGGCAAGGACACCGGGCTGTCGTCGGTGAAGCGGGTACGGGTGTTCGAGCCCGGCCGTAACACCTGGCGGGGCGCCGATTCCTGGCCCCTGTCGAACGGCGAGCGAGTCCTCTACCTCGCCCCTGGGCGCCTGGAGGGCCGCCCGCCCGCCGAGGAGGCCGCCACCTCGTACCGTTACGACCCGAGGGATCCGGTCACCACGCCGATGGACATCCGCAGGTACCCGTTCGAGGACGTCACCATGGAGCAGACGGCGACCGAGGCCCGCGGGGACGTGGTCTGCTTCACCAGCGACCCCTTGAAGGAGGAGCTCACCGTTTCGGGATGGGCGACGCTCGAGCTGTTCGCCTCCACCGACGGCAGCGACACCGATTGGCACGTGAAGCTGACCGATGTTCACCCCGACGGGCGCTCGTTCCGGGTCACCCAGGGCTGCCTGCGCGGCGCTTGTTACCGCTCGCTCGAGAAGCCCGAGCCGCTGGTGCCCGGCCAGACGCACCGCTTCGAGGTGGAGCTGTGGCCAACCCACCACGTGTTCCTCCCCGGCCACCGGGTCCGGGTGACGGTGACGAGCAGCGACTTCCCCTGGTTCGCCCGGTCCCTCAACCGCTTCGGCCACTTCGCCGAGATGGCCGAGCCCCGGGTTGCCCTCAACACCGTCCACCACGGCGGCGCCCGCGCCTCGCGGCTGCGCTTGCCGGTCGACACGGGCCGATGAACAACCCCTTGCACCCAGGGGTCTCCCTGGCGCGGATCCTCTCTGTCCTCGGTCCGAGCCTCCTCGATTCGCGCTGGCTCCCCCCGGGTAGTGGCGGTGATGTCCTCGATATCGTCATCTGGGACGCCGTGGACGAGCCGTCCGTGGCCCAGGGCGACTTGGTGCTCGGCGTGGGCATTCGCGAGGCCAAGGAGCACTGGGATCTGGTCCGGCGGCTGGCCGGCACCGGCTGCGCCGGCCTCGTGCTGAAGGGGACGGGCGGCCGGCAGGAGCCGCTCGACGACGTCGTCGTGGCCGCGGCCGACGCCGCCGGGGTGCCGCTGGTGCAGCTGACCAACGGGGCCTCCTGGGAGCAGATCGTGGTCATGATCCGCTCGCTCATCATCTCGGGGACACCGAGGTCCGAAGACCAGGCGACCGGCACGAAGACCGACCTCTTCGCTCTGGCCGAGGTGGTGAGCGCCATGCTCGGGGCGCCGGTCACCATCGAGGACCGCTCCTCGCGGGTGCTCGCCTTCTCTGAGAATCAGAGCGACGTGGACGAGGCGCGAGCCGAGACCGTCCTCGGCCGCCAGGTGCCCGAACGCTTGATCCAGGCGCTGAGCGACCGCGGCATCTTCCGACGCCTGGCCCAGGACACCCGTCCGGTCTTCATCGAGGGCCTTTACGACGGCATGAAGGCCCGCACGGCGGTGAGCGTGCGGGCCGGCCAGGACGTGCTCGGCTCCATTTGGGTGGCGACCGACGAGCGGCTGTCGGCGGAGCGAGAGCAGTGGCTCATGGACGCCGCCCGCCTGGTCGCCTTCCACCTGCTGCGCCTGCGGTCCGTGAGCGACATGCGGCAGCGCACGCGCTCGGATCACCTGTCCACCCTGCTGCAAGGCGGCCACGCCGCCCTGGAGATGGCCAGGTGGCTCGGCCTCGGGGCAGGTCCTTGCTGCGTGGTGGCCGCGACCACCCACCGGACCGAGAGCGTGCTGGCCGAGGTCGAGCTGCAGCGGCTCGAGACCTCGCTGTCGGTGCACCTGAAGGCGGTGCGGCCACGCTCGGCCGTGGCGCGGGTGCACGACGTCGTCTACGCCGTGCTCGCCCCCCTGGACGAGCTGGACGAGACCGGCCGGGGTCCGGCCGCCCTCATGCAGGACTTCATCGACTACACCGACCCCTCGGGCGCCTACCTGGTGGGCATCGGCCGGCCGACGCGCTCGTTCGCCGACATCGGCCGGTCACGGACGGACGCCGACAAGACCCTCCGGGTGCTGCAAAACGACCCTCGGGGCCGCAAGGTCAGCGTGGCCCGCTTTGTGGACGTGCAGGTCGACTCCCTGCTGCTGCGCCTGGTCGACCTGGTGGAGGAAGACGAGGACATGGCGTTCGGGCCGCTTGCCGCCCTGGCCGCCTACGACCAGCGTCACCACGCCAACATGCTCGAGACCCTGATGGCGTTCTTGGACTCCTTCGGGGATGTACCGCTAGCGGCCAAGTCGGTGCACGTGCACGCCAACACCTTCCGGTACCGGCTACGACGGCTGAGCGTAATCAGCGGCATCGACCTAGAGAGCCCCGAGACACGGTTCGGGGTCATGCTGCGGCTCCGGATCTGGAAGTTGGCTCAGCACGGTGAAGGGCGTCGTTGACGAGCCCCAAGCGTCCGAGGTCGATCCGACATTCGCGGCCGGCCGCGGGGTCGACGACGCGCACGGTGGTGCGCCGCCTGCCTGCCTGATCGGGTGAGCAGCCCGATTTTCGCCACGCTGAGGCCCTGGCCAGACTCAGGTGCGGATCGGGATCTTCGGCCATGGGCGCGGGCCAACTCTCCCCGAGACCTTCGAGGGGGTTGGGCCGGACCTTCTCACAGATCTGGCCGATCCGCGCGTGGGGTCGCTCGTCACCGGTGTGCTCGACGCCGAGCTCGACGGCAGAAGCGATGTCGTTGTGCGCAGTCCTGCGCGACCCCCCGCCGCCCGAGCGGCGGTGCGCTCGCCGTCACGGGCCATACACATCTCCGCAGAAGCTCTCTCATTTGGATCACTGAGACGTCGATTTGGGCGCTGAGGGGATCAGATCGACGTGTGAGATCCGCCTGAGATGAGCGAGGGATCGGTGGTGGGGTGCGACACGACCTCAGCTGTCCCCTGTGGGCTCGTCTGCGTGGTTGCCGTCGACGTTGCCGTTGATGCTGTCGCGGGTGCAGTGCCGGCTGCTGTCGGGGAAGAGGGGGCTCCAGCGATGGATGTGGTCGCAGCGCTCGACGTCGGCGCGCTCGCTGTCTGTGCGCTCGCTGAACTGGAATTCTGCAGGAAGACCACGGTGAGCGACCCCGTCTTCGCCTGCTGGACCTGCACCTCGGCGACGAAGTCCTGGGGAAGGCCCCACGGGAGCCGGCCGCCCGGAAGGGCGGTGCCCGCGAGCTGGGTCACGTTGCCACGGAAGAGGTAGCCGTCCGCGCCTGTGGACGTCCGGAACGGCTGTGCGACGAGGGAGCCCACGAGCTGGACCTCGGCACCTGTTGTGCCGGTCAGGTCCACCGCGAGGACGGAGCCCCCTTGCGCGAGGCACGTGCCGACCCTCACGTGGACGGGGGCTGTCGATCCCGAGGTCGGCTTCACGAGGGCGGTCCCCGAGAAGGCGGGGGAACCGGTGGCCGTCGCCAAGCTGAGCGAGCCGGTGCTCAAGATGGCGTCGAGCGCCGACGAGCTGAGTGCGGGAACCGACGTCGGTGCGGTGACCCCGGGGAACCCTGTGACGCCTGCACAGGTCCCGACCGGGAGCGCGACGGCGGCGCCAGTCGCGCGAGGGGCGGAGCTCGTCGGTGACGTCGTGACCAGCGGCGTCGCTCCCGTGCCGCTGGCCCCCTTCGCTGCCGAGCCGGTCAAGCTGGAGGCCGAGGCCGAGCTGGCAGACGCCGCTGCCGGGCTCGAGGCTGGGGGGCTGGTCGTGGACCCGGCCGTTCCAGTCGCTCCGGACGTGGAGGATGGCGCGGTGGGGGTCGAGGCCGACGAGCTGCTGGCTGACGAGCTGCTGGCTGACGAGGTGGCGGGGGCCGAGACGACGTACGCGGCGGCCGTGGCGGCGAGCGTCAGCCACGCGGGGGCCGCGAAGTGGTACTTCGGTGAAGGGCTCCCCGACGTGGTCGACGGGGTCGAGGACGTCGTCGTCGGCACGCTCGCGGAGGAAGACGAGCTCGACGGCGACGGGCCAGCCGAAGACGGTGTCGCCGATGTCGTGGCCGCGGGGAGCGCGCTCACGAACTGGGTGTGCGGGGCAGTCGGGGTCGCTGTGGAGCCGGACAGGGCGGCGGGGGCCGCCAGGCCCCCGGCCGTCGCGAGGCTGGCCACGATCCCGAGCACGACCGAGCCCTTGCCCGGCGCGGCGGTGGCAGAGGCGACGGCGGCCTGGCCCAGCGGGGTCGCCGAGACCTGGGTGAGGAGCTGGAGCCCCGCCTGCACCGGCGTGCCTGCGATCGCAGAGGCGGCCGACGTGCCGGTCGCAGGGGTGCTCGCGGCGAGCGCCTGCGCGCCCGCCTCGCGCGCGGCGGGGTGGCCCACGCCTGCGAGCACGCGGCGCAACGCGGCCCGGACCCCGGCGGCGAGCACGAGCGGCGCGGCGGCCCACGCGCCCTTCACGGCGTCCTCCGACTCGAGGGCGCTCTGCAGCGCCGCACGGGCGCGGCGCACGCGGGTCCTGGCGTTCGTCTCGGTGATGCCCAGCGCGCCGGCGACCTCCTCGTAGGGACGGCCGTCGACGAGGCGCAGCTCGAACGCCCTGCGCTGGGTCTCGGGCAGCCGGGCGATCGCCCGCTGGACCGCGGCGAGCGCGACGTGGTCGGACGCGGGCTGCTCGTGCTCGTCGGGATGGCTCTCCGCCACCCAGTCGCTGAGCGGGACCGTCGGCTTGCGCCGGGAAGGGATGTCCGCGCAGACGTGGATGAGGATCGTGTTGAGCCAGGCGCCGAGGCGCCAGTCGCCCGTGTCCCCGAAGCGGTCCAGCGCGAGCAGCGCGCGCAAGAGCGTCTCTTGGACGGCGTCCTTGGCGTCCTCGGGGTTGCCGAGCCGGTTACGCGCGGTGGCGAGCAGCGAGCGGTAGTGGGTCCGGACGATCTCCTCGAACGCCTCGCGGTCGCCGCAGCGGTGCGCGGACACGAGGCGGATCGCGCTCGCCTCCTCGGTGCTCGCGACGTCGGTCGGCGCTAAGGCCATCGCTGATCTCCCTGGACTGGGCGGCCAGGCCGCCGCGACCCGTCTCCGGCTCGCTCACGGTCCCTCGCTCGAGCCCCATTGACTCCGATACTGCCGAACTGCGCAACTGCTCGCCTGGCAGGCCCTTCGGCCATCGATGGGGCCGTCCCCCGACATCCCCAATGTACTCGGCCTCGCGGCGCCGATCCCGTCATTGTGCGGCGCCAGACCGGTGAAAGCGGCGCCGCTTGCATCACCCGACACGCGTCAGACCCGCGCAGTGACACGGTAACGGGCCGCGGCGGCGCCCGTCAACGAGCTCTCATTGCCGCACCGCGGCGCGCGAGCGTGCCGTAACGTCACGTCCGATGACTCCGCGGCTCACCTTGATGTGCGTGCACGCGCACCCCGACGACGAGGCGATCTCGACGGGGGGGATCCTCGCCCGCTACGCCGAAGAGGGTCACGAGACGATCCTGGTCACCTGCACCGACGGAGCGCTCGGCGACGCCCCCGGCGGCGTGAAGCCCGGTGAGCCCGGGCACACACCCGACGAGGTCGTCGTGTTGCGGCGCGCGGAGCTCGAGGCGAGCTGCGCCGCCCTCGGGGTCGGCCACCTCGAGCTCCTCGGCTACCGCGACTCGGGGATGATGGGCTGGCCGCAGAACGACGCCCCCGGGGCGTTCTGGCACGCGAGCGTCGAGGAGGCCGCCGAGCGCGTGGGCGCGCTCATGGCGCGCTACCGACCCCAGGTCGTCGTCACCTACGACGCGAACGGCTTCTACGGCCACCCCGACCACATCCAGGCCCACCGGGTGACCGTCGGGGCCGTCGAGCGCACCGGCATCCCCGAGAAGCTGTACTACCCGGCGGTCCCGCTCTCGGCGATCCCGCGGCTCGCAGAGAGGCTCGCCGCCCGCGGGGTCGAGGTCCCCTCGGGGATGGAGGACGCGCCCTTCGGCACGCCCGACGAGGAGATCGGGGCGGTGGTGGACTGCTCGGCCTTCAGCGCCGCCAAGTACGCGAGCCTCGCCGCCCACGCGAGCCAGGCGGAGAACATCTTCTTCCTCTCCCTCGGTGAGGAGGTCTTCGGCCAGGTGTTCGGCGAGGAGGCCTTCGTCCGCGCGCTCGACCGGACCGGCCGGCCGTGCCCGGTCGGCGTCGAAGACGACCTCTTCGCGGGGCTGCGCCCACGCGACTGACGTCCCTCGGCGTCAGTCTCCGCGGGCGACGAGCACGATCTCTCCGGTTCTGCCGCCACCGGGTCGCCCCGCGCCGCCGCCGCCGTCTTCGAGCCCGAGGCCGCGAGCCGTCAGCCTCCCGAACCCGAACTGCACAGGTGTCGCAGGTTCCCCCGGCGTCGGGCGGTCAGCGGCGGCGCTGGAGGAGCCAGGCGGCTTCCAAGGCGTCCTCGATGGCCCCCGGATCACCCGCCGACAGGTCGGCAACGACCATCATGTGCTTGCGGAACCGCGCCGGGACGCTGAAGGTCCCGGGGAAGGCCGCGAGGAGCTGGTCGCGAAGGTCGAAGGCGCAGCGGATGACCACGTGGCGGTCGTCCAGCTGCCGGGCGACGACGCGGCCGCGGTACCGCCACTCCGTCAGCCCGTCGATGACGGTGCGGCGCACCCCGTCGAGGGTCGCCGCGAGCTCGGCGACGTCGTCGACCGTCATCGTCTCTTCCCTTCCGTCCTGCTGGGCGGGCCCGCCGGCGTCACGCCGAGGGGCGCTGCTTCTCCAGTGCGCGTGCGACGCGCTCGGCGGGCTGGCGGACGGTGCGCAACCCCTATGGGAAGGGTCACGTCGGCCTCCTCGTGGCGTCGCGCGCGGGCTTGTGGGCGCTGAACGTGACGACGTCGTCGGCGACCGTGCTCACGAGCCGCCGGCGACGAGCACGAGCTTCCCGAGCTTCCTCCCCTCGGTGAACCGGTCGTAGGCGGCGGCCGCCTCGGCGAGCGGGTAGGTGCCCAAGACCGGGACGCGGACCCGGCCCGTCGCAAGGAGCGGGAGGACGTGCGCGCGCACGGCAGCGGCGACGGCGGCCTTCTCGACGCGGCTTCGTGCCCGAAGGGTCGAGCCGCCGATCGTCGCGCGCGTGGCCATGAGGACGCGCAGATCGAGCTCGATGCGCGAGCCGCTCCCCACGCCGATCACCGCGACGCGCGCGCCGGTCGCAAGGGCGCCGAGGGCCTGGGGGAGCGACGCTGCGCCCACGAGCTCGAGGACCACGTCGTAGGGACCGTGGGCGCCGACCTCGTCGGCGCCGATCACCTCGTGGGCGCCGAGGGCGCCGACCTCCTCACGGCGCGCCTCGTCGCGCACCGAGGCGACGACCGTCGCGCCTGCGGCCGCAGCGAGCTGGACGGCGGCGACGCCGACCCCGCCGGCCGCGCCGGTGACCAAGAGGCGGTCGCCGACAGAGAGGCCGCAGCGCGTGAAGAGCGCGTCGTAGGCGGTGGAGAAGACCTCGGGGAAGCCGCCGGCCTCGGCCCAGGGGACCGGGTCAGGGATGGGGAGCAGGTGGGTCTCCTCGACGACCGCCATGGTGGCCTGGGCGCCTCCCGCGACGAGCGCCATGACGCGGTCGCCGGGGCGCGCGGCCTGCACGCGTGCGCCCACGCCGATCACCTCGCCTGCGAGCTCGAGTCCCAAGACGTCCGGCGGCGCACCGGGCGGCGCGGGGTACTGACCGCGGCGCTGGAGCATGTCCGCGCCGTTGAGCCCCGCCGCGCGCACCGAGACCAGGACCTCGGTGTCGCCGGGGACCGGGTCGGGGCGCCCCTCGAGCCGGAGCGCTCCGTTGTCGACGACGACCGCATGCATCCGCTTGGGACCTCCTCGTGGGCTCGTGCGCGTTCTTAGCCCAGCCTGCACGACACAGCTTGGGGCGCGCCATTGGAGCGCGTGCGAGGACGCGGAGCCGGCATGCGCCTCGTTGCGGCGTCCCTCGGACGCCGAGCGCACGAGGCTCCGGCGCTGCTCGCAACCAAGCGGCTGGTGAGGGTGCCTCGCTCCGCCGACGTGGGCCGCCGCGCCGGGCTCGGGCGCTCGGGCTCGGGCCCCGTCTTCGTCGGCGTCCGTAGAGTGGGCGGGCCAAGGAGCGAGGAGGAGGAGGCGCGTGGCCGTCTGCAACCCGCAATCGCCGTTCGACGCGGCGATCTTCGACATGGACGGGCTCCTCGTCGACTCGGAGCCCTTGTGGCACGAGGCGGAGGTGGAGGTGCTCGGCGGCCTCGGGGTGCCGATCGCCCAGGGCGACGCGCGCGAGACCAAGGGCGTGTTCGTGCGCGAGGTGACGCGCCTGTGGTACGGGAGGCACCCCTGGGAGGGGCCTTCGACCGACGAGGTCGCGACCCGGATCGTCGACCGGGTGATCGAGCTCATCGCCCAGGAAGGGCGGCTCCAGCCGGGCGTGGACAAGGCGATCTCGCTGTGCAGGGACCACGGGCTCGCGCTCGCCGTCGCGTCGTCCTCCGAGCACCGGCTGATCGGCTTCGTCCTCGAGCGCTTCGGGCTCGCCGGGCAGTTCCGCTTCGCCCACTCGGCCGAGGAGGAGCCCTACGGCAAGCCCCACCCTGCGGTCTTCCTCACCACCGCAGAGCGCCTCGGGGTCGCCCCCGAGCGCTGCCTCGTATGGGAGGACGCGCCCGCGGGGGTGCTCGCGGCGAAGGCCGCCCGCATGGCCTGCATCGCGGTGCCCGCGCCCCAAGAGCGCGACCAGCCCGTGTTCGGCATCGCCGACGCGGTGCTCTCGTCCCTCGAGGAGGCCGACGAGGCGCTCTGGCGCCGTCTCGTCTCCGCGCGGGCAGCCGAGGAGGTCGGCGGGAGCCAGCAGGTCGGGGAGGGTGGCCCTCAGGCCGAGCCGGGGTGTGTCGAGCCGGGGGGTGTCGAGCCGGGGGGTGTCGAGCCGGGGTCTGTCGAGCCGGGGGCTGTCGGCCCAGCCACTGTCTGCACGCCGCGGAGCCAGTGAGCGAGGTACGGGTCCACGACCCGGTAGCGGCCGTCGCGGCGCACCACGAGCTCGGCCGACTCGAGCGCCTCGACGGCGCGCTTGACCGACGCGCCCGAGGCCAGCCCCGCTCGACGCGCGAACCGCGCGGAGAAGAGCGGCAGGTCGCCAGGCGACGCGATGCCCATCAGCACGCGGGCCTGTGCTGGCGTGAGCGACGCGAGCCGGTCGGCGAAGGCGTTGGACTCGTGGGCCACCCCCTCCTCGAAGGCTCGGGCCACCACCTCGGGCGTGATCTCGCCGGGCGCGAGGTTGTACGCCTCCCACGCGAGCCGCTGGATGTCGTTGGGGACGGGACCGGCGAGCGCGACCAGCGAGCTGGCCGCACCGTCGCGCATGGGCTTGCCGGCCGTCGACGCGGAGGTCTCGAGGAACGCCACCATCTCGTCTTCGGGGATCGGGCCGAGCGCGAGCCGCTCGGCCATGCCGTAGAGCGGAGCCTGGCGCGAGAAGACGAGCGCCTCCATGAGGTGCTGCTGGGAGCCCGCGAGGACGAGCGAGACGTGCGGGTGCTCGTCGGCCAAGCCCTTCAAGAGGTCGGGCAGGTGGGCGCCGTGGCGCACGATCGCCTGGAACTCGTCGAGCACCAGCGCGGCAGGCCGACGCGTGGCTTCTTCGTCGAGCAGCCGGTAGACGTCTTCGATCACCACGTCGGCGTCCTTTTGGCGCAGGTCGCCGAAGGCGAACATCGGGCGCCCCTCGTCGTCGATCGAGATGCGCGGCCGGAGCCGCAGCCTCTTGGAGAACTCGACGATCGCCTGGGTCGAGCGGTGCCAGCGCGCGCCGGGGACCCGGTAGACGCCGGCCGCGAGCCGGGACGCGAGCGTGTCGACGTCCCGGCACAAGAGCACGTTGGTCGCGACGAGCGCGGCTGCGGGGTCGCTCCGTGCGAGCTCCTGCTCGGCGCGCCCCAGGAGCGAGGTCTTGCCGTAGCGGCGCGGGGAGGCGACGACCACGTTGACCCCGCCGCGTACCCAGGCGACGAGGAGCGCGGTCTCCTGCTCGCGCCCGGTGAAGGCGAGCCCGCTGACCGGGCCGCCGAAAGAGAACGGGTTGGGCATTCGCCGAGTGTACTCATCTGCGAATCGCGTCACTGCGAATCCATCTTTTGAGGGTTGCCGAGCGCGGGCACGTCGGCCGAGGGGTGGGGCGGGTCCGGGCAGGAGAGCGGGCAGGAGAGACGGTCGTCGTCACTGACCGAGGGCAGCTTCGTGGTGACGGCTTCGTGGTGACGGGCTTCGTGGTGACGGTCGTGCGCCGCACCGAGCTGCGCCGGGGGAGGCCGCGCGGGGCCCACAGGCCCCCCTGGGCCGCCCGGTAGGCTCACGGGACCGATGTTCCGTCCGCTGCCGACCGACGCCGATTTCGTCGCCCTCGAGACCGAGGAGCTCGAGCGCTGGCGCACGCACCGGGTCTTCGAGCGCTCGGTGGCGCAGCGAAAGGGCGCGCAGCCCTGGGTCTTCTACGAGGGCCCCCCGACCGCCAACAACCGTCCGGGTCTCCACCACGTCTGGGCCCGTGTGTACAAGGACCTCTTCTGCCGTTACCGCACGATGCGCGGGTTCCTCGTGGAGCGCCGCGCCGGCTGGGACACCCACGGCCTCCCCGTCGAGGTCGAGGTCGAGAAGCGCCTCGGCATCAACAGCAAGCGCCAGATCGAAGAGGAAGTCGGGATCGCCGAGTTTGTCCGGCTGTGCCGGGAGTCGGTGCTCGGCTACGTGAAGGAGTGGAACACGCTCACCGAGCGCATCGGCTACTGGACCGACCTCGACCACGCCTACTGGACCTTCGACCGGACCTACATCGAGTCGGTCTGGTGGTACCTGAAGCAGCTCTTCGACAAGACACTCCTCTACGAGGACCTGAAGGTCGTGCCCTACTGCCCGCGTTGTGGGACCGCGCTCTCGAGCCACGAGCTGGGCCAGCCCGAGGTGTACACCGACGAGGAGGACGAGTCGGCGTACGTGAAGCTCCGGATCGTCGATCCCGACCCCGCGGTCGTGGGCGACGCCAAGTGGCTCCTCGTGTGGACCACGACGCCCTGGACGCTCCTTTCCAACACGGGGATCGCGGCCCACCCGGACCTCGACTACGTGGTGGTCGACCAGATGATCCTGGCCGCGGACCTCGCCGACGAGGTGCTGGGCGACGGCGCGCGCTCCCGGGCGACGCGCCACGTGCGCGGGCGCGACCTCGAGGGCCTGCGCTACGAGCGGCCGTTCGACGCGGTCTTTGTCTCGAGCGAGGACGCCGCGCGGGGCTGGCGCGTGGTGCTCGCCGACTTCGTGACCACCGACGAGGGCACCGGGCTCGTGCACCTGGCGCCGGCGTTCGGGGAGATCGACCGCGAGGTCGGCAGGCTCCAGGGGCTCCCGACGCTCAACCCGGTCGGTCCCGACGGCAGGTTCACGGCGGCCGCGGGCGAGCCGTTCGCAGGACGCCCGGTCCGTGAGACCAACGACTTGGTCAACGACGCGCTCGAGCCCCGCGGGCTCCTCTTGCGCCGGCACTTCTACACGCACACCTATCCGCACTGCTGGCGGTGCGGCACCGCGCTCATCTACTGGGGGAAGCCGAGCTGGTACGTCGCGACCTCGTCGCGCAAGGCCGACCTCATCGCGGCCAACCAGAAGGTCGACTGGCATCCGGCCTACATCAAGGACGGACGGTTCGGCGAGTGGCTGGCGAACAACGTCGACTGGGCGCTGTCGCGCGACCGCTACTGGGGCACGCCGCTGCCGATCTGGCGCTGCGAGGAAGGCCACGTCACCTGCGTCTGTTCGATGGCCGAGCTCGCCGAGCTGGCCGGTCGGGACCTCTCTTCGGTCGACCCGCACCGGCCCGCCATCGACGAGGTGGTCTTCCCCTGCCCGGTGTGCGCGTCGATCGCCGGGGCGGAGGCGGCGGCGGGCGCGGCGATCGGCTCCGTCGCGTCCGAGCTCCCGGTCTCCGACGCGCGGCGCGTCGAACCGGTGATCGACGCGTGGTTCGACTCGGGGTCGATGCCCGCCGCGCAGGTGGGCTACCCCCATGTGCGCGGGTCGAAGGAGGCGATGCAGTTCCCGGCCGACTTCATCGTCGAAGGCATCGACCAGACCCGCGGCTGGTTCTACTCGCTGCTCGCCGTCAACGACCTCGTCTTCGGGAAGGCGCCCTACCGCCACGTGATGGTCCTCGGGCTCCTCGTGGACGCCGACGGCCGCAAGATGTCCAAGTCGCTCGGCAACGTCGTCGACCCCTGGGAGCTCGTCGTGAGCCGCGGCGCGGACCCGCTCCGCTGGTGGATGTTCTCCCAGGGCTCTCCGTGGACCGCGACGCGGGTGAGCACGCGCGCCATCGACACGTCCATGCGCGAGATGCTCCTCACGCTCTGGCACACGTCGAGCTTCTTTTCGACCTACGCGGCGCTCAACGCGTTTGATCCGGGCGACGCCCAGGTCCCCCCGCCGTCCTCGCGCGGCGCGCTCGACCGGTGGGCGAGGTCACGGGTGATGTCGACGATCTCGGCGGTCACCTCCGCGCTCGACGACTACGAGCCGCTGGCCGCTGCGAGCGCGCTCGACCGGCTCGTCGACGACCTGTCGAATTGGTACGTCCGGCGGAGCCGGCGGCGGTTCTGGCGCACGGACCCCGACGCCCCGCCGTCCGACGCGCTCGCCGCACAGGCCACCCTCTACGAGGCGCTCGTCGCCGTCTGCCTCATGCTGGCGCCGTTCTGCCCGTTCGTGGCGGACCGGTTGTGGCGCGAGCTCGACCTCGCGGCCGCAGACGACGACTCCGTCCACCTCCAACGGTGGCCCACTTTCGACGAGACGGCGATCGACCCCGATCTCGAGGCGCAGATGGCCCTTGCGATGCAGCTCTCCTCGCTCGGACGGGCCGCGCGCAGCGAGGCGGGGGTGAAGGTCCGCCAGCCGCTCTCCCGGGCGCTCGTCTTCCTCGCCCCCGGTTCGCCCGGCGTGCTCGCCGACATCGTCGCCGACGAGCTCAATGTCGACGAGGTCGTCGAGGTCGACGAGCTGGGCGGGGCGGTCAGCTTGGAGCTCGTGCCGAACTTCCGGATCCTCGGCCCCCGCCTCGGCGAGGCGGTGAAGGAGGTGCGCGGCGCGCTCGGCGCGCTGGACGCCACGAAGGCAGCTGCCGCGCTCGACGGCGGCGGCCAGGTCACCGTCGAGCTGTCGAGCGGACCCGTCGCCCTCGGGCCAGACGAGGTCCAGGTCCGTGTCCGGGGACAGGCCGGCTTCGCGGTCTCCCGGGAGGGGAGCGCCGTGGTCGCGCTCGATCTCGCCCTGGACGACGACCTCTCCCGGCGCGGGCTCGTGCGCGAGCTCGTCCGCCAGCTCCAAGAGCTGCGCAAGGAGCGGGGCCTCGAGGTGTCCGACAGGATCCGGCTGTGGCTCTCCGGGGTCGACCCGGCGCTCTTCGAGGACATCGCCCAAGAGGTGCTCGCCCTCGCCGTGGCCGAAGGACCAGGACCCGGCGAGGCGGTCGCGCTCGACGTCGATGGCCCAGACGGGGTGCGGGCCTGGCTCGAGAAGGTGTAGGCGGGTCAGGGCCTGTGGGTGGTGCCGGGGGCGCGGACCGCATGGGTGGCACGGGTGGCACGGGCGGCATGGGTGGTGCCGGGGGCGCGGACCGCATGGGTGGTGCCGGGGGCGCGGACCAGAGGCCGCTGCAAGCCACGCAGAGGCCGCTCTCGCGCCAGGTGGCCCAGTGGCGGGTCTTCGTCCCCTTCTACGCCCGGGCGATCGGGCTGCAAGGGAGCCACCCGACCGTCGCCCGAGCGCTCGTCGAGCACTCGACGGTGTTCGAGGACCCATGGGGACGGGCCGCGGCGACGACTCGCTACGCGCTGCGGCTCGTCTTCGGCGAGGACCGGGCGGGCACGGCGGCCGAGCTCCACGAGCTGCACCGCGGGATCGCCGGGGTTGGCTACGACGGCCGCCCTTACCGCGCGTGGGACCGCGACGTGTGGACCTGGGTGCACCTCACGACGGCAGAGGCACTGATCTACGCGCTCGACGTCATGTGCGGCCCTCTGGCGCGGCGAGAGCTCGAGGCCTTCTACGCGGACACGCGCGCCATCGGGATCCTCTACGGGGTGAGGGAGCGAGACATGCCCCCGGACCTCTGCGGGCTGCGCGCGTACGTCGACGACGGCGTGAGCTCGATGCTCCGGCCCAACCCCGGCACTGCGCAGCTCCGCGAGGCCCTCCTCGCAGGCGACCACCTCCGCGCGCTGCCGGTTCCCCGGCCCGTGCGCGCGGCCCTTGGCCTCGCGCTCGCGGGCCCGACGAGGACGCTGGTCTTCGGCGCCTTCCCCGAGGCGGTCCGCCGCCTCTGGCAGGTGCGCTGGACGCCGGTCGACCAGGCGCGCTACGTGGCGATGCTCGCCGCGCTGCGCATGCTGACCGAGCCGCTACCGGACCGGCTCCGCATGCTGGCGCCCGCGTACCGGGCCTTGCACGCGCGTCGCGCGGACTGACGCGCGGGGGCGCGGCTTGCTCGGTCCGGCTTGCTCGGTCCGGCGGGCTCCTACGCGTGCGGCAGGAAGGTCGCGGAGGAGCCGTACGAGACGGCGGTGCCCACGCGGTGGACGGTCTGGACCAGCTCACGGACGAACATCGGGGCTGTCACCGTGCCGAGCCCTACCGCGAGGTTGTACCCCGGGGCTGCCGAGTACCCCGGGACTGTGACCCGGTGTCCCGATGTTGTGAACCAGACCGAGTTGTTGCCTGTCGTCACGGGCACGATCCCGGGGTCGTGCGCGGCCTTCATCGCGTAGAGCGCGGGGTCGATCATGCCCAGCGCATGATGTGTGTTGAGCTGATCGGCGATCGCCACGATGCCAGCGAAGAGGGGCGTTGCCTCACTGGTCCCCCCGATGGAGGCCCACCCCGCGCCGAAGGGAAGGCCGCTGATGTAGATGTTGACCGCTCCGGACACCGAGGCGCTCATGGAGATGTCGGGCACCCCGCGACGGTTGCCGACCACCCCCGCCACGCCGTTCTGGTACGAGGGTCGGGTGAACACCATGGAGAGGCCGCCTGCGGAGGCGGCAGGACTGCCGAACAGTGTGGTGTCGTTCCATACCTGGGTCGGCGCAGTGGGCCGGCCTCGTGTGTTGAGCGTCAGCCGCGTGCCGCCGACCGCGGTCACGAGCGGGTCCGAGGCGGGCCAGCCGGCCTCGGGGAACGGGAAGTAATGCGCTCCTGTGACTGTCTGCTCCTCAGCGGCGCCCGAGTCTCCCGCGGCTGCGAGGACCGTGATCCCGTTGCGGTAGGCGTTCTCGAAGGAGCTGCGGAGGCCGAGGATTGTGGCAGGGGACTTGAAGGTCGTCTCGCCTGCCCCGAAGCTCTGGCTGATCACCGAGCCGAGGTGATGGTTGATCACGTAGTTCTCGGCATTGACGATTGTGGGGAAGCCTGTCGTGCCCACCGTCTCGGGCGTCGCGGTCTCGACGAGCAGGATGTTGGCGCCCGGCGCCATCGCGTGCGACCACTCGACGTCGAGCGTCGTCTCCTCTGCCCAGCCTGTCGCTGTTGGGTTGGAGGGTGTGTACGCGGGCACCGCGCCGTACTTGAGGATCGAGAAGCGCGGCGGAGGGGCGAGCCCGTAGGACCGGTCGAACACGGCGAGGTCCTGGCGGATCGCCGGGGCGCCCAGGGAGTCGACGATGACGATCGTCTCGCCGCGCCCGGTCAGCCCCTCTCGGAAGAGCGGCTGCTCGTTGTACGCGGTCTCGATCTGCGGCGCGCCGTAGCAGAGGATGCCGTAGTTGGCCGTGCAGTACAGCTCGCTGGGCGGCTGTGTCGAGGCGACGAACCCCAGCTCGCGGACCCCAGGGTGCACCACGAGCCCCCCGCTTGCCGCATGCGCGGGCGCTGCCGCCGCACCGGCACCGGTGACAACTGCGCCGGCAACCCCCGCGGTGCCCGCCACCACGAGGCCGCCTGCCGCGAGCACCATCCCGGCCGCACCCACACCCAGCCGCCTTCGGAGCCGTCCCATCGACCCCCCCTTTCTTTCCCGGCAGACCGAGCGGCCGAGCCGACTGCGGCCGAATATAGCCCGGTGCGTGCCTTCGACCTGGACTGCATGCGGATGGCGCCGGGCCGGAGGGCACCGGGCGAGAGGGCAACTGGGCGAGAGGGCACCATCGGGCCGAGGGCACCATCGGGCCGAGGGCACCATCGGGCCGAGGGCACCATCGGGCCGAAGGCGCTTGCGGCTCTGGTCGCGCGGTCCGGTAGGGTTGGCTCGTGGCGAAGCGGAAGCTCTTGAAGCCGATGGCAGCGCTCGCCGCGCTCGGCACGATGGCGAGCATCTGGTGGTTCGCCCTCAAGCCCCGCCGCAAGCACCGCCAGGAGTAGGCCGCTTACCGTTCGCGGGCGAGGCGCCGCCAGCAACCTGCCAGTCCCTTTCCCCACGCAGTGGGCCGGCACGCTCCCGTTTTCTGGTCTCGAACCCCTCGGGGCGTCCGAGCGCGCCCTTTCTCGGGGTGCCACACTTCTGTCGTGGACTGGCCGCTCCTTGAAATGGTTCCCGAGGAGGACCGTCGGCACTTCCTCTCGGTTGCGCGCCGCCGGCGCTTCGACAAGGGTGAGGTGGTCTTCCACGGAGGCGATCCGGGGGACACCTTGCACTTCGTGGCGACCGGACGGTTCTGTGTGCGGGTTGAGACCTCGCTTGGAGCCACGGCGATGCTGGCACTCATCGGTCCGGGCGACTACTTCGGCATCCTCGCGCTCCTCGACGGGTCTCGCCCTCAGCGCAGCGCGGGCATCGTTGCCCTCGAGCGCGCCGAGACCCTGTCGGTGCGCAAGGACGAGTTCACAGACCTCCGCCGCCGCTTTCCCGCGGTCAACGAGATTCTGCTCAAGGCGCTCGGAGATCAGGTGCGCCGTCTCTCGGAGTCGCTCGTCGAGGCGATGTACACGCCGGTAGAGACCCGGGTGCTGCGACGGCTCCTCGACGCCTCCAGGTTGTGGGACGGTCCGGTCCCCGGCTGTGTCGTCCCGCTCACCCAGGAGGACCTGGCTGGGCTCGCCGGCACGACCCGTCCCACCACCAACAAGGTGCTCCGCCAGGTAGAGGAGCGGGGGTGGGTCCGGGTCGGACGCGGCCGGGTCGAGCTGGTCGACCCCGACGCTCTCCAGAGGCGCGCCGATAGATAGGCATCGCGAGCTCGAGACAGGCCGAGAGATCGAGACAGGCCGAGAGATAGGCACCGCGAGCTCGAGACAGGCCGAGAGAAGAGTTATGTCGAGATAGGGACGAGACGTCCTCGCCGCTCGCACAGGCGCGGGAGTGTCAGGTGGACGACATCCGTCGTGCAACGCCGCTGATAGACCGGTGTACCGCCCGGCCGTACCATGTTGGCGCCGGGGCGGTCCCGGGAACCCATCTTGGAGAGCAGGGGGAGAAGGCATGACGACAGCCAAGGACATCAAGGGCGAGCTCGTGGGTGACCTCGAGGCCACCGAGGAGGACGCCGAGAGCGTCAAGGGCGGCGCAGCGAAGGCGGAGAAGTTTCTCGCGGCGAAGAAAACCGAGAAGCTGTCCTTCTTCAAGCGCCGTTAGGGACTCGCGCGCCGCAGGGGATCCGGGCGATCCGGACGCCGCGGGCGATGCGGGTTGTCCGGACGTCGCGGGCTGTCCGGACGTCGAAAGCGATCCGGTCCCGGGAGCCGCTCGACGCCGACCGGAGCAACCCCCACAGCTGGTCTGGCTGCCGCGTGCAGCCGACCAGCCTCGATCACGAGCTGATCGATCAGGATCCGACACGGCGCGGCGGACTTTGAAAAGTCTCGCCCGCGCTCGTCGAGCCGTTGCGCACAGGCCCGCCTGGGCTGCCGTGGCCCGCACCGGCCCGCCAGTGCTGCCGTGGCCGCACCGGCCCGCCGAGGCTGCACGGATGCTGCCTGGGCCCGTGAGCCCATCTGGGCCTACCTCTTTCGGGCTTGCTCTAGGCCTCTGGCGAACCCGCTCCCCAGGGCGGCCTGCCGTGTCCGCCTGTTGAGCGTTGCGGCCCTTCGACATCTCAGCCCAAAGGAGCTCTCCAGGTGTGTCAGCTCGGAGTCGTGCGCAGTGTCAGCGAGCTGATAGACCAAATTCCGAGCCGGGAATACGATGATCCTGCCGGGAAGATCCCGGTCCCACAAGATCTCGAAAGTGAGTAGAGGGGGAGCTGAAATGTCCGAGAAGATCAAGAGCGAACTTGCCGACGACCTCGAGGCCACCGACGAAGAGGCCGAGGACGTGAAGGGCGGAGGCGCCAAGGGCTTGAAGGGTGCCAAGGGAGCAAAGGGTGCCAAGGGAGCAAAGGGTGCCAAGTTGGAGTTCTTCCGTCGGCGGTAGGGAGCCGGGACCAGCGGCCGCCGCTCCAGGCGCCGCAGAGGCAGTACCGATCGGTGCGGCCGCCTTGAGCGGCCGCACCGGCGCGTCGTGGCCGATCGAGGCGGTGGGATGCGGTGGGCGCTCCGTCACCACGAGCTCTTCGACTGTGTCAGCGAGGTGATAGACGGGATCATCCGAGCGCCTTACGATTGAATCACCGGGCCGATCCCGGAGGGCACCAGAATCCGAAAACCTGCAAGGGAGAACCCGAAATGACCACGCCGAAGGACATCGACAACGAGCTGACCGACGACCTCGAGGCCACCGACGAAGAGGCCGAGAACGTGAAGGGCGGAGGCGCCAAGGGCGCCAAGGGCGCCAAGGGCGCCAAGGGGTTGAAGGGCGCCAAGGGAGCCAAGTTCTTCCGCGGGCGGTAGGGAGCCGGGACCAGCGGTCGCCGCACCAGGCGCCGCAGAGGGCAGTACCGATCGGTGCGGCCGCCACGAGCGGCCGCACCGGCGCGCAGACGCGCAGATTGTGGTGCAATGTCGGCGCCCGACGAACGGGCGCGGAGGGACGAGATGCCGTTCCGGAGTCGGGGGAGCAAGCGGAGCGCTGCTGATGGTGGAGCGACGCCGCCATCGGCCCTGGCGCCGACGGTGACGGGCAACGCAACCGCCGTCCAGACGACCACGTCCCGGCTCGACCGGGACGGCTGGGACCCCGCGTCGCGCGATGCGTCGTCGACCCCGGACGAGAGCGCGTCGCAGGACCTGGCGGTCGCGCTCTCGGTGCGCCTTCCTGGCGCGCCGCTCGACGAGGTGGTGCTGGCCTCCTGCGGCACCCAGTTCACGTGGGAGGACGTGGTCGGTTGGATGCGTGACGACGGCTCATGGGCGATGGCTGCTCGCCGCGCCGCAGAAGGCGCGAGCCTCGCGGCAGACGGCGTCGCCGCGCCGTCAGCCGACCGGTTGCGCGCCCAGGCGCAGCAGTTTCGCCGTGCCCGGCACCTGGTCGCCGGTGAGGACCTCCTGCGGTGGCTCGCGCACTGGGGGATCTCCGAGGAGGAGTGGGTGGACTGGCTCGACCGGACGCTCAGGCGCGAGGCCGCGGCGACGCCGTCGCGCCTCACACGGGCCGTCGACGAGCAGGCGACGTGGGTCGAGGTCGTTTGCTCAGGGGACCTCGAGGAGGCAGCGTCGGATCTCGTGCGCGTCGTAGCCTCGTGGGCGGAGCGCACGGGCGGCTCGCCCCCGCCCGCACGCGGCCGCTTCGAGGCGCTGCGACGTGCCGCCGACGAGCTCGCGAGCGTGCCGGTCCCGCGAGCCGACATCGAGCGAGCGGTCACGGGGAACGCTGCGGCATGGGTGCAGGTGGCGCTCGAGTGGGCGGATTTCGGCACGCTCGACGCGGCCCGGGAGGCGGTCGCGACCATGCGGGACGACGCCATGCCGCTCGGCGCGGTCGCCGAGCTGGCCCGTGTCGAGGCCGACGACGCGGTCGTACGCGCCGAGGACCTCGACGCCCGCACGCGTGCCGTCGCCATCTCCGCGCCGATCGACAGCCCGGTGCTCGTCGGGACATCCCAAGACCCTGGCGTCGTCGCCGTCGTCCGAGCACGCCGGCATCCGAGCGCGGACCATCCCGACGACGCCGCCCTCGCCGTCGAGCTCTGCGTGCAAGAGCGCGTGCAGGCGGCAATCGACCGCTGGGTGACCAGACGTGCCTGAGCCGGCGACCACGACCGCACTCGACTCTCTCGGTATCGAGCTGTTGGGAGACCTTCCCGCGGACGTCCGGAGGCTCGTAGTCCAAGCCTTCGAGCCCGTCGACTTCGAGTTTGGCGCGGTCCTCATGCGCGAGGGCGACCCCGCGGACTCCTACTGGGTGCTCACCGACGGGCGGGTCCGGGTCGTCCGCGACGGCGCGGACGGCAGCGAGGTGACTCTCGCGACGCTCGGCCCTGGCGCCACCTTCGGGGAAGGCGCGCTCCTTCGCGAGGGGGCCCGCACCTCGACGGTGCGTGCGGCGTCCCCGGGAAGCGCGCTCCGGCTCGACGCGTCGGTCGTTCGCGCGCTCGCGGCGACCCAGCCGAGCGTGATGGAGGGGCTGTCGCGTATCCGCCGCCGCCACGAGATCGGCGACCTGCTCCGGCTCGCGTCACCGCTCGCACGACTTGCCGGGCGGGCGCTGCCGGAGCTCGTCGACCGCCTGGAGCCTGTCGAGCTCGCGGCAGGCGATCGGCTGAGGATCGGTGGCACGGGGGATGCGGGCGGCGGGGCAGAAGGTGTCGGAGGCGGCGGGGCCGAGCCTGCCGAGACTGCCGAAGGCGCGCTCTACCTCGTCGAAGAGGGCCGGGTCGTCGTCCGATCCGCCAACGAGGGCGCCTTCCCGCGCTACGCGCGCCGCGGGGACCTCGTCGGGGAGGCTGCGCTCGTCGCCGACATGGGCGCCGGCGAGGTCCTCGAGGCGATGACCGACGCACGGCTGCTCCGGCTGCGACGCCGGGACCTCGCCGAGATCGTGGCCGGGCACCCCGAGCTCGAGCAGGCGATCCGCGAGCTCGCAGCCGTCTACGAGCAGCGCCGGGAGCTTCGGGTCCCCCTCGACTTCGCTGACGATCCTGGCGGCGGCCCCGGCGCGGGCGTCGCGCTGGGGGCCTACGTCGACCTCGCCGCGGGGCAGCGGCCCGCCCCCGGGCGTGGCGCGGGGGGGTCTGGAAGAGAGCCCGCGGCGCCCGGTCTCGAAGGCGTCGAGGTCGACGTCGCCGAGCCCGCGCACGAGCCCGCCGGCGATGGTCCTTCGCCCGATCTCCCGGCTCGAAGAAGGCTCCGCCGTCGCCCCGTCATCCGCCAGATCGACGAGATGGACTGCGGCGTGGCTGCGCTCGCGATGGTCTGCCAGTACCACGGCAAGCGGGTCCCGCTGTCCAGGCTGCGCACGCTCGTAGGGACGACGGTCGACGGCACCAGCGCGGCGGGGATCCTGCGCGCCGCTCGTGCAGTCGGCTTCGAGGCACGGGTGGTCAAGGCGTCGAAGTCCGCGCTCGAGGCACTGCCGGTCCCGTTCATCGCGCACTGGCAGGGCGACCACTGGGTGGTCGTCACGCGCACCAGCCCCAAGCAGGTGACATTCGACGACCCCGCGCTCGGCCGCCGGCGCGTCACGCCCGAGGAGTTCAAGAGGGAGTGGAGCGGCTACGTTATCCAGGCCGAGCCCGGCCCGGGCTTCGAGCGCGGCGGCTCGCGCCTGCAGGGCATGGGCTGGCTCCGGCCCCTGGTGAGGCCCCACCTCGCCAACATCGGGACGGTGGCGGCGATGGCGATCGTGCTCAGCGCGATCGAGCTGAGCCTCGAGGTCGTCATCCAGATCGTCGTGGACCGCATCTCCAAGGGTGGGGGAGGGTCCGACCTCGCCACGGTGCTCGCCGTGCTCGCGGCCGTGACGATCGTCCTCACGCTGGGCACGCTCGGCCAGCGCCTGCTGCTCCTGCGCACCGCCGCCGCTCTCGATCGCGACGGCCTGCAGCTCCTCTCCGAGCGGCTCTTGTCCTTGCCGCTCGCCTACTTCACCTCACGGCGGACCGGCGACCTGCAGCGGCGTCTCGACGGGCTGACCATGGCGCGCGGCGCGGTGATGGACGTCGGCCTCGTCGGCCTCGCCCTCGGCGCGCAGCTGCTCGCCTCGGTCGCGCTGCTCTTCTACTACAGCACCGTCATGGGGATCGTCTTCTTCGTCTCCGTGCCCGTGTACCTCATGGTCACGCGCTGGTCCCTCGCGCGGCTCGTCCCTGCAACGGCGTCGCTGGAAGAGGAGGCAGCCCGCTACGCCTCCCGTCAGGTCGAGGTCGTGAAAGGCATCGAGACCGCCAAGGCGCTCGCCGCAGAGGAGCCGCTCCAAAAGGCGCTCGTCGCCCACCAGATCGCCCTCAACGCGCGCCAGGTCGGCGTCGACCGCCTGCGCGCCGTCTACGGGGCGCTGACCCAGGGCCTGGGTTTCGCGCTGCTGGCCGCCTTCCTCGCCATCGGGATCTCCGAGGTCGTCGGCAAGTCGCTGTCGATCGGCGGCCTCGTGGCATGCGTCACGCTCGTCGCGCTCGCGACCGCGCCGATGCAAGAGCTGGTGGTCGTCGCCGACAGCTTCCAGCACGCCCGGACCCTCACCGACCGGGCCCAGGACGTCTTCGACACCGAGCCCGAGCAGGGGGAGGACCGCTCGCACTTGTTGGCGGTGCCCTCGATCTCCGGCCACGTCACCTTGAAGGACGTGACGTTCTCCTACGGGGACAGCTCGCCGCCGGTCCTCGACTCGATCTCGGTGGACATCCCCGCGGGGGCCACCGTCGCGGTCGTGGGGCGGAGCGGGTCGGGCAAGACGACGTTCGCCCGCTGCGTGGCGGCCCTGGTGTCGCCGACGTCGGGGACCGTGAGCTACGACGGGGTGGACGCGGCGCAGCTCGACCACCGCCAGCTGCGCAGCCACATCGGGCTCGTGCTCCAAGAGACGTACCTCTTCTCCGACACGATCGAGGCGAACATCGCCTTCGGCTCCCCGCTCGACCCGGCACGCGTGCAAGAGGCCGCGCAGCTGGCCAACGCCGCCGACTTCATCGAGCGCCTCCCCCTCGGGTACCAGACGAAGGTGGGGGAGTCGGGGCTCGCGCTCTCGGGAGGCCAGCGCCAGCGTGTCGCCATCGCCCGGGCCCTCTACCGGCGCCCGGCGCTCCTCGTGCTCGACGAGGCCACCAGCGCGCTGGACGCGGAGTCCGAACGGGCGATCCAGGAGAACCTGGGGCGGCTCCTCGGCGACCGCACGGCGATCATCATCGCCCACCGCCTCTCCACCGTCCGCCACGCCGACCTCATCTTGGTGCTCGATCGGGGACGCCTCGTCGAGCAGGGGACCCACGACGAGCTGGTCGCGCGCCGGGGGCTGTATTTTCTCCTCACCGCCCAGCAGCTCGACCTCTGACGCTGCCCGACCCGAGGACCATGCCCGCGATGAACCTCTTCTTCTTCGGCTGCCGTGGCTCGACCCCGGTGTCGGGAGCGGAGTACCAGCGCTACGGCACCGCGACGTCCTGCGTCGGCATCGGGCGGGGGACGGCGACGAGCTTCTGCGAGGCGGCCGCCGCCAAGAGCGCGCCGCATCTCGTCCTGGACGCGGGGACCGGCTTCGTCAACCTGGAGCGGGTGCTCGACGGCGAGCCGTTCCGGGGCAGCGTCTGCATCACCCACCTTCACTGGGACCACACCCACGGCCTCCCGTTCCTGCGCGAGGCCTACATGGAGGGCCACCGCGTCGACATCTACGTGCCCGGGCAGGGCGACGCGGGCGACGCCGAGACCGTGATGAACCGGGCCTTCTCGCCCCCGCACTTCCCCGTGCCGGTCGGCACACTCGGCGACGCCTGGTCGGTGACCGGCATCGAGCCGGGCACCTTCGAGCTCGAGGGGTTCCGCATCGACGCCCGCGAGATCCCCCACAAGGGGAGCCGCACCTTCGGCTACCGGGTCTCCGACGGCGTGACGTCGATCGCGTACCTGCCCGACCACAAGCCGCTCGCGCTCGGGCCGGGCCCCGAGGGGCTCGGTGAGCACCACCCGGCGGCGTTGGCGCTCGCAGAAGGCGTCGACCTGCTGATCCACGACTCCCAGCACACCGCCGCAGAGATGCCCCGGCTCGCCTTCCTCGGCCACAGCGCCGTCGAGTACGCCGTCGGACTGGGTGTCGCCGCCGGCGCGAGGGCGGTCGCGCTGTTCCACCACGACCCGCACCGCACCGACGACCAGATCGACGAGCTCGTCTCAAAGCTCGCCGCGCCCGGCGTCCGCGTGTTCGCGGCCCGTGAGGGGATGGTGCTGTCGCTCGGGCCCCGCGAGCGGGACGCTCGGGAGGTGGGGGCGAAGGTCGGGCCTGCGTTGGACCACGCCGAGCGCTCTCGCTGAGCCGGAGGCGCCCGCGGAGCCGGAGGCTCGCGCCCAGCTCGGAGCGTCCGAAGCGCAGCACTCTCCGGCGGGCTATCCGGCGGGCCCTTCGTCGGGACCCCCCGAGCCCGTGAGATCCCGTGGCGTCGGGACGCCCGGCACGATCGCCGGCAGCGCCTCTGTGGTCGAGGCGCGCACGACCGCGTCGGCGAGGCCGTCGAAGGGCGTCGGCTCGGCGTTCACGATGACCACGCGCGCCCCGTGGGAGACCGCGAGCGGCACGAGGCCCGCGGCGGGGTACACGCCGAGGCTCGTCCCCGCCGCGAGCACGAGGTCGGCCCGGCGCGCGGCCGCCTCCGCCCTGGCGAGGTCCTCTGGGACGAGGGACTGACCGAAGCTGATCGTCGCCGACTTGAGGATCCCGCCGCAGCCGGAGCATGCGGGGTCCGCTTCGCCCGCCGCCACCCGCTCGAGCGTCGGCCCCGCGGGGCCTCGCTCGCCGCAGGCCATGCAGACCACCTCCCGGATGGTCCCGTGGATCTCGACCACGCGCTCGGGATCGTTGCCGGCGCGCTGGTGGAGCCCGTCGATGTTCTGGGTCACGAGCAAACAGAGCCTGCCCTGGCGCTCGAGGCAGACCAGCGCGCGGTGGCCGGCCGTCGGCTGGGCCGCCCAGACCGGGGAGTGCAGCCGCCCCAGCCAGGCTCGGCGCCTGACCTGGGGGTCCTCCATGTAGGCGCTGAGCGTGGAGAGGCGCTCGGCAGCCGGGTCCTTCGTCCAGACCCCCTCTGGGCCTCGGAAGTCCGGGATTCCCGCGCCGGTGGAGACCCCCGCGCCGGTGAGGACGAGGACCTGCCGGGCCCCCCGGAGCAGGCGCTTCGCGGTCTCGAGGGCGGCGTCGGCGGGCTGGGCAACCACGGCGTCGACGGGCGCGGCTCGGGCGGCGTCGGCGGGAGTCGCAGGGGAGGTCTCGTGCCCGGTCGGGTCCATCTGGCGCAGGGTAGCGCCGGGCACGCGAGAATCTCTCCATGACCTTTGCGAGCACGAACCCGGCCACCGGCGAGGTGGAGAAGACCTTCGACGCCCACACGCCCGACGAGATCGACGCCCGGCTCGCCCGTGCGGCGGCCGGCTTCGAGACCATGCGCAAGATGAGCTTCACCGACAGGGCGCGCCTGATGCGCTCCGCAGCGGACCTCCTCGACGGCGAAGCGCCAGACGTGGCGCGCACGCTCACCACCGAGATGGGCAAGACGTTCGCCTCCGCCAAGGCGGAGGTCGCCAAGTGCGCGCTCGGGCTCCGGTGGTTCGCGGACAACGCCGAGCGCCTGCTCGCCCCCGAGCGGGTCGACGACCACAGCTACATCCGCTACGACCCGCTCGGGCCGGTGCTGGCGGTGATGCCGTGGAACTTCCCGCTGTGGCAGGTGACCCGCTTCGCCGCTCCCGGCCTCATGGCGGGCAACGTCGGCGTGCTCAAGCACGCGGCCAACGTGCCCCAGACCGCGCTCTACGTCGAGGAGCTCTTCCGCCGCGCGGGCTACCCCGAGGGCGCCTTCACCACGCTGCTCGTCTCGTCCTCGGACGTCGCGGCGATCATCGAGGACGAGCGCATCGTGGCGGTCACGCTGACGGGCAGCGAGCGGGCCGGGGCCGCGGTCGCGCAGACCGCGGGGCGCGTGCTGAAGAAGTGCGTGCTCGAGCTCGGCGGCTCGGACCCCTTCGTCGTGACCAAGACCGCGGACGTCGAGCGCGCCGCGGCGGTGGCGGTGACCGCGCGTGTGCAGAACAACGGCCAGTCGTGCATCGCCGCCAAGCGCTTCATCGTGGACGCCGAGGTCTACGACGAGTGGACCGACCGGTTCGTCGCGGGCATGGCGGCCCTGCGGGTCGGCGACCCGATGGACCCCTCGACGGACGTGGGGCCGCTCGTCACCGAGGCCCAGCGCAAGGAGATCGCCGCCCAGGTCGACGACGCGCGCGCCAAGGGCGCGACCGTCGCCTGCGGCGGGTCGTCGCTCGAAGGCCCCGGCTGGTACTACGAGCCGACCGTCCTGTTGCACGTCACCACGGAGATGCGCGTCCTCCAAGAGGAGGTGTTCGGGCCGGTGGCGACCGTCGAGCGCTACCGCGACCTCGACGAGGCGATCCGCATCGCCAACCGCACGCAGTACGGCCTCGGCTCGAGCATCTGGACGCGGGACGCAGCGGAGCGCGAGAGGCTCGTGGAGGGGATCGAGGCGGGGCAGGTGTTCGTCAACACGATGGTCGCCTCCTCCCCGGAGCTCCCCTTCGGCGGGATCAAGCGGTCAGGGTACGGACGTGAGCTGAGCGACCTGGGCATGAAGGAATTCATGAACGTGAAGTCGGTGCGCGAGGACCCCGGCTCCTCCGTGCCCTCGACGGCCGACGCGGCCGACTGAGCCGGGCCGTAGGCGGCCGGAGGAGCCCGCCGGGGCCGGCGGTGGCGGCAGGGCGGCGCGGGTGCTGGCAGCGAGCCCGAGCGAGCCCCGCAGCTAGCCCGGGAGGAGGTTCGTGTTGCCGAAGCGCACCGTCGCCGCCAGGGAGAGGATCGTCCCGGCGCACGTCTCGAACGGCCGTGCGGTCCGTGAGGCAGGCGCGGTGGGAGTTGTGACCAGAGAAGGTGTGCCGTTCCTCGCGTCGACTGCGACGCCGGACCCGAGGGTCACCCGCCACACGGACGCGGCGACGTGCTTCACCGACGAACCAGGGATCTCGGGTGTGCACGTGTTGAACGGGCCGTAGAAGCCGACCCAGGCGAAGAACGTCCCGAGCGGGTAGCCGATCCCTGTGCCGAGGACCGTCGGTGTCGTGGCCGGAACGGGCGGCGTCCCCGGAGACAGGGCGTCCATCGTCGTTTGCTCCAATGACCCGACCGCCGCCGGCCCGGACACGCCTCGACCGTCGGCGCCGAGCCCAGCCAACTGGATCGGTGCGCCGACCGTGCACCATGACGCCGACGTGTTGCGGACCACGATGCTCGCAAACACGTTCCCGACCCCCGGCTGGCCGAACAGGTATGTGGCGGCGAGCTGTGTCGACGAGCACGGGCTCGCGGGCGGGACGGAGACGACGACACTGTCCTTTTGCTGTGAGATGACGGTCTCAGGAGCGATGCCAGCTCGGACAACCTGCGCGCTCACGGTCAGCGCCGTCCCGCCCGCACTCGCCGAGATGGTGCGCTGCGCTGTCACGAGCGACATGCCGACCACGTCGGGGGGAGAGATGCCGGGTGTCGCGGTCGTCGGAGAGGTGGAAGAGCCTTGAGGCGCCGTCGTGGGTCGTTGCGGGAACCGGACTGCGATCTCCAGGGGCTTGGAGCCAGGAGCGACGACGTAGGCGACTGTCGGTTCACCGGCCTTCGTCCCGCGGGTCCAGCACCATGCGACGATCTGTGTCTTCGAGAGGCCCGGGAAGGCGTCGTGGTGCGGGAAGACCCGCGCCTTGAGGGGATGTGTGCGCGGTGGGAACGCTCGCACCTCTCCAACCGTGATCGGTGTCCCGATGAGCACTCTGGTCCCGGGCAGAGCGGAGCGGCAGGAGGACCTGGCCGCTGCCTGCATCTGCGAGGTCACCGTGAAAGGGAACGCAGAGCTGCTCTCGACGGCCGCAAGTGAGGCTCCGAGCGCGCACAGGGCGACGAGCCCGACGACGACGCCGATGACGCGGTACACAACGCTCAGGACTCTACGGCTCGTGGCCGGCGGAGAAGCGGGTGCCGAGGGGCGCGGCCGTGAAGCGGGACGCGGCGGAGAAGCGCGGCCGGCGGAGACGCAGGGCGCGGCGGTGCCGGTGCCGGTGGCGGGCGCGCAGGCGACGCGGGCGCCGGCGCGTGAGGACCCAGCTCGTCACCAACGCGGCGATCCCGACCGCCAGCGCGCCCGAGGCCAGGTCCTCGTGGGGCGGGACGAAGGAGAAGCGCACGACCTCGCGGCCCTTCGGCAGCGTCACCTCTTGGAAGAGCGGACCGTCGGGGCGCACCACGAGCGGCCGGCCACCGCCGGCTGCCGTCCACCCCGCCATCGCGAGCTCGCGGCGCACGAGCACGGCGGGACGCCGGCAATCGAGCGCCACCGAGTCGATGTGCACGTGGGAGATCGTGCACGCCTGGGTCCGGTCCGCCGCGCCGATGCGGCCCGCGTGGCGCTCGGCCTGCAACGAGTACATCGGCGAGGGGTCGAAGAGCCGGTACACCACCGCGTGGGGGTCGACGTAGACGCGGGGGAGCCCGAGCGACGACAGGGCCGCGGCGTCCGCCGACCCCGTGTAGGCGGCGGCGTAGCGCACCCCGATCGCCTCGTAGCTCCGGAGGCCCGCGGCGAAGGCCTGCACGGGCGTCTCGGGCGTTCGGCTCGGGGTGCTGGCGCGGCCCGCACGGGTTGCAGACGCTGCACGGCGCGCCACGATCGTCGTGCCGTCGAAGTGGTTGGGGATCGTCGTCGGGTCGAGGTGGGCGAGGATGTAGCGGGCGTAGGCCTTCGGCATCGGCAGGTCGTTCACGTCTGCCTCCGCCACCTCGAAGTAGCTCCCGAAGTTCGGGTTGAGGAGGCCGCCAAACGTGAAGATGCGCCCCGCCCCTTCATGACGCGCGACCCAGTGCACGAAGGCGGTGTCGATCCGGCCGCTGCGAGGCGCGGAGAGCTGCGGCACGACGAACATCGCGCACGCGTCGAGGACGACGAGTCCGGCGAGCAGCGCGCCGCGGAGCCGGCCCCGTGCGAGGAGCGCCGTGACGCCGACCGCGGCGAGCATCCCGAAGCCCCATGCGAGCGACCCGGCGAACCAGGCGTGCGACTGCGAGGCGGACGCGACGGCGTCGCGCAGCTGGCGTCCCAGTCCGAGGGTCGCCAGCGCGGCGCCGGCGGCGAGCGCGACCGACGCTGCGACGAACCACGTCGGGACGTCGCGCCGGAAGAGGTCGTCGACGCCGAGGAAGGCGAGCACCACGACGGCGAGCTCGATCGACGGCGTCACGTACCGGTAGGCCTCCACGCGGTTCATGATCGGGAGGATGTCGAAGAGACGCTGCGCCGGACCGGCGCCGTAGGCGCGGCCGAGCGCGACCACCACCCACGCCGCGAGCCCGATGCGCAGCGCGCGCAGCCGCCGGCTCCACAAGCCGACGACCGCGAGCACGAGGATCGAGGTCGTGAGGTACCCGCCGACGTTGATCCAGAAGCTGCCGAGCACGCCGGCGGTCTGCGCGGGGGTGAAGCCGAAGATCGGCCCCGCGGCGTAGGGGAAGAAGAGCGCGCCGACGCCGGTGCCCGGGATCGAGAGCGCGTCGTAGCCACCGCCGTGCGGGCCGAGGTACGCGGCGCGCAGGTAGTCGCCAAAGGCGACCAGGATCGGCGCGGCGCAGAGCACGCCCGCCCCCGCCCCGATGACGACCTTGCGGGCGTAGCGCGCGAGCGCGGCCCGTTCGAGGCCGACGACGCGCACCGCGGCCCACACCACGGCGAAGATCCCGTCGAGGTACGCGACCTCGGGGAACCCGGCGTACACGGAGAGCGCCAGCGCGAGGGCGAGGAGGCCGAATGACCCGCCGCGCCCCTCTTCGGCAGCCGCCCGTGCCCGCTCCAGGCCCAGCAGGAGCAGTGGAAGGAAGGGGATCGGGTTGACCGGGGCGTGCGCGAACCACGCAAAGGTGCCGTTGAGCGCGAAGGCGGCACCGGCGCCGGTCGCGATCACCCGGGAGGTCCCGAGCCGGACCACGAGCGCGTACGTCGCCATCCCGGCGACCGCCTCGAGCAGCACGTGGAAGAGCAGCTGGCCGCCGGGCAGCGCGAGGAGCAGCGTCGGGGGGAACAGGGCGGCCGACTGCATCTCGCCGGCGAGCGGCGCGCCCACGCCTTCGTAGGGGTTCCACCACGGGAGATGGCCGTGGAGCAGGTCGAGGGCGGCCAGGTGCCCGAGCGAGAGCGCCGTGGTCCCCGCGTTGGGGTCGATGGTGAACCGGCCCGCAAGCACGCCGCCCTGGGCCACGATCGGAAGGCCGCTCATCGAGAGCACGGGATTGGGGTCGAAGACACCGAAGAGGTACAGCGCGTTGGCTGCGACGACGGCGGCACAGATGCACGCGTAGGGGACCAGCCCGGCGAGGCGCGCCGCGGCGGGAGCGGCGGGTGCTTCGGGTGCGGCGCGTGTCTTGGGTGTCTTGGGTGCGGCGGGTGTCTTGGGTGTCTTGGGTGCGGCGGGTGTCTTGGGTGTCTTGGGTGTCTTGGGTGCGGCGGGTGTCTTGGGTGTCTTGGGTGCGGCGGGTGTCTTGGGTGTCTTGGGTGCGGCGGGTGTCTTGGGTGTCTTGGGTGCGGCGGGTGGCGACCCCGGGCCGAGGGTCTCTGCGTCGGGTACCTCGGGGCTGGGAGGGGTCATGTCGTCGGCCTGAGAGGGAGGGTCCAGCGACGATAGACGATCCCTTGGGCCCCTTGGGCCCCTGCCCTGCGCCGGCCGGGCGGCGAGTGCGGTACAAAGGGGTCCATGGATCGCGCCACAGGTGCCACGGGCTCGGACGGCCCGCCGCTCACGTACCTCGACCACGCGGCGTCCTCGCCGGTGCGAGACGAGGTCGTCGAGGCCATGGCGCCGTTCGCCTCCGAGGTCTTCGGCCACCCCTCGGGCCACCACCGCCAGGCGCGCGCCGCCCGGCAGGCCTTGGAGGAGTCCCGGGACAAGGTGGCAGAGCTGCTCGGGGCCGAGCCCCAAGAGGTCGTCTTCACCTCCGGGGGGACGGAGTCCGACAACCTCGCGGTCTTCGGGGTCCTCGGCGCGACGGCGCGCAGCCGTCCCGAAGCGGCCGTCGTCAGCTCGGCGGTCGAGCACGCAGCGGTGCTCGAAGCGTGCCGGGTCGCGGCGGCGCGGCTCCCCGGTGTCGTGCACGAGCGCGTGGGCGTGGACGCCCACGGGGTCCTCGACGTCGACCGGCTCGCAGAGCTGCTCGACGAGGACGTCGCGCTCGTCACCGTCATGCTCGCCAACAACGAGGTGGGCACGGTCCAGCCGCTCGCCGACGTCGTCGAGCTCACGAAGCGGCTCGCGCCGCGAGCGGTCGTCCACACCGACGCGGTGCAGGCGGCCGCATGGCTCGACGTCGCCCGTGCGGCGCCCGGCGCGGACCTCGTCTCCGTCTCCGCGCACAAGCTCGGCGGCCCCAAGGGGGCCGGGGCGCTCGTCGTGCGGGAGGGCACCGAGCTCGAGGCGCTGGTCGTCGGCGGCGGCCAGGAGCGTGAACGACGGGCGGGCACCCACGACGTCGCCGGCGCCGTCGGCCTCGCGACCGCCCTGGCCGCGGTCGCGAGGGAGCGCGAGGAGGAGGCCGTGCGGGTCGGCGCGCTGCGCGACCGGCTCGCCGACGGGCTCCTCGGCGCGGTGGGCTCGGCGGTCGAGGCGGCGGACCGGAAGAGCGTGCTGCCCGGCCACTGCCACCTGTGCTTCACCGGCGTGGACCGCGAGGAGCTCGTCGTGCTGCTCGACGAGGCGGGCGTGTGCGTCTCCGCGGGCGCGGCCTGCGCGAGCGGGGCGCTCGAGCCGAGCCACGTGCTCGCGGCGATGGGCGTGCCGGCGGCCACCGCCCGCGGCTCGATCCGGTTCAGCCTCGGCCACACGTCGACCGCCGCCGACGTCGAGCGGGCGCTCGCGGTCGTGCCCGAGGCCGTCTCCCGCCTCCGCGGCTGAGCGTCGGCGTAGCGACGGCGGAGCGACCGCGGTGCGCGTGCTCGTGGCGATGTCGGGAGGTGTGGACTCCTCGGTCGCCGCCGCTCGGCTCGTCGCGGAGGGCCACGACGTCGTCGGCACCACCCTGAAGCTCTGGGGCGGCCCCCAGAGCTCCGGATGCTGCTCGGTCGCCGACGTGGACGACGCGCGACGCGTCGCGCAGCAGCTCGGAATACCCCACCACGTCTTCAATCTCACCGAGGACTTCGAGCGCGACGTGGTGACGCCCTACGTCGCGGCGCACGCAGCGGGCCGCACGCCCAATCCGTGCATCGAGTGCAACCGTCACATCAAGTTCGACCGGCTGCTCGAGCGCGCCCGGCGCCTCGGCTTCCAACACCTCGCGACCGGCCACCACGCGCAGGTGCGCGAGCACGCAGGGCGCCTGTCGCTGCGGCGCGGCGCTGACCCGCTGAAGGACCAGTCCTACGTGCTGTCGATGCTCGCTCAGTCACAGCTCCGCGCGATCGTCTTGCCCGTGGGCACCATGACGAAGGCGGACGTCCGTGCAGAGGCGAGGCGCTTGGGGCTGCGCACCGCGGAGAAGCCCGACAGCCAGGACGTCTGCTTCATCCACGACGGCCGTGCCGGCGGCGGCGGCCGTGGCACCTCCAACGCCAACAGCGACGGCGGCCGTGGCACCTCCAACGCCAACAGCGACGGCGGCCGTGGCACCTCCAACGCCAACAGCGGCGGCGGCCACGATCACGGCCGGGCGGGCTTCCTCTCGTCGCGCCTCGAGCTGCACGAGGCGGCGGTCGTCGACGAGGAGACCGGTGCCCAGGTCGGCAGCGTCGACGCCGTCGAGCTCGTGACGGTCGGCCAGCGCCGCGGGATGCCGGCGGCCGGCGCCCGCCGCTACGCCGTCGCGGTGGACGTCCCGGGCCGTCGCGTCACCGTCACGGACGCGACGCGTGCCCTCGTCGACGAGGTTGCGCTCGACCCCGGCTCCCTCACCTGGGTGGACCAGCCCCTCGCGGACGGCGACGAGGCCGTCGCGCAGGTGAGCGCCCACGGACGGCCCGTCCGCTGCACGTTTCGTGCGGGACCCGTCGGGGAGTGGGTCGGGGCCACGTGCGCCTTCGCCGCGCCGCAGCGGCCCGTCGCTCCCGGCCAGACCCTCGCCTTCTACGACTCGGCCGATCCCGACGAGGTGCGCGGCGCGGGGATCGTCGCAAGCGGCCGGAGGACCCGGTGAGCCCCCCCGAGGACCCCGCAGTGCCGTCGTCCGTCGAGGCAGCCGAGGACCCCGCATCGCCGGCGCCGGTCGAAGCCGGCGAGGACCCCGCATCGCCGTCGCCGGTCGAAGCCGGCGAGGACCCCGCATCGCCGTCGCCGGTCGAAGCCGGCGAGGACCGGCGCACACCCGCAGCGCGCGCCGCTGCGCTCCGCCGGCTGATCGAGTACCACAACGAGCGGTACTTCGTCCTGGACTCTCCCGAGATCCCCGACGCCGACTACGACGCGCTCGTGCAAGAGCTCCGCCAGATCGAGGCCGACCACCCCGAGGTCATCACGGCGGACTCTCCGACCCAGCGCGTCGGGGGGGCGGCAGCGACCCAGCTCTTCGCGCCGGTGCGCCACCGGATCCCGATGATGAGCCTCGACAACGCCTTCTCGCAGGCCGAGCTCGACGCCTGGGCCGACCGCCTGCGCCGCCAGCTCCCCGAGATCGATCTCGAGCAGCTCGACTTCACCTGCGAGCCCAAGGTCGACGGGGTGGCGATGTCCCTCACCTACGTCGACGGCCGCTTCGTCCAGGCGGCCACCCGCGGCGACGGCGTGACCGGGGAGGACGTCACGGCCAACGTCGCGACGATCCGCGCCGTGCCGCGCACGCTCAGGATCTCTGCGCCGCACCACCTCGAGGTGCGCGGCGAGGTCTACATGCCGACGGCGACATTCGCAGCGCTGAACCGGCGCGCGGAGGCGGAGCGCACCAAGACGTTCGCCAATCCTCGCAACGCCGCGGCGGGGTCCCTGCGCCAGAAGGACCCGGCGATCACCGCGTCCCGGCCGCTCTCCTTCTGGGCGTACCAGATCGGTGAGATCGACGGCGCGCTGCCCGAGGAGCAGCGCGGCGCGGACGGGAAGCGCCGTGCGCGGGGCCCACGAGGCGAGTGGCCGCCCGCCTCGCAGAGCGCCGCGCTCGCGCTGCTCGCGGCAGCCGGCTTTCCGGTCAGCCCCGACGCCCACACGGTCCGGGGGGTCGCCGCGGCGTTCGCACGCTGCCGCGAGCTCGAGGCGCATCGCCACGACCTGCCCTACGAGATCGACGGTGTCGTGGTCAAGGTGGACGACCTCTCGCTGCACGATCGCCTCGGCGCGACTTCGCGTGCGCCTCGTTGGGCGATCGCCTACAAGTTCCCTCCGGAGGACCGGACGACGCGCCTGCTGGACATCATGGTGTCCATCGGGCGCACCGGGAGGGCGACGCCGTTCGCCGTGCTCGAGCCCGTCTTCGTCGGCGGCTCGACCGTGCGGCTCGCAACCTTGCACAACGAGGACCAAGTGCGCCTGAAAGACGTACGTCCGGGCGACCTGGTCATCGTCCACAAGGCTGGCGACGTCATCCCAGAGGTGGTGGGCCCGGTCCTCGGCCCCCTCCTCGAACCGGGGACAGGTGCCCAGGGCGCTGCAGGCGGCGAGGGCGGGAGGCCACCGCCCTGGACGTTCCCCAAGACGTGCCCCTCGTGCGGCGGGCCGCTCACTCGGCTTCCCGGCGAGAGCGACACCTACTGCACGAACATCGACTGCCCCGCCCAGCGTGTCCAGCGGATCGTGCACTTCGCCTCCCGCTCGGGGCTGGACATCGAAGGGCTGGGGGAAGAGCACGTGGAGCAGCTCGTCCGAGAAGGGCTCATCACCGACCCGGCCGACCTCTACCTCTTGGAGGAGGACCGGCTTCGCACGCTCGAGCGCATGGGGGCGATCTCCTCGAAGAACCTCGTGAACGCGATCGCGCGCTCGAAGTCCCAGCCGCTGTCGCGCCTCCTGGTCGCGCTGGGGATCCGCCACGTCGGCCCTACCGGGGCACGGGCGCTCGCACGGGCATTCAAGACGCTCGGCGCGCTGCGCGCTGCGACGGTCGACGAGCTCGCGGCCGTGGAAGGCGTCGGCAAGGTCATCGCCGACAGCGTCGCTGAGTTCTTCGACAACCCGCGCAACGTCACGGTCGTGGACAGGTTGGTCGCGCTCGGGCTCCAGACTGAGGAGCCGGACTCGATCGGGGCCCTGCAGGGAGCCGGGTCGTCGTCCGCGGCGTCCCCGGCGCCCCCGGTGCCCCAGACCCTCGCCGGCAAGTCCGTCGTGGTCACCGGCACGCTCGAGGGATACAGCCGGGAGGCTGCAGAGGAGGCGATCGTCTCGCGGGGAGGGAAGTCGCCCGGCACCGTGTCGAAGAAGACGTTCGCCGTCGTCGTCGGCGCGTCGCCCGGTGCCGCCAAGACCCAGAAGGCCGAGCAGCTCGGCGTGCCGCTGGTCGACGGGTCCCGCTTCGAGGAGCTCCTCGAGACCGGCGAGCTCCCCGGCTGAACTCCCGTCGACCCCCGCGCGCAGAGAGAAGGGTCGAGCTCGGCCTGGCAAAACTGCTCGCTCACTCGTCAGCCCCGGTCGCAGGGGGAAGGGGTGTGGCCGCTCAGGTGTGGCCGCTCAGGTGTGGCCGCTCAGGCGTGGCCGCTCAGGTGTGGCCGCTCAGGTGTGGCCGCTCAGGTGTGGCCGTTCGGGTGTGTGCTCGCTCAGGCGTGGCCGCTCCGTCGGGCGAGGAAGTCGAGACCCTGGAGCGCAAGTGTCAGCCGGGTGCGGGTCGCCTGCTCGTCGAGACTGCGCCCGAGAAGCGCCTCGATCCTCGCGAGGCGCTGGTAGAGGGTGCGCCGTTGGACGCCGAGCTCGCGGGCGGCGTCGGCCTTGCGCCCCGCGTGCGCCAGGTACGCGCGCAAGGTCGGGATGAGCCTCGGCTTCCCCGCACGGTCTCGCTCGACGAGCGGGTGCAGCTCCGAGTCGACGAAGCGCGCGAGCTCCGGGCCGTCGGCCAGCCGAAGGAGCAGCTGGTAGGTCCCGAGCTCCGCGAAGTGGTGGACGCGACGGCCGGGACCCGCGACACGGGCGAAGCCCGCGGCGACCGTCGCCTCTTCGACTGCCCGGTGGAGCGCGTCCTTCGACGCGGGGCCGCTCGCGCCGGCCACCAACTGGGTGCCGCCGCGCCGATCGATCAGCGCCGACGCGGCCTCCACCAGATCTTCGAGCACCCCGGCGACCGGACGAGTCCCGGGGATCGCCACGATCGCGATGACCCGGTCGCCGCTCGTGCCGACGAGCGCGCTGCAGCCGCGCTGTGCGACGGCAGCTCGGAGCGCGACGGTGAGCGAGCGGAGCAGTTCGAGGCGGGCGCCGTCGGTGAGGCCGTGGGCCGCCGCCGTCGGACGGACCTCGAGCGCCGCCGCGGCGAGCCGCCCGCCCGCGAGGTCGGCACCGAGTGACCTCGCCCGCCGGAGCGTCTCGTCGCCGGAGCCGTGACGGCCCGCGACGATCTCCCCGATGAGCGCATCGCCCGCACGTTCGACGAGGTGCGCAGCATCCTTTTCGGACAGCATGGCGAGGGCCAGCGCGGCACCCGCACGATCGACGAGCAGCTCGTCCACGTTGCGACCGGTTGTGGCCGCGTCCAGGACGTGGAGACGGCCCCAGCGCTCGTGCCGGATCCACAGGTCCACCCAGGCGCAGCCCGGCACCTCGGGGTCCGAGCTCGGGGCCCGGTGCACCGCACCGCTCCGACCGGAGCCGCTGCTCGGACCGGCGTGGCGCAGGCGTGCGTGGCGCTCCCAGGTCGATGCGCCGCCGTCCGCCCCTCGGGGGCCGCTCGTCGCAACGGCGTGGCCGGCGGCGTCTTCGAACACGACCGTCGTCGCAAAGTTGGTCCCGAGGTGCGCGACCAGCGTGCGTGCGTCCGCGCCGTCGAGGATCTGGTCGGCGAGCTCGCGGCTCACCTGCTCGGCCCGGTCGAGGAGGTCGTACTGGCGGCTCAGGATCTCGCGGTGGACGATCTCGGTGACCTCGACGAAGCGGGTCTCACGGTCGAGCGACACGAGCGGCAGGCCGTGCGCGTCCGCCGCCTCCACGAGCGCGGCGGGGACGGCGTCGAAGGTGCGCCCGAGCTCTACCACGACCCCGGCCGCTCCCGCGTCGGCCAGCTCGTCGACGTAGCGGCGTTGCGCCGCGGGAGTGCCGGCCATGCCGAGCCCGGTCGTGAGCAACAGCTCCCCACCTTGGAGCAGGTGGGCGATGTCGGGCAGCTCGGCGACGTGGACCCATCGGACCGCCCGATCGAGGTTGACGGTGCCGGCGAGGACGCGCGGGCCTGCGCTGCGGAGCGGCTCCAGATCGACGACTTCACGGACCGTGACCGGCACGGGTGCACACTATCGGCATCACTTAGGCGAAGAAGTGTGCAGAGTGTGCATTGTGACGAGCGCTCGGGGTGCGTACGATCGCTCGTGGGATGTCCGTGGGGCCCGCCTGTGCGGACGACCGTGGTGGACGACCGTGGTGGACGACCGTGGGATGCCGTGCGGCCGCCCGTGGGATGCCGTGCGGCCGCCCGTGGGATGCCGTGCGGCCGCCCGTGGGATGCCGTGCGGCCGCCCGTGGGATGCCGTGCGGATGTCATCGGCTCCCCGGGGACCGGGCCGTCGGCCCGAGAGCAGCCAACCCGAGAGGAGGACCCGAGATGACCGAGCAAGGTGAGGAGCGACTGTCGGCGGCCGAGATCGTCGACCTCTCCAAGCGCTACACGCTCTTCGACTGGGTGGCGCAATCGAAGTCCTCGCCCCTCCCCGTCGCGTCGGCGAGCGGCGTCTACTTCACCGGTGCCGACGGCAAGAAGTACTTGGACTTCAACTCGCAGCTCATGAGCGTCAACGCCGGCCACGGCGATCCCCGCATTGCGGACGCGGTGGCCAAGCAGGTCCGAGAGCTCGCCTACGTGAGCTCGGCCGCGATGACGACCGAGGTCCGTGCGTTGCTCGGCCGCAAGCTCGCGGAGCTCTACCCGGGCGACATCGAGAAGTCGTTCTTCACGCTCGGCGGCGCGGAGGCCAACGAGAACGCGATCCGGATCGCCCGGGCGGTGACCGGCCGTCAGAAGATCCTCGCCCGGTACCGCTCCTACCACGGGGCGACTGCCGGCGCGATCACCCTCACTGGTGACCCGAGGCGCTGGGCGAACGAGCCGGGGATCCCCGGCGTCGTGCACGTGCTCGACTTCTACCACGGCACCACGCGACCCTGGGACACCGCCGACGAGGCGCTCCGCGTGCTCGAAGAGACGATCCAGCTCGAGGGACCGGCCACGATCGCGGCGTTCATCGTCGAGCCGGTGACCGGGACCAACGGGATCCTCATCCCGCCCGACGGCTATCTCCAAGGCGTACGCGAGCTCTGTGACCGCTACGGGATCCTCATGATCGCCGACGAGGTCATGAGCGGCTTCGGGCGCACCGGGGCGTGGTTCGCGGTCGACCACTGGGACGTGGTCCCCGACATCGTCACCGCGGCAAAGGGGCTCACCTCGAGCTACGTCCCGCTCGGTGTTGTCGGGATGCGACCCCATGTAGCCCAGTACTTCGAAGACCACGTGTTCGCCGGAGGGCTCACGTACAACTCACACCCCGTCGGGCTCGCCGCGGCCCTCGCCACGATCCGCGTCTACGAGGAGGACGGGCTCATCGAGCGGGCGGCCAAGATGGGGGAGGTCATGCGTCGGCACCACGAGGAGCTGGCCTCGCGCCACCCCTCGGTCGGCGCCGTCCGCAACATCGGCCTGTTCGGCTGCCTCGAGCTCGTGCGCAACCGCACGACCGGGGAGCCGATGGCGCCGTTCAACTCGTCGAGCCCTGAGATGGCCGAGCTCCTCCGGTTCATGCTCGACAACGGGGTGTTCGTGAACCTCCACTGGAACCAGGTCATGACCAACCCGCCGCTGTGCATCACCGAGGAACAATTGGGCGAAGGTTTCGCGGTGCTCGACCGCGCGCTCGACATCACCGACCGCGCCGCCTCGGAGTAGGCCGGGGGGTTCCGGCCGCCGACGAGACACGTGGTCAACGAGGACCAGGAGGTCAACATGGAACGCATCAGCCACTTCATCGCCGGCAAGGTGGTGCCCGGTGAGTCGGGCCGACACGGCGACGTGTTCGACCCCGCGACCGGCGAGCGCACGCACGAGGTCGACTTCGCCAGCACCGAGGAGGTCGCTCGGGCCGTGCACGCCGCCAGAGCCGCTGCGGGACCCTGGGGAGCAACGTCGCTCGCAAAGCGCGCCGACGTCCTCTTCCGCATGCGCCAGGCGCTCGACGCGCACCGCGCCGACATCGCGCGGGCGGTCACCGCGCAGCACGGCAAGGTGCTGTCCGACGCCATGGGCGAGGTCGCCCGCGGGCTCGAGAACGTGGACTACGCGTGTGGGATCCCCAACCTCCTCGCAGGCAGGTACGCAGAGCGTGCCTCCACCGGCGTGGACGTGTACTCAGTGCGCCAGCCGCTCGGGGTCGTCGCCGGCATCACTCCGTTCAACTTCCCTGCAATGGTGCCGCTGTGGATGAGCGCGAGCGCCATTGCGTGCGGGAACGCGTTCGTGCTCAAGCCTTCGGAGAAGGACCCGCTCGCGTCCGTCCTCCTCGCCGAGCTTTTCGCCGACGCAGGCCTTCCTGACGGCGTCTTCAACGTGGTGCAGGGCGACAAGGTCGCAGTCGACGCGTTGCTCGCGCACCCAGACGTCCAGGCTGTGTCGTTTGTGGGATCGACGCCGATCGCGCGCTACATCTACGAGGAGGCCGCGCGCCGCGGCAAGCGCGTCCAGGCCCTCGCGGGAGCGAAGAACCACATGGTCGTGCTCCCGGATGCCGATGTCGAGATGGCCGCTGACGCGGCGGTCTCCGCGGCCTACGGCTCGGCAGGGGAACGGTGCATGGCGGTGTCGGTCGTGGTGCCGGTAGGACGTGTGGCCGAGCCGCTCATCCAGGCGATCGCAGAGAGGCTCCCGAAGCTGCGTATCGGCTCGGGCCTCGACGAGGAGTCCGAGATGGGCCCGCTCGTCACGAAGGAGCACCGCGACCGGGTCGCGTCGTACCTGGAGTCCGCCTCGGCGCAGGGAGCCAAAGTGGTCGTCGACGGCCGGGACCACCCCCGCTACGGCGAGGACGGGTTCTTCCTCGGCGCGTCGCTCATCGACGAGGTCACCCCGGAGATGGACTGCTACCGGGACGAGATCTTCGGACCTGTGCTCTCGGTCGTGCGTGCCGGCGACTTCGACCAGGCGATGTCGCTCGTCAACTCCAACCCGTGGGGCAACGGCGCGGCGATCTTCACCCGTGACGGGGGCGCCGCCCGCCGGTTCCAGGAGGAGGTGGAGGCAGGGATGGTCGGCGTCAACGTGCCGATCCCGGTTCCGGTCGGCTACTTCTCGTTTGGTGGGTGGAAGGCGTCGCTCTTCGGCGATACCCACATCTACGGCCCCGAGAGCATCAACTTCTACACCCGCGCTAAGGTGATCACCGAGCGCTGGCCCGACCCCTCGACGAGCGCGATCGACCTGGGCTTCCCGCAGAACCGCTGAACTCGGCTGCCGGCGGCGTCTCGGTCGTCGTGGCGCCGGGCACGCACGTCTCCCTCCAGCGCTCCGGGTGACCGGGGCCGGGAGGCTCCTCGCGCAAGGCGTGATACACCCTCATGGCATCGTGTGCTCATGGGAGACCACGACCCCGGAGCGGTTGCGCCGACCCGCCTCCTCGAGGCGATCGGGGTGCTTCGCCGTGAGCTCGCAGAGTTCGATC